>NZ_JBFBAT010000006.1:0-557231 GCF_040682375.1 Streptomyces sp. NPDC051214
GTTGATAGGCCAGATCTGGAAGCCCGGTAACGGGTGGAGGTGACTGGTACTAATAGGCCGAGGGCTTGTCCTCAGTTGCTCGCGTCCACTGTGTTAGTTCTGAAACAACGAACAGTTGTGTCGGCTGAACGGCTACACCACTTAATTGAAGAGTGTGCTTGTTCGCTGCCCTGTTTGGGATCCCGCTCTGCGGCGGGATATTTCATAGGGTTTCGGTGGTCATAGCATGAGGGAAACGCCCGGTTACATTCCGAACCCGGAAGCTAAGCCTCATAGCGCCGATGGTACTGCAGGGGGGACCCTGTGGGAGAGTAGGACGCCGCCGAACAAATTTTGGAGGACCCTTGGTCCCAGCGTCCACGCTGGGACCAAGGGTCCTTTTTGTTTTTGTCGAAGCGCGCCGGCTACCCGGCTGCGCGAGAATGACTGCGGTACCGAAGACTAGGAGTCACCGATGTCCACCAACTCTCCCGACGAGCGACCGGAGCGCGGGCAGCGCAGCCGGGACGGTGGCGACCGGGGCGGATACCGTGGCGGCGCACCGCGTCGCGACAACGACCGCAGCGGTGGCGGGCGTCCTCCGTTCCGCCGCGACGACCGCCCCACCTCCGGTGGCCCCCGCCGTGACGACCGTGACCGGGGCGCCCCGCGTCGCGATGACCGTGGCGGCGAGCGCGGTGGCTTCCGCCGTGACGACAACCGCGGTGCCGGCGGTGACCGTGGTGGTTTCCGTCGCGACGACAACCGTGGTGGCGGTGGCGACCGTGGTGGTTTCCGTCGCGACGACCGGCGTGACGATCGCGGTGGTGACCGCGGTGGCTTCCGCCGTGATGACAACCGTGGTGGCGGCGGTGGCGGCTTCCGCGGGCGTGACGACCGTGAGGGTGGCGGGCGTCCTCCGTTCCGTCGCGATGACCGTTCGACCTCCGGTGGCCCCCGTCGTGACGACCGCCGTGATGGCGACCGTCCCGCGTTCCGCCGTGACGACCGCTCGACCTCCGGCGCCCCGCGTCGCGACGGCGACCGTCCCCCGTTCCGGCGTGACGACCGTCGGGATGACCGGCGTGACGAGCGCGGTGGTGACCGTGGTGGCTTCCGTCGTGACGACAACCGCGGCGGTGGCGGTGGCGACCGCGGTGGGTTCCGTCGTGACGGGGATCGTCCCGCGTTCCGGCGTGACGACCGTCGTGATGACAATCGTGGTGGCGGCGGCGACCGTGGCGGCTTCCGCCGGGATGACCGTCGGGACGACCGACGTGACGATCGCGGTGGTGACCGTGGTGGCTTCCGGCGCGACGATCGCCGTGATGACCGGCGCGATGACCGGCCCCGCGGTGGTGACCGTCCCGCTTTCCAGCGTGACGACCGTCGTGATGACAACCGTGGTGGCGGCGACCGTGGCGGTTTCCGTCGCGACGACCGCCGGGATGACCGCGGTGGCGACCGTGGCGGCTTCCGGCGTGATGACCGCGGCAGTGACCGTGGTGGCGATCGCGGTGGGGACCGTGGCGGCTTCCGTCGCGACGACAACCGCGGTGGTGGCGGTGGCGGCTTCCGTGGGCGCGATGACCGTGGGCCGCGGCGCGACGACCGTGGTGGGCGGCCCGGTGGGTTCCGTGGGCGCGATGACCGGCGTGACGGCGACCGTGGTGGGTACCGCGGGCGTGACGACCGGGACCGTGACCGCGAGCCGATCAAGCGGCTGCCGATCCCGGACGACGTCACGGGCCACGAGATCGACAAGGACGTTCAGCAGGAGCTGCAGAGCCTTCCCAAGGGGCTCGCTGAGGACGTCGCCAGGAACCTGGTGATGGTCGCGAACCTCATCGACGAGGACCCCGAGCAGGCCTACGAGTACTCGCGCGTCGCGCTGCGGCTCGCCTCGCGTGTTGCCGCCGTACGCGAGGCGGCGGGCTTCGCGGCGTACGCGACCCAGAAGTACAGCGAGGCGCTCGGTGAGTTCCGTGCCGCCAAGCGCATGACCGGCAGTGTCGAGCTCTGGCCCGTCATGGCGGACTGCGAGCGTGGCATGGGCCGGCCCGAGAAGGCGCTCGACATGGCCGGGGCGCCCGAGGTGCAGAAGCTGGACAAGCCGGGGCAGGTCGAGATGCGTCTCGTCGCCGCCGGTGCGCGGCGTGACCTGGGGCAGATCGATGCCGCCATCGTCACCCTGCAGGGCCCGGAGCTCGCGTCGAACTCCGTCCAGCCGTGGACCGCGCGACTGCGGTACGCGTACGCCGACGCGCTGCTCGCCGCAGGGCGTGAGGACGAGTCGCGCGAGTGGTTCGCGAAGGTCGTCGAGTCCGACAAGGACGGCAGCACCGACGCGTCGGACCGTCTCGCCGAGCTGGACGGTGTCGAGTTCGTCGACGCGCTCCAGGGCGACGCGGAGGTCCCGGTCGCGCAGACGGCGCCGGTCTCCGAGCCCGATGTCGTCTTCGTCGCTCCCGTCCAGGACGAGGAGGACGAGGGCGTGGAGGAGTACTACGACGAGGACGACTTCGAGCTGGACGACGACGGTGACGAGGGCGGCGAGGGCGGCAAGGCCTAAGGGCTGACCTCGTAGGACGACGGACAAAGGGCGGGATCCCATCGGGGTCCCGCCCTTTGTCGTAGGTGCCTGTGTCGTGTGTGCGTGCTTCAGAAGTCGAGGCTGCGCAGGACCAGGCCCGATGCCGGCTTGGGGCCGAAGGACGTGGACTTGCGGGGCATCGTGACCCCCTGGCGGGCCAGGTCGCGTACGACTTCTTCGCGGACCGGGTGCATCAGGACCGCCGTGCCGCCGTCGCGTTCCGCCTTCTCCACGGTCGCCTCGGTGTCGTGGATGTACGCGATGTGCTCCGGGGCGTCCGGGATCTGCCAGATGTGATCGAGGAGCGTGGAGTGCAGGACCGTCGCGTCCAAGGTGCGCCAGGCCTCCGGCGGGTCCGCCGGGATCGTACGGGCGAGGAGGTCGGGGGAGGGGCGGTCCACGAGGTGGAAGGCGCCGTCACCCACGAGGAGGAAGGCGTTGCCCTCGGCCGCCGCCTCGGCCAGGGCGTCGAGGGCGCGTGGCAGAGGGCCTTCGACGGTGCGGGTGCGGAAGGAGTCCCCGAGGGCGGCGAGGGCGTCGGAGACGGGGAGTCCGTGCAGGTAGCGGTGGATGGAGCGGACCCGGAGCGGGTAGCGCGCGGTGTCCACCAGGAGCACCAGGCCGTAGTCCCAGGCGCTGTCGGACGGGTGCTCGGACCGCAGCCTGAGATTGGTCGCCCAGCGGTGGTGGCCGTCCGCGATCAGGGCCTGGTGGTGGGAGAGATCTGACTGGATCTCTCCCAGGTCGGCGGGGTCGGTGACCGCCCACAGGCGGTGGCTGAAGCCGTCCTCCGTGGTCGTCGACAGGAGAGGCCTGTTCTTCACGGTGCGCTCGATGACGGCTGTCGCGCCCGTGGCGTCGCCGTTCGAGCGGTAGGTCAGGAGCAGCGGTTCCAGGTTGGCGCTCGTCGCGCGCATCAGGGCCGCGCGGTCCTCCACGACGTGCGGCATGACGCCTTCGTGGGGCAGGACGATGCCGTCCTCGGCCTCCGAGAGGCGCAGTGCGCCGATGACGCCGCGCTGCAGGATGCCGGCGTCGCGCTGCTCGTAGATGTAGAGGCTCGGCTCCGGGTCGGGCGCGAGGATGCCCTCGGAGAGCCAGGCGTGCAGGGTCTCGGCGGCCTGTTGGTTGCGGGCCGCCGGTGTGGTCGCCTGCGGGAGGATCAGCCGGACGATGTTGTGCGGGTCCGCGGACTCCAGGTGGAGCAGGCCGTCGGGCCGTACGACCACGTCGTACGGCGGGGACGTCACGGCGGCAAGGCTGCCGACCCGATCGGGGTCGTAGCGCACGCCCCGGAACGGGATCAGGTCGAGGCCTTGGTCGTCGGTATGACCCGCTGTGTTCATTGCTGCATCGTATGTGTGTCAGTGGCATGAGCGATGATCGGGGGAGTGGGATCGATCGAGGAGCGATGCGTAATGAGCCAGACCGTCAGGACGCGGCCCGAAGGCAGCCGAAGTGTGCTGAGCGAGGCGTATGACACGGCGCTGCTCGACCTGGACGGGGTGGTGTACGCGGGCGGTCACGCGATCGACCATGCCGTCGAGTCGCTCGGGACGGCCCGGTCCGGCGGCATGCATCTCGCGTATGTGACGAACAACGCGCTGCGCACGCCGGACGCGGTGGCCGAGCACCTGTCGGAGCTCGGCATCGCGACGGGGGCCGCGGACGTCATCACGTCCGCGCAGGCGGCGGCTCGGCTGGTGAGCGAGCAAGTCCCCGAAGGGGCGCGTGTGTTGGTGATCGGCGGGGAGGGGCTGCGGGTCGCGCTGCGCGAGCGTGGCCTTGAGCCGGTGGACTCGGCGGACGACGAGCCCGTGGCGGTCGTGCAGGGGTACGGCGGTCCCGACATGGCGTGGGGGCGGTTCGCCGAGGCCTGTTACGCGATCGCGCGGGGTGTGCCGTGGTTCGCGTCCAACACGGACCTGACGATTCCGAGTGCGCGGGGTATCGCGCCCGGCAATGGCGCGGCGGTCGAGGTCGTCCGCATCGCGACGGGTGCGGAGCCGCAGGTGGCGGGCAAGCCGTTGCCTCCGATGCACCGCGAGACGATCCTGCGGACGGGCGCCGAGCGGCCGTTGGTCGTGGGGGACCGGCTCGACACGGACATCGAGGGCGCGTTCAACGGCGAGGTGGACTCGCTGCTCGTCCTGACCGGCGTCACGGACGGCGCCCAGCTGCTCGCCGCCCCGCCCGAGCACCGCCCCACGTACGTGGACGCGGACCTGCGCGGCATGCTGACCGGCCAGCCCGACGTGACCCCGGCGGAGGGCGGCTTCGGCTGCGGCGGGTGGACGGCTTCGGTGCGGGGGCACGAGCTGGTGCTAGACGGCGAGGGCGAGGTCATGGACGGGCTGCGGGCGCTGTGCGCGGCGGCGTGGACGGAGGCGGGGGACGGGAAGTGCACGCTGGACGCGGGGAAGGCGTTGTCGCGGCTGGGGGTGTAGCCGCTGCCTGAGTGCCCTGCTGCCCTGAGTGCCCTGTTGCCCGGCCTGCGGCGAAGCCCCGACCGGTGGCGGGTGGTCGGGGCCTCGGGGTGGCTTCGGGTGGGGCGGGCCAGGAGGAGGTCAGGCCGTTTCGTTGCGGTCGATCAGTTCGTCCGTCGTGGTGCCCTTGCGCCAGTAGCCGGAGAACGAGATCCGCTTGCGGTCGAAGCCGCGGTCGCCGACCAGGTGACGCCGGACCGTCTTGACCGTCGCGGACTCGCCCGTGACCCAGGCGTACGGAGTGCCCGAAGGCAGCTCGGCGGCGCGGATCGCGGAGGGCGTCGAGCCCTCCTCCGTGAGCCAGGTGATCTCGGCGTCGGCCTTCGTGGGCAGCTCCTGCTGGTCCGCGAGATCGTGGACCTCGATCCAGACGCGGGTCGGCGTCTGGGGCGGGAGCGTCTCCAGGATGGCCGCGACCGCCGGGAGTGCCGACTCGTCGGCGGTGAGCAGGACCCAGTCGGTGTCCTGCGGCGGCCTGAAGTCGTAGGCGCCGTTCTCCTCCTCGACCGGGGCGAGCACGCCGATCCGCGCGCCGGGCCGGGCGGACCGTGCCCAGCTGGTGGCCGGCCCGTCGTGGGGCGAGGGGGTCGCGCCGTGGACCGCGAAGTCGACGATCAACTCGTCCGGATCGCGGCGCAGTTCACGTGTGGTGTAGGTGCGCATGATGCCCCGTATGTCGGGGTCGAGGGCGCACCAGTCGGCGTACCAGTTGGCCGCGTCGCCGGACGTCGTGTCCGGCATGACGGGGGCGTCCTGGCCCGGGTGCGGCAGGAACACCTTGATGCGCTGGTCGCGGCCGGCCGATGCCATCCGGGCCAGGTCGTCGCCGCCGAGGGCGACGCGGATCATGGAGGGGGTGACGTACTCGGTGCGCAGGACGTGGGTGTCGAAGAAGTGGTACGGGGATTCGGACATCAGGTGAGCCTCTTCGACTTCTCGATGGCGGCGGCGAGTTGTTCGAGCACGGGGGCGAAACCGGCGTAGCTGTAGCGCTCCTCCATCGACCAGGGCACGGTCTGTCCGGCCTTGACGGCGGGGAGCAGTTCCCAGGTGGGTTTCTTCGCGAGCTCCTTGGGCGGCAACGCGCTCGACCGGTTGTCCATCATGATGAGATCCGCGTGGTATTTGTCGGCGTTCTCCCAGCTGAGGAACTCCCAGAAGCCCCAGTCGTCGCTCTTCTTGCCCTCGACGAACTCGACGCCGAGGTCCTTGAAGTAGTTCAGGTCGCAGTAGGAGTCCGGTACGGCGACATAGAACTGGTCGGCGTCGCCGGTCATCGCGAGGACCTTGAGGCCGCGGTTGGCCTTCGCCGCCTTGCGCAGCCGGCGCTCGGCCTTGTCGAAGCGGGCCTTGGCGGCGCGTACCTTCTCCGTCTCGAGGTCTCCGCCCAGCGCCTCGGCGAGTTCGGTGTAGCGCTTGAGCGGCTCCAGGAGCGAGGCGCGGGCGCCGTTGATGCCGACCGTGGGCGCGAGCGCCTCGATCTTCTTGGTGCTGTCCGCGGGCACGAACCAGAGGGCGGGCGGCGGGAACATGTTGCTGACCAGGAGGTCGGGCTCGAGCGCCGCGTACTTCTCGATGCTGAACTGGTTGAAGGACTCGCCCAGACTCGTCAGTTTGTCGACATCGAGATCGCCCGCCTGGGGGTTGGGCTTGCCGTCCACCGGCTTGGAGGGGCCGAAGACTCCGGTGCAGGTGACGCCGTAGTCGTGCAGGGCCGCGGCGGTACTGATGTAGGCGACGATGTTCTTCGGGGTGTGGTCCACCTCGGCGGTCTTGCCGCGGTCGTCCTTGAAGCTCCAGGACTTCGCGTCCGCGCTCTTCCCGGATTTCTTCTCCTCGCTCCCGCAGGCGCTGAGCAGCGCGCCGAGGCCGAGGGCGCCGCCTGAGGCGAGCAGTCCGCGGCGGGACATGCCTCTCGACGCGAGGGGGCGATGGGTGGTGGGCATCAGGCTGCCGCCTTCTTCGACTTGTCGACGGCTGCCGCGAGCTGCTCGATGAGCGGCGCGTAGCCGGCGTGGCTGAACTGGGCCTCGTTCGACCAGGAGATGACCTGGTCCGCCTTGACCGCGGGGAGTTTCGCCCAGGCTCCGATGTAGGTGACGATCTTGCGCGGGCGACCGGCGGCCTTCGCCGTCGTGCCGGGGTCGTCCTTGAAGCTCCAGCGCTTGGCGCCGCCTGACGACTTTGCGTCGTTCTCGTCGCCGCCGCATGCTGTCAGAAGTCCGCCGATGCCGAGGGTGCCGTCCATGCCGAGCACGCCACGTCGGGTCGGACCAGGAGGTATCGGGCGGCGGGCACGCATGGGTGGTGCCTCTCTCGTCGAAGTCAAGTGCGAGGGTAGGCTAACCTAACCTGGTGTTGGTCGACAGTCCCCCCGAAGCCAGCGCGGAGACCGCCCCCGCGCCACCCAACCGCCGCGCGATACGCAGCGCCGGGCTCCTCGTCTCGGTCTGTGTGCTGTTGCTCGTCGTCGTGGCGAGCATCGCGGTCGGTGCCAAACAGATGTCCCTGGACCAGGTCTGGCACGGGCTCTTCCAGGACACCGGGACGTACGGCGATGTCGTCGTCGGAGAGCGGCTCTCGCGGACGCTGCTCGGCGTGCTCGTCGGAGTGGCCCTCGGCCTCGCGGGCGCCGTCCTGCAGGCCCTGACGCGTAACCCGCTGGCCGACCCGGGACTGCTCGGCATCAACCTCGGGGCATCGGCCGCCGTCGTCACCGCCATCAGCTTCTTCGGCGTCACCTCGCTGAGCGGCTACGTGTGGTTCGCCTTCGCCGGAGCGGCCGTGGTCGGCGCCGCCGTCTACGCGCTCGGCGGGACCCGCAACGCGACGCCCGTACGGCTCGCGCTCGCCGGAACCGCGCTGAGCGCCGCGCTCTACGGCTATCTGCAGGCCGTGATGATCACGGACAACGCCGCGCTGAACAAGATGCGCTTCTGGACGGTCGGTTCCCTGGCCTCCGCCAAGACCGAGACCATCCTGCAGGTCCTGCCGTTCCTCGTGATCGGCATCGTGCTCGCCCTGGGCCTGGCCCGGCCGCTCAACGCCATGGCGATGGGCGACGACACCGCCCGCGCGCTCGGCGCCCACCTGAACCGCACCCGCGCGCTGTCCATGGCCGCAGCGACGCTGCTCTGCGGGGCGGCGACCGCGGCCTGCGGGCCGATCATGTTCGTCGGCCTGATGGTGCCGCACGTCGTGCGCTCCTTCACCGGACCCGACATGCGCTGGATCCTGCCGTACGCGGCGATCCTCTCGCCGGTCCTGCTGCTCGGCGCCGACGTCATCGGGCGTATCGTCGCGCGCCCCGCCGAACTGCAGGTCGGCATCATCACCGCGTTGATCGGCGCCCCGGTCTTCATCTTTCTCGTACGACGGCGGAGGCTGGCCCAGCTGTGAAGGCGATACGCACCCGGGGCGGACTCAGCTTCCGCCTCGACGTCCGCACGGCCGTGGTCGTCGCCGTGCTCATCCTGGCCGCGCTCGCCGCGAGCGTCGTCCTGATCGGCACCGGCGACTTCCCCATCCCCGCCGCCGACGTCATCCGCACCCTCCTCGGCAACGGCGACGCCGGCCAGGAGTTCATCATCAACGACCTGCGCCTGCCGCGGGTCCTCGTCGGCCTCCTCGTGGGCGCCGGACTCGGGCTGGGCGGCGCGATCTTCCAGTCCATCTCCCGCAATCCGCTGGGCAGTCCGGACATCCTCGGCCTCGGGCAAGGGGCCACCGCGGGCGCGCTCATCATGATCGTCCTCTTCCAGGGCACCGCGGTGCAGGTCGCGGGCGGGGCGCTGGTGGGCGGTCTGGTGACCGGCTTCGCGATCTATGTGCTGGCCTGGAAGCGGGGCGTGCACGGCTTCCGGTTCGTCCTGGTCGGCATCGGCGTCTCCGCCTTCGTCACCGCGATCAACGGCTATCTGCTCACCAAGGCGGACATCGTCGACGCCGCCCGCGCCGTCGTCTGGATGACCGGCTCGCTCAACGGTCGTGACTGGGAGCAGGTCTGGCCGCTGCTCGTCCTGTGCGCCATCCTCGTACCGCTCGTCATGACCTACGCACGTCCGCTGCGGATGCTCGAGATGGGCGACGACGTCGGCTACGCGCTCGGCGTGCCCGTCGAGCGCACCCGCATCGTCCTGATGGCCTCGGCCGTGCTGCTCACCGCCGCCGCCACCGCCGCGGCGGGCCCCGTCAGCTTCGTCGCGCTCACCGCGCCGCAGCTGGCCCGGCGGCTCACCCGCTCGCCGGGGCCGAACCTGATGCCGGCCATGTTCATGGGCGCCACCCTGCTGATCGTCGCGGACTGGGCGTCGCAGCGGGCCTTCGGCGCCGACCAGTTGCCCGTCGGCGTGGTCACGGGTGTGCTCGGCGGCATCTACCTGCTGTGGCTCCTGGTCATCGAGCGCAAGGCGGGGCGGATATGAAGACGCGTACGGCGACCGATACGAATACCTCCCAGAGCACCGACAGGCAGGAGCGTGCCGCAGTGAATCGGCTCGTCGCGGACGACGTGACCCTTGGCTACGACCAGCGCGTCATCGCGGAGAAGTTGTCCGTCGAGATACCCGACAACTCCTTCACGGTGATCGTCGGCCCCAACGCCTGCGGCAAGTCCACCTTGCTGCGCGCCCTGTCGCGGATGCTGAAGCCCTCGGCGGGCCGTGTCCTGCTCGACGGCAACGTCATCCAGTCGATGCCCGCGAAGAAGGTGGCGCGGACGCTCGGCCTCCTCCCGCAGTCCTCCATCGCGCCCGACGGGATCACCGTGGGCGACCTGGTGGCGCGCGGCCGCTACCCCCACCAGGGGCTTCTTCGCCAGTGGTCGGCGCAGGACGAGCGGATCGTGAACGAGTCGATGGCCTCGACCGGCGTCGCCGAACTCGCGGATCGCTATGTCGACGAGCTGTCGGGCGGCCAGCGCCAGCGCGTCTGGATCGCGATGGCGCTCGCGCAGCAGACCCCGCTGCTTCTCCTGGACGAGCCGACGACGTTCCTCGACATCCAGCACCAGATCGACGTGCTCGATCTGTGCGCCGACCTCCACGAGGAGCAGGGGCGCACGCTCGTCGCCGTCCTGCACGACCTCAACCACGCGGCTCGTTACGCCACCCACCTCATCGCCCTGCGGGAGGGCGAGGTCATCGCCGAGGGCCCGCCGTCGGAGATCGTCACGGCGGAGCTCGTACGGGAGACCTTCGGGATGGAGTGCCAGATCATCGACGACCCGGAGTCGGGGACACCGCTCGTGGTGCCCGCGGCACGGCGGGGGCGGAGGAAGACGGTCGACGCGGCGGGCGCGGCAGGCGCGGCGGGCGCGGGGGCTAGAGCAGCGACCTGAGACGGAGCATGTCGCGCAGGCCCGCCTCCAGCTTGACCCGGCCGGAGGCCCAGGCCTTCGCGAAGTTCAGCTCGCCGTCGACCAGCGCCACCAGATCGTCGCCCGCCATGGCGAGGCGGATCTCGGCCTTCTCGCGAGGGGCTCCGGGGTAGGTGTCGAGCACCGTGATCCGGCCGTTCTCGAGACGGCCGGTGAAGGTCACGTCGAGATCGGTGATGCGGCAGCTCAGCGAGCGGTCGAGCGCGGCGGCGCCGCGCACGTCGCCTTCGGCGCCCGCCAGGTTGTCCGAGAGTTTGTCGAGCGCCGTGCGGCACTCTTCGATCGTCGCCATCGTGATCGACGGTACCGCAGCGCTTCGCGGTAGCGTCGTGGCATGAGCGACTCGTTGCCGGGCCCCGAGCCTGAGCCGCAGACGTACGACCCCGTCGGCCCCGCGCCCCTCGGGGTGGAGCGTGTTCCGACCGGTGACGCGGAGGTGGACGGCCTGCTCGGGCGTCTCGGCGACGCCGACCACCTCGCCACGGACGGCCACATCGAGGTGTACGAGGATGTACACCGGGGCCTGCGTGACGCGCTGACCGCGCTCGACGCACGTCCCGGGCCGCCGGCGCCCTCGCCCCAGTACTCACCCCAGTACTCACCCCCGTACAACAGGAGCTGAACAGAACGTGGCAGGAGTGGCACGCCGCCGCCTCGACGCCGAGCTCGTCCGGCGCAAGCTGGCGCGCTCGCGCGAGCACGCCAGCCAGCTGATCGCCGCCGGTCGTGTGACCGTCGGCAAGAACACCGCGTCGAAACCCGCGACGCAGGTGGAGACCGCCGCGGCCATCGTGGTCGTGAACGACGAGGACGACCCCGACTACGTCTCGCGCGGGGGCCACAAGCTGGCGGGCGCGTTCGCCGCGTTCGTCCCGCAGGGCCTGGTCGTCGAGGGGCGGCGTGCACTCGACGCCGGCGCGTCCACCGGCGGCTTCACCGATGTGCTGCTGCGCGCGGGCGCCTCGGGCGTCGTCGCCGTGGACGTCGGGTACGGCCAGCTCGCCTGGTCGCTGCAGAGCGACGACCGGGTCACCGTCAAGGACCGCACGAATGTACGCGAGTTGACGCTGGAGGCCATCGACGGCACCCCCGTCGACCTGGTCGTCGGCGACCTGTCGTTCATCCCGCTCGGTTTGGTCCTTCCCGCGCTCGTGCGCTGCGCTGCCCCGGACGCCGACCTGGTCCTGATGGTCAAGCCGCAGTTCGAGGTCGGCAAGGAACGCCTGGGCAGCGGCGGCGTGGTGCGCAGCACGGCGCTGCGGGCCGACGCCGTACGCGGTGTGGCGCGCCAGGCGTGGGGGCTCGGGCTCGGTGTGCGTGGCGTGACAGCGAGCCCGCTGCCCGGACCTTCCGGGAATGTCGAGTACTTTCTGTGGCTGCGTGCCGGGGCGCCCGAACTCGACCCGGCGGACGTTGACCGTGCCGTGGCGGAGGGGCCCCGTTGACTCAGACCCGAGTGACCCAGACCCGAGCTCGTACCGTTTTCCTGCTCGCGCACACCGGGCGGCCGGCTGCCATCCGCAGTGCCGAACTCGTCGTCCAGGGACTGCTGCGCAGCGGCATCGGCGTACGCGTCCTGGAGGCGGAGGCGGCCGATCTGCCGCTGCCGTCCGAGGTGGGCACGGTGAAGGAGGCCACGCCGCAGTGCCTGGACGGCTGTGAACTGCTCGTCGTGCTCGGCGGAGACGGCACGCTGCTGCGCGGCGCGGAGTTCGCCCGCGCCTCCGGGGTGCCGATGCTCGGCGTGAACCTGGGCCGGGTCGGCTTCCTCGCCGAGGCCGAGCGCGACGACCTCGACAAGGTCGTCGACCGGGTGGTGACGAAGGCGTACGAGGTCGAGGAGCGGATGACCATCGACGTCGTCGTGCGCAGCAACGGCGGTGTCGTGCACCGCGACTGGGCGCTGAACGAGGCCGCCGTGCAGAAGATGTCGGCCGAGCTGATGCTCGAGGTCGTCCTGGAGATCGACGGGCGTCCGGTCACCGGCTTCGGCTGCGACGGCATCGTGTGCGCGACGCCCACCGGATCCACCGCGTACGCCTTCTCCGCGGGCGGGCCCGTGGTGTGGCCGGAGGTGGAGGCGCTCCTGATGGTGCCGATCAGCGCCCACGCCCTGTTCGCCAAGCCCCTGGTGACCTCGCCGGACTCGGTGCTCGCCGTCGAGGTCCAGCAGCACACGTCGCACGGGGTGCTGTGGTGCGACGGCCGGCGGACCGTGGAGCTGCCGCCGGGGGCGCGGGTCGAGGTGCGCAGGGGTGAGGTGCCGGTGCGGCTCGCCCGGCTGCACCACGCCTCGTTCACCGACCGGCTCGTCGCCAAGTTCGCCCTGCCGGTTTCGGGGTGGCGGGGGGCGCCTCACTAGCGTGGTGCTTGGAGCGGATTCGGCTGCGGGTTTGCCGTGGCTGGGTGCGCCCACGCGGCGGAGCCGCATATGTGACAGCCCCGCGCCCCTTGCGGGGCGTCTGTTGAGGGCATGTCTGCGGGTCGGGTGTGGTTGCGCGCGCCGTTCCCCGCGCCCCTTCGGGGCGCTCATGCCCTGCGGGCCGGTGGGGGCTGGGCGCGCCCACGCGGCGGAGCCGCATATGTGACAGCCCCGCGCCCCTTTCGGGGGCGCCGCCCCGCGTCACGTCGCGTTGACCACGGTGATCGCCTGGCGCCGCAGCACGCTCCCCACCGGAAGCCCTGTCGCGAGCAGGGTGAGCAGCAGCGTGCCCGTCGCTATCCCTGCCGGTACCGCCCACGGCAGGTACGGGAGTGATGAGCCGAAGGCCGTGCTGAGGATGGGGGCCAGCGTGCCGAGCGCTATCGCGGTGCCGAGCAGCAGTGCCGTACCCGCGACGACCACGGCCTCCCAGGCCGCCATCGCCCGCACCTGGGAGCGCCGGCTGCCCACCACCCGCAGCAGGGCGACATCGCGGCGCCGCTCGAAGGAGATCATGGCGAGGGTGTTCGCCGCGGCGATCGCGGCGAAGCCGGCGTACAACCCCGTGCCCACGTAGTCGAGCCAGACCTCGCCCGTGCTGCCCGCCGAGCCCGTGTGGTGCTGCGCCGTCGTGTGCATGCCGATCTTGGTCAGGCCGAAGCCCACGACCAGGACGAGCGGCACGACCGCGGCGGAGAAGCGGCGGGGCTGCGAGCGGATGTTCAGCATGGCGAGGCGCGCGCTGCCGCCGAACCGGCCCACCAGCGCGGAGACCAGCCAGGCCGCGGGCCCGACGATGCGTGGACCGAGCAGTCCCGCGCCGACGCAGAAGAGGATCAGGACGAGGAAGGCCCCCTCACCTGCCTCGTCCGCCGGCTGCTTCGACAGGAGCACGGCCAGGGCGCAGGCCCCCACGACGGCGATCACGCCGAGCGGCGCCCGCAGCATGCCCAGCCCCCGCCGCCCGGTCGCCGCCTCGCTCAGGGCGCGGGCCGGGCGAAGCAGCGAGAACCGCAGCGCCGAGAGGAACGCGGCGAGCGTCGTCGTCACCACGGCCACGCCGATGCACACCGGCAGGGCGACCCAGCCGAACCGGAAGTCGGCCTCGGCGGGGAGCAGCCCGTGCGACACCATGCCCGCGTGCCACCAGCGTGCGACGAAGCCGCCGACGACGAAGCCGACGAGCGCCGCCGGGACCGACGCGGCGAGCGCCTGCCCCGCCACCGCCCGGCGGATCTGCCGGGGTCTGGCGCCGATGGACCGCACCAGGGCGAGCTCGCGGTGCTGCTGGGTGACGGCCGTGCCCATGGTCGACGCGACCACGAATATCGACATGTAGATCGATCCGATGAGCAGGACGAGGGCCATGTCCCCGACGCCGTTCGCCGTGATCTGTCTGCGGGCCCGCGCGGACAGGCCGTCCGTACCCGTCGCGCCGAGCATCATCGTCGACGCGCTGACCACCGTCGCCGCGAAGAGCGCGGCCACCGCCGTACCCACGAAAGCCGGGCGATGCGCCCGCAGCGCCGCCCATGCCAGTCCCGTTCCCATACCGATCATGGTGGGGCCCTGGGTCCACCACGCACCAGGAGGCTGGCACGAAGATCGTGGTGGGGTAATCCCCACCCCGGAAAACCCCACCCCCTGCGAGTGACAGCGTCCGTTCGGTCCGCCTTTGCCACCTGCGTCTTCGTGGAAGGACGGTGCAAGGAGACCAGGGGCCGTCGCACACCTGGCCCATGACCTCGTAAGGTCGTGTCCGTGTTGGAGGAGATGCGGATACGGTCGCTCGGAGTCATCGACGACGCAGTGGTCGAGCTGTCGCCGGGGTTCACCGCGGTGACCGGCGAGACCGGTGCGGGCAAAACGATGGTGGTCACCAGCCTTGGCCTGCTGCTCGGCGGACGTGCCGATGCCGCCCTGGTGCGGATCGGCGCCAAGGCGGCGGTGGTGGAAGGGCGGATCACTGTGCCCGCGGATGCCACGGCTGCCGTGCGCGCCGAGGAGGCGGGGGCCGAACTCGACGACGGGGCGCTGCTCATCAGCCGTACGGTCTCGGCGGAGGGGCGCTCGCGTGCGCACCTCGGCGGCCGTTCGGTCCCGGTGGGGCTGTTGTCCGAGCTCGCCGACGATCTCGTGGCGGTGCACGGTCAGACGGATCAGCAGGGCCTGCTCAAGCCGGCCAGGCAGCGCGGGGCCCTCGACCGGTACGCGGGCGACGCGGTCACCGTGCCGCTGGCCAAGTACACGGCGGCGTACCGCAGGCTGCGGGCCGTGACGACCGAGGTCGACGAGATCACCACGCGCGCGCGGGAGCGGGCCCAGGAGGCCGACCTGCTGCGCTTTGGCCTCGAAGAGGTCGCGGGCGTCGAGCCGCGTGCGGGCGAGGACACCGAACTGGCCGCCGAGGCCGAGCGGCTCGGCCACGCGGAGGCCCTCGCCTCCGCCGCCACGTCCGCGCACGCCGCGCTCGCGGGGGTCCCCGAGGACCCGGAGGGTGTCGACGCCGCGACGCTCGTGGCGGGCGCGCACCGGGCGCTCGAAGCGGTGCGGTCCCATGACCCCGCGCTGGCCGCGCTCGCCGAGCGGATCGGTGAGATCGGGATTCTGCTGGGCGATGTGGCGGGAGAGCTCGCGGGATACGCCGACGACCTCGACGCCGATCCCCTGCGCCTCGCGGCGGTGGAGGAGCGGCGGGCCGCGCTCACCCAGCTGACCCGGAAGTACGGTGCCGACATCGATTCCGTGCTCGCCTGGGCCGAGGAGGGGGCCGCGCGGCTCACCGAACTCGAGGGCGACGACGACCGCCTGGAGGAACTCACCGCCGAGCGGGACGCGCTCCGCGGCGAACTCGCGGGGCTCGCGCAGGCGTTGACCGACGCGCGCCAGGAGGCCGCGTCGCGGTTCGCCGCGGCCGTCACCGCGGAGCTGGCCTCGCTCGCGATGCCGCACGCGCGCGTGACGATCGACATCACCGCCACGGAGGTGCCGGAGGGCGCGGACGGTGTGCCGGTCGACGGGCGCTTCGTCGCGTACGGTCCCTCGGGCGTCGACGAGGTGGAACTCCTCCTCGCCCCGCATCCGGGGGCCCCGCCGCGGCCGATCGCCAAGGGTGCGTCCGGCGGCGAGCTCTCGCGTGTGATGCTCGCCGTCGAGGTGGTCTTCGCGGGCACGGATCCCGTGCCGACGTATCTCTTCGACGAGGTCGACGCGGGTGTCGGCGGGAAGGCCGCGGTCGAGATCGGCCGCAGGCTCGCACGGCTCGCCAAGTCCGCGCAGGTCGTGGTCGTGACGCATCTGCCGCAGGTGGCGGCGTTCGCGGACCGGCAACTCCTTGTCGAGAAGACGAACGACGGGTCCGTGACGCGGTCCGGGGTTCTCGTGCTCGAAGGCGAGGACCGGGTGCGGGAGCTGTCCCGGATGCTGGCGGGTCAGGAGGACTCGGAGACCGCGCGGGCGCATGCGGAGGAGTTGCTGGCGACGGCTCGGGGGGACGGGTAGCGGGCGGGGCGCCTTGAGCGGGGGGTGCCTTGGTCGGGGGTGCCTGGGTGCCTTGTGCCTGGGTGCCTTGTGTACCGCAGATCACCGGCTTCGCCGAGTTCGTCCTCAAACGCCGGACGGGCTCGGCCTCCCCGTAGCCTGGCCCGCATGATCGACCGCAAGCCCGCCCGGCGCCTCACCGCCCTCCTCGCCTCGGCCGCCGTCACCCGCGTGGCCACCACCGCGTTGCGCTCCCGCGCACCCGGTAGCCCTGACCGCTGGCAGCGGAAGAACTACGCGGGGCGGGCGGTGGAGTTGTACGCCGGGCCGGCTGCCGCCCTCGGTGCGGCGGCCGGAGCCGCGGCGCTGCCTGCCAGGGCCCGCGCCGCGGCCGGGCTCGCCGTGCTCGCGGCGGGGGCGTGCGGGGCGTACGACGACGTGGCGGGCGAGGGTGATCCGCGCCGGGGCTTCCGTGCGCACCTGGGCGCGCTGCGGGAGGGCGAAGTGACCAGCGGGGCCGTGAAATTGTTCGGGGTCGCCGCGGCGGGGCTCGCCGCGGGCGCACGGCTCAAGGAGCGGCCGGTGGACAAGTTCCTCGCGGGCGTCGTGATCGCGGGCACCGCCCACTTCGTCAACCTCGTGGACGTACGCCCGGGACGGGCCGCCGCAGCGGTGGTCGCGCTGGGGACGCCGGGACTGCTGCGCCGGGGCGCCTCCGGAGTCCTCTCCGCCGCCTCCCTGGGAGCCGCGGCGGCCGTCCTGCCGGAGGACATCGGCGAGCGCGCGATGATCGGCGACGCGGGAGCACACGCCCTGGGCGCGGCACTCGGCCTGGCCATCACGACGGGCAACAACCGCGCCGGGCTCGCGCTGCACGCGGCGGGGGTCGTGGCGGCGGCCGCGTACGGCGAGAAGGTGAGCGCGGTGGCGCGGGGCTGGGCCTAGGGGCTCGGCCGGGGTGTGGCTTTGTGGCGTTGAGGGGGCCCTGGTGCTGGGTGCGGGAGTGCGTGCCTCAGGCGGGAAACTCAGCGTCGCCGGTCGTGCTGGGCGCGTACTGCACGCCGGAGGGGGTGTGGCGGTGTCCGCGTATGGCGAGAAGGTGTGCGCGGTGGCGCGGGGCTGGGCCTAGGGGCTCGGCCGGGTGTGGCTTTGTGGCGTCGTGGGGCCCTGCTGCGGGGTGGGGGAGGGATTGTGGCGGTAGCCGCGTATGGCGCGAAGGTGAGCGTTGTTGCGGGGGCTGGGGATAAGGGCTCGGGCGCGTTGGGCCGTGGTTCTGGCTGTGGGCCGTATTGCTGCGGGAGTGTGCGGCTCGGGTGTGCGGGTCGGCCTTGGTATCAGCGCCGGCCATGGCCGTGCTGCACGCGGCGGGCGTGTGCGGGGAGGAGGGCCGTGTCGTTGGAGGTGTGGGGAGTGCGCCGTTCCGGGTGAGGGCGTGGGTTGGTGCGGGGCGCCGGAGTGCGCGCCCCCGGTCGTCAAGCTCGGCGGCGCCATTCGCCGCGGGCAGACCTGCCGACGCCGGGCTTCGGGAGCGCCGGGGGAGAGGTGGGGGCGCTGGCGGCGGAAGTTCTGGTGTGTCGGAGTTTCGGAAGTCTTTCTTCGGGAGTGGGGTCGCTGCGAAGATGCGAGGGCCGTGGGTCGTTCGCGGTGCTGAATCCTCGTTGTCCTCACCCGTGTGGGTGATCCGTGTCAGGGAGTTGCCCGCCCTGACACGGAAGAGACCTTTCGGCGGTGCCGGAACGTCCGTACGGACTGGCATCCTTGGCGCAGCCCCCGACGCCTACCCAGGAGCCCCGGCTACGTGAGCCACGTGAGCAGCCACTCACCGCACGGTCAGACCCCGATGCACACCGTGCAGGTCCTGGGCGGTGGCAGCGCGGGCAGCAGTGCCCACGTCAGGTCGCTCGCCGCGGGCCTCGCGGCGCGGGGCGTGCGGGTCACGGTGTGCGCCCCCACCGAGGCGGCCGACGCCTACGACCTCACGGGCACCGGCGCCCGGCACGTACACGTACCCCGCAGCAGCGACCCCGCGTCCGTCGCCTCCCTCCGCCTGGCATGCGCCGACGCCGACCTGGTGCACGCGCACGGCCTGCACGCCGCGCTCCGTGCCGCCCTCGCGCTCACCGGCCGCCGTACACCCCTCGTCGTCACCTGGCACACGCGCGCGCACGCGGAAGGCGCGCGCGCCCGCCTTCTGCGCCTCCTGGAGCGACGCGTCGCCAAGGCCGCGGCCGTGGTCCTCGGCACCTCGTCCGACCTCGTCGACCGCGCCCGCAGCAGGGGCGCGCGGGACGCCCGACTCGCCCCCGTGACCTTCCCCGCGCCGCGACCGGTCACCGGGGATGCCGAGGACGCCGAGGGCCTGCGCCACAAGGCGCTCGCCGAACTGGGCGCCGTCGGGCGGCCATTGATCGTCACGCTCGGCACGCTCGAACGGCAGCGCGGCTACGACGTCCTCCTCGAGGCCACACGCGCGTGGCGCCACCTCGACCCCCTGCCGCTCCTCGTCATCGCGGGCGAGGGACCGGAACGCGCCGCGCTGCAACGCCGTATCGAGGGCGAGGGCCTGCCGGTCCGGCTCGTCGGGCGGCGCGACGACGTATCGGAGATGCTCGCGGCGGCCGACCTCGTGGTGCTGCCCAGCAGCTGGGAGTCCCGCTCAGTGCTCGCCCAGGAGGCCCTGCACGCGCGCGTGCCGCTCGTCGCGACCGCCGTCGGCGGCATCCCCGAACTGGTCGGCGACGCCGCGGTGCTCGTCCCGTACGGCGACGCCGCGGCCCTGGCCACCGCCGTCGCGCGCCTCCTGGCCGACCCCGCGCTCCGGGAGCGCCTCAAGGACAAGGGCACGGCACAGGCGGCGACATGGCCGACGGAGGACGAGACGGTCACCCAGGTGCTCAGCGTCTACGACGAGTTGACGCGGCCGTTCGGCATGTAGGGCAGGGGCGTGCGCGGGGCGGCTACGCCACGTGTCTGCGGGCCCGCAGCGCCAGGCTCAGGGCGAGCACCGTCTGCGGGTCGTCCAGGTCCGTGCCGAGGAGCTCACTGATCCTGGCGAGACGGTTGTAGAGCGTCTGTCGGTTCAGGTGCAGTTCGCGCGCCGTCTCCGCCTTGCGTCCCGCATGCGCCAGATACGTCTGCAGGGTGGGAAGCAGCGGCGGCTTCGAGCGCAGGTCGTGGGCGCGCAGCGGGCCGATCGCACGGTCCACGAACGCCGCGAGCGCCGAGTCGTCGTAGTTGTGCAGGCGCCACAGCAACAGGTCGATGTCCAGGCGCCGCGCGTCGTACCAGGGGCGGTCGATGAGGCCCTGCGCGGCCGTCGCCGTCTCCGCCGCGTGCCGGAGCCCCGCCGAAGCCGCCGCCCAGCCGCCCGCGACCCCGACCACCACGACCGGTGGCAGCGCCCCGGCCCGCTGCATCCCCGCCCGCTCCACGCCCGCCCGCAGCGCGGCGGCGACCCGGTCGGCCACCGCGGTGCGCTCGGACTCCGAGCGGAGCCCCAGGAGCAGCGGGACGCGCCCCTCGACCGGACGCACTCCGAGCAGCACCGGCACCCCCACCGCCGCGAGCTCCTCCGCCACCGCCCGCGCGAGCACCGCCCAGCCCCCGCCCGGCGGCAGCCCGTCCGCGAGGCGCATCACGACCGGCAGCAGGGGGCTCTCGCCGGGCTTGAAGCCGAGCACCCGCGCCTGGGCGGGCGCGTCGTCGGCCAGGATGCGCCCCTCCGCGAGGTCGGTCAGGAAGTCGCCCCGGCCGCGCGCGGCGAGCTCCTCCTCCTGGCGCGCCTGCATCAGGACCACCGCGAGCGAGCCCGCGGCCCGCTCCGCCGCGATCCGGTGCACCGGAAGCAGCGCGGACTCCACGGCGAGCAGCACGAGGCGGGCACGCACCGAGCCCGACCCGGGGCCGCCGCCGGGCACGTCGACGAGCAGCGCGCCCGCGGGCGGCCCGTCCTTGTCGACGCTCCGGCCCCGCAGCCCCTCCCACACCTGGAGCGGATCGGCGCACTCCGTGCCCGCCCCGGCGGCGTACAGAAGCTGCCCGTCCGGCGACTCCAGGAACACCGGATTGCCGCTGAAGTCCGCGAGCACGCGCAGCACTTGGGGTACGCCGCCCCCGCCGAGCAGCGCCTCCGTGCAGCGCCGGTGGACCTCCTCGGCCCGCTGGAGCAGCGCGTAGTGGCCGTTGACGATCTCGGTGTGGATCTCTTCGGTGACCGTCACGAAGGGCACCTCCCGGTGCAGCTGCACCAGCGGAAGCCCCGCGGCGCGCGCCGTCTCCACGATCGCCGCGGGCAGCCGCGTGAAGCGCGGGCCCAGCTCGACGACGAGGGCCGCGATGCCGCGCTCGGCGAGCTTGCGCACGAAGACACGCTGCTCGGCGGGGCGCGCGCCGAGGCCGAGGCCCGTGGTCAGGAGCAGCTCGCCGCCCTTGAGGAGCGAGGCGATGTTCGGCACCTCGCCCGCGTGCACCCACCGCACCGTGCGCTGCAGCCGCTCGGCGCCCGCGACGACCTCGGGCAGCCCGCCGCGAAGACCCGGAAGTTCCAGGGCGCGCTGCACGGTGATGCCGCCCTGAGTGCCCTGCGTGCCCTGACTTTCCATGGGGCGGACGCTACCTGCGCATTCGCTCCGGGAACATCTCCGACCGGTTACGGGAGTGATCCGTTCCGCTCATATCCCGACAACTGTCGCCGTGGACATGAAACGGACGGCGACGGAGGAGCCCGTCGCCGTCCCGAGCCGCAGGTCCCGGCTAGCCGCCGTACGCCCCGCTGGCCGTCAGGCGCAGTGCCGTGTCGATCAGCGGCACGTGGCTGAACGCCTGCGGGAAGTTGCCGACCTGGCGCTGGAGCCGCGGGTCCCACTCCTCCGCGAGCAGGCCCAGGTCGTTGCGGAGCGCGAGCAGCTTCTCGAAGAGCTTGCGGGCCTCGTCGACCCGGCCGATCATCGCCAGGTCGTCCGCCATCCAGAACGAACAGGCGAGGAAGGCGCCTTCGTCACCCTCCAGGCCGTCCAGGTTCTCCCCGTCGCCGGTCGTCGGGTAGCGCAGGATGAAGCCGTCCGACGTCGAGAGCTCCCGCTGGATCGCCTCGATCGTGCCGATCACGCGCTTGTCGTCGGGCGGCAGGAAGCCCATCTGCGGGATGAGGAGCAGCGAGGCGTCCAGCTCCTTCGAGCCGTACGACTGCGTGAAGGTGTTGCGCTCCTTGTCGTAGCCCTTCTCGCAGACGTCCCGGTGGATGTCGTCGCGCAGGTCGCGCCACTTGTCCAGGGGGCCGTCCGCGTCACCGGACTCGATGAGCTTGATCGTGCGGTCGACGGCGACCCACACCATCACCTTGGAGTGCACGAAGTGGCGGCGCGGGCCGCGGACCTCCCAGATGCCCTCGTCCGGCTGGTCCCAGTGCGTCTCCAGATACCGGATCAGTTTGAGCTGGAGCAGCGAGGCGTAGTCACTGCGGGCCAGGCCCGTCATGTGCGCCAGGTGCAGGGCCTCGGTGACCTCGCCGTACACGTCGAGCTGGAGCTGGTGCGCGGCGCCGTTGCCGGCCCGGACCGGTGTCGAGCCCTCGTACCCCGGCAGCCAGTCGAGCTCGGCCTCGCCGAGCTCGCGCTCGCCCGCGATGCCGTACATGATCTGCAGGTTCTCGGGGTCGCCCGCCACCGCCCGGAGGAGCCACTCGCGCCAGGCGCGGGCCTCCTCGCGGTATCCGGTGCGCAGCAGCGAGGAGAGCGTGATGGCGGCGTCGCGCAGCCAGGTGTAGCGGTAGTCCCAGTTGCGGGAGCCTCCGATGTCCTCCGGCAGCGACGTCGTGGGCGCCGCGACGATGCCGCCCGTGGGGGCGTACGTCAGGGCCTTCAGGGTGATCAGCGAGCGGACCACGGCCTCGCGGTACGGGCCGTGGTACGTGCAGTGGTCCACCCATTCGCGCCAGAAGTCCTGCGTCGCCACCAGGGCGTTCTCGGGCTCGGCGGGCGGCGGCGGCTCCTTGTGCGAGGGCTGCCACGAGATGGTGAACGCGACCCGGTCACCGGGCGAGACCGTGAAGTCCGAGTACGTCGTGAGGTCCTTGCCGAAGGTCTCCGCCGACGTGTCGAGCCACACGGAGTCGGGCCCCGCGACGGCCACGGTGCGCTCGTCGACCTTGTGCACCCAGGGCACGACACGGCCGTACGAGAAACGCATGCGCAGGGCGGAGCGCATCGGCACCCGGCCGCTGACGCCCTCGACGATCCGCACCAGCTGCGGGGCGTCCGTGTCGCGCGGCGGCATGAAATCCGTCACGCGGACCGTGCCGCGCGGGGTGTCCCACTCGGATTCCAGGATCAGCGAGTCGCCGCGGTACGTGCGCCGCGCGGCGGTCGGCGGTGGCGCGTCGGGGCTGTGCGCGGGCCCGAGCCGCCAGAATCCGTGCTCCTCCGTGCCGAGCAATCCGGCGAAGATGGCGTGAGAGTCGAAGCGGGGCAGGCACAGCCAGTCGACTGTGCCGTCCCGGCAGACCAGGGCAGCGGTCTGCATGTCTCCGATGAGTGCGTAATCCTCGATGCGCCCGGCCACGTGCATCTCCAGTCAAACGGCCACGTCGCCCTCTCGGGGCGCTCGCTACTACGGTCAAGGGTTCGCTGTAAAACGAACTGCGCGAGCCTCTTGTTCCAAGAACGGTAGGGGGTGATTGCCGTTGGTCGGTCCGGCTCGGCAGCCAGTGTCCGAGCAGGATACGACGCACCCCGGTGATCTGCGCGCCGCTCCCGGCAACCGGCCTGCGCCGAACGGGTGAGCGCCTGGTGAGGGAGGTGTGACGGGGGTGTCCGAGCGTGGCCGGAAGCAGCCTCGTCCGAGCGCTGATACCCTGGTAGCCCGTGAGCCGGTGGTCCTAGAACCCCCGAACCGCAGCGACGGCACCTCCTCCAAAACCTGGGACGAGGCCGGTACGCACCCTTCAGACCGCGACCACGGGAGCCCCCTCTTGGCCATGCAGACTCGATCCTCTGCGTCATCGACGACCAAGCACATCTTCGTCACCGGGGGTGTCGCCTCTTCCCTCGGCAAGGGTCTGACTGCCTCGAGCCTGGGTGCGCTCCTCAAGGCGCGTGGCCTGCGCGTGACCATGCAGAAGCTCGACCCGTACCTGAACGTCGACCCGGGCACGATGAACCCCTTCCAGCACGGTGAGGTGTTCGTCACGAACGACGGCGCCGAGACCGACCTGGACATCGGCCACTACGAGCGCTTCCTGGACGTCGACCTCGACGGCACGGCCAATGTCACCACCGGCCAGGTCTACTCGCAGGTCATCGCCAAGGAGCGGCGCGGCGAGTACCTCGGCGACACGGTGCAGGTCATCCCGCACATCACCAACGAGATCAAGCACCGCATCCGCCGCATGGCCACCGACGACGTCGACGTGGTCATCACGGAGGTCGGCGGCACGGTGGGCGACATCGAGTCCCTGCCGTTCCTGGAGACCGTCCGCCAGGTCCGCCACGAGGTCGGCCGCGACAACGTCTTCGTCGTGCACATCTCGCTGCTTCCCTACATCGGCCCCTCCGGCGAGCTGAAGACCAAGCCGACCCAGCACTCGGTCGCGGCCCTGCGCAACATCGGTATCCAGCCGGACGCCATCGTGCTGCGCGCCGACCGCGACGTGCCGACCGCCATCAAGCGCAAGATCTCGCTGATGTGCGACGTCGACGAGGACGCGGTCGTGGCCTGCAAGGACGCGCCGTCGATCTACGACATCCCGAAGGTCCTGCACACCGAGGGCCTGGACGCGTACGTGGTCCGCAAGCTGGACCTCCCGTTCCGCGACGTGAACTGGACCCAGTGGGAGGACCTCCTGGACCGGGTGCACAACCCGAACCACGAGGTCACCATCGCGCTGGTCGGCAAGTACATCGACCTGCCCGACGCCTACCTCTCGGTGACCGAGGCCCTGCGCGCCGGCGGCTTCGCCAACCGCGCCCGGGTCAAGGTCAAGTGGGTCACCTCCGACGACTGCAAGACCCCGGCGGGCGCCGCCAAGCAGCTCGGCGACGTCGACGCGATCCTGATCCCCGGCGGCTTCGGCGAGCGCGGTGTCAACGGCAAGGTCAGCGCCATCCAGTACGCCCGTGAGCACAAGGTGCCGCTGCTCGGCATCTGCCTCGGCCTGCAGTGCATCGTCGTCGAGGCCGCCCGCAACCTCGCGGACATCCCCGACGCCAACTCCACCGAGTTCGACGCCGCCACCGCCCACCCGGTCATCTCGACCATGGCGGAGCAGCTGGACATCGTCGCCGGTGAGGGCGACATGGGCGGCACGATGCGCCTGGGCATGTACCCCGCAAAGCTCGCCGAGGGCTCCATCGCCCGTGAGGTGTACGACGGCAAGGAGTACGTCGAGGAGCGCCACCGTCACCGCTACGAGGTGAACAACTCCTACCGCGCCGAGCTCGAGAAGAAGGCCGGCATCCTCTTCTCCGGCACGTCCCCGGACGGCAAGCTCGTCGAGTACGTCGAGTACCCCCGCGAGGTCCACCCCTACCTGGTCGCCACGCAGGCGCACCCGGAGCTGCGCTCGCGCCCGACGCGTCCGCACCCGCTCTTCGCGGGCCTGGTGAAGGCCGCGGTGGAGCGCCAGACGGGCAAGTAACACAAGAGCGATACGGTTGCCGGGGTACGAGCCTTATGAGGCGCGTGCCCCGGTTTCTGTTTGCACGTGTGGGAGGACAGGGCGACATGACGATCAAGGACACCGCCGAGGAGTGGCAGGTCACGGCGACGAAGACGCCCTTCGTGGGGAACAAGACCTCGGTGCGCACCGACGACGTGGTCATGCCCGACGGGTCCGTCGTGCACCGTGACTACCAGGTGCACCCCGGCTCGGTCGCGGTGCTCGCCCTGGACGACGAGGGCCGCGTCCTGGTGCTCAGCCAGTACCGCCACCCCGTCCGCCACAAGCTGTGGGAGATCCCGGCGGGGCTGCTCGACATCCCCGGCGAGAACCCCCTGCACGCCGCCCAGCGCGAGCTCTACGAAGAGGCGCACGTCAAGGCCGAGGACTGGCGTGTCCTGACCGACGTCTACACCACGCCCGGCGGCTGCGACGAAGCCGTGCGGATCTTCCTGGCCCGCGATCTGTCCGAGGCCGAGGGCGAGCGCTTCGAGGTCTCCGAGGAGGAGGCCGACATGGAGCTGGCGCGCGTACCGCTCGAAGAGCTCGTACGCGGTGTGCTCGCCGGTGAGCTGCACAACAACTGCCTGGTCGTGGGCGCCCTTTCGCTGACCGCCGCGCTGAGCGGCGACGGCGTCGACGCGCTGCGTCCCGCCGAGGCGCCCTGGCCCGCGCGCCCCTTCGAGGCCTGAGAGATCCTCCGGTGTGACGATCTGCTGATCCGATCGGGGGACTTGTGCGTGCCGCTCGCCAAGGGAGACACCAGGGCCTGAACTAGGCTCTGGAAGCGTCCCGCCCGGAGTCCCGGCGGGTTCGCGCGCAGGCGGACGGAGCATGACCCGTGACGGATCAGGCGGTCGACACGGACGGTTCGGCGGCGGGCGGCGCGGTGCCGCGGCCCGCTCCGGCCCGGACGTCCGAGGACAGTCAATTCGTCGGCCGGCGCAGGGAGTTGAAAGAGCTCCGCGCCGACATCGACCGCGCGGGGCTCGACACCATCGCGGGCCGCAAGGCGCCCCGGGCGCGCGTGCTCCTCATCGCCGGCCGCCCCGGCTCCGGCCGCTCCGCGCTCGCCGAGGAACTCGCCCGGCAGGTCGCCGACGACTACCCCGACGGGGTGCTGCGCGCCCACCTCAGCGAACCCGACGGCACGCGCGTGCCCACGGAACGCACCGCCCGGGAACTCCTCGACGCCCTCGAGGTCCCCGCGCCGCCGGGCGCCGACGAGGACGAGCTCGCCGAGGTGCTCCGCGAGGCCCTCTCCGGCCGCAGGGCCCTGCTTCTTCTCGACGGTGCCGCGGACGCCGAGCAGGTCGACCCGCTGCTCCCGGACACGCCCGAGTGCCTGGTCGTCGCCGTCTCGGAGGGTCCGCTCACCGGCATCCCGGACGTGCGGCCCTGCACGCTGGGCGGCCTGGACACCGCCGCGGGGGTCGAACTGCTCTCCCGCGCGGCGGGCCCGGTGCGCATCACCGTGGACCCGCGGTCGGCGGAGAGCCTGGTCGAGGCCTGCGCCGCGCACCCCGCCGCGCTCGTCCTGGCCGGGGGCTGGCTCTCCGGGCGGCCCAAGGCGGCCGTCGCCGACCTGGCCAAGCAGGTGCACGACCGGTCCGAGGACGAGTCCGCTTCCGGCGCCCTCGCCCGCATCTTCGAGCTCTCGTACACCTCGCTGCCGGGCGCCGCCGCGCGGATACTGCGCTATCTCTCCCTCGCCCCGGCCGGCTACCTCGACCCGCACACCGCGTCCGCGCTCGCGGGCTGCTCGGTCTCCGCGGCCCGCACGACCCTGGACGACTTCGTGAAGCTCGGCCTGGTCAGGGCCGTGAATTCGTCCCTTCCGCAGTACGAGCTGCCGGCCTGCCTGCTGCCGCTGCTCCGTGCGCGCACCGAGAGCCAGGACCGGCCCGCCGAGGTGCAGCTCGCGCGGGCCAGGATGCTGGAGCGGACCGTACGCCTCCTCCAGTCCTGCCGGGCGGTCACGGAGCCGGACGACTCGGGCGCCCGCAAGAAGCTCGCCGGGCTGCCGCGCGCCCTGCGCTTCCCCCATCCGGCGGCCGCCTCCGAGTGGCTGCGCGTCCGGCAGCCCGCCCTGCTCGCCGCGGCCCGCCTCGCGGTCGCCGACGGGGAGCTCGACACCCTCGCGCGGCGCCTGATGGCGGCCCTGACGCGGGCGCTGGTCGCCCACCGGGGCACGGAGGAGGCGGCTCCCGAGCTGTACGGCGTACACCGGCTCGTCCTCGATGTCGCCGAGCGGCGCAACCTGCCCCGCGAGAAGGCGGCGGCCCTGCTGAATCTCGCGGATCTGGACGCGCGGACGGGACGCACGCACGAGGCGCTGGGGCGCTATCGGCTCGCGCTGGACGCCGGACGGGAAGCAAATGATCCGTACGCGACCGGCCGCGCGATGGAATCCGTAGGCGGCGCCTATCAGGAGCTGGGGGACTGGTCGCGGGCCTCCGACTGGTTCGGGCGCGCGCTCGCCCAGCGCCTCACGCGCGACGAGCGCGCCGATGCCGCACGGCTCTACGGCCGCATCGGGACGGCGCACACGTACGCGGGCCGTTACGGCGAGGCGCTGCGCAACTGGAGCTCGGCGGTCACCGGCTACCGCAAGGCCGGTGATGTGGCGGGCCAGGCAAGGGCGTTGAGCGAGCTGGCGCGGGTGCAGGAGTACGCGGGGCGGCCCGAGGAGTCGCTGCGCACCTGCCAGGAGGCCGTCGACTGGGCGCGGCAGGCCGGTGACGTACGTCTTCAGGCAGCGCTGCAGCTCAGGCTGGCCGACACCCTGGACCGGCTCGGCGACCCGGCGGCCGCCCGGCTGCACCGCAGTGCCGCCGAGCGCATGCTGGGAACAGGGACGGAGGAGGTCACCGGGCTTGCATCACCAGCTGGAGCCAGACCTTCCGCCTACGAAATCCGTAGCACTATCGCAGAAGATTGATGCATTGAAAGGCTAGACAGCGAGAAGTCCTTCATTAGACTGGCTCCGCCGCGTACTTCCGTGGTGTCTCCGATGCGCCCTCTTGTGTATCGGTATGTAGTGCATTGCCCGAAAAACCCCTGAGCCAAGAGGACCGTGATCGACGTGAAGGTCGGCATCCCCCGCGAGGTCAAGAACAACGAGTTCCGGGTGGCCATCACCCCCGCAGGCGTGCATGAGCTGGTGCGCCATGGCCACCAGGTCGTCATCGAGCGGAACGCCGGTGTCGGCTCCTCGATCACGGACGCGGAGTACGTCTCCGCGGGCGCCGTCATCCTGGACACCGCGGACGAGGTCTGGGCCACGGCCGACCTCCTCCTGAAGGTCAAGGAGCCCATCGCCGAGGAGTACCACCGCCTCCGCAAGGACCAGACCCTCTTCACCTACCTGCACCTGGCCGCGTCCAAGGAGTGCACGGACGCGCTCCTGGAGTCCGGCACGACCGCCATCGCGTACGAGACCGTCGAGACCGCGAACCGCGCGCTCCCGCTGCTCGCCCCGATGTCCGAGGTCGCGGGCCGCCTGGCCCCGCAGGTCGGCGCCTACCACCTGATGGCCGCCCAGGGCGGCCGCGGTGTGCTGCCCGGCGGTGTCCCGGGTGTCGCGGCCGGCAAGGCCGTCGTCATCGGCGGTGGCGTCTCCGGCTGGAACGCCGCGCAGATCGCCATCGGCATGGGCTTCCACGTGACCCTGCTCGACAAGGACATCAACAAGCTCAAGGAGGCGGACAAGATCTTCGGCACGAAGATCCAGACCGTCGTCTCCAACGCCTTCGAGCTCGAGAAGGCCTGCCTCGACGCCGACCTCGTCATCGGCGCCGTCCTCATCCCGGGCGCGAAGGCGCCGAAGCTCGTCACCAACGAGCTCGTCTCGCGGATGAAGCCGGGAAGTGTCCTTGTCGACATCGCGATCGACCAGGGCGGCTGCTTCGAGGACTCGCACGCGACCACGCACGCCGAGCCGACCTTCCCGGTCCACAACTCGGTGTTCTACTGCGTCGCCAACATGCCCGGCGCGGTGCCCAACACCTCGACGTACGCGCTGACCAACGCGACGATGCCGTACATCGTCGAGCTGGCGAACCGCGGCTGGGTCGAGGCGCTGCGCCGTGACCACGCGCTCGCCCTGGGTCTCAACACCCATGACGGCAAGGTCGTTTACAAGGAGGTCGCGGAGTCGCACGGCCTCGAGCACGTCGAGCTGGAGACGCTCCTCGGCTGAACCCGAAGCTGAACCCGACCGCTTTCGTCAACGAAAGTCGTCAATCTCACGCCCACGGCCGGACCTTGAGAGGGGTCCGGCCGTATGCGTATGTCCGTGGACATGGTCAACTCGCCTTGAACGTAACCCTTTAACCGATTCGCACACCCCGGAATCGCGCCGAAGACACGCCGCACACCCTTGACATGGGGGCGTTCGATTGCCGACACATCGGGCCGGGTCCGGCGGATTGTGTTGCTGCGGACCGGTGACACGCCATAGAGTCGCCAACCGTCGGCATGGTGCCACGCTGACCTATCGAGAAATTTCCTGGTCACCAAGGAGGTAAGACGACTTGTGAATGAGTCGACATTTGCTCCCGGGGGTGGTCAACCAGGAATGTCTGAGCGCGGCCAAGGACCCGTGGGGCTCGAGGCTGTCGGCTCCGTCGCTGTCCGCACCTTCGAAGCCCGCCAGAAACCGCAGCCGACGCGAGCGGCCCAGTCGGCCCAGTCAACATCGTCTGCACCCCAGAGCATGGATGGCCATCACGTGAACGCCATGGCCGGCGACCGGAGTGGCGAAAACACCACCCACACCCAACTCGCCGACTACGAGGAACTGCCCCAGGGGCACTTCTACGACCCTGACGCCGAGTACGAGCCCGATCCCGAGTACGCGGCCACGCTGGCCCCGGACGCGGCCCGTCAGCGCCGTGAGCGCATCGGTCCCACGGGACGCCCGCTGCCGTACTTCCCGATCCCGGGACCGCTGACCGATCACGGTCCCGCGAAGATCATCGCGATGTGCAACCAGAAGGGCGGCGTGGGCAAGACGACGTCGACCATCAACCTGGGCGCCGCGCTCGCGGAGTACGGACGCCGGGTCCTGCTGGTCGACTTCGACCCGCAGGGCGCCCTCTCGGTGGGCCTCGGGGTGAACCCGATGGAGCTGGACCTGACGGTCTACAACCTGCTCATGGAGCGGGGCATGTCGGCCGACGAGGTGCTGCTGAAGACGGCGGTCCCGAACATGGACCTGCTGCCCAGTAACATCGACCTGTCCGCCGCCGAAGTGCAGTTGGTGAGCGAGGTCGCGCGCGAGTCCACGCTGCAGCGGGCGTTGAAGCCGCTGATGCAGGACTACGACTACATCGTGATCGACTGTCAGCCCTCGCTCGGCCTGCTCACCGTGAACGCCCTGACGGCGGCCCACAAGGTGATCGTGCCGCTCGAGTGCGAGTTCTTCGCGCTGCGCGGTGTGGCCCTCCTGACGGAGACCATCGAGAAGGTCCAGGAGCGGCTCAACCCCGACCTGGAGCTCGACGGCATCCTGGCCACCATGTACGACTCCCGCACGGTGCACAGCCGTGAGGTGCTCGCGCGGGTGGTCGAGGCCTTCGACGATCACGTGTACCACACGGTGATCGGGCGCACGGTCCGCTTCCCGGAGACCACGGTCGCCGGTGAGCCGATCACGACGTACGCATCGAACTCGGTCGGCGCGGCCGCTTATCGCCAGCTCGCCAGGGAGGTGCTCGCCCGGTGTCACGCCGAGTGAGTCTGCCGGGGGCCGACGAACTGTTCCGTACGACCGGGGGGATGGCGCTGCAGTCGTCGTCCCCGCGACGCCAGGCGAACGGCGAGGCACGGGTGCCGTCGCCGGCCGGCGAGAGCGACGACACCGCTGCCGGTGACGCGCACGGCAGCGGCGCGGAGTCGGACGGCGGTGACGCCGCCGAACACGGCGCCGCCGACGCGGAGTCGGGCGAGTCCCGCAGCCGGTCGGCCACGGCCGAGGGCCGCGCCGCCCAGGGGCAGGGTCAGGCCCAGGGCCAGGAAGGAGCCGCCGCACAGAGCGGCGGCCGGTCCGCGAACGCCTCCTCCACGGCACAGGCGCGGCGACGCGCACGGGCGGCCAACCGGCGGCCCAGCGGGCGCGAGCGGCACGACGAGAAGATCACCGTGTACGTCTCCGCCGAGGAGCTGATGGACCTGGAGCACGCGCGCCTCGTGCTGCGGGGCGAGCACGGCCTCGCGGTCGACCGCGGGCGCATCGTCCGCGAGGCGGTGGCCGTGGTGCTCGCGGATCTGGAGTCCCGCGGGGACGCGAGCATTCTCGTACGACGGTTGCGCGGGCGGTAGCGGTAGCGTTCCCGCCGATGCCCCTGAACGACGATTCCGCACCGGCCGCCCGTCGGCGTGCGCTGGGGCGCGGCCCGGGTGCGGCTCCCGCGGAGCCCGCGCCGGAGCCGGATCCGATTCCCGAACCGGAGCCGGCCCCTGAGCCGGAGTCCGAGTCGGCCCCCGAGCCGGAGCCCGCGCCAGACGACGGGCGGTTCAAGGTCCGTCTCGCCAACTTCGAGGGCCCCTTCGATCTGCTGCTTCAGCTCATCTCGAAGCACAAGATGGACGTCACCGAAGTCGCCCTCTCGACGGTGACCGACGAGTTCATGGCGTACATCCGCGCCATGGGGCCCGACTGGGACCTGGATCAGACCACCGAGTTCCTCGTGGTCGCCGCCACGCTGCTCGACCTCAAGGCGGCCCGGCTCCTGCCCTCCGCCGAGGTCGAGGACGAGGCGGATCTCGCGCTGCTCGAAGCGCGGGACCTGCTCTTCGCGCGGCTGCTCCAGTACCGCGCGTACAAGCGCATCGCCGACATCTTCAGCGAGCGGCTCGAGCAGGAGGCGCGGCGCTATCCGCGCACCGTCGGTCTCGAGGCGCACCACGCGGAGCTGCTGCCCGAGGTCGTCATCAGCATCGGCGCCGAGGGGTTCGCCCATCTCGCGGTGAAGGCGATGCAGCCCCGCGCGAAGCCCCAGGTGTACGTCGACCACATCCATGCCCCGCTGGTCTCCGTGCAGGAGCAGGCCGGGGTGGTCGTGGCCCGGCTCCGGGAGCGGGGCGAGCTCAGCTTCCAAATGCTCGTGGAGGACGCGGGGGACACCCTCACCGTCGTCGCGCGCTTTCTCGCGCTCCTTGAGCTGTACCGCGAGAAGGCCGTGGAGCTGGACCAGGAGGCCGCCCTGGGGGAGCTGCTGGTGCGGTGGACCGGCGGGGACGGCGACGGGGAGCCGACGGTGACCGACGAGTTCGACCGCGCGCCCGATGCGCCGGGCGAGACGAGTGAGACGAGTGAGACGAGTGAGGAGACGGCCCCATGAGCCCCACCGGCCCCATGAGCGCGGGGAGCCCCGCGGGAGACCTGGCGGGCGCCGTCGCCGATCTTGAGCTGCGGCCCGCCCTGGAGGCCGTCCTCATGGTCGTCGACGAACCGGCCACCGAGGAGCACCTCGCCAAGATCCTCGATCGTCCCCGGCGGCAGGTCGCCGACGCGCTGCGGGAGCTCGCCGACGAGTACACCGTGCAGCGCCGCGGCTTCGAGCTGCGGCTCGTGGCGGGCGGCTGGCGGTTCTACACCCGGCCCGAGTACGCGGCCGCCGTGGAGCGCTTCGTGCTCGACGGGCAGCAGGCACGGCTCACCCAGGCGGCCCTGGAGACCCTCGCGGTCGTCGCTTACCGCCAGCCGGTCAGCCGTTCCAGGGTCTCCGCGGTGCGCGGAGTGAACTGTGACGGCGTGATGCGGACGCTTCTCCAGAGGGGTCTGGTGGAGGAGGCGGGCGCGGAACCCGAAACAGGTGCGATCCTGTACAGGACGACGAACTACTTTCTGGAGCGGATGGGCCTGCGCGGCCTGGACGAGCTCCCGGAGCTCGCGCCCTTCCTCCCCGAGGCGGAGGCGATCGAGGCCGAGACGCTGGAAGGCGTTCCGTCGTTCGATCCGGACGCACCCGATGCGCCGGGTTACGAGTACACCGAGAGCACAGACGACGACTAACGGAAATTTGATGCGAAGCAGCAACGGCAGGAACAGCAGCGGAAACAACGGCGGGAGCCGTGGTGGCAACAGCGGCAGCCGTGGCAGCAGCGGTGGGCGCGGAAGCGGCGGCGGTCGCGGAAGCGGCGGCGGCGGGCGCGATTACCGGGGTTCGGGCAACAGCCCCGACCGGCAGGGTCGCGGTGCCGCAGGCGGTCGCGACGACCAGGCGCCGAAGCGCGAGAGCAAGCCCCGCCCCGAGGAGCGTCGCTACGACGTGGGCGGCGACGCCAACAGGAAGGGCCGCGGCGCGGCCGCGCGCGGTGGCGCCAAGGGCGGCCCCCGGGCGCCTCAGGGCTCGGACAGGGGCACGCGCCGTGGCGCGGGAGCTCCCGCGACGTCCCGTGAGTACGACGCGCGGCAGGAAGAGCGCAACCGCGAGCGTTACGCGGGCAAGCCGAAGGTCAGCCCGCCCAAGACGTTCCCCGGCGCCGAGCAGGAGGGCGAGCGGCTGCAGAAGGTCCTGGCCCGCGCGGGTTACGGCTCGCGCCGTGCCTGTGAGGAGCTGGTCGAGCAGGCCCGCGTCGAGGTCAACGGCGAGATCGTGATGGAGCAGGGCCTGCGGGTCCAGCCGGAGCGGGACGAGATCAAGGTCGACGGCCTGACGGTCGCCACGCAGTCGTACCAGTTCTTCGCGCTGAACAAGCCCGCCGGTGTCGTCTCCACCATGGAGGACACCGAGGGGCGGCAGTGCCTCGGGGACTACACGAACAACCGCGAGGCGCGGCTGTTCCACGTGGGGCGGCTCGACACCGAGACCGAGGGTGTCATCCTGCTCACCAACCACGGTGAGCTCGCGCACCGCCTCACGCACCCGAAGTACGGCGTGAAGAAGGTCTACCTCGCGCACATCGTCGGCCCGATCCCGCGTGACCTGGGCAAGCGGCTCAAGGACGGCATCGAGCTCGAGGACGGGTACGCCCGCGCGGACCACTTCCGCGTCGTCGAGCAGACCGGCAAGAACTACCTGGTCGAGGTGACGCTGCACGAGGGCCGCAAGCACATCGTGCGCCGCATGCTCGCGGAAGCAGGTTTCCCCGTCGACAAGCTGGTGCGGACGTCCTTCGGGCCGATCGCGCTCGGCGACCAGAAGTCGGGGTGGCTGCGCAGGCTCTCGAACACCGAGGTCGGCATGCTGATGCAGGAAGTCGACCTCTAGGCGGTCCGAGGTCAGTGAAGGCGGCCGGTCCCTGCGGATGCAGGGGCCGGCCGCCTTTTGCCTGTCCCGGGCGAAGTTGCCTGTTGCGGTGCGAGCCCTCCCAGTTTTATAGTCGCTCTGACCATAAAGAAGTGGGGGGATCGTGCAGGGCTACGACAAGTACGCCTTCGAGCCGTTCGCCGTCACCGTCGACCTCGCCGTCTTCACCGTCCGCGCGGGCCGCCTGCACGTGCTGCTCGTCGAACGCGGGCAGGAACCGTACGCCGGACGCTGGGCGCTGCCCGGCGGATTCGTGCTGCCGGAGGAGTCCGCCGAGACCGCAGCGGGACGCGAGCTCGCCGAGGAGACCGGCCTCACCGACAGCGCCGGACTCCACCTGGAACAGCTGCGCACCTACAGCGAACCGGACCGCGACCCCCGGATGCGCGTCGTCTCCGTCGCCTTCGCGGCCCTAGTCCCCGATCCGCCCGCAGTGCACGCCGGCAGCGACGCGGCCCGCGCCGAGTGGCTGCCCCACGGCACTCAGGGGCCGCTCGCCTTCGACCACGACCGGATCCTCGCCGACGCCCATGACCGCGTCCGCGCGAAGTTCGAGTACACCGGCCTGGCCACCGCCTTCTGCCCGCCCGAGTTCACGCTCGGCGAGCTGCGCCAGGTCTACGAGACGGTGTGGGGCGCCGAACTCGACCCGGCGAACTTCCGGCGCAAGGTGCTCGGCACCTCCGGTTTCGTCGAGGCGATCCCCGGTGCCGCGCGCCTGACCGGCGGCCGGGGCAAACCGGCGGCCGTCTACCGGGCGGGCCCGGCCACCGCCCTGCACCCGCCCCTCCTGCGCCCCTCGACCGTCCCCTCGGAAGGAAAGCCCTCATGAAGCGTGCCGCCACCGGATCCCTGATAGGCCTCGCCCTGGGGGACGCGCTCGGCTTCCCGACCGAGTTCAACGACGTGCCGTCGATCCTCGCCAAGTGCGGGCCCTGGCGGGAGATGGAGCTGCCCCGGCCCGCGATCGTCACGGACGACACGCAGATGACGCTGGCGCTCGGCCGCGGCCTGCGGACCGCCATGGACCGGGGGCTGCTCGGGCCGAAGCGGATGGAGCGGCCGGTGCGCGAGGAGTTTGTGGAGTGGTACCAGTCGCCGGAGAACAACCGCGCCCCCGGCAACACCTGCCTCAAGGCCTGCTACCTCCTCAAGACCGGCAAGCCGTGGGAAGAGGCCAGCCAGATCCACTCCAAGGGCTGCGGCGCCAATATGCGCGTCGCACCCACCGGGCTCGCTCCCGGCCTGAGCGACGAGCAGCGGGCGGGCGCGGCCCAGCTGCAGTCCGCGCTCACCCACGGCCACCCGACGGCGCTCGCCGCGTCCGACCTGACCGCGCACGCCGTACGGCTGCTCGCGGAGGGCGCCGAGCCGACGGGGCTGGTCGGGCTGCTGCGTTCGTACGCGTACGAGAACCGGGAGATCTACCACGCGCGCTGGCTCGGCGAGCTGTGGGCGCGGGACGACGACCCGACGCCGGGGATGTTCATCGCCCGGGGCTGGGACGAGTGCCTGGCGGTCCTCGAACGTCTGGAGGGCGCGCTGCGGGACGCCAACCCGGAGACGGACCCCTGTCTGGCCACGGGCGCGGGCTGGGTCGCCGAAGAGGCGCTCGCCACGGGGCTGCTGTGCTTCCTCCAGTTCGTGGACGAGCCCCTCACGGCCCTGCGCAGGGCCGCCTGCACCTCCGGCGACTCCGACTCGATCGCCTGCCTGGCCGGTGCCTTCGCGGGGGCCCACCTGGGCGCGGACGCCTGGCCCGCCGAGTGGGCCGGGCGGATCGAGTACCGGGGGGAACTGCTGGAGCTCGGGGCGCTCTGGGACGGGGAGGGCGCTCAGTTCACCTAGGCCGCCGCCGCTGAAGCGCGGCGCGCGCGGAACAGGAAGTCCGCCACCCGCTCCCGGTCCGGCTCGGCGGGGAGCGGGGTGCGAGTGGCTGCCGAGTCCGCCTCCGCCGCGAGGCGCCGCATCCGGGACTCGACCTCCGCCCAGGACACCTCGCCGCGCTTGACCGCGAGCAGTGGCTCGCGCTCGTCGCCGACGTCGATCGTCAGCCTGCCGGTGCGCAGCAGGTCGCGGCAGCTCGTCAGGAGGCGCAGGAGATGCATGGCGTACTTCCAGCGGGGTGCGCCGTGCAGGCGTACGTCCGCCTCCAGCTTCTTGTGCTGGCCGAGCGCGTAGCCGGCGAACGTGGCGTGGGCCTGGCGGGAGAGGAACGCGTCGCGCAGGGCGAGGAGTTCGCGGCCGGTTTCCGTGAGCTGCTCCACGAGGGGGGAGTGCAGGCACTCCAGGACGTTCGGGTTGGCGCGCAGGGCCAGCTCGCAGAAGCGTTCCAGCTCCCAGCTGAACTGCTCCGGAGCCGGTCCGTCCACGTGCGTGGGCGGCTTCTCGAAACGCCAGAAGAGGGGCGTGGGGGCGAGGAAGACGCCCCTGCGGTCGGTGTCACTGCCGTCCGTGGCCAGGCCGAAGGCGCGCGAGCCCATCACGCAGGCGTAGACGGTGTGGTCGCGTACGAGGTCCAGGTCGGTGTCCGTGGGGCGGTGCATGCCGGGAGCGTACGGCCACCGGCTAGCCGCGCGTGATCGAATTTCCGGTGACCTTGATGCTCTCCGGGGCGAGCGGGCGTGGCGCCGGGCCGTCCGCCACCGAGGCGTCCGCCACGCGGTACTTGCTGCCGTGGCAGGCGCAGTTGATCGTGCCGTCCGCGACGTCGCTGACCGTGCAGCCCGAGTGCGTGCAGACCGCGGAGAAGGCCTTGAAGTCGCCCTTCTCGGGCTGTGTCACCACGATCTTCTTGTCCTTGAGGACCTTGCCGCCGCCGACCGGGATGTCGGAGGTCTTGGCCAACTCCTCGGGCTTGGGCGGAGGCTCGTCCTTCCCGCCGGACTTCGAGGGCTCGGCAGACGTGGCCTCCGACTTCGGCGGCTCCGGTTCCGCCCCCTCGTCCCCGTACTTGCTGCATCCGGCGGTCAGCGCGACCACGCCGCCCGCGGCGAGGACGGTGCGCCGTGACGGCGGTGTGCCGCTCATGTCGTCACCCCGAACGTACGGAAGAACCACAGGGCCGACGTCCACCAGACCACCGTGAGGACCACGAACACCAGACCGCCGATCACCGGAAGCAGCCAGCCCGGCAGCTTCTCCGAGCGCAGCAGCAGCATCTTGGCGCTGAACGCCCCGAAGAAGAAGCAGCCAAGGAGCGAGTGCCACATCACCCGGGACGAGTACGTCTGGTAGCCGAGGGCGTAGAGACAGTGGACCGCCACCGGGACCGCCACCAGGAACGCGATCCGCCCCGACCAGCGGTGCAGCGCCGACGACCAGGACGGCCCCGGCAGGCGCCCGTACACCATGAGCGCCGAGACGATCTGGACCAGCGCGAAGGCGAACGCCGTCGTGCCGAGCCAGGCCTTGACCGCGCTCGTGCTGCTGAACCCGGCCAGGTTGAAGGCGGTGCCCTCGGGGTCGTGCGCCTTGCCGTACACCCCGAGGCCGACCGCGACCGCCCCGGCGACCAGGGCGGGGACGAGATAGCGCGCCGGGTGCGGACGGCGGTGGTCACCGGCTCCCGGGGGCGGGCCGAAGCCGCCCTGGGTCGCGGCGTTCGGGTCGACGCTCATGGCGGCTCCATGGTCGGGGCGGACGGAGCGGGGGGTGCTCAGGGCCTGTCAGGGACTGTCAGGGCTCTACGGGGCGGGCGGTGAGGCGGTCGCCGTCGACGACGACGGCGCCGGTCTCCGGGTCGAGGCGGGGGGCCGGCTGCGGCTTGCCGTCGCGCTTGACGATGCCGACCTGCCGCCCGTCGGGCAGGACGATCCAGCCGCCGTCGATCTCGGCGCCACGGACCTCGGTGGTCGCGCGGTACAGACCGGACGGCTTCTTCGCCCTGGCGGCGGTGAAGTCCCGCGGCTGATCGCCGACCTCGACCGTGCCGGTGACCGCGTTGCCGGCGAGCGTGCCCTCCAGCTTCGCGCCCTTCTTGCCGGTCAGCCGCATGGAGCCGTCGTCCTCGACGTCGCCCTTGAGCCAGGACTCCGCGTCGCGGCCGTTGCAGTAGTACGCGATGGCCTTGTCGTCACGGATCGAGAGGGAGATCGCGGCGGCGTCGTCGGCCGTGCGGCCCGCGTACTCGGACTTGCCCGCCGGCCTCTTCGAGGGACTCTTCGACGGGCTCTCGGAGGGTGCGGGCGTGCTCTTGGTGGGCTTCGCGGAGGTGGGCGCGGGTGATGCCGCGCCGCCGGGCGAATCTCCTCCGTACGACGTGTTGCCCTCCCCTGTCGTCGCGTTGAGCGACAGCATGAACAGGGCGAGCAGCAGTCCCCCCAGAAGCGTGTACAGCGGTCCCGAGCGCTTCATGCGGCCTCCCCCGAGGCGTGGGCCGTGACGGCTCCTCCATGCAAGCGGACCCGTGCCTCGGCGTCCATAGTTGAACGGCCACCAATCGGGCCAAGTGGCGACAGGGGGCGATTCGGGTGACATTGGCAGGGTCTGAGGCCTGCGCCCCTCGGTGCGCGGGACCGGCCACACACTCGAAAGGCGTGACCATGGCGGGCAACGATCTGGGAAGCCTTCTCGGCGGTCTCCTCGGCGGCGGCCAGAAGGACCAGGGAGACCTGGGGGCCTCCCACGGCGGCAACATCCTCGGCTCGCTCCTCGGCGGCCTCCTGGGCGGCGGAGCAGGCGGAGCAAGCGGCGCGAACGGCGGCCAAGGGGGCTCCGTGGGCAGCAATCCGCTGGGCGGCCTCCTCGACATGATCACGAAGTCGGGCCTGGTCAGCCAGGACCAGCTCGACTCCTGGGTGGGCAAGGGCGACAACCAGCCGCTGAGCCCGGACCACGTCAAACAGGCCGTCCCCGACGCGACCCTGGAGAAGGTCGCCGAGGAAGCGGGCGTCAGCCGTGACGAGGCCGCGGACCAGATCGCGCGGCAGCTGCCGCAGGCCGTCGACCAGCTGACCCCGGCAGGGCAGGTCCCGTCCGGCTCGCTGGAGGACATCATCAAGGACCAACGGCTCTGACTCCTCCGTGACCATCCGGTGAGGCACGCGGCGGCCGTCTCGGCAGACGGGCGCCGCGCACTCGTCCCCCGGGCGCTGACTACCCTTGGTCCGCACAGCAGTCGTAGACACGCGAGCGAGGAGCAGCACAGTGGCGGTACGAGCGGTCCGGGGCGCCGTCCAACTGGAGCGGGACGCGGCCGACCACATGGACGAGCAGGTCAGCGAGCTGCTCACCGCCATCCTCGAGCGGAACGCGCTGACCCAGGAGGACCTGATCAGCATCTGGTTCACCGCGACGCCCGATCTGCACAGCGACTTCCCCGCGGCGGCCGCGCGCAAGCTCGGCATCGTGGACGTCCCGCTGATCTGCGCGCAGGAGCTGCAGATCGACGGCGCCATGCCCCGGGTCGTCCGCGTCCTCGCGCACATAGAGTCCCCCAAGCCCCGCGCCGAGATCACGCACGTGTACCTCGGTGCCGCGGCCACCCTGCGCAAGGACATCGCCCAGTGAGAACCGCCCTCGTCATCGGCACCGGCCTGATCGGCACCTCCGCCGCCCTGGCCCTCGTATCGCGCGGCGTGACCGTGCACCTCGCCGACCACGACCCCGGCCAGGCCCGCACGGCGGCCGCGCTCGGCGCCGGGACCGACGAAGCGCCCCAGGGGCGGGTCGACCTGTGCGTCGTCGCCGTGCCGCCCGCGCACGTCGCCGCCACGCTGGCCGACGTCATGCGGCGCGACGCGGCCCGCGGCTACCTCGACGTGGCGAGCGTCAAGGGCGGCCCCCGCCGTGAGCTCGAGGCGCTCGGTATCGACCTCACCCCGTACATCGGCACGCACCCCATGTCGGGGCGCGAGCGCAGCGGCCCGCTCGCCGGCACCGCGGACCTCTTCGAGGGGCGGCCCTGGGTCCTCACGCCCACCCGCGACACCGACACCGAGGTCCTCAACCTCGCCCTGGAGCTCGTCGCCCTCTGCCGTGCCGTGCCGGTCGTCATGGACGCCGACGCGCACGACCGCGCGGTCGCGCTCGTCTCGCACATGCCGCACCTGGTCTCCAGCATGGTCGCCGCCCGCCTGGAGAACGCCGAGGAGACGGCGGTGCGCCTGTGCGGCCAGGGCATCCGTGACGTCACGCGCATCGCCGCGTCGGACCCGCGGATGTGGATCGACATCCTCTCGGCCAACCCGGGTCCCGTCGCCGACCTGCTGTCCGCCGTCGCCACCGATCTCGACGAGACGGTGACGGCGCTGCGTGCGCTGCAGTCGGCGGACGACGCGAAGCGGCGCGAGGGCGCCGCGGGCGTCGAGAGCGTCCTGCGGCGCGGGAACGCCGGACAGATCCGGGTGCCCGGCAAGCACGGCGCCGCCCCGACCGCGTACGAGGTCGTCGCGGTGCTCATCAACGACCAGCCGGGACAGCTGGCCAGGATCTTCGCCGACGCCGAGCGGGCCGGGGTGAACATCGAGGACGTCCGCATCGAGCACGCCACCGGGCAGCAGGCGGGCCACGTGCAGCTCCTGGTGGAGCCGAAGGCCGTGCCGGTGCTCGCGGCGGCGCTGCGGGAGCGGGGCTGGGCGATCCGGCAGTGAAGGCCCGGGGCATCCGGCAGTAAGAGGTGCGCGCGGGAGCCAGTAACCTTGTGCGGGGCGTGTCCGCGCCCCGCTACCCCGCCCCCGCGTCCTGAGAGAGGTTTCGCACCCCGTGGAAACCGTGGAAACCGCCGGCCCGGCGCCCGCAGCAGTGATCGTCGCCATCGACGGGCCCTCCGGCACGGGCAAGTCGAGCACCTCCAAGGCCGTCGCCGCCCAGCTGGGCCTCAGCTACCTGGACACCGGCGCCCAGTACCGCGCGATCACGTGGTGGATGGTGCACAACGGCATCGAGCTGACGGACCCGACCGCCATCGCCGCGGTCGCGGGCAAGCCCGAGATCATCTCCGGCACCGACCCGCTCGCCCCGACCATCACGGTCGACGGCACGGACGTCGCGGGGCCGATCCGCACCACCGAGGTCACCTCGAAGGTCAGCGCCGTCAGCGCCGTCCCCGAGGTGCGTGCCCGCATCACGGAGCTGCAGCGCACCATCGCCGCCTCCGCCGAGAAGGGCATCGTCGTCGAGGGGCGTGACATCGGTACGACCGTCCTGCCCGACGCCGACCTGAAGATCTTCCTCACGGCCTCGCCCGAGGCCCGCGCCGCCCGCCGCAGCGGCGAGCTCAAGGGCGCCGACGTCGCCGCGACGCGTGAGGCGCTCATCAAGCGGGACGCGGCCGACTCCAGCCGCAAGACGTCCCCGCTGGCCAAGGCGGGCGACGCCGTCGAGGTGGACACCACCGAGCTCACGCTGCAGCAGGTCATCGAGTGCGTCGTCACCCTCGTCGAGGAGAAGCGGGCGGCGAAGTGACCGCGGCGCCGTCGGAACGGGGTGCGGAGGTCGGCCGCCGCATCGGCGTCGGCCTCATGTACGGCCTGTGGAAGCCCCGCGTCCTCGGCGCCTGGAAGGTTCCCGTGACCGGCCCGGTGATCCTGGCCGTCAACCACTCCCACAACGTCGACGGCCCGATGGTGATGGGCACGGCACCGAGGCCGACGCACTTCCTCATCAAGAAGGAAGCCTTCATAGGCCCCCTGGACCGCTTCCTGCGCGGCATCGGGCAGGTGAAGGTGGACCGTGAGATCGCCGACCGCACGGCGATCACCCAGGCCCTCGGTGTGCTCGACGACGGCGGCGTCCTCGGGATCTTCCCCGAGGGCACACGCGGCGAGGGCGACTTCGCCTCGCTGCGCGCAGGCCTCGCCTACTTCGCCGTACGCAGCGGGGCGCCGATCGTCCCGGTGGCGGTGCTGGGAAGCACGGAGAAGCGCGGACGGTTGTGGAAGGGGCTGCCCCCGCTGCGGAGCAGGGTCGACGTCATCTTCGGCGACCCCTTCGAGGCGGGCGACGACAGCGGACGGCGTACGCGCAAGGCCCTCGACGAGGCGACCGTGCGCATCCAGGAGCGGCTCACCGCGCACCTGGCCGACGCCAGGCGCCTGACCGGGCGCTGAGCGAGACTTTCAGTAGTGGACCGTCGCGAGAGGGTCCACCGATCACGAATACGACAGAGGTACGGACTTCATGAACGACCAGATCCAGCCCGAAGGCTCGGCTGAACACGAGCACGGGGCGCTTGGCGACGCCGAGTACGCGGAGTTCATGGAGCTCGCCGCGGAGGAAGGCTTCGACCCCGAGGACGTCGAGGGCGCGATCGGCGACGCGGGCCACGGCCCGCTGCCCGCCCTCGCGGTCATCGGCCGCCCGAACGTCGGCAAGTCGACCCTCGTCAACCGCATCATCGGCCGCCGCGAGGCCGTCGTGGAGGACCGCCCCGGCGTGACCCGCGACCGCGTGACGTACGAGGCGGAGTGGGCGGGCCGCCGCTTCAAGCTCGTCGACACCGGCGGCTGGGAGCAGGACGTCCTCGGCATCGACGCGTCCGTGGCCGCCCAGGCGGAGTACGCGATCGAGGCCGCCGACGCGGTCGTCTTCGTCGTGGACGCCACGACCGGCGCCACCGACACGGACGAAGCCGTCGTGCGCCTCCTGCGCAAGTCCGGCAAGCCCGTCGTCCTGTGCGCCAACAAGGTCGACGGCCCCTCCGGCGAGGCCGACGCCACCGCCCTGTGGGCCCTTGGCCTCGGCGAGCCGTACCCCGTCTCCGCGCTGCACGGCCGCGGTACGGGCGACATGCTGGACGCCGTCCTGGAGGCGCTGCCCGAGGCGCCCGAGCAGTCCTTCGGCGGCGGCATCGGCGGCCCGCGGCGCATCGCGCTCATCGGCCGTCCGAACGTCGGCAAGTCGTCGCTGCTCAACAAGGTGGCGAACGAGAACCGCGTGGTCGTCAACGAGATCGCGGGCACCACCCGTGACCCGGTCGACGAGCTCATCGAACTCGGCGGCGTCGTCTGGAAGTTCGTGGACACCGCGGGCATCCGCAAGCGCGTCCACCTCCAGCAGGGTGCCGACTACTACGCCTCCCTGCGCACGGCGGCCGCCGTCGAGAAGGCGGAGGTCGCGGTCATCCTGATCGACGCCAGCGAGTCGATCAGCGTCCAGGACCAGCGCATCGTCACGATGGCCGTCGAGGCGGGCCGCGCCATCGTCGTCGCGTACAACAAGTGGGACACCCTCGACGAGGAGCGCCGCTACTACCTGGAGCGGGAGATCGAGACCGAGCTCCTCCAGGTCGCGTGGGCCCCCCGGGTGAACGTCTCCGCCGAGACCGGCCGCCACATGGAGAAGCTCGTCCCGGCGATCGAGGCGGCCCTCGCGGGCTGGGAGACGCGCGTCCCGACGGGCCGTCTCAACGCCTTCCTCGGTGAGCTCGTGGCCTCCCACCCGCACCCGATCCGCGGCGGCAAGCAGCCCCGCATCCTCTTCGGCACCCAGGCGGGCACGAAGCCGCCGCGGTTCGTGCTGTTCTCCTCGGGCTTCATCGAGCACGGCTACCGCCGCTTCGTGGAGCGCAGGCTCCGTGAGGAGTTCGGCTTCGAGGGCACGCCGATCCACATCTCGGTGCGCGTGCGCGAGAAGCGCGGCCGCAAGAAGTAGCCACGGATGGACCAACGGGCCGGGCCCCGCCTTCGGAGAGAAGGCGGGGCCCGGCCCGTTGCTGGTGGTGCGGGTGACGCGGTGGTGGCTCAGAGCCCCCGGCGTGGCCCCGGCGGCAGCGCCGCCGGGAACTGCTGGTGCACCGTGCCGTGCTGCTCGTGGCCGTAGCGGCTGACGTGCAGCTGGCTGAAGGTGTGGTGCCGCGGGTCGAGCCGGTCACCCACCCGGTGCATGCCGTAGGGCGCGGAGCCGAACGACGTGAACCCCAGATCCTCCTCGCCGGTCCGGTCTCCCGGGAGGGCCTTGAACGACCTGCGGTACTCCAAGTAGAGCGCGTCGTAGATCGGTGTGGCCGAGTGGTCGCCCCCCGCGTCCTGCGCCGAGCGCATGGACGGGATGGGGGTCTGGTATGCCGGGCGGGGGCGGGAGGGGTCGTATGTGTGCACGTATGTGCCAACGACCCCGTGCGCGCAGGGATGCGGGGGCCGCGCCGCTTTCACGGGGCGTGACGGCGGCGCGGCCCGCACGGGCTCAGGTGCCCGCGAGCGGCATCGAGGCCGCGACCAGACGTCCGTGCGTCGCCGCCTTGTCCAGGGCGCCGCGCAGCAGGTCCTCGCGGGGCTGGCGGCCGATGGAGCCGACCGGCGCCGCGAACAGGAGCACCGACTGCAGCTTGTTCGCCGCGGACCGCCACGCCTCGGTGACCTGGAGCGGGTGGTGGGCCTGCCACCAGGCGACGGGTGAGCCGCCGCCCGCGCCGGGCTGGAGCACCGCGTGCAGCTGGCCCGCGGCGAGCAGCACCGACCAGCCGTGCAGCACGGGGGGCACGTCGTCCAGCGAGGCCGCCGGCGTGAATCCCTGCTCGATCAGGAGCTGCAGGAAGTCGTCGCCACCGCCGGGGGCGGACCCCGGGCGGGCGATGGCGCCGGTGGGCTCGACGACGAGGGCGGGATGCAGCTCGCCGTCGATGAGGACGAGACCGCTGGTCACGCCGAGGACCGCCTGGTCGGGCACTCCTTCGGCGGGGCCGGGTCCCGCGACACCGGCGAGGCCGGTGCCCTCCTCGCCGGTGATCGAGCGCACGGCACCCTGCAGCTGCTCCTCGGAGACCTGGACGATCTGGGAGGGCAGGCAGGTGGCGTGCGCGAAGGCGAGTACGGCGGTCTCGTCGCCGATGAACAGGACGGTGCTGGTGCGTTCCTGCTCCGTGTCGCCCGGGGTCCGGCAGGACGTGCAGTCGTAACTGCCCGGGGCGTTCTCTCCGGCGAGCAGCCGGTCTGCTTCTTCGTCGCCGATCTCGGCGCGTACGTCGTCGCCGACGTCGAGCATGCGCGGCACGGGGGGCTCCTCGGACTCGTTGCGTGCGGACCGGGGGTGCCCGGCTCATAAGAAGACAACGGGCGATCAGTGGCGCAAGTCACGCGCGAAGGCGAACGGAATCGAACCATCCGCAGCGGAGGGTGAGTTGCCCGACCAGATCCGTCACTCCGCGCCAACATCTGCCGCTTACAGGCAAGTTGCACCGGTGAGCTGGGTCACAGATCACCATGCCGACAGGTCGACAAATAATGAAATCAGGTAATTAAGTGGCTGGCTTGAATTGGCTGCTACTTCGGGTAACGGCCAACTGGCCTGGAATGACAAGGAGTTGGTTGATATCGGGGCGAGGAGGCACCTAGATTCCACCGCCGTGTGCAGCGAGCACCGCTCGGGTACGTCCGCCGGCCGCACCAGACAGCCAGCTCGAGCACCACGGCACGAACGTGCCGAACTCCGGCGGACGGGGTGCGCGGGCCTCCGGCGCCAGATGCGCGCGGAGGTCCGGGGCACCTGGGGGACCCCGGGTCCTTCGAGAGGGAAATTCATGTCCGCACGTCCCAAGTGCGTTCGCAGGACAGCAGTGATCGGCGGAGCGGCGTTGCTCGCCCCGCTGGGACTGCTCACCGCCACCGGCCAGGCCGGAGCGGCGGACAGCGGAGTGTGGGATCGCATCGCACAGTGCGAGAGCGGCGGAAACTGGAGCATCAACACCGGGAACGGCTACTACGGAGGGCTTCAGTTCTCCGCGTCCACCTGGCGGGCGTACGGCGGAGGCGCCTACGCGGCGACCGCCGACAAGGCGTCCAAGGCGCAGCAGATCGCTGTCGCCACGAAGGTCCAGCGCGCCCAGGGGTGGGGCGCTTGGCCCAGCTGCTCGGCGCGGGCGGGTGCGTCCGGCAGCGCGCCGGGGGCGGCAGCCGCTCCGGCGGCGCCCAAGGCGGCCAAGGCTCCGCAGGCCCCCAAGGCGGCCGAGCGGCCGTCCGCGCAGCCGCAGAACCGTGTGCCGAGTCATGCAGGCCGGGGATCCGGGCGCGGTGACTACACCGTTCGGCAGGGGGACACCCTCAGCCGGATCGCGGCCGCGCACGGCGTCAGCTGGCAGAAGGTGTACTCCGCCAACAAGGCGGTCATCGGCGGGAATCCGAACGTGATCCTGCCCGGCCAGCGGCTCGACCTCTGAGTTCCGGCCCTTCGGGGCGTGGTCTTACCCGCTCATCCGACCGGGTGGGGCCACGCCCGTGGCGGCGCGGCACGGCTCCTTGCCGCGGTGGCGCTGCCTAGCTTGGGCGGATGCATCCGATGCCGATCAAGAGTCTTCGGTCGCTGTGGCCCGCCGGTCTGGTCATCGCCGCTGTCACCTCACTGCTGCTGCCCGCGTCCGCGACCGCGCACGCCGCTCCTGCTCCTGCTCCGGCCGCGCCCCTGCCGGGGGCCGGAGCCGCCGTCGGGGCGCTCGACTGCTCCCGGAGCGGGGGGCCCTGGGACTGCCTCGCGCACTGCGAGAGCACCGGCCGGTGGCATGTGAACACCGGGAACGGCTTCTACGGAGGGCTGCAGTTCCGGCAGTCCACCTGGGAGGAGCACGGCGGGCTCAAGTACGCGCCGCGTGCCGATCTCGCCACCAAGAAGGAGCAGATCAAGGTCGCCGAGGCCGTGGTGCGCAACCAGGGGTGGAATGCCTGGCCCGTCTGCTCCAAGAAGATCCCCAAGGAGATCCGGGACGGCTACTTCGTCGTGCACGTCGTGAAGGCGGGGGAGACGCTGAGCTCCATCGCGCGGCGGTACGAGGTGCGGGGCGGCTGGCAAGCTCTGTATCGAGCCAATCGCAAGGCGGTGGGAAGCGAGCCTGACCGGCTGGGTGTCGGTACCAGGCTGGTCATCCCGGGGAAGTCCCCGGCGAAGCCCGCGAAGCCCGCCAAGCCGGCGAACCCCGGGGAGACTGCGAAGCCCGGGGGGACGGCCAGGCCTTCGGAGCCCGCGAAGCCTGCCGAGCCGGACGAGCCCGTGGAGAGCTCCGCGCCCGCGAAGCCCTCGAAGACGGCCGCGCCTTCGGAGTCCGCGTCGCCGTCGGAGCCCCCGAAGCCGTCAGAGACTCCCGAGCCCTCGAAGGCCGCCCAGACCGGAGGGACCGGCGGGGCCGACGAGCCTGCCGCCGCGAGCCCTGAGCCCGTCAGGACCGCCTCCGGCGGCTGAGTTCGGTCGCCTCGCCGCTGAACACGACCTCGCCACGGCGTAGTTCGTGCACCACCACTGCCGCCTGGCCCGCGTGTCCGCGCAGGCCGGGCGGCAGGCGTTGTTCGGCGGTCAGGACGCAGGCGTGCGCGCTCAGGCCCACCAGGAGGTCGTAGGTACGTGACGCGACGGAGGTGGACATTCCCTGGGTGGGTTCGTCGATGAGGATCACCCGGGCGTGGGTCGTGAGGAGGGCGCGGGAGAGCGCCAGCATGCGTTGCTCGCCGCCGGAGAGGGTGCCTGCGCGGCGGTGGAGGAGGGGGCGTAGTTCGGGGTACGCGTCCAGGGCCGGGGTGAGGTCGGGGGCGGCCTCGGGGCCTGCAAGGCCGAGGTTCTCGCTGACCGTGAGGTGGCTGAACACGGCAGGTCCGTCCGGTACGAAGCACAGGCCCCGCGTCGCGCGTTCGTGGGCGGTGAGCCGGGTGACGTCCGCGCCGTCCCAGGTGACGGCCCCGGAGGTGAGGCGCGCCGTGCCTGCCAGGGCACGCAGGGCCGTGGTGCGGCCCGAGCCGTTGCGGCCCAGGAGGACGGTGAGGCCGGGGGCGGGGGCGGCGAGGGTCACGCCGTGCAGTGCTTCGAGGGGGCCGTAGCGGACCCGGGCCGCGTGGAGTTCGATGCCGGTTCTCATGGTGTCGCCCTGTGGAGGACTTCGGTCGGGGGCCCCGAGGTGACGATGCGGCCCGCCGCCATGACGTGCACGGTGTCGGCCAGGTCCGCGATGAGGTCGATGTCGTGCTCGACCACCAGGAGGGCCATGCCGTCGGCGGCCAGGGCGCGCAGGACGCGGGCGAGTGCGGCCACCTCGGCGGTGTCCAGGCCTGCCGCCGGTTCGTCCAGGAGGAGGGTGTGGGGGCGGCCCGCGAGGGCGCGGGCCACTTCCACGCGCCTGAGGGTGCCGGTGGGGAGGTCCGCGGCGGGGTGATGACGGATCGCGGGGTGGTGGAGAGAGAGGAGACGCAGGGCTTGGACGGTGGCGGACGGAAACCCTGCCTGATCCGCTCCGACTTGAACGTTCTCCGTAACGCTCAGGGACGGAAACACCGCCAACTGCTGAAACGTACGGGCCAGACCGAGGCGGGTCCGGGCGTGGGCGGGGGTGCGGGTGATGTCCCTGCCACCGAGGGTGATGCGTCCCGTGGCGGGACGAAGGGTGCCGGCCAGGCAGTGGAAGAGGGTGCTTTTGCCTGCGCCATTGGGTCCTATGACGGCGGTGACATGGCCTGGGGTCACGGAAAGGGTCACGCCATCGAGGGCGGTGAACCCGTCGTCGTAGGTGGCGGTGATGTGGTGGGCGGTGAGGGTGCGTGGGCAGTTGCCGAGAGGGCGTCGCGGGGACGGGCCCGCCTCGCCGCGCCCGTCCTCACCGCCGGCGGGCGGCGGCGAGCCTCCTTCGACTCCGAAGCGCCGCGGACCGTGCTCAGGCCCCCCATCCCGAACCGCCCCTTCCGGCGGCACCGACGCCTGCGCTCCGGCGCCACTCTCACGGCTTGTCTGCTCGCGGCGGGGTGGCCGACCGGGCGGCTGGGTGGGGTTTGCTCGCCAGGGGAGTCGGCGGGACAGGGCTGCTATCGCGCCGCTGTGGGCTGGTCCCGGTTTCGCTGCCGTGGGGGTGCTTTCACGGCCCGTCTGCCCCCCGCGGGGTGGCCGTTCAGACGATCGGGTGAGGCTTGCCCGCCAGGGGAGTAGTCGGGTGAGGGCCGTCAGCGCCCCGCTGGAAGCCGGTGCCGGTCCCGGTTCCGATGTTGCGGGGGTGTTCTCGCGGCCCGTCTGCTCGGCGTCGGGGGGTCGGCCGGGCCGTTGGGTGTGGGGCGGCAGTGGTTTGCTGGGGGGCGGGCTCAGTCGGTTGGGTGTGGGTTTCCGTTTGTTGTGGGGGGAGCGGGTGGGTGGGAGGGAGGGGGTGTTCGTGGGGGTCGTGTTGCGGGGGGTCTGAGGGAGTGGGGGTAGTGAGGTTCGGGTTCGGGTGCCCAAGGGGGTCAAGGTGGGGTGGCGGGTCAGGTGGGTCGTGAGGGAACGTAGCGCCTCGTAGGGGCCGCCCGGGAAGCGGCCCGTCAGGACTGCCAGGACGCCGATCAGGGCGGCGGCCACCCCGCCCCGCGTGCCCGCGTCCAGGCCCACCAGGAGTGCCGCCGCCAGCAGGGCCCCGAGGAGGCTGTCGGCGCCGAGGACCACCACCGCCGCGAACCACAGGAGCCCGCGCACGGGGTCGTACGCGGCGGGGTCGAAGGCCCGTAACCCCATGCCCAGCATCCCGCCCCCCAGAGCGGCGAGACCCGCGCCGGCCACGAACGCCGTCAGCTTCAGGCCGCGTACCGGCACCCCCGCGGCCGACGCCCCCGCCTCGTGATCCCGCATCGCGGCGAGGGCCCGCCCCATGCGGCCCCGGCGCATGCCGGCCGCGAAGAGCAATGCCGCGGCGAGGAGGAGCAGTTCGAGGACGTAGTACGCGCGGTCGTTGTCGAATCCCGCCGGGCGGTCCAGGGCCAGGCCCGACGTCGCGTACGGCTGGGCGAAGACGAAGCGGCTGACGCCCACGCCGACCGCGAACGTCGCCAGGGCGAGCGCGAGGCCCCGGCGGCTGATCGCGGGCCAGCCGGTGAGGAGGCCGAGGGGGGCCACCAGGAGGACGGCCACGGCCAGGGCCGGGAGGTGGGGGAGCTCGGGCAGGCCCGGGAAGCGGCCCGAAGCGAGAAGTGCCGTGAAGAGCGCGCCCAGACCCGCGTACGCCGCCTGCCCCAGGGAGATCTGGCCGCTCCGGCCGGTGACGACCACCAGGGAGAGGAGGACGACGGCTAGGGCGGGGACCTGCACCGACGTCGTCAGGTCCGGGCCCGCGAAGCCCAGGGGGATGAGGAAGAGGACCGCGGCCACGATCCACGCGCCCGGGGGCGTGGGGACACGCGCCGTCGCTGTGCGAGGGAGCGTGCTGTGCGAGCCGATGCCCGGCAGGACGAGGGCCGCGACGAGGAGAGCGAGGACGAAGAGGTTCGCTCCCAGGGACTGCAGGAGGGGCTCCGCCCAGCCCGACGGATGCAGGCGCGTCAACTGGCTCTGCGCCACGCCGAGTCCGAGCGCCACCGTGATCGCGACGGACAGGCTCCGCATACGGGCCGCCACCGCCACCGCCACGACCTCCATCACCAGGAGCGGCATGCCGTAGGGGTCGAGGCGTACGAAGGGAGCGAGCAGTACGCCGGTGAGCCCCGCTGTGAAGGCGCCGAACGCCCAGCCCGCCGAAGCCACCCGGTCCGCGTCGATGCCGCTGAGGACCGCGAGGGGACGGTTGTCGACCACGGCCCGCAGCTCGCTGCCGAAGCGGGTCCAGCGGGTCACCGCCCAGACCAGCAGAGCGAGGACCACCGTCACCGCCAACTGCACCCAGGGGTCCGCCGACACGAGGGTGGGCGCGTCCGCCTTCGCTCCCGGCCCCCAGACCAGCGCCGCGCCGCCGACCAGCAGGACGAAGACGCCGATGGACGCCACCAGGGTCTGGGCCGGGTCGCTGCCCAGGATCGACAGGGGCCGGAAGACCGCCTTCTCCAGGAGCAGGCCGATGGCCGGGGCGATCAGGAGGAGCGTGACCGCGGCGGCCAGGGGCAGCGGCCAGTTCCACTCCACCGTCAGCTGGCGCAGGACGTACGCGCAGATCATGGCGATCGCGCCGTGCGCGAAGTTGAGGACACCGGTCGCGCGGTACGTGACGATCAGGCCGATGCCGGTGAGGGCCGCCGCGCTGCCGACCGCGAGCCCGGCCAGCGTCAGGTCGTAGCTCAGGGAGGCCACCGGGTCAGCGCTCCGGGGACGGGGTGATCGGGGTCTGCTGCGGTTCGCAGATGGGGCAGGGACTCAGGCCGCCGGTCGCGAGAATGTGGGCGTCCGCGGGGACCGCTTCCGGTTTTCCCGCCACCAGGGGGCAGTCCGCGCGGTGCCAGAGCGTGCCGCCGGGGATCATCAGGAGGTCGCCGCTGCTCGCCACCGGGGCCGGCCGCTGCGTCGTGGCGGCAGGCGAACCCGCCGTCACCAGGAGCTCGTACAGCTCCTCGACGCGGGCCGTGGCCAGCGTGCTCCGGCCGTGCGCGAAGAGCACCGCCCCGGCGACGATCAGGGCCGCGCCGGGCACCGTGCACGACGCCAGATACGGGAGCTGCCGCTCGGCGAAGCGTTCGCCGGACGTGCCGTACCAGCCGACCACGCAGAGCACCGCGCCCACGGCGAGGGCGGCGAAGGCGGCCCAGAGGACGGGGCGCACGGCACGCAGCCGGGCCGAACGGTCTGTCTGATCCGGTTGAGCCGCCCGCATCTGCGCCCCCTGGGACACGTTCGTAGCGTCGGTGGGCTGTCCATGTCAGCCGATGGCTTGCACTATGCCTTCTGCAAGCTGACCCTGAAAGCTCCGGGCCCAGGCGGCCCGGACGGACACCCGGTGGTGAGCCAGATGGTTTTCTGGACCAGCCCCAAGCGGGGGAGCGATCTCAGGCGGGGAAGGGTGCGGAGCGCGGCCCTCGCGGCAGCCGCGGTCCTGCTGCTCGCTCCGGCCGCCGTGGCATGCGGTGACGACAGCGGCGGGGGCGGCGACAGCGATCCGCCCGAGCCGTCCACGGACAGGACGAGCCAGGAGGCCTCTTCGCCGGCACCTGAGGACGAGGAGCCCGCGGAGGACGAGCCCGCGGATCCGGCGGCGGCCGAGAAGGAGGTCAAGAAGAACTTCGAGAAGTTCTTCGACCCTGCCGTCCCCCTGAAGGAGAAGGAGGCCGTCCTGGAGGACGGGGCGAAGATGCGGGGCGTCCTGGAGAGCTTCAACGGCGACGAGCGCGGCAAGCAGGTCAGCGCCGACGTCAACAAGGTCGAGTTCAGCTCGGCGACCGAGGCGGACGTGACGTACGCCCTGACCCTGAAGGGCGCCACCGCGCTGCCCGCCGCATCGGGCACCTCCGTCAACCAGGACGACACCTGGAAGGTGTCCGTCAAGACTCTCTGCGCACTGGTGAAGCTGAGCGGCAATGAGTCGCCCGGTCCGGGCTGTTGAGGTCCTGGGGGCCGCGCTGCTCGTGGCGGTGGCGGTGGCGGGGTGCGGCAGCCGGCTCCCGGAGAGCGACTTCGAGGGCAGGAGCGCGGCGCCCGCCCCGCCGGGGGCGCCGGTCCGGGTCGGCATCATCACCAGCGCGACGAGCCCGGTCGGCGGCTCCGCCTTCACCGGGCCCCGGGACGGGGCCAAGGCGTACTTCGAGCGGCTGAACGCGCGGGGCGGGATCGACGGGCGCAAGGTCGAGGTGCGCACGTGCGACGACGGCGGCAGCGGCGTCGGCAACAACGAGTGCGTGGACAAGCTGGTCGAGGAGGAGCGTGTCGTCGCGCTCGTCGCCACCAGCTCCCTCGACTACGCGGGTGCCTCCCGCGTCTCCCGCGCGCGCGTGCCCGACGTCGGGGGCCAGCCGATCGGGTCCGCGTACGACACCTATCCGCATCTGTACGGGATCTACGGCAGCCTCGCCCCGCGCGACGGGAAGCCCGGCTGGGGCGGCAAGCTGATCGGCGGGACCGAGGTCTACCGCTACTTCAAGCGGGAGCAGGGGGCACGCACGGCCGCCGTCGTCTCCTACAACCAGGCCGCGTCCGCCGCGTACGCCCGTCTCGTCACCCGGGGCCTGAAGGCCGAGGGCTACAAGGTGGTCACCGAGCAGGTCGACTTCGCGCTGCCCAACTTCCGCGCGGCGGCGGCCGACCTGAAGGAGCAGGGCGCCGACCTCGTCTTCGACGCCATGGACACGCACGGCAACGCCCAGCTGTGCGAGGCGATGGACGACGTGGGCGCCGACGTCACCGCCAAGGTCACCAACGTCCAGAACTGGACCTCGACCGTCGCCGACGACTACAAGGACGCCCCGCGCTGCCGCAACGCCCTGTGGGCCACCGGCGCGAGCCGCAACCACGAGGAAACCGGCCAACCCGCCGTACGGGAGTTCCGCGATGCCATGAAGGGGCACAAGGATGTCTCGCAGTGGCAACTGGAGGGGTGGGCGGCAGCGATGTGGTTCACGGACGCGGCGAAGTCCTGCCGGGGTGACGTCACCAGCGCATGTGTCGACCGCTTCATGAACCGGGGCGAGTCCTACACGGCGCGTGGGCTGCTGCTCCCGGTGCGGTACGAGGAGCGGGCGCGTCCGCCCGCCGACCGTAGGACCTGTGTGTCGGTGGCCCGCTGGAAGGACGGTGAGGGCTGGGTCACACAGGGGGACATGAACGACAACTGCTTCGACGTGCCGCAGCTCTCCTACCAGCCATGATGCGTGTAGCTAGCAGGAAAGTTCCCGAAACCGGATACCGATGGCACAACTGTTCAAGAACAAGATGATGATGAAACCCAACCCTGTGCCCGTAATCCCCGTCTAACCCTGCGGTAGGCGGACGAGAAGGACTGTCCGCGGGGAAGCGTGGGATACGGGGACGCATGCACATCTCTTTCCTGATTCACAACGCGTACGGAATCGGCGGGACGATCCGGACGACGTACAACTTGGCGAACACTCTTGCCGAGCAGCACGACGTCGAGATCGTCTCCGTCTTCCGGCACCGCGACGAACCCGTGTTCGCGCCCGACTCCCGCGTCAGGCTCAGCCACCTCGTCGACATGCGCAAGGAAAGCCCCGGCTACGAGGGCGAGTCCGCCGACGCCCTGCGGCCCGCACGGACCTTCCCCAGCGCGGAAGGCCGCTACGACCAGTACAGCGCCCTGACCGACCGGCGCATCGCCGAGCATCTGTCCTCGGCCAGAGCCGACGTGGTGGTCGGCACGCGTCCCGGCCTGAACGTGCACCTCGCCCGCGAGACCGCGCGCGGCCCGCTGCGCGTCGGCCAGGAGCACCTCACCCTCGACAGCCACTCCAAGGAGCTGCGCCGTCAGCTGCGCAGCGTCTACCCCCGCCTCGACGTCCTGACCACGACGACCGAGGCCGACGCCCGCGCCTACCGCCGCAAGATGCGCCTGCCCGGAGTCCACGTCCAGGCCGTGCCCAACCCGGTGCCCGCGCCCGGCATAGAGCCCGCCGACGGCTCCCAGAAGTGGGTCGTGGCGGCGGGGCGGCTCGCCCCCGTCAAGCGGTACGACCTGCTGATCCGGGCCTTCGACCAGGTGCGCGCCCAGCGCCCCGACTGGCGCCTTCGCATATACGGCGGCGGCAAGCAGAAGGACAAGCTGCGCGCCCTGATCGACGAGCTCGGCCTCTACAACCACGTCTTTTTGATGGGGCCCGCCCACCCCATCGAGCCCGAGTGGGCCAAGGGCTCCATCGCGGCGGTCACCTCCAGCCTCGAGTCCTTCGGCATGACCATCGTCGAGGCGATGCGCTGCGGACTGCCCGTCGTCGCCACCGACTGCCCGCACGGGCCCGGCGAGATCATCGACAACGGCGTCGACGGGCGCCTCGTCGAGGTCGGCAACCCCGACGCGATAGCGGGCGGACTGCTCGAACTGATCAACGACGACACGCTCCGGCGGCAGATGGGGGACGCCGCCCTCGAGGACTCCGAGCGCTTCGACCCGGTCCGCATCGCCGAGCGCTACGACGCGATGTTCACCGGGATGATCGCCCGCGGCAGCTCCTTCGGCGGCCGGATGCGCGGCTCACTGCACCGCACCCGCGGCGCGCTCCTGAACGGCGCCTACGCGGTACGGGACATCGGACACGGGGTACCGACCAGCGGCATACAGACGAAGGGATCCACCGCATGACGGCCTTGGCCACCTCGGACGCCTCATCGCCCTGCGACTCCGGTGCCGACCAGGACGTCGCCGCGGCCCCGCGAGCCGACTGCATAGCCGACTCCGCGGGCGGCCTGACCTTCGACGTCACCGACCCCGGCGGCGAGGGCGCCGCCTATCTGCTGCTGCGCCGCCGCGACGCCGCCTCCGCCGATGAGGACGTACACCTGCCGCTGTCCCCGGCGGCCGACGGCCGGCTGCGGGCCGCGCTGCCCAGCAGCGTCGAGCTGGCCGAGGGCCGCTGGAACGCCTACGTGGAGGTCGGCGGCGCCACCCCGCGCCGCCTGGCGCCCGGCGTCAACGACCTGCGCTCGCTGGTGGACCGCGCCCCCAGCGGCGCCCGCGGCCACATCGACGTCCGCATCCCGTACGCGACCAAGCAGGGCAACCTCTCCGTACGCAGCTGGCTGCGCGCCCCGCACGCGGAGATCGGCGAGCTGGAGATCACCGGCACCTCGGTGACCGTCCAGGGCCGCGTGTACGGCACCGCGCTGACCGGCGCCGCCTACGCCGAGGCGACCCGCCGCGCGGAGCCCGACCGGGCCGAGCGGTACGAACTGACGGCGAACGGCGTGGAGTTCAGCTTCGGGCTGCGGTGCGACGTGCTCGCGGACAGCGGCGTCGGCCCCTGGGACCTCTGGCTGCGCCCGGCGGGGGAGAGCGGGCCGAGGGTCCGGCTCGCCCGGCTCCTGGACGACATCCCGGACAAGAAGCAGATCTTCACCTACCCGGCGGTCCGGCTCGACACCGCGGCGCACGGACCGCTGGAGGCGGGGCCGTACTACACGAACGACAACGACCTCGCGATCCGCGTTCGCGAGGCGAACACGGTCGAGGGCTGATCCAGGGGGCATGGCTCCAAGGGCCGGCGCCATCGCGGACCGTGGCTGTCCGCGACGCCGGGCACAATCGGCCCCATGTTGGAGACCTCCGCACGACTGCTCCGCCTGCTCTCGCTGCTGCAGGCCCACCGCGACTGGTCGGGCGCGGACCTGGCCGACCGGCTCGGCGTCACCCCGCGCACCGTACGGCGTGACGTGGACCGCCTGCGCGAGCTCGGCTACCCCGTCAACGCCAGCCCCGGCACGGGCGGCGGCTACCAGCTCGGCGCGGGCGCGGAGCTGCCCCCGCTGCTCCTGGACGACGACGAGGCGGTCGCGGTGGCCGTCGGCCTGCGCACCGCCGCGGGGCAGGGCATCGGGGGCATCGGTGAGACCTCCGTACGCGCCCTGACCAAGCTGGAGCAGGTCCTGCCGAGCAGACTGCGGCGCCGGGTGGGGGCGCTGACGGCGTTCACCGTGCCCATGCTGCGGACCCCGCGGCAGCAGGCCGTCGACCCCTCGGTCCTGACCGAACTCGCCCACGCCTGCCGGGACGCGGAGCGCCTGCGCTTCGACTACCTCGACCACGGCGGCAGTTCGACCCGCCGCACCGTCGAACCGCACCGCATCGTCTGCACGGAACACCGCTGGTACCTCGTCGCCTGGGACGTCGACCGCGACGCCTGGCGCACGTTCCGCGCGGACCGCATCACGCCGAGGCCGCCGCACGGACCGCGCTTCGCGCCGCGCACCCCGCCCGCCGACGACCTCGCCGCCTACGTCTCCCAGGGCGTCTCCACCCGTGGGTATGCCGCCCATGCGGTGTTCCGGCTCCTGGTGCCCCTGGAGGAGGCCGCCCAGCGCGTCACGCCGTCGGACGGCACCCTGGAGGCCGAGACCGAGCAGAGCTGCCTGCTGCGCACGGGCGCCATGAGCTTGGACGTCATGGTGATCCATGTGCTCCTGATGGGCTTCGAGTTCGAGGTCGTCGCGCCCGCGGACTTCACCGAGCGGCTCAGCTCGGCGAGGGACCTCCTGAGCCGGGCCCTGGACCGGGGTGTTCGGTCTGCGGGTCCGGATACTGCGACTGGGGCGGATGGAACGCCGCGTACTCCGGATGATGCAGGTCGAACGCCGGGGACTCGGAGCGGATCCGGGGCAGCGTGACGAAGTTGTGGCGCGGCGCCGGGCAGGCGGTGGCCCACTCCAGGGAGCGGCCGAAGCCCCAGGGGTCGTCGGCGTCGACCTTCTTGCCGTACTTGGCGGTCTTCCAGACGTTGTAGAGGAACGGCAGCGTGGACATGCCGAGCAGGAACGCCCCGATGGACGAGACGGTGTTGAGCGCCGTGAAGCCGTCCGCCGCCAGATAGTCCGCGTAGCGCCGCGGCATGCCCTCGGCGCCCAGCCAGTGCTGGACGAGGAACGTCACGTGGAAGCCGATGAAGAGCGTCCAGAAGTGCATCTTGCCGAGTCTCTCGTCGAGCATCTTCCCGGTGAGCTTGGGCCACCAGAAGTAGAAGCCGCCGAAGGTCGCGAAGACGACGGTGCCGAACACGACGTAGTGGAAGTGCGCCACGACGAAGTACGTGTCGGTGACGTGGAAGTCGAGGGGCGGGGAGGCCAGGATGACGCCGGTGAGACCGCCGAAGAGGAAGCTCACCAGGAAGCCGACCGACCACAGCATCGGTGTCTCGAACGACAAAGACCCCTTGAGCATCGTCCCCGTCCAGTTGAAGAACTTCACGCCCGTGGGCACCGCGATGAGGAAGGACATGAAGGAGAAGAAGGGCAGGAGCACCGCGCCCGTCGCGAACATGTGGTGCGCCCACACGACGACGGAGAGCCCGGTGATGGCCATCGTCGCGCCGATCAGGGGCAGATAGCCGAAGATCGGCTTCCTGCTGAACACCGGGATGATCTCGGAGATGATCCCGAAGAACGGCAGCGCGATGATGTAGACCTCGGGATGCCCGAAGAACCAGAAGAGGTGCTGCCACAGCAGCGCACCGCCGTTCTCCGAGGCGAAGACCATGGAGCCGAAGCGCCGGTCCGCCTCCAGGACGAGCAGCGCGGCGGCGAGCACGGGGAACGCGAGCAGCACCAGGATCGAGGTGAACAGCACGTTCCAGGTGAAGACGGGCATCCGGAACATCGTCATCCCGGGCGCGCGCATCCCGATGATGGTCGTCAGGAAGTTCACCGAGCCCAGGATCGTGCCGAACCCGGAGAGCGCCAGGCCCATGATCCACAGGTCGGCGCCCACCCCCGGTGTCCGCTCCATGCTGTTGAGCGGCGCGTAGGCGAACCAGCCGAACGAGGCGGGGCCGCTGGGCACCAGGAGCGAGCCGAGCACCATCAGGCCGCCGAAGAGGAACAGCCAGTACGACAGCATGTTGAGCCGGGGGAAGGCCACGTCCGGGGCGCCGATCTGCAGCGGCATGATCTCGTTGGCGAAGCCCGCGAACGTCGGCGTCGCGAACAGCAACAGCATGATCGTGCCGTGCATGGTGAACGCCTGGTTGAACTCCTCGTTGGTCATCAGCTGCAGCCCGGGACGGGCCAGCTCGGCCCGCATCATCAGCGCAAGCAGGCCCGCGACGAGGAAGAACACGAACGACGTGATCAGGTACAGGTGACCGATCTTCTTGTGGTCGGTGGTGGTCAGCCAGTCCACGAGCACCCGGCCCGGGGTCCTCTGCCGGACCGGCGGTGCCGCCGCGCTTGCGGTCTCAGTCCCCATCGCTCGCCCCTTCGCCGTCACGCCACCGGTCCTGTTCGAAGCACCCGCCATGATGCTCGCGTCACACCCGGCTCCGACAGGGGGCGTACGGGACCGCTGTGCTGGAATCTTGAATTCCCTATGCGTCGTCACCTCTCGCCGGGCGCCCTGGATTCGGAAATGGAGGGGGGCGCGAAAAAGGCGGGTCGGTGACCTGTCCGGCGCGCTATAGAGGTGGTATCGGGGACCTCTCGAAGGGCCCGCGGGATATCCGCTAATGGCAGGGGAACAACTCCGGAACCGCCCGTACGTGTGACGGAGTTAAGGGGAAACGGGCGTCGTGATCCTGTGACAGAAGCGTGACCGGAGAGGGACCGGTGACGCATGGTGTCCGGCTACGGCCTTCCGCGACCGCGCCGCGCCGCCTAACGTGGCGGACATGGCACCTATCCCGACTCCCCCCGCCGAACCCCAGGACAGCCTGGACGCCTACGTCGGTCTCGCGGCCGACGGCGCCGAGCGGCAGGCCCGCGAGCGTGGCTGGTCCACCGTCAGGTCGTTGCCTCCGGGCGCGATGATCACCATGGAGTACCTCGCGGGGCGGCTCAACTTCGAGGTCAAGGAAGGCGTCGTGGTCCGCTGCTGGAAGGGCTGACCCCCGGCCAGGCGTGCGCACGGCAGGCGAAAGGCCCCGGTTCCTTGACGGGACCGGGGCCTTCGCGATGCGGGGGATGGGTTGTGCGTACCGGCCCCCGCTGTCCTGGGGCTAGCCGCCCGCGACGGGGCGGGGCGACGTGGCGGCGCGTGTGGTGCGCTCGGAGTGCGGCGGGCGGCGGCTGCCCGCCGGGGTGACCGGGCTGCGCTCGGAGCGCGGTGTGTGCGGGCCCGGGGCGAGGTAGGCCGGGGCGCGGGCGGGGCGCGCGGCGCCGACCGGCTCGCGCAGCGGGGGCTCGTCGGCCGGTGCGGGCGTGGGCTGCGGCACTCTGGCCGGGGCGGGGGCCGCCGGTCCCGCGAGGCCGGCGCGACGGGAGCGCCACAGGTCCCGCAGGCTGAAGATCCAGCCCTCGACCTGGGTGAGCAGCGGCTCCACCCACGGCAGCGCGAGCAGCACGAGCAGGCCCGCGGCCCAGCCGAGGAAGACGTCGCTCAGCCAGTGGGTGCCGAGGTACACGGTGGTCAGGCCGACGCTGAGGGAGACCACGGCCGAGAGCGCCGACAAGTAGCGGCGGGTGCGCGGGGTGGAGGCCATATAGGCCAGGATTCCCCAGGTCACGACGGCGTTGGCGGTGTGGCCGGAGGGGAATATATCGCCGCCGAGCCACATTTCGTTGGCGCCGATCGTGGTGGCGTAGTGCGGGCCGAGGCGGCCCATGCCGATCTTGGCGGCGCCGACCGTGACGTTCAGGAGCAGCAGGGCGGCGCCGAACGTCAGGAGCGGGCGGATCGTGTGCTGACGCCAGGAGCGCCAGCCAAGCCAGGCCGCGACCATCACGGCGGTCGGGCCGCGCTGGCCGAGGACCACCCAGTAGTCGAGGAAGGCGTGGATCTCGGGCCACTGCTGGTAGGGCCGGAAGAACATGACCTGCCAGTCGAACCGCACCAGCCACGACGTGGTCAGCACGGCGACCACGATGGCGAGGTAGAAGGCCAGGGTCGCGCTGAAGAGCACGATCCTGTGCCTGCTCATCCTCGGCAGATCGAGGCCGGCCGGTCGTTCCGGCTCACGGTCGAGCCGGGCGAAGACCCGGTCCAGACGGGTGAGGTTTCGTTCGGTACGCACCCAATCGACGTTACAGCGAGTGAGTGCGGGACTAGGCCGAATCAGTGGCTTTGTGATGACGATGTGATGTGGCATTGATCTCAGACGGGGGTTTATTCCTGCGGTTTCCCTATTCCGAGATCAGGCCTATACCGAATTCGTTGATCAAAGGCGTGGCCGTTTTATGGCCCTTATTAATTCGTTCACCGGGGGCTGGTGCGGAATTTCCCGGACGCTCACCGGGGCCCTCGTAAACGATCATGGCGGACCCGAGCCGTTCAGCCAGAACGCCCCGTAGACCGCGCTCGCCGCCGCCACGGCCCCGAGAACCGGCCCCGACCTGGACGTACGCAGCCCGGCGAGCGCCACGGCGAGGGGAAGCAGCAGGGGGAAGGCGGGCAGCAGGAGGCGCGGCTTCGAGCCGAAATAGCCCGCGGCGCACAGCGCGAGCGCCACGACGATCCCGCAGTACACGAGGAGCGGCAGCGGCTGCTTCTGCCGTACGCCGATGACGTACAGCCAGACCACCAGGGCGACCCCGACGATCAGGCCGACCCCCGCGAGGGCCCCGGGGAGGCCGGTGAACTTGTCGCCGACGAAGCGGGCGAAGGCGTAGCCGAAGTCGAATCCGTTGCCCCAGCCGGCTTGTACGTCGAGATAGCCGAGGACGCCGTCGCCGGTGCGATGGCCGACCCACAGGACATAGCCCGCGGCGCCGAGCGGGGCGAGGACCACCCCGAGGAGCACGCGCGGGTCCGGCCTGCGCTCCCGGTACAGCCGGACGGCGGCCGTCGCCCAGATCGCGGCGACCACCGCCGCGCCGACCGGCCGGGTCAGGCCCGCGAAGGAGGCCAGCACGCCCGCCCACACCCATCGGCCGGTGAGCACCGCGTACAGCGACCAGGCCGCGAGCGCCGTGAACAGTGACTCGCTGTACGCCATCGACTGCACGACGCCGACCGGCAGCACCGCCCACAGCGCGACCGCGCAGACACCGGCCCGGCGCCCGTACAGATGGTCGGCGATCGCGAAGATCCCTGCGGCGGCGCAGAGCGAGGCGAGCCAGCTCACCACCAGGCCGGCGTCGGCGTACGACAACGGGCTGATCGCCGAGACGAGACGCTCCAGCCAGGGGAGCAGCGGGAAGAACGCGAGGTTCGAGTGGACGCTGCCGTCCGGGAGCGTCACCTCCCAGCCATAGCCGTGCTCGGCGACGCGGGTGTACCAGAGCGAGTCCCAGCGCGCGGTGAGCAGCGTGTGGGCGCTCTTTCCCGCGGCCGCGCTCCACAGGGCGAGCACCGCGAGCCCCAGGGCGCGCACCCCCGCATAGGCGAGCAGCGCGGGCGCCGCACGGCGCAGCGCGGCGCCCGCACGGGCGCCGATGGACGGCGGGGGAGGGCGTTGGTCCAGGTCGGTCACGGGCTCGATTATCGGCGCAGGCGGGAACCGGCCACACGATCGGGGGCGTGGTCCATGCGTGGGCAGCGTGGCGTATGCCACACCGTCTCCGCTCAACCGTGAGAGGTCCGCCACGCGCCACAGCCGTGAACTCGCGTACTCTGACGGCTCACTCGCCTTTTCGTTGCCGCCAGCTGGGAGATCACGTCCCGCGGGGCCGCCGATGCGAGGGATCACTGGGAGGTATCGCACATGTCGGGTTCAACCACGGCCACCGCTCCTTCCGGCCGTCGGGTACCCGGGTCGCAGGGCGGCGCCAACCGCTGGCTGGTGCTCGTCGTCCTCTGCGTAAGCCTGTTGCTCGTCGCCGTCGACGCCACCGTCCTGCACGTGGCGGTGCCCGCCGTCACCGAGGACCTGAAGCCCGGTGGCATCGAGCTGCTGTGGATCGTGGACGTCTATCCGCTGGTCTGCGCCTCGCTGCTCATCCTCTTCGGCACCCTCGGTGACCGGGTGGGCCGTAGACGGGTCCTGCTCCTCGGGTACGCGCTCTTCGGCGTGGCCTCGGCCGTGGCGGCCATGGCGGACAACGCCCAGGTGCTGATCGCGGCCCGCGCCCTGCTCGGCGTCGGCGGCGCGATGATCATGCCCGCGACCCTCTCGATCCTCCGCCAGGTCTTCCCCGACCGGCGTGAGCGCGCCGTCGCCATCGGCGTCTGGAGCGCCGTGGCCGGCATCGGCGCCGCGGGCGGCCCGCTGCTCGGCGGGTTCCTCCTCGAGCACTTCTGGTGGGGCTCGGTCTTCCTCATAAACATCCCGCTGATGCTGGTCAGCCTGCCCATCGGGCGCCTGCTGCTCCCCGAGTCCACGGGGGACCGCGACGGGCCGTGGGACGTGGTCGGCGCGCTGATGGCCGCGGGCGGCCTCTTCGGCATCGTGTTCGCGGTGAAGCGGGCGGGCGGCGGCGAGTCGCCGTTCGGCATGACCACCCTCCTCTCGTTCTTCCTGGGCGCGGCCCTCCTGGTCGGCTTCGTCCGCAGGCAGCGGCGGCGCGAGCACCCGCTCATCGACCTGTCGATGTTCGCCCGGCCCGCGTTCAGCACCTCGCTGGGCTGCATCGTGCTCGCGATGCTCGCCCTGGTGGGCCTCGAACTGGTCGCGGCGCAGTATCTGCAGCTGGTGCTCGGCCTCTCCCCGCTGGAGACCGGCATGCGGCTCGTGCCGCTCACCGTCGCCGCGATGGCCGCGGGCCTCGCCGGATCGAAGCTCCTGCACCGCTTCGGCCCGCGCACGATGGTCGCCTGCGGCTTCACCCTCACCGCGGTGGCCGTCCTTGTGCTCACCGGCCTGGGCGACGAGGTCAACGACCCGCTGCTGCTCCTCAGCTTCGTGCTGCTCGGCCTCGGCCTGCAGACCACGCTCTTCGGCTCGTACGAGTCGATGCTCAGCGAGGCACCCCAGGCGCAGGCGGGCGGCGCCGCCGCGATCGGCGAGACCTCCTACCAGCTGGGCGCCGGCATCGGCATCGCGCTGCTCGGCAGCGTCATGAACGCCGCGTACGCGCCGGGCCTCTCGTCCGTCCAGGGCGTGCCCGCCAAGGAGAGCGCCGCTGCCAGCCACTCGCTCGGCGAGGCGTACGAGGTCGCTTCCGGCCTCGGTGGCGGGGCGGGCGCGGCACTGCGCGTCGCGGCGCGCGAGTCCTTCGTGCACGGGCTGCACGTGACGCTGCTCGTCAGCGCGGGGCTGTTGCTGCTCGGCGCGCTGATGGCGCTGAAGCTGCCGCGGACCATGGAGTGCGGGGCGCCCGCGGAGCTGCCCGAGCAGGGGGTTCCGGCGCCCCGGAGCGAGGCAGAGGTCCCGGCGGAATCCCTCCGCTGACGTGCTTCTGACGCCTTCGGCCGGGGAATTCCCCCACTCGCCCGCCCTTGGTAACGTCAACGCGAGCCGTAAGTAACTACCGCTGCTAGTTTTTGCGCCGCCGGAGGCCCGAGATGTCCGCACGCAGCCGTACGCCCCTGCCGCCCTTCGACCCCGCCGACCCCCTCGGCATCGACGACCTCCTGGAGCCGGAGGACCTCGCGATCCGCGAGACCGTCCGCACCTGGGCCGCCGACCGCGTCCTGCCGCACATCGCCGACTGGTACGAGAAGGGCGAGCTGCCCGGCATCCGCGAGCTCGCCCGTGAGCTCGGCTCGATCGGCGCGCTCGGCATGTCCCTGGAGGGCTACGGCTGCGCCGGGGCGAGCTCCGTCCAGTACGGGCTCGCCTGCCTGGAGCTGGAGGCCGCCGACTCCGGCATCCGCTCGCTTGTCTCCGTGCAGGGCTCCCTGGCCATGTACGCCATCCACCGCTTCGGCTCCGAGGAGCAGAAGCAGCGCTGGCTGCCCGGCATGGCCGCCGGCGAGATCATCGGCTGCTTCGGCCTGACCGAGCCCGACCACGGCTCCGACCCGGCCTCGATGCGCACCTTCGCCAAGAAGGACGGCACCGACTGGGTGCTCACCGGCCGCAAGATGTGGATCACCAACGGTTCGGTGGCCGGGGTCGCCGTGGTCTGGGCGCACACCGACGACGGGATCAGGGGCTTCGTCGTCCCCACCGAGACCCCCGGATTCTCGGCACCCGAGATCAAGCACAAGTGGTCGCTGCGGGCGAGCGTCACCAGTGAGCTGGTGATGGACGAGGTACGGCTGCCCGAGGACGCGGTGCTCCCCGAGGTCACCGGGCTCAAGGGCCCGCTGAGCTGTCTCTCCCACGCGCGCTACGGCATCGTCTGGGGAGCCATGGGCGCCGCCCGCTCCTCCTTCGAGGCGGCCGTCGCGTACTCCAGGACCCGCGAGCAGTTCGGCAGGCCCATCGGCGGCTTCCAGCTCACCCAGGCCAAGCTCGCCGACATGGCGGTCGAGCTGCACAAGGGCATCCTGCTCGCGCATCACCTCGGCCGGCGCCTGGACGCGGGCAGGCTCCGTCCCGAACAGGTCAGCTTCGGCAAGCTCAACAACGTGCGAGAGGCGATCGAGATCTGCCGCACGTCCCGGACGATCCTGGGTGCGAACGGGATCTCGCTCGAGTACCCCGTGATGCGGCATGCGACGAATCTCGAGTCGGTGCTCACCTATGAGGGCACCGTCGAGATGCATCAACTCGTGTTGGGCAAGGCGCTCACCGGCCTTGACGCCTTCCGGTGAGCGGCCTCGCCCGCTAGCTCTGGTTGAAGAAACCGTCCGTCGGACGGCTCGTGGCCTCCCCGTTGACGATGTGCGTGTCGGCGGGGGTGAGCAGGAAGACCCGCGTCGCCACGCGCTCGATGGAGCCGCGCAGTCCGAAGGTCAGGCCCGCCGCGAAGTCCACGACGCGCTTGGCGTCGCCGGGCTCCATCGACGTGAGGTTGATGATGACCGGGACGCCGTCCCGGAAGAGCTCGCCGATGCCGCGCGCGTCCCGGAAGCTGTCCGGGGTCACGGTCCCGATCCGGCGCCCTTCCTCTTCGGCGGCCTCGGCGACCACCCGCACCCGCGGGTCGGTCACCCAGGCTTCGCCGGGCCCCTCGGCCCCGTCGTCGTCGTAGCCGTCGTAGTAACGCTCGTCATTGTTGTTGTCGTCGACGAGGCCAAGCCAGGCACTCGCCTTGCGCACCGATCCCATGGACGCCTCCTCTCACAGCGGGCTTTCTGCGTTCCCTGTCCCCATGTTCGTCCATGATGCGGATAGTGCGCCAAGTGGATAGTCGCCGCGCGGGGTTTTCGTGACGGTACTGGTGCAGAGTCAACACGCCGTGACGCGTGATTCCCCAAGGGTGCGGCTGTGTACGGCTGCTGACAGTGAGTGAAATATGATTTCTCACGGCGTATGGGTGACGACCGGTGCGTACGGGTGAACGGACCCCTCGATACGATGCCCGAGTTGATCGAAGACAGGCTCACGGGGGAGTCGCATGTTCGGAATCGTCAGGCCCTGCAGCCATCGTCTGGGCGAAGGGCTCAAAACGCAATGGATGGCGCACCTCTGCGGTCTCTGCCTCGCGCTGCGCGGTGATCACGGGCAGTTCGCCCGCGTCGTGACGAACTACGACGGCCTGATCATCTCGGTTCTGACGGAGGCTCAGGCCGAGAAGTCGACCGGTTGGCGTCGCACCGCCGGCCCCTGTCCGCTGCGCGGCATGCGCACCGCGTCCGTCGCGCAGGGCGAGGGAGCGCGGCTCGCCGCCGCGGTCTCGCTGGTGCTCGCGTCGGCGAAGGTGCGCGACCACGTCGTGGACGGGGACGGCCTCTTGGCGCGCAGGCCGGTGGCCGCCGCCGCCCGCAAGGTCGCACGGAGCTGGGACCGGGCCGGCGCCCGCACCGGCGCCGACGTGGGATTCGACACGGCGGTCCTGCTCGACGCCGTCGAACGGCAGGTCGGCATCGAGGGCTTGGCGGGCCCCGGCACCTCCCTGCTCACGGTCACCGAGCCGACCGAGACCGCGACCGCCGCCGCCTTCGCGCACACCGCCGTCATCGCGGGCAGGCCGGGCAACGCCGAGCCGCTTGCCGAGGCCGGGCGGCTCTTCGGCAGGCTCGCGCATCTCCTGGATGCCGTGGAGGACAAGGAAGCTGACGCCGCGTCGGGCGCCTGGAACCCCCTGACGGCCACGGGCACCGGCCTCGCCGAGGCCCGTCGCCTCGCCGACGACGCCCTGCACGGCATACGCCTCGCGCTGCGCGACGCCGAATTCACCGACGGCAAGCTCGCCCACATGCTGCTCGCGCACGAGCTGGGGCGGTCGGTGGACCGTGCCTTCGGGACCGACGCGTGCGGACACACCCACGAGGTGACGGCCCATCAGGGCGGCTCCTTCGGACCACCGCCGGGCGGACCCTACGACCAGCAGGGCGGGGCCTACGGCAGCGGCAATCCGTACGGGGGCGGCAATCCGTACGGAGGCGGGGTGCCCGGTGGACCGGTCGGTCCCGGTGGCCCTGTCGGTCCCGGCGGTCCGGGTGGGCCCGGTGGGTTCGGGGGCGGGCCCGGGTTCGAGCCGCAGCCGCCGAAGCCGGGCAAGCGCGGCTTCTGGGCGGGATGCGCGGTCGCCATCGGGCTCTGCTGCACCTGCAAGCTGTGCTGCGCCGATTCGTACGAGGGCCCCTGGTCCCGCAAGAAGCGGGAGGGCTGCTGCACCAACTGCGGCGACAGCGGATGCTGCTCCTGTTGCGAGTGCTGCTCCTGCTGCGACTGCGGTCTGTAGACGCGACCGATGTGGCCGTCCAGCGACCGATGGGACCGTCCGGGTTCTCGCGAGCCCGTGTGGAAGGGTTGATCACATGACCACGGACGCATCGACGGACGCAGCACGCGACTGGAAGCACTGGCACGAGCAGCGGACCCGGACGGTGTCCGCGCCCTACGGCCCGCTCTCCCTCACCGGCACCCACTGGCTCGCCGATTACCCGGATGGATCGCTTCCGGACATCCCCGGGCGCTGGACCGAGGCGGGCGACGAGATCGTCCTGACCGCCGGGGCAGGGGACGGGCTCACCCTGGACGGGCAGCCGTTCAGCGGCGAGGCCCGCCTCACCGCCGACCCCGGCCCGGTCGCCGAGGCCCGCGTCGGGTACGGCGACCGCCGCCTGGTCGTGCTGCGCCGCGAAGGCCTGTGGGCGGTACGCGACTTCGACCCGGAGTCCGCCACGCGCCGCGCCTTCCAGGGCATCGAGGCCACGGAGTACGACGGCCGCTGGGCGGTGCCGGGGCGGTTCACGCCGTACGCCGCCGAGAGCACCATCGACGGGGTGCGCACCGTCCGGGTCGGCAACGCGGACGGGGTGGAGCGGGGGCTCGGTCTCGGCGGTGAGCTGGCCTTCGACCTGGCCGGAAAGAACCACACGCTCCAGGTATCGGTGGAGGGCGACGGCTCGCTCTGGGCGGTCTTCGCCGACGCGAGCAGCGGGGTCTCCAGCTACCGGTTCCGGTTCCTGCGGCCCGCCGCTCCGGACGCGGAAGGGCGCACGACGGTGGACCTCAACCGCGCGCTTCTGCCCCCGTGCGCCTTCGCCGACCACTTCATCTGCCCCTTCCCGCCCCCGGGGAACACCCTCGACGCCGACATCGCCGCGGGAGAGCGGAACCTGCTCGGCGGCTGACCCGTCAGAGGCAGGCCGATGGGCCGAGCCCCGGTGGCGTACGACAGACATGTCAGCCGTCGGGGCCGTCGCCGTGCACCCCGCCGACGGCCGAAAGGCGCCCTTGTGCGCGGTGTCCGTGGCCCGAATACTCCCGAGCAGCGCTTGTCAGGGGCACGGCGTAACCGGAATCCGGCTTGCCTCTTGTCCATTGGCTGCGCCTCACGGGCCCCAACCCACCGGGCCCACTGACTTCCCCTCGGGAGGAACAACAAGTGAGGAACAAGCGCACCACCCCCCGCAGCGGCATAGCGAGACGTACTCGTCTGCTCGCCGTGGCCACCGGACTCGTGGCCGCCGGCGCGCTCGCCGTCCCCGCTGCGAACGCCAATGACGTCACCACCTTCAGCTCGGCGCAGCTCACCAAGGCGAGCGACGCGGTGCTCGACGCGGATGTCGCAGGCACCGCATGGAGCGTCGACAAGGCGACGAACCGGCTGGTCGTCACCGCCGACAGCACCGTCTCCAAGGCCGAGATCGCCAAGATCAAGGAGGCGGCGGGCGGCAACGCGGGCGCCCTCAAGGTCGAACGCACTCCCGGCAAGTTCAGCAAGCTGATCTCCGGCGGCGACGCGATCTACGCGTCGAGCTGGCGCTGCTCGCTCGGCTTCAACGTCCGCAGCGGCAGCACCTACTACTTCCTCACCGCCGGTCACTGCACCGACGGTGCGGGCACCTGGTGGTCCAACTCCGCGAAGACCACGGTGCTCGGGACCACGCACGGCTCCAGCTTCCCGACCAACGACTACGGCATCGTCAGGTACACCAACGCCGGTGTCACCAAGTCGGGCACGGTCGGCAGCCAGGACATCACCAGCGCGGGCAACCCCACCGTGGGCCAGACCGTGACCCGGCGCGGCTCCACCACCGGCACCCACAGCGGCAGGGTCACCGGCCTGAACGCGACCGTCAACTACGGCGGCGGTGACATCGTCTACGGCATGATCAAGACCACGGTCTGCGCCGAGCCCGGCGACAGCGGCGGTCCGCTCTACGCGGGGTCCAAGGCCCTTGGCCTCACCTCGGGCGGCAGCGGCAACTGCTCCTCGGGCGGCACGACCTTCTTCCAGCCGGTCACCGAGGCACTGAGCCGGTACGGCGTGAGCGTCTACTGATCCACCACGTGGGTCACTGACCTCGTGTACGGCCAGTTCGCAGCCAGCAGCTGAGGAGAGCCCCCGTCCGGCAGTCCGGGCGGGGGCTCTCTCCTGTCTCCCGTCTCCCTTTGTGCGCCCCGCGGCGCTACCTTCGAAGTGCACGCCCAACACGCCCAATTCGGACCCTGGGGGCCGGCATGGTCGAGGAGCTGGTGGCGGCGGGAGTGGCCGTCGGATGTGCCGGAGCGGTCTATGTGATGGTCGCGGCGCGTGTGGTCAAACAGTACGAACGGGGCGTGGTGCTCCGGCTCGGGAAGCTGCAGCGTTCGGTGCGCAGCCCCGGATTCACGATGATCGTGCCGTTCGTGGACCGGCTCCGCAAAGTGAACATGCAGATCGTCACGATGCCGGTCCCGGCGCAGGACGGCATCACCCGGGACAACGTCACGGTGCGCGTGGACGCGGTCATCTACTTCAAGGTGATCGACGCGACCGAGGCCGTCATCCAGGTGGAGGACTACCGCTTCGCGGTCTCGCAGATGGCGCAGACGTCGCTGCGTTCGATCATCGGCAAGAGCGATCTGGACGATCTGCTCTCCAACAGGGAGAAGCTCAACCAGGGCCTGGAGCTGATGATCGACTCTCCCGCGGTCGGGTGGGGCGTGCAGATCGACCGCGTCGAGATCAAGGACGTGTCCCTCCCCGAGACGATGAAACGCTCCATGGCGCGGCAGGCCGAGGCCGACCGCGAGCGGCGGGCCCGCGTGATCAACGCGGACGCCGAGCTGCAGGCCTCCAAGAAGCTGGCCGAGGCGGCGCACCAGATGTCGGAGGAGCCGGCCGCGCTGCAACTGCGGCTGCTCCAGACCGTGGTGGCCGTCGCCGCCGAGAAGAACTCGACCCTCGTCCTGCCTTTCCCCGTGGAACTCCTGCGTTTCCTGGAGCGGGCCCAGCAGGCGCAGCAGCCGGCACAGCAGCCGGCCGCGACCGGGGGCGAGCCTCCCGTCACGGTCGCCGAAGCACCCGCCGCGGTGACCGAATCTCCCGTCGTCGCGCTGCCGGATTTCGGTGCTCCGGATCCAGAAGCCGGTGAACGGGACGCGCCAGGAGCGTCGAAAACCGGACAGGACTAGTCCTTACCCGCTGCCGATCACTCGCTCGCAGGCGGTGTTTGCAGCGGGAACCGACGTGGTGAGACCGGCGCCGGTGAAGACCAGGGGGGCGCACGGTGTTTGTCGCGTGCGCGTCCTGAAGTAGACCTTGTGTGCTACCTGGCGACATCGGGATAGTGGGCCGCACCCCTTGGCATGGACGCGGCTTTCGCAGCGTGTGCGTCTCCGTGCCGGTACGCCTTCCGGCCCCCAGGTCCCCACACCGAACGGGCCGACCCCCCACAGGAGGACGTGAGTTGAAGCACCGACGCATATCCAAGCGACGTGCCGCCGTGGCAGGTGCGGGCATCACCGCACTGATCGCCGCCGGAATCACCTTCCAGACTGCGAACGCCAGTGAGAGTGCCCCGACCCCCACGCCGGACACCCTCTCGGTCGCGAAGGCCGGAAAGCTCGCCTCGACCCTCGGCAAGGACCTCGGTCTGGACGCGGCAGGCTCGTACTACGACGCCAAGGCCAAGAACCTCGTCGTGAACGTCCTCGACCAGAGCGCGGCCGACGCCGTCGAGTCGGCGGGAGCCAAGGCGAGAGTCGTCGAGAACTCGCTGGCCGAGCTGAAGAGCGCCCGTACGACGCTGAGCGACAAGGCGTCCATCCCCGGCACCTCGTGGGCGGTCGACCCGGCCACCAACAAGGTCGTCGTCACGGCGGACCGCACGGTCAAGAGCGCCGACCTCGACAAGCTCGGCGCGGTCGTGAAGGGGCTCGGCTCCAAGGCCGAACTCCAGCGCAGCAAGGGGGAGTTCAAGCCCTTCATCGCAGGTGGCGACGCCATCTGGGGTGGCGGCGGCCGCTGCTCGCTCGGCTTCAACGTGGTCAAGGACGGTGCCCCGCACTTCCTGACCGCGGGCCACTGCACCGAGTCGATCACCAGCTGGTCCGAGGAGCAGGGCGGGCCTGTCATCGGTGAGAACGCGGGCTCCAGCTTCCCGGACAACGACTACGGCATCGTCAAGTACAGCGGCGACACCGCGCACCCGAGCGAGGTGAACCTCTACAACGGCTCGTCGCAGGCCATCACCAAGGCGGGCGACGCGACCGTCGGCCAGAAGGTGCAGCGCAGCGGCTCGACCACGCAGCTGCACGACGGCACGGTCACCGGTCTCGACGCCACCGTGAACTACGGCAACGGCGACATCGTCAACGGACTCATCCAGACCGATGTCTGCGCCGAGCCCGGTGACAGCGGCGGCGCCCTCTTCGCGGGGGACACCGCGCTGGGTCTCACCTCCGGCGGCAGCGGCGACTGCAGCGCCGGCGGGGAGACGTTCTTCCAGCCGGTGCCCGAAGCGCTGAGCGCCTTCGGCGCGGAGATCGGCTAAATCGCGGCCGGGAGTAATGGGCAGGGTTGGGGCCGGACCTCTTTGGGGGTCCGGCCCCTCTGCGGGTCGTACGTGGCTGGGCGCGCAGTTCCCCGCGCCCCTACGGGGCGCTGCTAGCGCTTCGGCCAGTACCACAGGGGCTCGTCCAGGAGGCTCTCTCGGCCCGCCACCTGTGTCTGCCCCGACTCCTTGAGCAGTTCTATGGAGTTCACGTCGATCCGGTGGCGCATCGCGCCCTTGGCGACCGCGTCCGCGAGGGGCTGGGCGTGGGTCACCAGGACGATCTGCGTGTCCTTCGTGGCGGTGAGGATCAGGTCCGCGAGGGGGCGCAGGAGGTCGGGGTGCAGGCTCGTCTCCGGCTCGTTCAGGACGAGGAGCGAGGGCGGCCGGGGCGTGAGCAGGGCGGCGGTCCACAGCAGAAAGCGCAGTGTGCCGTCGGACAGTTCGGCCGCTCCCAGGGGGCGGTTCAGTCCGCGCTGGTGCAGCTGGAGCTCGAAGCGTCCCCCGCTGTCGACGATCCGCACCCGGCTGCCCGGGAAGGCGTCGTCCACCGCGGCGTCGAGCGCCGCCGGGTCGCCGATCTCGCGGATGGTCTGGAGCGCGGCGGCCAGGTCGGCGCCGTCATGGCCGAGGACCGGCGTACGAGTGCCGATGCGGGCGGCGCGGGCCGGCGCATCGGCGTCGGTGCGCACGTGGTCGTAGAACCGCCAGGAGCGGATCAGTTCGCGCAGCCTGAGCAGGTCGGGGGCGAGCTGCGGGTCGGCCAGCTCGCCGAGCATGCTGTCGTACGGCCTGATGCCCTGGGTGCGGTGCCAGCCGCCGTCGGCGGTGCGGGTGCGCACGGCGGGGCCCGCGCGGTCGCAGAGCAGCGCGGCGGGGCGCAGCACGGGTCCGGCCCAGGTGCACTCGCGCTTGATCTCCGGGTCCAGGTTGAAGAGGGAGGGCTCGGCGCCGGCGCCCGAGGTGGGGATCGGATGGCCGAAGTCCACCGCGTACCCGAACGCGTCGCCGGCGAAGCCGAGTCGGAGGCTGGTGGCCTCCGCCTTCGCCGGGCCTGCCCACAGGGCCGAGGGGAGGCCGCCCTCGCGGGCCAGGGCGGAGACCGCGCCGCCCCGTGCGGAGTCGGCGAGCAGTCGCAGCGCGCGGTACAGGCTCGACTTGCCGGTGCCGTTCGCGCCCGTCACGACGTTCAGCCGGTCCAGCGGGACGATCAGTTTGCGCAGGGAGCGGTAGTTCTCCACGGCGAGAGTGGTGATCATCGCTCAAGCCTCGCACCCGGGTCTGACAACGCCCGGGGGAAGCGGGCCTTCACCGGCGGTGGGCGCCGGAGTCCGTGTGCGTCTCCGGGTCCTCCATCGCCGGCCGCTGACCCGGCTGGCGGTCTCCGCGCAGCGCGGACATGACCAGGGTGACGACGGTGCCGAGGACCGCCCAGGCGGCGAGCACCAGCATCGGTCCGGTGATCGCGTTGCCCTTGAAGTACGCGATGGAGCGGGCCACCCAGGTGCCGGCGCCCGGCGGCAGCCAGGGGCCGATCTCCTTCCAGAACGGCGGCAGCATCGGCAGCGGGAAGGCGCCGCCCGCGCTCGGATTGCCCGCGATCACCACGAGCAGGACGGCGAGGCCGATGCCCACGATGCCGGTCAGCGACTGCAGGGCGAGCGTGATCATGCCGACCGAGAAGACGACGAGCGAGCCGAGGCCCCACAGGCCCATGATGCTGCCGGGCAGGGCGCCGAGGATCGGCCCGATGATGAGCGCGCCGCCCAGACCGCCCGCGATCGAGTAGAGCGCCATGACGCCGGTCCTGATCAGGGCGCGCTGGCGGTTGGTGGCACGGGCGCCCGCGCTGATCGCCAGGATCGACGCGCACAGGTAGCCGCCGACGCACCAGCCGACGACCAGGTAGAAGGACGAGAGCCCGTCGAAGTCCTTGCTGGACGCCGGGGCCACGTCCACGGTCTTGACCGTCCGCTTCTCGGCCCCTTCGACCTCGGTGGCGATCTTCTCCAGGGCGGTGGCGAGGACGGTGCCGCCGCCCGAGCCGACCAGGAGGGTGTCGGTGGTGCCCCGGGGATCCACGATCAGGGCGCCGTCGATGTCGCGGTTCATGATCTGGTGCCGGGCGGCGGCCTCGTCCTTGACCACGCGCGGGTCGAGCGGGTCGCCGGGGAGTTTCCCGAGCTTGTCCGAGGTCTCCTGGGCCGCGGGTCCCGGAGCGACGACTCCGAAGGGCACGTCCTTCGGCTTCGGGTCGTGCAGGGCCCCTACGTAGGAGGCGATGAACAGCAGCTGCAGGGCCAGTACACCGATGACCAGCAGGGCTGCTCGCGGGGTGACGGCGCTCTTCAACTCATCGGTGAAACTCATGCCCCCCACGCTCCGTGCCCCTTGGCGTTCCCGCAGGTGGGCGGGGCCGAATGGGCGAAGGGGGGTGCGGTTCGGCTCGACCGTCGGTCGGTCGTCGCACACGCGTTCGAAAGTTGGTCTATGGTGGAGGCGGGGGATGTGAGGTCGGATCGGTTCAGGGTTTCAGGAGGTGCGTGTGCCCGGGTTCACGCATCTGCGCACCGTCTCCGGGTTCTCCCCGCGGTACGGGGCCTCGCACCCGGAGCGGCTCGCCGAGCGCGCCGCCGAGCGGGGCATGGACGCCCTCGCGCTCACCGACCGGGACACCCTCGCGGGGGCCGTCCGGTTCGCCAAGGCCTGTGCGAAGGCGGGGGTGCGGCCGCTGTTCGGGGCCGAGCTCGCGGTGGGGGAGCCGGCATCACCGCACGACGCGCGGCGGCGGACCCCGGTGCGCGGAGGCGCCTTCATCGACGAGTCGACCCCCCGCGTGACCTTCCTCGCCCGCGACGGCGCCACGGGCTGGGCCGCGCTGTGCCGCCTGATCACCGCCGCGCACCGGAGCGGCGATGGCCGGCCCGTGCTCCCGTGGGAGGAGAACCACGGCGACGGCATGACCGTGCTGCTCGGCCCCGCCTCCGACGTGGGGCGCGCGCTCGCCGCCGGGCGCCCCGACCGGGCCGCCCGCCTCATCGCACCCTGGCGCGAGCGCTACGGGGACGCGCTGCGCCTCGAGTCCGTGTGGCACGGCCGCGAAGGCGCCGGGCCCGGGTCGCTGCGGCTCGCGGCCCGCACCGTCGGCTTCGCCGCCGAGCAGGGGGTGCGTCCCGTCCTGAGCAACGCCGTCCGCTACGCCGATCCGGGCATGGGCCCGGTCGCCGACGTGCTCGACGCCGCGCGCCGCCTGGTCCCCGTCGACCCGACCAAGGAACTCGACAGCGGGGAGCGGTGGTTGAAGGGCGCCGACGCCATGCTGGGCAACGCCGAGCGGATCGTGGAGGCGGCCGGTTTCCGCCGTGACACCGCCCGCCGTCTCGTCGAACAGACCCGCTCGGTCGCCGCCGAGTGCCTCGTCGACCCCCAGGAGGACATCGGCATCGGCTCCGTCCGCTTCCCCGAGCCGCACCTGGTGGGCGCCGGTCGCCGCAGCGCGCAGCGCGTGCTCGCCTCGCGTGCGGCGGCGGGGATGGTGCTGCGGGGTTACGACGGGCGCCGTGAGTACTGGGAGCGGATGCACCACGAGCTGGACATCATCGCCCACCACGGCTTCGCCTCCTACTTCCTCACCGTGGCCCAAGTGGTCGACGACGTACGCGACCTGGGCATCCGGGTGGCGGCGCGCGGCTCGGGCGCCGGGTCCCTGGTCAACCACCTCATCGGCATCGCGCACGCCGACCCCGTCGAGCACGGCCTGCTCATGGAGCGGTTCCTCTCCACGCGGCGGGCCGTCCTGCCGGACATCGACATCGACGTGGAGTCGGCCCGCCGCATCGAGGTCTACCGCGCGATCATCGACCGCTTCGGCGCCGAACGGGTCGCGACCGTCGCCATGCCCGAGACCTACCGGGTCCGCCACGCCATCCGCGACGTGGGCGCCGCCCTCTCCATGGACCCGGCCGAGATCGACAAGATCGCCAAGTCCTTCCCGCACATCCGCGCGCGCGACGCCCGCTCGGCGATGGAGGAACTGCCCGAACTGCGGGCGGTGGCCGGGGAGTCGGACAAGCACGGCCGCCTGTGGGATCTTGTCGAGGCCCTGGACGCGCTGCCGCGCGGGGTCGCCATGCACCCGTGCGGGGTGCTGCTCTCCGACGCCTCGCTGCTCGCGCGTACGCCCGTCATGCCCACCAGCGGCGAGGGCCTGCCCATGTCCCAGTTCGACAAGGACGACGTGGGGGACCTCGGGCTGCTCAAGCTCGATGTGCTCGGCGTGCGGATGCAGTCGGCGATCGCGCACGCGGTGGGGGAGGTCGAGCGGGCCACGGGTGAGCGGGTGGACGTGGACGCGGCGCCGCCGGACGACCCGGCGACGTATCAGCTCATCAAGTCCACCGAGACACTGGGCTGTTTCCAGATCGAGTCGCCGGGCCAGCGTGACCTGGTCGGGCGGCTGCAGCCCGCGACCTTCCACGACCTGGTCGTCGACATCTCGCTCTTCCGTCCGGGACCGGTCGCCGCCGACATGGTGCGGCCCTTCATCGAGGCCCGGCACGGCCGCGCGCCCGTCCGCTACCCGCACCCGGATCTGGCGGGCCCGCTCGAGGAGACGTACGGCGTCGTCGTCTTCCACGAGCAGATCATCCAGATCGTGGACATCATGACCGGCTGCGGACGTGACGAGGCGGACCGGGTGCGGCGCGGGCTCTCCGATCCCGAGTCGCAGGGGCGGATCCGGTTCTGGTTCGCGCAGCAGGCGGCGGCGAGGGGCTACGACGCCGAGACGATCGTCCGGACGTGGGAGATCATCGAGGCCTTCGGTTCGTACGGCTTCTGCAAGGCGCACGCGGTGGCCTTCGCCGTGCCGACGTACCAGTCGGCGTGGCTGAAGGCCCATCACCCGGCCGCGTTCTACGCCGGGTTGCTCACGCACGACCCCGGTATGTATCCCAAGCGGCTGCTGCTCGCGGACGCGCGGCGGCGAGGGGTGCCGATCCTTCCGCTGGACGTGAACCGGTCGGCGGTCGCCCACCGTATCGAACTGGTGTCTGGTTCTGGCTCGGCCACGGACCGATGGGGCCTGCGCCTCGCGCTGGCCGACGTCCACGGCATCAGCGAGGCAGAGGCCGAGCGGATCGAGGCCGGGCAGCCCTACGCCTCGCTCCTGGACTTCTGGGAGCGGGCCAGGCCCGGCAAACCGCTCGCGCAGCGGCTCGCGCAGGTCGGCGCGCTCGACGCGTTCGGCGCCAACCGCCGCGATCTGCAACTGCACCTGACGGAACTCCGGCGGGGCTCGCGGGGTGCGGCCGGGGCCCAACTCCCCTTGTCCGGCGGGCGCGATACGGCACCCGCCGGTCTGCCCGACCTGGACGACGCGGAACGGCTCAGCGCCGAGCTCGGCGTCCTCGGCATGGACTCCTCACGCCATCTCATGGGCGACCACGCCGAGTTCCTCCGGGAGCTCGGCGTGCGGAGCGCCCGCCGCCTGCGGGAGGCCGAACACGGGGCGACCGTCCTGGTCGCCGGCGCCAAGGCGGCCACCCAGACCCCGCCGATCCGCTCCGGGAAACGGGTCATCTTCACCACCCTGGACGACGGCACGGGCCTGGTCGACCTGGCCTTCTTCGACGACGCCCACGAACGGTGCGCGCACACCGTCTTCCACTCCTGGCTGCTCCTGGTCCGCGGAGTGGTCCAGCGGCGCGGGCCGCGCAGCCTCAGCGTGGTCGGCGCCGCCGCGTGGAACCTGGCGGAACTGGTCGAGCTGCGCCAGGAGGGCGGGCTCGAAGCGGTGGGCGCGCGCCTCGCCGAGCCGGGACCCGAGGGGGAGCCCGCCGGGAGTCCGGCGGACGGCGGCCGTCGCATCCGGATGTCCACGGGGTACGAGATGCACCCCTGGGCCGACCTCCGGCCACCCGGCGAACGGGCGGCCACCGGACGGAAGTTGTGGCACCAGAGCCCGGGGAGCGCGGGATGAGCACGCTGTGCGTACGTTTTCTGCTGACGCCCATGTACGAGGCCGCCGTGCCCCGGCTGCTCACGCTGCTCGGCGAGTTCAGCCCTGTCGTCGAGGCCCTGCCGCCCGACGCCGCCCTCGTCGACGTACGCGGAGCGATGCGTTACTTCGGGCGGGACGCCGTCGAGCTCGCCTCGGTCATCCGGGTGCGGGCGCTCGCCCTGTACGGGGTGGACTGCGTGATCGGCGCGGGGCCGGGGCCGATGCTGGCGCGGATGGCCGCACGGGAGGCCGCGCCCGGGGTGACCCGGTTCGTGGGCCCGGGGCCGGACGCCGTCGCGGAGTTCCTCGGCCCGAAGCCGGTCGCCGAACTGCCCGGGGTCGGCCGCGCCACCGCCCGCACCCTCTGCTCGTACGGGCTCGACTCCATCGGCAAGGTGGCCGCCGCGCCCCTGTCCACGCTGCAGCGCCTCGTCGGCGCCAAAGCGGGCCGCGAGCTGCGCGAGAAGGCGAACGGCGTCGACCGCGCCCACGTCGTGCCGAACGCCGCCGCCCGCTCCCTCGCCGCCGAACACGCCTTTCCCCGCGACGAGTTGGACCCCGCACGCCATCGCAGGGCACTGCTCTCGCTCACCGATGAACTGGGCGCGCGGATGCGCGACGAGGACCAGGTCTGCCGCTCCCTGACCCTCACCGTGCGCTACGCGGACCGCTCCACGACGAGCCGCACGCGTGCGCTGCCCGAGCCGACCGCGCACTCCTGCGCCCTGACCGGTTCCGCGTACCGCATGTACGAGGCGCTCGGCCTCCAGCGGGCCCGGGTGCGCGGCATCTCGCTGCGCGCCGAAGGGCTCGCCCCCGCCGAACACGCCGCCCACCAGCTGATGTTCGACCCGGTGGACGACAGGGCCCGCAAGCTCGAGGCGGTGGCCGACCGGGCGCGGGCGAAGTTCGGTCCGGGCGCGATCGTGCCGGGAACGCTGGCGGCGTAGCACCGGGACTCCTCACAGATCCCTGCGTCGCACGGCGAGCACCGTGACGATCACCGCGGCCACCGGCCACGCGGCGAACACGATCCATGCCTCCGTGATGGTCTCCGGGTACTTGGCCGGCGGGTGATCCATCGCGGGGTTCTCGATGAGGGCGTTCCACGCCGTGATCGGCATCGCGTTGCCGAGCTCCTTCACCCACCGGTACGTCTCGCCCTGGAGGAAGGCGGGCACCAGGATCAGCGTCACGAGGGTCGTGACGATGCTGCCGGTGGCGTGCCGGACGAGTGCGCCGACGGCCATCCCCACCAGCGCGCTCAGCGGTACGAGCAGCGCGGACGCCACGACGGCGCGCAGCGCGCCCGGGTCGCCGATCGACAGGCCCCCGTGCTCCCGCAGGATCGCCTGCGTCACGCCGAACGAGGTCACCGAGACGAACGCGCCGAGCGTGGCCGTCACCGCCGTCATGACGACCGCCTTGGCCAGCATCACCGCACGCCGGTCGGGGACGGCCGTGAACGTCGTACGGATCAGGCCGCTGGTGTACTCGCCGAAGACCGCGAGAGCGCCCACGCTGCCCGCGACGACCATGAGGATCTGCCAGGCGGGGTCGACGAACGCGCTGGACAGCGTGTCGAACCGCATCCGCGGGTCCATCGGCGCGGGTGCGTCCCGTTGGGAGAGCCAGTCGAGGTTCGTCAGCGCGGAGTTCACGTCGATCCCGGTGACCACCAGCGCGCCGGCCGCCAGGACCCAGTACGTGGAGCGCAGTGACCAGAGTTTGATCCACTCGGCTGCGACGAGGTCGCGGAAGCGGGCGCGCGGCTCGGTGACCGTGGGGATGGCGAGGGTCGTCATCGCGTCTCTCCTGCCAGGTATTCGACGCTGTCGGCGGTGAGTTCCATGAACGCCTCCTCCAGGGAGGCGGTGCGGGTCGTCAGCTCGTGCAGCAAAAGCCGCTCGCGCAGGGCGAGTTCGCCGATGCGAGGCGCGGGAAGACCGGTGACGGTGAGCGCGTCGCCGTCCGCCTCGACCGAAGCGCCCTCGGCGATCAGCGCGTCCGTCAGCTTCAGGGCGTCCGGCGTCCGCACCGTCACGCTCAGCCGGGTCCCTCGCGCCGCGAAGTCGGTCAGGCTCTCCGCCGCGATCAGCTCGCCCCGGCCGATGACGACGAGCTGGTCGGCGGTGTTCTCCATCTCGGACATCAGGTGGCTGGACACGAAGACCGTGCGGCCCTCGGCGGCCAGGCGGCGGAAGAGCCCGCGCACCCACAACACCCCTTCCGGATCGAGTCCGTTGAGGGGTTCGTCGAAGAGCAGTACCGGTGGATCGCCGAGCAGCGCGGTGGCGATGCCGAGCCGCTGCCGCATGCCCAGCGAGAAGCCGCCGGTGCGTCGCCGGGCCACCTCGGCGAGGCCGACCTCGCGCAGCACCTCGTCGACCCGGGACCGCGGGATGCGGTTGCCGCGCGCCAGGGCGGCCAGGTGCGCCGCCGCCGTGCGGCCGCCGTGCACGTCGCCAGCGTCGAGCAGCGCGCCGACATGGCGCAGGCCGCGCGGCCGGGACGCGAAGGCGCGGCCGTCGATGGTGGCGGAGCCGCCGCTGGGGGTCACCAGGCCGAGCAGCATCCGCAGGGTGGTCGTCTTGCCCGCGCCGTTCGGGCCCAGGAAACCGGTGACCCGGCCCGGCCGCACGGTGAAACTCAGGTCCTTGACGGCGCTCTTGTCGCCGTACCGCTTCGTCAGTTCGTTGACTTCGATCACCTGGACCACGGTGCCGTCCGCCGGGCCGCACGGCATCGGACCGAAGGCCACACCCGCCACGGGCTCCGGTGGCCCACGGGCGTAGGACCGTGGGCCAATACCCCTGCGCGCAAAGGGCACATACGATCGGCGCATGGACATCGACCCAGGTCAGCCCGTGGCCGAGGAGGGGCGCGGCCGGCGCCGGCGCCTGTGGCCGCCGTTGCGCACGGGCCTGGCCTGGAGCGGAGCCGTCGTCTACCCGGCCGTCACGTACGTGACCTTCGACAACGGACAGCAGGGCTTCGACGCCCTGCTGGTCCTCGCGTCGATCGCACTGACGGCCGTGGTCGCCTCGCTCCTCAGGCGCCGGCCACTGCCCGCGCTGGCCTTCCTGCTCCTGGGCGCGGTGACGGCCGGCATGGAGATGCGCACGACCGAGATCAGTTACCTCCAGACGCTGGCCGGGGTCTGCGCCGTCGGCTATCTCGCCGCCACCCGCTCGCGCCGCCTCTCCGTCACCGCGGCCCTCATGACCTTCACCACCCAGGCCCTCACCCTCTTCGCCTTCCCGCCCGACAGCGGCTGCCGGCCCCCCACCCCGTACCGGGCGGACGGCTGCCAGTCCTCGGGCTGGGCCACCAACAACGGCGAGACCGTGGCCTTCGTCGCCGTCGCCCTCATCGCCGCCTGGATGGCGGGCAGTTCGGTCCGCGAGCGCCGTACGCACGCCGACGCGCTGCGCGCCCAGGCCACCGCCCGCGCCGTCACCGCCGAACGGCTGCGCATCGCACGGGAGTTGCACGACATGATCGCGCACAGCATCGGGGTCATCGCCATCCAGGCGGGCGTGGGCAGCCGGGTCATAGACACCCAGCCCGCGGAGGCCCGCAACGCGCTCAGAACCATCGAGGCCACCAGCAGGGAGACCCTCGCGGGGCTGCGCAGGACGCTGGTCGCGCTGCGCAGACCGGAGGCGGGGCCGGACGCGGCGGACGAGGGGCAAGGGCGCGCCCCCGCCGCGTCCGCGGCGCCCCGCGAACCGGCTCCGGGGCTCGCGGACGTCGACCGCCTCGCCGTGGCGGCGCGGGACGCCGGAGTCCGCGCGGAGATCCGGTGGCGTGGGGAGCGCGGGCCGCTGCCCGCCGACATCGACCTGGCCGCGTTCCGCATCCTGCAGGAGGCCCTCACCAATGTCGTACGGCACGCGGGAACGGACGCCTGCCGGGTGACCGTCGACCGGCGGGAGACCGAACTCGCCCTGGAGGTCGAGGACGACGGCCGCGGTGGCCTGCCCGCCGGCACCGGGTTCGGCCTCGTCGGCATGCGGGAGCGCGTCGCCCTGCTCCACGGCCGGTTCACCGCGGGGCCGCGCCCCGAGGGCGGCTTCCGGGTGACGGCGCTGCTGCCGCTGCCACCGCTGGAGTCCCGTACACCGGTGGAGGCCCGGTGAGCGCCCCCGCCGTCAGGGTCGTCCTCGCCGACGACCAGCCCCTCGTCCGTGCGGGCCTGCGCGTCCTGATGGCCGACGACCCCGGCATCGAGGTCGTGGGGGAGGCGGGAACGGGCGCCGAAGCGGTCCAACTGGCGCGCGACCTGCGCCCCGACGTGGTCGTGATGGACATCCGCATGCCCGGCATGGACGGCATCGAGGCCACGCGCCTGATCACGGCGGAGGTGGAGGCGACGCGCGTCCTCGTCCTCACCACCTTCGATGACGACGACTACGTGTACGGGGCGCTGCGCGCGGGCGCGAGCGGGTTCCTGGTCAAGGACATGGCGCTCGAGGACATCCTCGCGGCGATCCAGGTGGTGGCCGCGGGGGACGGCTTGATCGCGCCGAGCGTCACCCGGCGTCTGATCGCGGAGTTCGCCGCGCGGCCCGTGCGGGAGCAGCGGGCCCGGCGGACGGTCGACGGCATCACCGACCGGGAGTGCGAGGTGCTGACGCTGGTCGGCCGGGGTCTGTCGAACGCGGAGATCGCGGCCGAACTCTTCATCACCGTGGCCACGGTGAAGGCCCATGTGGCGCGGCTGTTCGCCAAGCTCGACTCCCGCGACCGGGTCCAGCTGGTCATCATCGCGTACGAGGTGGGGCTGGTCGCGCCGCCGCGGTAGCTGCGCCGGGCGAAGCTGGTCGCGGGGGACCGTGCCAGTGGCTGCTGGAAGTTTTGCCGACGCGTAGCTTCACACTTTTACTACTCGCCCGTAATTTGTCGTGTGCACGGCATCCTGGTGATCCGGATCACAGGGCTCACTCATCGCAACTCCCTTGAGCCGCAAGGAGATCCCACGATGCTGCCCTGGAGACGAGCGCTCAGAGCGTTCACCGCCGCCCTCCTCATGACGCTTCTCGTGACGGGCCTGCTCACCCTCACCCCCACCGCCACCACGGCGACCGCCGCGCCTGCCGCCGCTGCCTCTTCGTCGAGCGGCTGGAACGACTACGACTGCCGGCCGTCCGCCGCTCACCCCCGACCCGTGGTCCTCGTCCACGGCACCTTCGGGAACTCCATCGACAACTGGCTCGTCCTCGCGCCTTACCTGGTGCGGCGCGGCTACTGCGTCTACTCCCTCGACTACGGCCAGCTGCCCGGCGTCCCGTTCTTCAACGGGCTCGGACCGATCGACAAGTCGGCCGTGCAGCTCGACGGCTTCGTCGACAAGGTGCTCGCCTCGACGGGCGCCGCCGAGGCGGACCTCGTGGGCCACTCACAGGGCGGCATGATGCCCCGCCACTACCTGAAGTTCCTCGGCGGCGCGGAGAAGGTCAACGCCCTGATCGGCCTCGCGCCCGACAACCACGGCACCACCCTGCTCGGCCTGACCAGGCTGCTGCCCTACTTCCCCGGCATCGAGGACCTGCTCACCACCAGGACGCCGGCCCTCGCCGACCAGGTGGCCGGATCGCCGTTCCTGACCAAGCTCAACGAAGGCGGCGACACCGTCCCCGGTGTGCGCTACACCGTCATCGCGACCAAGTACGACGAGGTCGTCACCCCGTACCGCTCGCAGTTCCTGAACGGCCCCGGCGTACGCAACGTGACCGTCCAGGACCTGTGCCCCGTCGACGCGTCCGAGCACGTGGCGATCGGAATCCTCGACCGGGTGGCGCACCACGAGGTCGCCAACGCGCTCGACCCGGCGCACGCGACGCCGAGCACCTGCTTCTCCTGAGCCGGGAATCACGACGAGAGCCGCCGCTGACGGGGTCAGCGGCGGCTCACCGTAGGTCCTGCCGGTCTCAGCGGCCGTGGCGCGCCGTGCGACGGCGGGCCGTGCCGAACATGGCCGCGGCGCCGATGGCGAGGGCGGCGGCGCCGCCGATCGCGATGTACGGGGTGGTGCTGTCGCCGCCGGTCTCGGCGAGGTTCTCGTCGGCGGCGACGGGCTTCGCGTCGCCGCCGTTCACCTCGGGCTGGTTGGCGGCGGCGTCGTCACCCGCGCCGGTGTCGCCACCCGCGGCCGGGGCCGCCTCCGTGGCCTCGGCGCCCGTCTCGTGGTCGCTGTCACCGTGGCCGTTGTGCTCGACGGTGGACTTCTCGGCGCCCGCGGCGATGTCCTTCTCGGAGGGCGCGGAGGCGGTCGGGGCCGGAGCCGCGGCCTCGCCGCCGCCGCTGTCCTTGCCGAAGACGACGTCGGAGCAGGTGTAGAAGGCCTCGGGGGAGTCCGAGCGCTGCCAGACCGAGTAGATCAGGTGGCGGCCCGACTTGGCCGGGACCTTGCCGTCGAAGACGTAGTCGCCGTTCTCCATCTTCGGGTCGGCGACGTCGACGAACGGCTTCTCCTCCAGGTCCGACCACTTCAGGGGCTTGGCCGGGTCGTACGAGTCCTTCGTGATGTACAGCTCGAAGGAACCCTTGTGCGGGGCCGTGCCCTTGTAGCGGAAGGTGTGGTTGCCGCCGGACATCTTGCTGGACGGCCAGTCGGCGCGCGGCAGGTCGAGGCCCTTGTACTTGTCGTTGCCCGCGCTGCACAGCTTGCCGTCGGGGATGATCTCCTTCGACTTGCCGGCGGCGTTGGCGATGTTCACGCCGTTCCAGTCATAGAAGGCCTGCGTGCCGCTCGCGGCGACAGCGGCCTTGCAGGCGGCCGACTTCGGGGACTCCGGGCCCTCCTGGAAGCACGCGGAGACACGGCTCACCGGGTCCGTCATCGAACCGTGCGCGGCGGCCGGGGCGGCCGACAGGGCGGTCAGGGCGAGCGGGGCGATGCCGACGGCGGCGATCGCGGCGACCTTGCGGCGTGCGGTCATGAGTGGTTCTCCTCAGCGGCTCTTCTGGGGGGGGTGGGGGACACGAGACGGTTGCGAACGGCCGGTGCCGCCCCCCGATCACGTGCGGCGCCGACGGTTCGTAACCGGCCCGGCGCCGAGAAAACTAGCCGCTGAAATCCCCGGATTCGCCTGCTGGGAGGGGGTGATGGCGATCTTTATGGTGCGGTTAAGGAAGCCCTCAGGCTCCGCTCAGGTCGTGCCCGATTTGACCGCCCTGAAGAGACGCGGAGCGCTACCGCACCCACCGGTACCGCCGCTCCGGCCGCCCCGTCCCCCCGTACCGCAGCGTCACCTCCGCGCGGCCCGTGTCCGCGAAGTACTCCAGGTAGCGGCGGGCGCTGACGCGGGAGAGGGTGCCCTCCTGGGCGCATTCCGTGGCGGACAGGCCCCCGGGGTGGGCCCGCAGCGTCTGCTCGACCAGGTCCGCCGTGTGGGCCGCCAGGCCCTTGGGGAGCTCGCGGGAGCCGGGCGGGCGGGTGCCGAAGATCTGGTCGACGTCCTCCTGGCGCGCCTCGTCCAGGCCGGCGAGGCGCGCCCGCACCGCCGCCACATGCAGCAACTGCTCGCGCAGCGCCGCCTGGTTGAACGGCTTGATGAGGTAGTGCAGCGCCCCGGCCCGCAGCGCCGACCGCACGATCTCCGCGTCCCGCGCGGCCGTGATGAACAACGCGTCAAGCGGCTGCCGGTCCCGGTCGCGTTCCTCGACGGCCCGCAACTCCCGTAGCACCGCGATCCCGTCCATGTCGGGCAGATAGACGTCGAGCAGGATTAGATCGGGGCGCAGCCGCTCCACCGCCGCCAGCGCCTCCGCGCCGCTGTGCGCCACTCCCACCACCGAGAACCCGTCCACCGCGGACACATAACGGCTGTGCAGTTTGGCGACCATGAAGTCGTCGTCCACGACCAGCACCCTTGTCATCGCCGCAGGCTATGGGCGCGACCACAACGACCACAACGTCCGTTGATTCCGGAAGAGAGACAGCTTCTTAACGCGCAGGCAACATGTGGGCCACCTCACAGGAATCCCCGAGGTGTCCCCGAGATGTCCCCGAGGCCTCCCCGTCCCCGCGGACGGCGGCCGGGTTCCCTCCCCCCACGGGGAGCCCGGCCGCACCAACTCCCCGTACCGACCAGGTACCCGACTACGTACCGACAGGTGGTGGCACACGTGCGTCTGCGCACACCCCTTGCCCTGCTCGGGGCCGCGCTGCTCGTGCTCGCAGGGCCGCCGCTGCTCTCCACGGGCAGCGAGGCCGAGACCGGCACACAGATCCCCGGCCTGCGCCTCATGGTCCCCAACACGCCGGGCGGCGGCTACGACATCACCGCCCGCACCGCGGCGAAGAACGCCGAGGACGCCGGACTCACCCACAACATCGAGGTGTTCAACCTGCCCGGCGCCGGCGGCACCGTCGGCCTCAGCCGCCTCGTCGGCGAACACGGCAACGGCAAGCTCGCCATGTCCATGGGCCTCGGAGTCGTCGGCGCGGCCCGCTCCAACGACTCGCCCAAGACCCTCGCCGACACCACCCCGATCGCCCGCCTCACCGAGGAACCGGACGTCGTGGTCGTCGCCAAGGACTCCCCGTACAAGGACATCAAGCAGCTCGTCACCGCCTGGAAGAAGAACCCGGGCAAACTCCCCGTCGGCGGCGGCTCGTCCCCCGGCGGCCCCGACCACCTCGCCCCGATGCTGATGGCGCGCGCCGCCGGAATCGACCCCAAGAAGGTCAACTACGTCCCCTTCGACGGCGGCGGCGAACTCCTCGCCTCGATCCTCGGCAAGAAGGTCGCCTTCGGCGTCTCCGGCGTCGGCGAATACCTGGACCAGATCAAGTCGGGCGAGCTGCGCCTTCTCGCCACCACCGGCCCCAAGCGGGCCAAGGGCCTGGACGGACCGACCCTCAAAGAGTCCGGCTACGACGTGAACTTCACCAACTGGCGCGGCATCGTCGCCCCGCCCGGCCTCTCCGACGCCGAACGCAAGAAACTCACCGGCCTGGTCGAAAAGCTCCACGACTCCCCCCAGTGGCGCAAGTCCCTCAAGACCAACGGCTGGGACGACGCCTTCCTCACCGGCGACAAGTTCGGCGACTTCCTGGCCGCCCAGGACAAGAGCGTGGTGTCCGTGCTGAAGGAGCTGGGACTGTGACGACCCCGACCCCCATCCCGACCACCGAAACCCCGCCCGACGACGGCGGAAGCGGCGGCAGCCGCCGAACCTGGCTGCGCGAACACTCCGAACTCGGCGTGTGCCTCATGCTGCTCGCCCTCGGCGCCCTCGTCCTCACCGACGCCCTCACCATGGACGTCGAGATCGCCCAGCGCGGCCCCATCGGCCCCAAGACCGTCCCGATCGCCGTAGGCATCGGACTGTTGGTCGTCGCCGTCATCCTCGCGATCGACGTCCTGCGCGGCGGGCGCGGCGAGGCCGAGGGCGGCGAGGACATCGACCTGTCCGAACCCGCCGACTGGCGCACCGTGCTGCTCCTCGCCGGAGTCTTCCTCGGCGCCGCCGTCCTCATCGAACCGCTCGGCTTCCCCGTCGCGGGCGCTCTGCTCTTCTGGGGCGCGGCGTACGCGCTCGGCAGCCGCCACCTGGACCGCGATCCGCTCATCGCGGCAGGGCTCTCCCTCCTCACGTACGTCGTCTTCAACAACCTGCTCGGGGTGCCGCTGCCCGGCGGTCCCCTGATGGGAGTGCTGTGACATGAACGCCTTCAACTCCCTGATGGACGGCTTCGGCACGGCCCTCACACCCATGAACCTGCTCTGGGCAGCCATCGGCGTGCTCCTGGGCACCGCGATCGGCGTCCTGCCCGGCATCGGCCCCGCGATGGCGGTGGCACTCCTGCTGCCCGTGACGTACGGCCTGGAACCCACCGGCGCGTTCATCATGTTCGCCGGCATCTACTACGGAGCGATGTTCGGCGGCTCCACGACCTCCATCCTCCTCAACACACCGGGTGAGAGCGCGGCGGTGGTGGCCGCCATGGAAGGCAACCCGATGGCCAAGTCCGGCCGGGGTGCACAAGCGCTCGCGGCCGCCGCCATCGGGCACTTCGCGGGCGGCATCATCGGCACGATCCTCCTCGTGGCCCTCGCCCCGAAGGTCGCGGAGCTCGCGGTCGACATCGGGGCGCCCGACTACTTCGCCATCATGGTCCTCGCGTTCATCGCCGTGACGTCGGTGCTCGGCTCGTCCCGCGTACGAGGACTGGCATCCCTCCTCATCGGCCTCACCCTCGGCCTGGTCGGCCTCGACCAGATGACCGGACAGCAGCGGCTGACCTTCGGCTCGCTCCAACTCGCCGACGGCATCGACGTGGTGATCGTCGCGGTCGGCCTCTTCGCGATCGGCGAGGCCCTGTGGGTCGCCGCCCATCTGCGGCGCACCAGCGGCGAGGCGATCCCGGTCGGCCGCCCCTGGCTCGGCAGAGCCGACGTGAAGCGCACCTGGAAGTCCTGGCTGCGCGGCCCGCTCATCGGCTTCCCGTTCGGCGCGATCCCCGCGGGCGGCGCGGAGATCCCCACCTTCCTCTCGTACGTCACCGAGAAGCGCCTGTCCAAGCACAAGGACGAGTGGGGCAAGGGCGCGATCGAGGGGGTCGCGGGCCCGGAGTCGGCATCCTCGGCGTCGGCGGCGGGCACCCTGGTCTCCATGCTGACGCTGGGCCTGCCCACGACGGCGGTGGCGGCCGTCATGCTCGCGGCCTTCCAGCAGTACGGCATCCAGCCGGGCCCGCTCCTCTTCGAACGTGAACCGGACCTGGTCTGGGGCCTGATCGCGTCGCTCTTCGTCGGGATGGTCCTCCTCCTGGCCCTGAACCTCCCCCTCGCCCCGGTCTGGGCGAAACTGCTCCGCATCCCGAGGCCCTACCTCTACGCGGGCATCCTCTTCTTCGCCGCGGTCGGCGCGTACGCGGTCGGCGGCGAGGCCCTCGACCTGGTGATCCTGCTGATCATCGGCCTGATCGGCTTCGGCATGCGGCGCTACGGGCTGCCCGTCCTGCCCGCGGTCATCGGCGTCATCCTCGGCCCGAACGCCGAACAACAGCTGCGCCGCGCCCTGCAGATCAGCGACGGCAGTGTAAGCGGCCTGGTCGACACGCCCTTCTCGATCACGGTGTACGCGATCATCGCGCTGATCGTCCTCTGGCCGCTCCTGAAGAAACTGCTGGTGCGAGGCAGGAGCACTGACGTAGACGTAAAGGCATGACCCAGGAGAATCCGGAGAACCGGGAGAACCCGAATAACCCGAAGAACCCCACCACCGTCCGCCGCGCCGTCGCTGCCGACGTTCCCGCCGTGCGGGCGGTGACGGACGCGGCGTACCACCCGTACATCGAGCGGATCGGTGTCGTGCCCGCCCCCATGGGGGCGGATCATGCGGCGGATGTGGCGGCGGGGCGGGTCTTCGTCACCGGGGATCCGGTGGTGGGTGTCCTGGTCCTCGTCCCGCACGAGGACCACCTGTTCCTGGACAGCATCGCGGTCCACCCCGAGGCGGCAGGCCAAGGGGTGGGCCGCGGCCTGCTCGCCTTCGTGGACGAGCGGGCGCGGTCACTGGGATTGGCGGAGGTCCGGCTCTACACGAACGCGCTGATGTGGGAGAACCGAAAGATCTACCCTCGGTACGGCTACGAGGTGGTGGAGCGCAGGGTGGACGGGCCGTACGACCGCTACCACTACCGGAAGAGGCTCTAGCTCGCCCTTCCGCCCCGGGATCTCACCCGTCCGGCCACCAGGTCCGCTGGATGTCCTTGCGGACCTCGGTGCGCTCGCGAGGGCTTTCCCGCTCCTCGGACTTCTCCCGGATCTGCCGATTGGTGGGCTTCCCGACGGTCTTGTGCACGGTCACACGGCGCATGGCTGCCTCCCTGTACTACCGATGTCCAAGGTGGGACGTCTGTAGACCTCTGCCGGGAGGGTTTCTCGTCGAAACCGGATTGTCAGTGGTGAGTGTCACCATCGGCGGATGACGATCGACCGGGACGAGGTCCCGCCCGCGGCCCGCCGCCACAAGGAAGTGGTGGACGTCCACCTGATCCTCCGCCGCGGCGACGAGGTCCTCCTCGCCCGCCGCGCCAACACCGGTTACGGGGACGGCTTGTACAACCTCCCGTCCGGCCACGTCGAGCCCGGCGAGGACGTCCGCACGGCGGTGATCCGCGAGGCCAGGGAGGAGATCGGCCTGACCCTCGCCCCCGACGAGGTCAGCGCCGAACTGGTTCTGCAGCACCGAGGGCCGGGCGAGGAGGCCCGCATCGGCTGGTTCTTCGAGGCGCCCTACGGCGCGGGCGGCGAGCCCTCCAACGCGGAGCCCGAGAAGTGCGACGAACTGAGCTGGCACAGGACGGACGCGTTGCCGGACGACATGGTGGCGTACTGCAGGGCGGCCCTGAAGGCGTGGCACGCGGGGGAGCGCTTCGCCCTGCACTGGCAGGAGGAGGGGGACGCGGTGCGGTTCGAGAGGGGAGGGGGCGAGCGGTTGGTGGCGCTGGCCCCGCCGTCCCGGGGCTGATCAGTTCGGGGCGGCTCCGGGGAGGGGCGGGGAGAGTGGGGCTCCGGTTCGGGCCCGGTGTTCCAAGGTGTCCAGGGCGGCGAGGGCCGCTGAGGCTGCCTCGGGGCCTGTTGTGGTGAGGTTGCTTTGTGCGAACTCGTCCTCGTCCAGGCGGAGGATTGTCTGGCCGTCCGCCGAGCACCACAGGTCCAGGTCCAGGTCTTCCACCGTGAGCGTGGCGCCGTCTCGTGTCGCGGGGCGGGTCACGTCGCAGTACCAGCCCTTCAGGACGCCCGTGGAGGTGCGGACCTCCTTCACGGCGTACCAGCGGTCACGCCAGTAGTGCTCCGTGAAGACGTCGCCCGGCTCGAAGCGTACGAAGCCGAAGTCCCGCACCCCGGCGCCTGCCCACGGTGCGCGGACCGTCACCACCGTGCCGTCGTCCGCGATCACCTCCGCCGGGTAGCGGATCTTGGTGCGGCCCGCCTTCATCAGGACCACCTCCAGCGAGTCAGCTGTGTCACCCGAGGTCTCGGACATGGCGTACCTCCGTCGCGCAGATCTCGTAGCCGAACCAGCTGTTGATCGCCAGCATCGGTTCGTTCCCGGCGTCGTTTCCGGTGAACGCCTCCGTGTATCCGGCGGCCCGCGCCCGGTGCAGGGAGTCGTTCTTGGCGAGCTTGGCGAGACCGCGCCCGCGGAACGCGCGTCCCGTGCCGGTCATGCCGCTCGAGTAGCGCGACGCGTCGTCCGTCTGGGCCAGGGTGAAGGCGGCCGGGCGGCCGTCAACCACGGCCACCGTGGTCAGTTCGCGGTTCACCAGGGGGTGGTTCCAGGTCTCGGCGAGCCAGTGCGCGTAGTCCGTGAACTCCGCGGCCACATCGCTCGGTTCGTCCGCGACGGTCTCCGCGTCCAGGTCGAAGAGGGCGCGCGGGTCGTCCCCGAACGACGCCCCCGTACGCAACTCCACCCCGTCCGGCAGCTCTTGGCGCGGCGGCAGCGGGCCACCGGCCAGGTCGAGGCGCAGGAAGTGGGCCGAGCGGCTCGCGCGGTAGCCGCGTGCGGCGGCGAAGGCGAGGTTCGCGGGCTCGTCGAGCACCCAGGAGTAGACCGTGGTGGCTCCCTCGCCCGCCAGGTACTCCTCCGCCGTCCGCACGATCAGCGAGCCCGCGCCGAGCCCGCGCCGCTTGGGGAGTACGTAGACGTTGGCGAAGCCCTGGCCCGGCTCGGGGCTGTCATGGGCGATGCCCACCTGTGCCGTGCCGATGATCTCCCCGTCGATCTCGGCGACCAACTGGCGGTAGCGGGAGTCGGGATGGGCGTGCGCCAGGTCGAAACGGATCGAATCGGCGGTGGCGAGCATGGCGGGCACACAGGCCCGGCGTACGGCTGCGAACGCTGCGGCGTCCGGCGTGTCACCGGGGCGCAGGGCGCGGACTAGAACGGTCATGGTGCCGCACGCTACGCGCGGGGCGCGCCCGGGTGCCTCTTATTTTCCGCGGGGGTGCGGGACAATCGCCGCGTGACTTTGAAGATCGAGATCGACGGTGGCGGCGCCGGTGCGGGTGGCGTGCCCTCCTACGAACAGGTGCGGGCCCAGATCGCCGAGCAGGCGCGGGGCGGGACCCTGCCGGTGGGGTACAAGTTGCCGACCGTGCGGGGCCTCGCCCAGGACCTCGGGCTGGCCGCCAACACGGTGGCCAAGGCGTATCGGGCGCTGGAGGCGGACGGGGTGATCGAGACGCGTGGGCGGCACGGGACGTTCGTCGCCGCCGCGGGGGACGCGGCCGCGCGGGAGGCATCCGCCGCCGCGCAGGCTTTCGCCGAGCGGGCGCACAGGCTGGGCCTCTCCGAGGAGGCCGCGCTTGCCGCTGCGCGGGAGGCTTTGCGGGCCGCCTACGGGGACTCGGGGTGAATCTCTGGCCCGAGGCGGGGCGGTGCTTGACGCCTGGCTGCATCGGCACCCAGTAGCTTCGTGTTGTGCCCACCCTCCCCCACTCTCAACTGCGTTCGAGCGGGGGGACCCCCATCGCCCTGCGGAACGCCTGCCCACAGCGGAGCAGCTCAGAGATAGAGCCCCGCATCCGCCCCCTCCCGGGGATCCGGCACCGCCGTAGGTGACGTGCCGCGGCGCAAGGCGTACAGCTCCGCCAGCGTCGCGCCCTCGCGGGAGATCCCCTCGTCGGTGCCGAGCCAGCCGACCGACTCGGCGCGGGTCAGGCCGCCGACCTCGATCCGGGCGAGGCACCGGCCGGGGCGGACCACCGCGGGGTGGAGCCGCTCGAGGTCCTCGTTGGTGGTGACGCCGACCAGGACGTTGCGGCCCTGCCCGAGCAGCCCGTCCGTCAGGTTCAGCAGCCGCGACAACGCCTGCCCGGCGGTGTGCTTCGCCTCCCCGCGGATCAGCTCGTCGCAGTCCTCGAGGAGCAGCAGCCGCCAGCGGCCCTTGGACGTGCCGTCGTCCTCGCCGATCGCGATGTCCATCAGATAGCCGACGTCGTTGAACAGCCGCTCCGGGTCCAGGACGCAGTCCACCTGGCACCAGTCGCGCCAGGACCGCGCGAGCGTCCGCAGCGCCGACGTCTTGCCCGTGCCCGGCGGGCCGTGCAGGAGCAGGAGGCGGCCCGAGATGTCCTCGGGGGTCGTCTTCATCAGGGAGTCCATGGCCTCGGCGACCGGCGCGGTGTAGTTCTCCCGCACCTCCTCCCACGTGCCGGCGGCGATCTGCCGCGTGGTGCGGTGCGGACCGCGCCGGGGCGAGACATACCAGAACCCCATGGTCACGTTGTCCGGCTGCGGCTCCGGCTCGTCCTGCGCGCCGTCCGTCGCCTGCTTCAGGACCTTCTGCGCGAGGTCGGCGCTCGTCGCCGTCACCGTGACGTCCGCGCCGCGGTTCCAGCGCGAGATCAGGAGCGTCCAGCCGTCGCCCTCGGCCAGCGTGGCGCTGCGGTCATCGTCGCGGGCCGCGCGCAGCACCGTCGCGCCCGGCGGGAGCAGCGTGCTGCCGGACTTGACGCGGTCGATGTTGGAGCTGTGCGAGAAGGGCTGCTCGCCGGTGGCGAAGCGGCCGAGGAAGAGGGCGTCCACGACATCCGACGGGGAGTCGCTGTCGTCTACGTTGAGCCGGATCGGCAAGGTGTCCTGAGGGTTCGCAGACATGCCGCCATGATCCGGCACACAAGTGCCCGCGTGCATCCCGGTTTACGCACTCCGCCGTACTCCCGCCGTACTCCCGCCGCGCTCCGTCGCACCACGATCGGTTGCGAACCCGTGGTGCGGAACCTGTCCTACCACCAACTACCGCCGTTACTGTTGTCCTTGATGGGACGTCATGGGTGGAATTCGGGGGCACAGCGGTGGCGGCTCGCCGCGCTGCTCGGCGTTGGTCTGGTCGCACTGGCCCTGGTCCTGACCGTCATCACCACGCTTCCCGATGACGGCAAGGGCACCGAGGGCACCACACGCGACGGCGACAAGGTGCACGGCACCCCCGCCGTCCCGCCCGGTGACGCGGAGCCGGCCGTCGGCTGGGGCTTCACCCACACCCAGTACAGCGCCGACGAGGGCGGCGCCGCGGCCACGGAGCGTGCCGAGGAGCTGCTCGCGGGGCAGCCGCGCCCCCTGCCGCAGATCCAGCACATCATGGGCTGGGGCGCGAGCAACCCCGAGCCGGTCAAGGGGCGTTACGACTTCGAGGAGATGGACCGGCGGATGGACTTCATCCGCGCCACCGACGGCACGCCGGTCGTCACCCTGTGCTGCGCCCCGGACTGGATGAAGGGCGGCAAGCCCGGCGCGGACAACACCGACTGGAGCCAGCAGGCCCTGGAGACCGCCCCGGAGCGCGCCCACTACAAGGACTTCGCGAAGCTCGCGGCGACCGTCGCCAAACGCTATCCGGACGTCAGGCACTTCATCGTCTGGAACGAATTCAAGGGCTTCTGGAACAACGAGGAGGCCCGCTGGGACTACGAGGGCTACACCGAGCTCTACAACCTGGTCTACAAGGAGCTCAAGAAGGTCAACGAGGACATCATGGTCGGCGGCCCCTACCTCGTCATGGACAGCGTCGACCCGCGCCAGACCGAGGGCGCCTCGAAGACGGTCAAGGGCCCCTGGGGGCGCATGGATCAGCGGGTGCTCGACGCCTTCGACCACTGGAACAAGAACAAGGCGGGCGCCGACTTCGTCGTCGTGGACGGCTCCAGCTACACCGTGGACGACGAGATGCTCCCCGACGAGTTCAAGGCCACCGACAAGCTCACGGCGGTCGGCGAGTGGGTGCGCGAGCGCACCGGAGACCTGCCCCTGTGGTGGGCCGAGTACTACGTGGAGCCGGGCGACAGCGAGGACAACCGCGACGACTGGTCCGAGCCGCACCGCGTCGCCGTCCAGGCATCGGGGCTGATGGCGATGGCCCGCGGCGGCGCGAGCAGCGGTTTCTACTGGAACCCGCAGAAGAGGGGCGAGCGCTGCGCGGGCTGCCTGTGGCGCTCCACCGAACTCGACGACGGCGGAACGGAGTTGCCGATGCTGACCATGCTCTCCCGGTTCAGCGACGCGTTCCCGCCCGGCACGCGGTACGAGAAGGTCTCCGTCGCCGCCGACGACGTACCGAACGTACGGGTGCTGGCCGACAAGCAGACCGTGCTCGTCGTGAACACCCTGGACCGCCCGATCGACGCGAAGGTCGACGGCAAGCGCTTCGCGATGAAGGGGTACGAGGTGAAGTGGCTGAAGCGGTGATCCGCTCCAGCCGCACCCTCCCCGCCGCCAGGGACGTCACGCCATCGTCAGGAACCGCTGGACCAGTGAGGCGAGCAGCACCGCGAGCAGCGGCAGCGAGAACCAGAAGCTGCTCTGCAGCCAGCGCAGTTGCCGCACGCTCGGCTCCACCGCCACGCGCACGACCTCCCGTGTGAGGAGCAGCAGGATCACGGCGATCGCCGCGAGGGCCCCGATCACCGACCACGGCGTCCAGGTCACCTGGGGGCCGATCGGGCCCGGTTCGGCCTTCGCGACCTTGCCGTCCGGCTGCTCGCGCAGCGCGTAGAGGGTCGCGTCGTCGTTCGTGAAGACCTTCTTCAGCTCCCGGCGGTCGTCGAGGTTCGTGATCAGCCGGGTGTCCCACGTGCCTGAGTAGCCCACGTCCATCTGGAGATAGACCGTCTGGCTCTTGTTGATCATCAGATACGAGTGGGGGCCCGCGTCCTTGAGGGCCTTCACCAGGCCGGACACCAGGACCGGATCGGCCGGGGCGAGGGTCGGGACGTACTGGACCTTCTCCATGTCGCGTGCGCCCCACGGCAGCGCGGGCGTCACGTTGTTGAGCGTGTCGTCGCTCATCCACAGCAGCCGCACCGTCGGGTCGTCGTGCTCGTACACGTACTCCATCGCGGCGACCTCGCCGGCCCGGGTCTGCTCGAAGGGTTCGTTGCCCCAGCGCGCCACCAGGAAGCCGCCCATCAGGACGAGACCGGCAAGGAGCGCGGCCAGGGGCGCCAGGCTCACCCGGTCGCGGTCCCGCTCCTTCGCGGTGATGCCCGCGCGCGGGAAGAACGCGAGACCGGCCAGGAGCGCGGCGCCGGGCAGCGCGAACATGAAGACGCGCAGGGCCATCTCGCCGCCGTACGACTGCATGCCGAAGCCCAGGAACGGGACGAAGGTCAGCACGAGCAGCGAGCGTTCCGTGTACTTGTGGTCGCGCCGCCGCCACCAGCCCCAGCAGGCGAACGCCATGACACCGCCGGCCAGCGCCACGCGGGCGTACAGCACGAGCTGATGGGTCGAACTGCCGCCCTCGATCCGGCCGGACACCGACGACGACACATTGCCGCCGACGCCGCCGATCCCGCCGAACAGCTCGTCGAAGTGCCCCGACCAGTACGGCTCCGCGAGGAAGCCCACCCAGACGGCGACGAGGACCGCGAAGAGGATCGGCAGGCCGCGCAGCTCCGAGCGGCCCACCATGACGAGCGCGGCGAGGACGCCGAGCATCACGAACGGCGTGAGCTGGTGCGCCGGGACCGTCGCCGCGAACAGCGCGATGAGGACCACGAGCAGCACCGCGCGCTGGCGCCGGTCGGCGGGTTCGACCTCCAGCTCACCCGGGCGCCGCTTGGCCCACAGCACGTGCGGCGCGCGGAACCACACCAGGAGCACCGCGACGAACACCAGATAGAGCAGATACGTGAAGCCCTGCGGGGAGAAGTAGTCCTGGCCGACCCAGCCGCTCAGCGCGAAGATCCACAGACCGGCCCACTTGGCGCGCCAGGACGCCCGCATGGAGCGCACGAGCAGGAACATCGGCGCCAGGTAGAGCAGTTGCATGGCCAGCGGCCACCAGCGGATCACCTCGGTCATGTCCGAGACCCCGCACGCCTTCGCCACGAACGTGGCTGCGGCGAAGAACCCGGGCCAGCTCCAGCGCGCGTCCAGGTCGGGCACCGCGGAACCGGTCCTGTCGATGTACTCCATGAAGCCCAGGTGCTGCCAGGCCGTCGCGAACCGGGGCTCGTCCTCGAGGACGGCGGGCAGCGCGTGCAGGCACACCACGGTGGCGAGCAGTGTCACCATGAGCAGCGCTTGGTGCGGCCGTTCCGCCCAGAGCAGCGAGGCGAAGGCGACGACGAGCAGCGCGGCCCCGAGCAGGGTCGCCGTGGGCAGCACCGAGATGAGCCCGAGCCCGCCCATCGTGTCCAGGTCGGCCTCGGTGATGTCCAGGGCGGGCCACCAGTAGAGGGCGAGCGCGAGGGCGAGGAACAGCGCCATGAAGACGGTGCGGCGGCGGGGGAGCCGTTCGTCGGGCGCGCCGACGGGCTCGGGCGGTGCCTCGCCGGTGCGCACGGCCGTGGCCGGCTCCTCGGCGGGCGGGGTGACGGCGGAGGACACCGAGGAGGGCAGCGGCGACGGCCGCGCCACCGAGGCGTCGGCATCGGCCCTGACCTTGGACTCGTCCTCGGGCTCCGCCGGCCTCAGCGGTGATCTCAGCGCCCAGGTCGGCCGGTGCTCCATGTCGTCCCCCTCGTCCCCCGTGCCCGCGGGTTTCCCGCCCCCGGGCCTTCCCGCGGCGGCCCTGGTGACAGCGGGCGTCCCGGCGGCGGGGGTCCCCGGCCCCGGCCGCATGTCGGGCCGGCGCTCCGGGTGCTCGAAGTCGGGCTGCACGGCCAGTTGCAGCGTGTCCGAGTCGAGCGACTCGCGCAGCGCCCAGGCGGGCCCGCGCCGCTCCTTCTTGCGGTCCGTCTCCTCGGCGGCGGGGACCGGCGCGTCCTCGGGCGTGCCCAGGTCCGCGAGATCGCCGTCCGGCGCCCCGCCGCCGTCCGGCGAGGACGGCCCGGCACCCCGGGCCACCCGGTACAGCTTCGGCGCCGCGATCGCCACGATCACCGCGAGGCTGCAGATCTCCGCGACGCCCGCCCCCGTCAGGCCCATCCGCGGCAGCAGGAGCAGCGTCAGGCCGAGCACCAGGAAGCACAACAGGCCCTGCATCCAGGCGATCCCCGACGTCCGGCTCTGCGCGCGCTGCACCGCGAAGTACGTCTCCATGACGACCCGCAGCGCCGCGCCCACCGCGAACCAGCGCAGCAGCGGCGTCGCCGCGTCCGCGTACTCCTGGCCGAAGACCCGCAGGACATAGGGCGCGCCGACGAAGAGCAGACCGCAGACCGGCAGCATGATGCGGGCCATGCGGCGCAGCGCGGCCCGGGTGTTCGCCGCGAGCCGCGCCGGGTCGTGCGCGCCCTCGACGGTCAGTGAGGCGCCCATGTTGATGGCGAGCAGATTGACCGTGCCGCCGATCGTGGTGGTGATGTAGAAGTACGCGTTGTCGACCGAGCTGACCTGCGAGGCCACGATCACCGGCACGAGATAGACCACGGCGAGCGAGAAGAGCGAGCCCGTGTAGTCGCCGGCCAGGAAGCGGCCCATCTCGCGCAGCGTGGGCGGCTTGGTCTTGTCCTGCGTCGCCTTCACGTGTCGCGGCACGAGCCGGCGGAACACCAGCCAGCCGAGCGGGACGACCGACATGGCGATCGCGGCGACCCATGACACGAAGACGCCGGCCGTCGGGATCGCCGCGGCCATCGCGATGAGCAGCCCCAGCTTGACGACCGAGAAGATCGTGTTGCCGACGGGGACCCACAGCGCGCTGCGCAGCCCCGTGAGCACGCCGTCCTGGAGGGTGAGCAGCGACCAGGCGATGACCGCGGCGATGAAGCCGAGTCCGTTCAGCGGGCCGTGCAGGAACTTGTACGAGGGCCCCCACAGGTCGAGCGTGAACAGGAAGATCAGCGCGGCGAACGCGACGACCACCGAACTGCCCGCGTACGTACGGAAGATCAGCCTGCCGGTGGCGCGCCCCGCGATGGGGATGAAGCGGGCGAGCGCCCCCGTCAGGGTGAGGGCGGTGAGCCCCGCGAGGAGTTTCATGGCGGCGATCGCCGCCGAGCCCTGGCCGACCGCCGACTCGGAGTAGTACCGGGCGGCGGCCAGCCAGAAGCCGACGCCGAGCACGCCGGAGATGCCGGTGTTCAGCATCAGCGCGTAGGCGTTGCGGAACAGCGGACTTCCGCCGCCGGAGCCGCCGGAGCCGCCCGAGCCGCCGCCGAGCAGGCGCAGTCTGCGCGGCCTGCCCGGCTTGCCGGACGTCGGCTGCTGTTCGGTGCCGGGAGTCCCAGAGACGTCTGCCTGGGCGGTCGACGTGTCAGACACGGGTACGAGTTGCCTTCCGGCGGGCCTGTCGTGCTCTGCGGACCACGGCGTACCCCTTGGTGTGGGCACGGTCCCTTGCGAAGGTGAGGGCGATCGAGCGGCCCTCGACGAGCCGCGCGAACTCCTCGATGCCGGTGGAGCGGCGCACGGTCACCCGCTGCAGGGCGTACGGCCCCTGGGTGCGCCGCGCGAGGCCGTTGCCGACCGCGAGCGACTGGGAGAATCCGGCACCGCGCACCGTGTTGCGCACCCGGCGGCTCGAATAGCCGTACGGGTAGGCGAAGGAGGCGGGCCGGGTGCCGAGTTCGTCGGTGACGATGTCCCTGCAGCGCAGCAGCTCGGACCAGAGCGCGTCGTCGTCCAGCTGGTCGAGCTGCGGGTGCGTGTGGCTGTGCCCGCCGATCTCCGTGCCCGCCGCCGCCAGTTCGCGCACCTGGTCCCAGTCGAGCATCACGTCGAGCCCGCCCCCGGTGTCGTGTTCCCCGCGCAGCCAGCCCGTGGAGACGAAGAGCGTCGAGGCGAAGCCGTGCTTGGTGAGCACGGGCAGCGCGTGCCGGTGCACGCCCTCGTAGCCGTCGTCGAAGGTGATCAGGACGGGTCGCGCGGGCAGCGCGCGGCCGGGGGTGCGCCAGATCGCGCCGAGCCCGGCGGTGGTCAGCGGCGTGAAACCCCGCTCGCCGAGCAGTTCCAGCTGCTCGGCGAACGCTCCCGGAGAGACCGACAACTCCCGGGTCTCCAGGGTCGGTTCATGCGCGATCGAGTGATACATGAGTATCGGCACCGGAGTGTTCATGGCTGCCTCCCCTCACCGTCGGCGTCCGTCCCCGCCCCGATCTCCGCGACCGAGAAGGAGGCGCCCGCCCTGCGCGCGCGGACACTCCCGAGGACGTACCCCCCGGCCGCCGTGACCACGCCCGCCACGATGGCCCCCGCGCGGCCGGCGCCGCCGGGGCGGGCAAGCAGCGCGTCCCGCAGCCCGCGCCCGACACCGGCCGGCAGGACGCGCGTGGCATACCGCCGCTCGGACTCCAGGCCCTTCTCCGCGCCGACACTACGGGCCACGAGCGCCTTGGAGAGGCCCTCCGCGTACGTCCGCGTGCGGAAGTACGCGAAGCGCTCGCGCGCCGCGGGGACGCGGTGGTGGATCACCGCGCGGTCGTCGATGAGCAGGATCGCGTCCGGCCTCGCGCGGGTGAGCCGGATGCACAGCTCCGTCTCCTCGCAGCCGAGGGGGCGTCTGTCGCCGTCACGCCCGATGCCGGTCGCGAAGCCGCCCGCCGCCTCGAAGGCGCTGCGGCGGAAGGAGGCGTTGCCGCCCAGGACGTTGCGCACCCGCACGCGCCCCTCGGGCAGCCCCTTGTACGTACAGCCGACGACCCAGTCGAACTCCTCGGGGAACCAGGCGGGCCTGCGCCGGGACTCCCAGATGGGCATGGTGCGTCCGCCCACCGCGAAGACCTTCGGGTCGGCGTACCCCTCGGCGAAGTGGCGCAGCCAGTCCCGCTCCGCGACGGCGTCGTCGTCGAGGAACGCGATGATCTCGCCGCCGGACGCGGCGATGCCGGTGTTGCGCCCCGCGGAGAGGCCGCGGGGGCCCGCGTTCGCGAGCACCCGCACCCCTTCGGTCTCCTTGTACTCCTTGCCGAGGCGGTCCAGGAGCGAGGCGTTGTGATCCACCACGAGAAGCGTCTCCAGAGCCGCCAGGGACTGCGCCCGCACCGAGGCGACCGCCGCGAGGATGTCCTCCCAGCGGTCCTCGGTGTAGACGCAGATGACGACGGAGATACCCCCGACCGTGCCTCCCCCGTGGTGGTGGGGACCGCTCAAGACACCTCTCCCTGACGCGTGCGGAAGGGGACACCACGGCTGCCGCGGCGCTGTCCACGGCGGTTGGAACGCTCCGAGAGGATCACCTTCAGGACGCGCAGACCGTCGCGCACGGCGCTGAGATTGCTGACGCCGTGGATGCGCAGATACTCGTGGCTGGGAATCTCCTGCACCTTGAGCCCGGCCTTGACCACCCGGATGTTCATCAGGGTCTCCACCTCGAAGCCCGTGCAGTCGAGATCTATCTTGTCGAGGCAGTGCCGCCAGAAGGCGTTGTAGCCGTAGCACAGGTCGGTGTAGCGGGCGCCGAACTTGGCGTTCACGACCGAGCACAGGACGTGGTTGCCGAGCTTGCGGATCGGCGTCATGTCGTCCGTGGCACCGCCGTTGGCGAAGCGTGAGCCCTTGGCGAAGTCCGCGCCCGAGACGAGGGCGGAGACGTAGCTGACGATCTCGTGGCCGTCGGCCGAGCCGTCCGCGTCGACCATCACGATGATGTCGCCGGTGCACGCCTCGAATCCGGTGATCAGGGCGTCGCCCTTGCCCTTGCCGAGTTGTCTCACGACCTTCACGTCCGGCCACAGTTCGCGGGCGACCGCCACGGTGTCATCGGTGGAATTCCCGTCCACGAGAACGACCTCGTGGACCCAGTCGGGGAGTGTCTTGAAAACGTAGGGAAGATTCTCCGCCTCATTCATGGCGGGAATCACGACGCTCACCGGCGGAGTGATCGCCAGGTGCGAGGAAATCGGCCGGTAGTCGGTGGACAGCGCCGGTTTGCCCAACGGATCCGGACCCGGCTCGGTGGCCGGGCGCACAACAGAACTCATGAGTCTGATCCCTCTCGTCCGGTGGACCGCCCACCCCCGGGCGGTCCGGCTTTGTATCCGGTTCGAAAGGGGGGTTGTCACTTGCGCATGACGAATAGATCTCCGTGCATGCCGAGTGAGCTGTCATCGCGCGGGACGTGACCCGGCAAGAATTCGTTCGCCGGGCACGGCACCCCCCTACCGCGCCCCGCGCCGGAACCACCGCGATCTTGAGCCCTCCCCTAGATCGCATTACGTGATGGACCGATGCGGGTGGATGTAAGACGGTATTGATGATTGAGACCGTATGGCAAGACCTGGAACGTGGCCTCACGTTTTCGATGATTTGGCCAGTCTTGGCGGGCACAAATGGAGCACCCTGTTCCTGTCTCCGGCCTTTATTCCTTCTTTCTTGATCGTATTTTTCCCACCTGTTTCAGCAGCTTGTCGGCCGGTTCAAAGAATTCCGGCCTGGACAAGACGGTGTTGCGCAGCGCCCTGACCGGCGCGCGCCGCGCCCGGTGACCGATCGCTGCCGGATGGCGCAGAGCCACCCACCCCTCGTACACGGTGAGTTCGCGTGTCTTCAGGGAGTCCTTGTACTGCTTCTGGCCCCGGCCGAGGTCCAGGTACGCGATGCCGTCGGCGGCGGCCGCCTCCGCCATGTGCAGATGCATGATCAGACCGGGGGAGTACTTGGCGAACGCCGGGTCGTAGGCCGGGAACCACTGCGCGATGATCCGCTCCGAGCGCAGCCCGAAGTGCGCGGCGACCGGCACCTCGTCCACGTACAGCACGGAGAGCAGGCCGGCGAACTGGTCGGACCTGGTGTGGAAGAGCTGGTGCACGAGCTGGGTGATCCAGGCCTGCGCGAAGCGGTTGCTGCGGCCGGTCCTGCGGTACTGGGCCGCCTTCCACTCCATCAGGGTGCGAAGGACCGTGGGGTCGCGCTCGTCGTGCACGTAGCGCACGGTGCCGTGGTCGCGCCGGAGTCTGCGCTCCTTGGCGCGGGTCGAGCGGGTGAACTTCGGCGACTTCTCCTTGAGCTGGGCGAGATAGGCCTCGTACCCCTGGTCGATGTCCATGACGGGGGAGGCGAAGGAGCCGGAGGCGCCCGCCTCGAACGGCTCCTGGCCGCCGGCCAGATGGTCGAACTCGTACAGCGCGAGCCCGCAGGCCCGCAGCAGCTCCCGCGCGTCCCAGGTGAAGCCGGGCCGGTGCACCAGGCCCTGGCAGTCCGAGACGCCGAGGCCGATGGCCCGGCCGACGCCGGTGATGGATCTCTGGAACGGGAAGAACGCCGCGGGCTCACCGTCCTCGCGTACGACCGCGATCCGCACCCCGCGCCGCCAGTGGCCCACCGCGAGGGTGAATTCGGGCGAGAGGAAAGGATTGGCCAGCTCCGGGGCGCCGTTCAGATGGGCCTTGGACTGCAGCGCCGTCCAGGCCACCCGGTCCGCGGCGGTGAGTTCTCCGGGGCGGTGCACGGTGATGTCCACGTCAGGAGGTCCGCCTCGTCGGGGTACGGCGTCGCAGTTGCCGCACCAGTACCAGCAGATAAATGAGCGACCCGATCACGGTGATGGCGACCACCCCGCCGCGCACCGACCACATGTGGAGGGCCAGCATCGCCTGGGCCACCAACAGATTGACCGCGACGGCCCCGGAAACGGAAGTAATGATCCGGCCCCATGGATCAAGTCCCTTGAGCGCGGCGCCGATCGCGGCGGTGGGGGCGGCAAGCAGGAAGAACAGGGTGAAGGGCGCGCGCAGGGGTGAGTCGATGTCCGTGAGCGCCAGCATCGCGCCGACCGCGCCCACCGCCACCGCCGTGCCCGCGAGCAGCGCGGGCACGTCCTCGTGACGTCTCGGCCGCTCCCCGGGCTCGCGCCCGGTGTCTGATGAAGGTGCCTTGATCCTGATCGTCTGCATTGGCGACTTTGCCCCCCGACGCGCCGGATGCCGGGCTTCAATGTCGCGCAGTCTGCGGCGGCCCGTCAAGATGCGGAGGGAGTGTGCAGATGTTCGCAGATGCACCCCTGAAGACGAGCGGAACTCCCGGCGTGGGCAAGGGAATTGCCGGGAAACTTATTGACATGAACACTATCGACGCCCTGAGGGGAGTGGTACCACGGTCGAGGCAGAAATCCTGCTAAGGGAGGTTCCATGAGATTGTCCCGAATCACGGCATACGCTTCCTCACTCCTCCTCGCCACCGCCTTCGCCCTCACCGGGGCCACAGCGGCTCAAGCCGACCAGCGATCCGACCAGCAGGCCGCGGCCACCGGCTACGTGGCACTCGGCGACTCCTACTCCTCGGGAGTCGGAGCCGGCGCCTACGACAGCGGAAGTGGCAACTGCAAGCGCACCCCCCGCGCGTACCCCGCACTGTGGGCGGCCGCCAACTCACCCTCCAGCTTCCACTTCACGGCTTGCTCGGGCGCTCGTACGGGTGATGTCGTGGCCAATCAGCTCGGCCCGCTCAACTCCGGCACCGGGCTCGTCAGTCTCTCCGTGGGCGGCAACGACGCCGGCTTCTCCGACGTCATGACGACCTGCGTGCTCCAGTCCGAGAGCAAGTGCCTCGCACGCATCGCGCAGGCCCGCAGCTACGTCGAGACGACGCTGCCCGGCAACCTCGACCGGGTCTACTCGGCGATCAGCGCCAAGGCACCGGCCGCCCAGGTCGTCGTGCTCGGATACCCCCGCTTCTACAAGCTCGGCGGCGGCTGCCTCGCCGGCCTCTCCGAGAAGGAACGCGGCGCCATCAACAGCGCCGCCGACTTCCTCAACTCCACGACGGCCAAGCGCGCCGCCGACCACGGCTTCGCCTTCGGCGATGTGACCTCCACCTTCAGCGGCCACGAGATCTGCTCCGGCGACGCGTGGCTGCACAGCGTGAACTGGACCAACATCGGCGAGTCCTACCACCCCAAGGCCGCAGGCCAGTCCGGCGGCTACCTCCCCGTGTTCAGTGCCGCCGCGTCCTGACCCCCGCCGTCCCTGACCCGCTCCGTCGGGCCGTGTCCGTCCGGCCCTATTCGTTCGGCGCATAGGAGGAGGCCCCGCCCGTCGGGGTCTCCTTTTCGCATGTCACGGAGTACGCGACCGCGTTCGACTCGGCCTTCACCGGGCTGCGCACCTCCACGCTGATCTCGTTCTGATGGGTCGAGCCAGGCTCCCCGGCAACCGTCTCCGTGTGATGCACCTGCTTGGTCTTCCCCCCGCCGGAGGCGAAGCTGAGCGTCTTCCAGCCGGGGTCACTGGGCTCGCCGGACTTGGTCACCCAGCGATAGTCGACGGTGACCGGAACCCGCCCCACCGTGAACGTCGCCGTGAACGACGGCGCCTGCCCGGCGGCCGGCGGACAGGCGCCGCTGTACTGTGTGTTCGCGCCGGCGACCGTGACCTTGACGGACTGCGCCGGGTGTGTGGTCGAACCGCCGTTGCCGCCACCGCCGTTGCCGCCACCGCCGTTGTCGCCGCCTCCACCGCCGGTTGTGGACCCCCCGCCGGTGGAGCCCCCGTCGCTGCCGCCGCCGTCGCCCGACCCTCCGCCGTCGCTGCCGCCGGAGGTGCTGCCGCCGTCCTTGCCGCCGTCGGAGCCGCCGCCGCCGTTGCCCCCGCCGTCGCTTCCGCTGCCCTCGGACGCCCCGCTGTTGTTGCCGCCCCCGCCGCCGTCGTCACGGTTGACCAGGGCGTACACGAGGCCGCCCAGCGCGAGCGCGAGAGCGACCAGGCCCGCGGTGATGACAAGGACCGTGCGGCGTGAGCGGGGCGGGGGGACGGTGGTGGTCGTGGTGACGAGCGGCTCGTGCCCGTCTGTGGTCGGCGGATACGGCGAGGGCACCTGCTGTTGCTGCTGCGACGTCACCGTCGGCATGTACGGCAGGGGCGTCGCCATCTGCGGGGTGCCGCCCGCCGCGACGAGCCGCAGCTGGTCCTCGGCCTCGGCGGCGGAGATCCGGGCGGCGGGGTCCTTGCGCAGCAGCCCCTCGATGACCGGAAGCAGCGGGCCCGCGTACCGGGGCGGCGGCAGCTGCTCGTCGACGACCGCGCGCAGCGTGCTCAGCGGGGTGTCCTGCCGGAAGGGCGAACTGCCCTCGACGGCCGCGTAGAGCAGCACGCCGAGGGACCACAGATCGGACTCCGGACCAGGACGCTGCCCCAACGCCCGCTCCGGGGCCAGGAATTCGGGGGAGCCGACCACCTCACCCGTCATGGTGAGGGCCGAGCTCCCCTCCACCATGGCGATCCCGAAGTCGGTGAGCACCACCCGGCCGTCGTTCGCGATGAGGACGTTGCCGGGCTTCACGTCGCGGTGCAGCACCCCGGCGTCGTGGGCGGCGCGCAGGGCGGCGAGCACCTCGGCGCCGATGCGGGCGACCCGCTGCGGCGCCATCGGCCCCTCCGCGTCCAGGACGTCGGACAGCGAGAGCCCCCGCACGATCTCCATGACGATCCACGGGCGCCCGTCCTCGCTCGCCACGTCGTAGACCGTCACCACATTGCGGTGCGGGATACGGGCGGCCGCCCACGCCTCGCGCTCCAGGCGGGCGTACAGCCGGTCGACGTCGGGGGCCGGGAGCCCGGCGGGCGCGCGCACTTCCTTGACGGCGACCTCACGGCCGAGGACCTCGTCGCGGGCCCGCCAGACCGTGCCCATGCCGCCCTCGCCCAAGGGGGCGAGCAGGCGGTAGCGTCCCGCGATCACACGCTCGTTCGCGCTCACGGGCGTCCCCCATCCGCAGCAGTGCGATTCTCCACAAAACTACCTCAACCGAGCGCGGTTGCCGCCCCCTTGAACACCAATCCACACCCAAGGGCCACCACGACAAAGGCGGAACCCACCGGCAGCAGCCGGTGCGTGGCCCGGTGCAGCCACCGCGGCCCGTGCACCCGCCGCCCGGCGAGGGCCCCGACCCGCACCACGAGGAACCCCGCGGCCGTCAGCGTGACGGCGAGCCCCACTCCGTACGCCAGGACGAGCAGCAGCCCGAACCAGGCCTCGCCGAGCGCGGCGGCGCCGACGAGCACGACCACCGCGGAGGGGCTGGGCACCAGGCCGCCCGCGAAGCCGAGGAAGAGGGCGCCCCGCACCGTGGGCGGCGCCTCGTGCGTGTGGTGATGGTGATGGTGATGGTGTGCGTGAGCGTGGTGTTTGCGCCGCCGCCAAGCCCTTCGCAGCAGCAGCGCCCCCGCCCCGGTGACGAGCACGCCGCTGACCACACCCAGCCAGGCGATGACCGACGGGGCGGCGGCCGAGCCCCCCGCCACCAGCAGCCCCAGGGCGGTCACGCCCAGGGTGTGCGTGACGGTCACCGAAGCGGCGAGGGGGAGGACGTCCCGCAGCGAGGCATGTCCCCGGGCTGCGGCGCTCGCGGCCATCAGCGTCTTGCCGTGCCCCGGCGCGATCGCGTGCAGCGCGCCCAGCAACAGGGCGATGCCCAGGGCGAGTCCAGCGAAGCCCGGGGTGAGGTCATGGCGCGCCACGAGCCCCGTCAGGGCCTGCGTCCACCGGTCAGCGCCGCGCGGCAGCACGGAGGCCGGAGCTTCTGGCTTCTCCTCGCTCAGCGCGGGACCGCCGGGGGTGATCCGCAGCTCGGCGGAGTCCTCGCCGGGCGGCGAGTCGAGCAGCCGCTCCGGGTAGCGGGTGAGGCTCTCGGACACGGACGCCTCCGGTACGTCGGACGCGCGCAAGGTCATCCGGTCCCCCCGCGCGGTGACCTCACGCCACCCCGGCCCCGCGTCTCCCGCGGCCTCGAACCGTGCCGCGAGCTCGGTGCCCCGGGGGAGCGGGGCACCGAGCTCGCACTCCACGCGCAGGGTCGCCAGGCCCGCCTGGCCGTCCCGGGAGACCGCCCTGGCCTCCCGCACGCGGAGCTCCGTCGCCCGCCCGTCCACCCGGAGCCGGCTGTCGCGGGCGGCGTCCGCACACCGCTCGTCGGCCCAACTCCCCATCCCCACACGCTTGACGCGGGACATGGCCTGGGTGGCCGGGATCTCGGCGAGGTCCTCGACGTGGTCGACCCGCACCTGCCCGGAGCCCACCACAAGTCCGTCGTACCGATTGACGGTGAAGTTCCCCAACGGGTGGGCGTGCGCTTCGGCGGCCGGCAGCAGCAGGAGAGCGAGGCCCGCGAGCAGGACACCCCCGTGAGCGAGGGCGCGCCGCCTCATCGCTCCTCCGCCGGAGGAACGAACCCGGGGTTCAGGTCCCGCGCCGCCGACAGCCAGCGCCGGGCGGCGGCCGCGTTGCCCGCCGCCCCCTCGATCACACCCCGGTGGTACAGGAACGACGCCTCTTTGAAGCCGGTGGCCGTGGCCTTGCGGGCGTACGGCAGTGCCTCCTCGGAGCGGCCGTCGACGTGCAGGGCCCAGGCCAGCGCGTCCGCCGTGTGCACCGTGTGGCGCCGCCCCCACTCCGCCTCCGCGGCCCGCAGCGCCGCCCTGCGTTCGTCCCGGTCCCCGTGGTCCGTCAGCGCGACCGCCGCGTCCAGGTCCGCGTTCACACCGTTCGCCCGAGCCAGCGACACCCAGGCGGACACCAGCGCGTACTGCTCCCGGGCCTTCGCCTTGTCGCCAGGCCCGCCCCGCGCCTCGTACAACTCGCCGAGCGCGACCAGCGGACCGGGCAGCGGCGCCCGCGCCACCACGTCCCGCAGCGCGCCTATCGCCCGCTCCGTCTCGCCCCGCCCGGCCCAGGCCCGAGCCCGGCACTCCATCGCCGGAAGGTACGTGGCGTCGGCCCGCAGCGCCGTGCCGCACTGCTTCAGCGCCTCCCCGTACGCGCCCTGCCGCCCGGCGAGCTGCCCGAGCGCGGTGGTGACGTAGGCGAGGTCCCCGCCGGCCTTCGCACCGGTGCCGACCGCCTGCGTCAGCGCCCGCCGCGCCCCCGCCACATCGCCCCGCAGCTCCCGCACATACGCGTACCGCGTGAACACCGGCACCCCGGGCCGCCGGGCGTCGGCCTCGTCGGCGGCCCGCGCGGCCGCCCCGTACCGCCCCAGCTCGACCAGCGCGTCGATCCGCGAGGCCAGCGCGCCCTCGCTGTAGGGGTTCACCTTCAGCGCGGCCCGCGCGTGACGCAGCGCCCCGGCGAAGTCATGGCGGGCGGCGGCCAGCGCCGCCCGCCCCGCGAGCCCCGCGTCATTGCGGGGCCGCAGCTTCAGGGAGCGGTCCAGGGCGCGCTCCGCCTCGCGGTAGCGCGAGGGATCACCCCGGGTACGGGCCTGCTCGACGTAGGCGGTGCCCAGCGTCGCCCACCCCCCGAAGTCCTCCGGCTGGTCCCGCAGATGCGCCTGCAGCGACTCGACGCCACGATCGAGATCGGCACCCCGCAGCGCACCCGGCGCCACGGCGGCGGACGACGACGGCGACCGGTCGGGACCGTCCTCGCCGCCGGCCACGACAGCGCCCCCGGTGATCGCGAGCGCAAGGGCGACGGCGGCCACGACGGACCGGCCGACAGGACGAGGCAGTGCCATCACAAGACCTTCCAGAAGGAGTTGCCGAGCCGGGAAGAAGGGAGAGGGCGCGGCCCGCAGGGGGATGAGTGCGGGCCGCGCCGGTCAGGGAACGGGCTCAGCCCGCGATCCCGGAGGAACCGCGCCTGCGCCACCACGCGAGCCCGAGTCCGACAAGGAGCACCCCTGCCGCTCCCGCGGCCGCCGAGGCGATCAGCACGGCATCGGTGTCGTCGCCGCCGGACGCCGGACGGCCGGGCACGGCCCCGCCGTTCAGCGCGTCACGCGCCGAGGTGCCCTCGCCCCCGCCGCCCTTGGCCAACGGGCCACGGGAGCCGGACGTGGGAAGCGCCAGGTACGGGAAGGTGTCGCCGAACTTCTGCTCGTTGGCGTCGACCGCGTCACCCAGGTCGTTCTTGTTCCCGACGAGTTCGCCCTCGACGGCCTGCAGTTCGATGTCGATGACGTCGTCGGTGAGCCGCCGCCCGTTCGGGAACCCGGCGTTGTCGCCGTCGAGGACCCCGAGCCGCTTGGGCGTGGCCGCGGGCTTGATGGACGTGTTGAGCCGCAGCGCCTCGGCGGGCCTGACGCCCGGCGGCTGGTTGAGGTCCTTCACGCCCGTCAGGAACACCGACACGAGATCGTTGCGCGGCTCGGCGGGCGCCTTCAGCTTGTAGATCTTCTCCAGGAGCTTCGGCAGCTCGGGCTTGGTCACGTACTTCAGGAAGTCCGCGTCGTTCCAGGGCGAGGACGCGTTGAACTTGTCCTTGTCCTTCCGCGGCACGACCACCTCGTTGACCAGCGGGTTGCCGAGCCGCGAGACCTGGGACCACTTGCCGTTGGCGTTCTTGCGCTGGGTCGTCGACCAGATCCCGACGGTCGGCTGCTTCGCCGACTGCCGTATCTGGGAGGTCGGCACCTGAAGGGCGACGGAGTTCACGTTGTAGCCCTTGAGGGTGTCGTTCCCGACCTCCGACAGGTCACCGCCGTACAGCAGGTCGAACACCCGCAGGTCCGCGAAGAACGGGTCGTCGGCCTGTCCGGCGAACGTCGAGCCACCGCCCTTGACCTGCTTGACGGCCTGATCGCGCAGCTTCTTGTAGTTCGGCATGGACGCCTTGCCGACGTGCGACGGCGCGGCCGGCGCGTCGTCGGCGAGCTTCGTCGTCGAGGTGACCTTCTGGTCCTTGAGCTTCAGCAGCTCCAGGTCGTACGTCTGTGTCACGTTCAGGTCGGGGTCGTCGAGGCTCGTGACGGGCCCGGTGTTGTAGAGGAACGTGTCGCCGTTCTTCGTCTGCGTGTCGAACGTCCACCGGTAGAGGAGATCGCCCTGCGCGTCCCCGTCGCTGTCGATGTGGACGTCGTACTGCGCGTCATCGGCGAACGGATAGAAGGTCGGCCCGCCCGTGGGCTCCTCGAAGGGCAGCCAGTTCGCCACGATGGTCGTGGAGTCGGGCTTGTCCGGGCTCACGAACGCGTACACGTCCGTGGTGTCGTACTGGGGCTGCCCCGAGATCAGCGGGGCCTCCCGGTGGCTGGAGGCGTCGGCCGCCTCCGGTGCCAGTGCCGTCACGCCGGCGGCTGCGAGCCCCCCGGCGGCCAGCGCGCCACACACGAGCGCGGCGAGGCCGCGCGTGCCGCGCCGCCTCGGTGCGCCCTTGGCGATAGCTGTCATCGCGTCCGTCCTTACTGTCCTTCGCGCGACCCCGCGCGGTGCGCGCAAGCCGCCTGACGCACGCCATTCGGGGCGAAGGGCCCGGCGGATTGGCCCCGTTCCCAATCCGCTGCCTTCTTCCGCCCCGAATCCCGGTGCGACCGCACGGCGCGGCACCCGGCCGGCGGCGGCATGAGCCGCCCGGACGGGACGAGGGGGAGGGGACGCGCATGGAGTCCGATGAGTTGCTGCCACTGATCGCCCAGGGCGACCAGCAGGCGTTCGAGAAGCTGTACGACCAGGTGTCCGGGCCGGTCTACGGCATGGTCCGCCGCGTGCTCCGCGACCCCGCCCAGTCCGAGGAAGTGGTCCAGGAGGTGCTGCTCGAACTCTGGCGCACGGCGGCCCGCTTCGACCCGGCGCGCGGCAGCGCCCTCTCCTGGGTCCTCACGCTCGCCCACCGCAGGGCGGTGGACCGGGTCCGCAGCGTCCGCGCGGCGAACGACCGCGAACAGCGCGTGGCCGAGCGCGGCGAAGGACCCGCCTACGACCAGGTCGCCGAGGCCGTCGAGGGCAACCTGGAGCGCGAATGGGTGCGCCGCTGCCTGCGGCGCCTCACCGACCTCCAGCGCCAGGCCGTGACCCTCGCCTATTACGACGGCTACACGTACCGGGAGGTCTCCCGGCGCCTCTCCGTGCCCCTCGGCACCGTCAAGACGCGTATGCGGGACGGACTGCTGCGGCTGCGGGACTGCCTGGGCGCCGCCGCGTGAGGCGCGTCCACTCGCTGGCCGTCCCCTACGCCCTGGACGCCCTCGACCCCCGTGAACTGCGCGGCTTCGAACGGCACCTGGCCCGCTGCGCGCCCTGCCGGACGGAGACCAGGGAGCTGGGCGAGGGCACCGTACGCCTGGCGGGCGCGGCGGCGGCCTCTCCGCCGCCCGCCCTGCGCGAGCGGGTGCTGAACGCCGTACGCGCGACGGAGCAGGAGCCGCCCTCGCGGGCGCCCATCCCTCAGAGCGCGCCCCCTCGCACCCCGACGCTCCTTGTCGCCGTCGGAGCCATCGCTCTTGCGCTTGTCGCGTCCGCGGTCCTCGCCTTCCAGCTGGTCCGAACCGACCGCCGGCTCGACCAGGAGCGCGCCGAGGCACGTGAGATCGCCCACGTCCTGGCCGCTCCGGACGCCCGCGCGAGCGGAAGCACGGACGCGTGGGGGCGCGGCATCAACGTCGTCGCGTCGGAGTCCAGGCGGCGCGCCGTGGTGACCGCCACCGGGCTCGGGGCGCCGCCCCGGGGCCGTGCGCACCAACTGTGGCTGCTGCGGCCCGCCTCCCGGCCCCGCTCCCTGGGCCTGCTGGACGGCGAAACGCCCGTGATCGCCGAGGGCTTGCGCGGAACCACCGCGTCACTGGCCGTGACCACCGAACCCGACGGTGGCTCAGAGAGGCCCACTTCCGCCCCTCTTGTCCAACTCGCCCTGGAATCAGTTGGATTCGGAGAGTAATCGTCAACCTCCTTACGGGGTAGGTGAATCCTGTGACCGGGATACACGAGTGTCGGGACGGGGCGATAGGGTTAACCTGCCCTGGGCCGGGTGCCCTCGTACGGGTGGGGAGTGACATGGAACAGATAACGGTGCGCAGCAGGGCGCGTGTCCCTGCGATCACCTGCGGGAGCAGCGCGACAAGCTCGCGTCTCGACCGCCATCTCTCAGTGCTGGGCGGCCCCGCCGTCCCGCAGCGGGAGACGGCGGAGGCGACGCTGCTGATGCGTGAGCTGACCTCACGGGGCGCGCATGACCGCAGCGGCCACGGTGCACGTGTGCGGAGGGTCTCCCTCTTCGCCCCCTTGCGCAGGCTGCGTCGGTCCCTCTTTGGGGGTCGCTGACCACGGGTGGTCGGGGGTTCGGCCGCCGCTCAGCGGCGGATTGCCTCCACCCACCCGCCCCTTCCCTCCGGATACGTCACCCCTCACGCACCCCAAGTGACACCCGTGTCATGCGCACCTGTTGACGCCGCAACCTTCCGCCACCAGTGTGGCTGGTTGATTGGCCGATACACCCAACCTCACCCCCGGAGGTGCGCGTGTGTGACCTGCACGATCAGCATGAGCATGAGGCACTCCCCGCGAGCGGCCCGTCCCTGAGCCGCCGCCACATCATGCAGCTCCTCGGCGCGGCCGGTGTCACCGCCGGCGTCATGACCGCCGACGCGGACCCGGCGATGGCCGCCGGAGCCGACGACAGCCCCGCGGCCTACGAAGCCCCCCGAGGCCTCGCCGCCGATACCCCCGCCAAGCGTGCGGCCCTCGACTGGATCACCTCCCACGACGGCCGGATCACCGGTCTGAACGCCGAGATCTGGGACAACGCCGAGCTGTCCCTGCGCGAGTGGAAGTCCTCCATCGCCGAGGCCGACTTCCTCGAACAGGCCGGATTCGACGTGCGGTTCGGCACCGCGGGCTTCCCGACGGCCTTCACCGCGACGTACACGTACGGCAAGGGCGGCCCGGTCCTCGGCTTCAGCGGCGAGTACGACGCGCTGCCCGGCCTCTCGCAGCACAAGGGCGTCGGCCACCACGACCCGCGCGAGTACATCCACGACCCCTTCGCCCCCGGCTACGGCCCCGGCCACGGCTGCGGCCACAGCGCGCTCGGCACGGCGGCGGCAGCCGCCGCGGCGGCCGTCGCGCAGGCCGCGAAGCAGCACCGCGTCCCCGTCACCGTGAAGTTCTTCGGCTCCACGGCCGAGGAAGCGCTGATCGGCAAGACGTACGCCGTCAGCAAGGGCGTGTACAACGGGCTCGACGCGTTCCTGGACTGGCACCCCTCGACGGCCAACGCGACCGGCTGGGGCACCACCACCGCGATGACCGCCGTCACCTTCACCTTCCTCGGCGTGGCAGGACACGGCGGCACCCCGCTCGGCAACAAGTCCGCCCTGGACGCCGCGGTGATGATGGCGACGATGTCGGAGTTCCTGCGCGAGGAGAACCTCGCGCCGAGCGGCCGCCTGCACTGGGTGATCAACAACGGCGGCGACATCCCGAACGTCACCCCGGAGATCGCCGAGATCTCGTACTACGTGCGCGAAGGGAGCCCCGCCCGCGTCCAGGTCCTCCTGGACAAGGTGATCGCGGTCTCCGAGGCGGCCGCGAAGGCGTCCCAGACGTCCGTCCGCCACCGCGTCACCTCGGCCTGCTGGAACCAGCTCCCGGCCAAGGCGTTCGCCGAGCTCCTGCACGCGAACATGCGCGAGATAGGCCCGCCCGACTTCACCTCCGAGGCCCATGAACTGGCCAAGGAGCTCCAGGAGTCCCTGGGCCTGCCCCAGAAGGGCATGCACGACAAGATCGGCGAACTCACCCCGCCCAACCCGGTGTTCATGGGCGGCGGCTCCACGGACGTCGCCGACATCAGCTGGAACGTCCCCACCGTCTCGATGGGCGCCGCCCTCGCCCCCATCGGCACCAAGATGCACACCTGGTCCACCGCCGCCTGCGCGGCGGCCGCCCCCGGCCAGGCCGCGGTGATCGCCGCCGCGAAGTATCTGGCGGCGACGGCGGTCGACCTGATCACGCAGCCCGAACGCCTTAAGGCGGTCAAGGACGAGTTCAAGGAGCGTACGAAGGACGTCAGTTGGAAGACCGCGCTGCCGGACGGCTATGAGCCGCCGATGTACGAGCCCCCGGCGTGGTTCCTGAAGAAGACGGGCCAGAAGTGGCCGCCGTCGAACATCACCTGGCCGCCGAAGCGTGTGGTGTCCCAGGAGGAGTTCTCCTCGCTGGGACCGGAGCTCGCGCCCCAGAAGTAGGGCGCTCCGCGGAAGATTCCGGCAGTCCGCTCACCGTCCGCCGCGCGTGTACCGGCGGACGGAGAGCGGCACGCACACGGCGAGCAGCGCGAGGGACCACAGGACCGCCCCGGCCACGGGATGCGCCACCGGCCAGGCGGCGTCCGCCGGAACGGGCGCGTTGCCGCAGAGATCACGCACCGCCGTGGCGACCGCGCTGATCGGATTCCACTCGGCGAGGGTGCGCAGCCACGCGGGGAGCCCGTCCACGGGGATGTACGCGTTCGAGAGCAGCGGCAGCATGAACGTCGCGCCGCCCAGCTGTCCCGCCGCCTCCTCGCTCTGCGAGAGGAGGCCGAGCAGGATGCCGATCCAGGTCGTCGCGAACCGGAAGAGCAGCAACAGGCCGAAGGCGACGAGGGCCCGGAGCGGCCCGCCCTCGATCCGCCAGCCCATCGCGAGCCCGACGAGCATCAGCGGCACGAGCCCCACCGCGGTGGTCAGCAGATCGGCGGCGGCCTGCCCGAGCGGCACGGCCGAGCGGCTCATGGGCATCGTGCGGAACCGGTCCATGACGCCCCGGTGGGAGTCCTGGGCTGCGGTGAACATGCCGGTCATGATGCCGTTCGCGGCGGTCGCGACGAGCATGCCCGGGACGAGGAAGGCGCGGTAGTCGGCGCCGGGCATGGCGAGGGCGCTGCCGAAGACGTAGCCGAAGAAGAGCAGGAAGACGATGGGCATCGTCTGCGTCATGAGGAGGATGGCGGGCGCGTGCCGGACGCGCCGCACATGCCGCCAGAGAACGGCGGAACCGTCGTAGAGGATGGCGCTCAAGGGGAATCTCCAAGGGTCGGGTGACCACCCGCCCCGCCCCCAGTCGACGCGTGTCGGGCTGCGGGGTGCTCGGGTGGGTGGGCGGGAAAAATCCCGCCGCGAAGCGGCGGTCTAGGAGACGCGGGCGACCAGCCGAAGGAAGACCTCGTCGAGAGTCGGCGCCCGAAGCGTCGCGTCCACGACGGGAACCCCGGCGGAGTCCAGCTCCCGTACGACCTGGGGCAGGGTCAGCGTCGTGTCGAGGGCGACCGCCCCCGCGGCCCGCCGCCCGGAGTCGAGGACCGGCTCGGAGCCGGTCAACTGGTCCAGAACGATCGCGGCGGCATGCAGCGCGGCATCCTCGGCGACGACCACCTCGACGTAACTCCCGATCTGCGCCTTCAGCGAGGCAGGCGTACCGCGATGCGCCGCCCGCCCTCCGTCGACGAGGACGACCTCATCGGCGAGCTGATCCGCCTCCTCCAGATACTGCGTGGTCAGCAGCACGGTCGTCCCCTCGGCGGCCAACTCCCGTACGGCGTCCCAGATGCCGCCCCGGCTGTGCGGATCGAGCCCGGTGGTGGGCTCGTCGAGGAAGAGCACTCGAGGCCGCACGAGGAGGCTCGCCGCGAGGTCGAGCCTCCGCCGCATGCCACCGGAGTACGTCCGCGCGGGACGGTCGGCCGCCTCCATGAGGCCGAACCGGTCGAGCAGCTCGTCGCCCCGCGCCCGCGGAGCCCGCAGCAGACGGGCGAAGAGCCGCAGATTCTCCCGGCCGGTCAGATCCCCGTCGACGGAGGCGTACTGCCCGGTCACCCCGATGAGCCGCCGCACCGTGGCGGCCTCCCGCACCACGTCGTGCCCCGCCACGAACGCCCTCCCGGCGTCCGGTGCCTGGAGCGTGGTCAGCAGGCGCACGGCGGTCGTCTTGCCCGCGCCGTTGGGGCCGAGCAGGCCGCAGACGGTGCCTTCCGGGACGGCGAGGTCGAGCCCTCGCAGGGCGTGGACGTCCCCGAAGCGCTTCTCCAGACCCTCACTAAGTACAGCGTACGTAGAATTCATGGCCGCACCGTACCCCACTACGTACGCTGTACGTAACTAACATGGGGAGCGAGGTGATGATCGATGGCGGGCCGAGCGGCCGAACCGGAAGTGATCTGGGCGCGCCCCGAGCGTGCGGGCCGTGGCCCGAAGCCCGCGTACAGCAGGGCGGACATCGCGGCGGCGGCCGTCCGCATCGCCGACGCGGACGGCATCGACGCGCTCTCCATGCGCAGGGTCGCGGCCGAGCTCGGCTGCGGCACCATGTCGCTCTACAACTACGTGCCGCGCAAGGAAGACCTGAACGAGCTGATGGTCGACGCGGTGAGCGGCGAGTACGTGCTGCCGGCCGGACCGCCGGGCAGCGACTGGCGAGCCGAGATGCTGGCGCTCGGCCGCCAGACCCGCGAGATCATGCGCCGCCACCCGTGGCTGCCGCGGATCATGTCGACGCTGTACGGCTTCAGCCCGAACGCCCTGCGTTACCTGGAGCACTGCCTCGGCGCACTGGAGGGCCTCGACGCGCCCTACGGCACCAAGATGGAACTCATCGGGATGGTCAACGGCTCGGTCATGACGTACGTCGTCAACGAGTTCGCCATGGCGGAGCGCGCGCGGGCGCTGCCCTGGACGGAGGAGCAGGAGCAGCAGGTGCGGTTCGCGTACCTCGCCGGGCAGGTCGCCGACGGGGCCTATCCGCAGCTTGCGGCGGCGCTGACGGAGGGGCCCTCGCCCGGGGACGCCGACGAGCTCTTCGACCGGATGCTGAACCGGCTCCTGGACTCGTTCGCCTGAGCGGCGGTACCGGTGCCGGCGCCCGTGCCGCTCAGGCCGTGGCCTCCTCCTCGTCCCGGAACCGCAGGCGGGCCAGTTCGCCGCGCGATGCCACGCCCAGCTTCGGATAGGCGTTGTAGAGGTGGTATCCCACCGTGCGCGGGGACAGGAACAACTGGGCGCCGATGTCCCGGTTGGTCATGCCGGTCGCCGCGAGGCGCACGACCTGCCGCTCCTGCGGGGTGAGCCGTTCCAGCGGCGCCTCGTCGCCGACGTGCCGCGCCCTGCTCTCGCCGGTGGCCCGCAGCTCGGCGCGGGCCCGCTCGGCCCACGGCGGCGACGCCAGCAGCTCGAACGTGTCGAGGGCCGAGCGCAACGGCACACGGGCCTCGCTCCTGCGGCCCGCGCGGCGCAGCCACTCCCCGAAGAGGAGCTCCGTACGCGCCCGTTCGAAGGGGCGGCCGTCGTCGGTGTGCAGCGCCAGGGCCTCCTCGTACGCGGCCTGCGCCTCCGGCTCCGGGGCGAGCAGCGCACGGCAGCGGGCGGCCAGCGCCCGCGCCCAGGCCGCACCCGTGTGGTGGGCCCACTCGCCGAACGCCCTCGCCGGCTCCCGTACGGAATCGGCCTTACCGGTCCGTACGGCCGCCTCGACCCGGTCCGGCACGCAGTACAGGACGACGATCGTGTGGCCGGACGGGCTCGCCGCCACGTCCTCGTACGCCCGCAGCGCGGCCTCGTGATGGCCGAGGCCGAGCTCCAGCATGGCGACCGCGATCCCGCCCCACACCTGTCCGGGCAGCACCTGCCGCAGATCACCCTTGGCCGCGAGCTCGCGGCAGCGCTCCTCGTCGCCGTCGAGCGCGGCGAGATAGGCGAGGATGCCCGTCAACTGGCCCACGTAGTGCGGCTGTCCGGTGTCCTGGGCGATCCGCAGGCCCTCCGTCGCGCCCATCAGGGCACAGCTGTGGCGGCCCAGGAAGATCCGCGCCCGGGTGCGCAGGAGGAGCACGAGCGGCAGCGGGCCCAGGGCGCCCTGCTCACGGCACTCGCGGTCCAGCTCGGCGGCGAGGTCGTTGCCGGTCTCAAGGGCGCCGAGCGGCGAGAACCAGGAGGCGATCGAGACGCGTTCGCGCAAGGTGTGCCCGCGGTCGTGCCGCTCGGCCCGCAGGTTGTCGAACAGGGCGCGCAGCGGCGGAAGACCGCTGCCCGGATCGCCCGCCGCGAGCCGGGCGAGACCCTCGGCGGCCGCCAGATAGGGCAGCGCGTGCGGGGGAGTCTTGAGGTCGAGTCCGCCGATCCGGTGGCTCATCTCGTCGATCGACTGCCGGTGCCCGGAGAGCCAGGCGGCGGTCATCGCCTCGTACGCCATGAACGCCGCCGTCTCAGGTGCGTGCGGGGCGATGTCGGCGGCCGTGTCCAGGAGCACGGAGTACGAGGCCTCCAAGCGGCCCTGCTCGCGGGCCACGGCGGCGCGCACCTGCGCGAGCTGCGCGAGGACGGCCGGGTCGGTCAGATGCGGGGCGGCGCGCAGCGCCAGTTCGGCGGCGCGTTCGTTGTGGCCCGCGTCCGCGGCGGCCGACGCGGCGAGCGCGAGACGCCGGGCGCGGTGCGCGCCGTCCGGGCTGAGCTGGGCGGCGCGTTCGCAGGCGGCGGCGACGGCCGCGTAGCCGCCGCGGGAGCGCGCGTGTTCGGCGGTCTGCTCCAGGACGCCGGCGACGTATTCGTCGGGTTCCGTGGTGGCGGCCGCCAGATGCCAGGCGCGGCGGTCCACGTTGCCCACGCAGGGCAGGGCGTCGGCCAGCGCGCGGTGTGCGGCGATCCGGTCGCCGACCGGGGCGCTCTGGTAGGCGGCGGCACGGATCATGGGGTGCCGGAAGGTGAGGCGGCCGCCGTCCAGGCTGAGCAGTTCCTTGCGCTCGGCGGGCTCCAGATCGGTGATGCCGGCGCCGAGCCGGCTCGCCGCGGCCGCCGTCACGGTCAGGTCGCCGGTGCCTTCCGCCGCCGCGATCACGAGCAGGGTGCGGGTGGCCCGGGGCAGTGCCGACATCCGGTCCGCGAAGGTCCGCAGGAGGCGGGAGTGGCTGGGCAGCGCGCTCAAGTGGCCGCCGTAGCCGGGTATGTGGCCCTCGCGCTGGGCCGCGGGCAGCTCGCGCAGGGCGAGCGGGTTGCCGCCGGACTCGGCGCGGATCTGCTCGCGTACATAGCGGGGAAGATCGCCCGCGTGCTCGGCGAGGAGGTCCCCCGCGGTCTCGTCGTCGAGGCCGGTGAGCCGCAGCTCGGGCAGGCCCTGGGCGGGGAAGGGCGGTGCGTGGGCGTCGCGCGCGGCGAACAGCATCACCACGCCGTCGGCGGCGAGGCGCCGGGCGGCGAAGAGGAGGGCGTCCGCGGAGGCCTGGTCGAGCCACTGGGCGTCGTCGATCAGGCAGAGGAGGGAGCCTGCCTCGTCGGCGAGGTCCGCGAGGAGGGTGAGGACGGCCAGGCCGATGAGGAAGCGGTCGGCCTGTGCGCTCGGGGCGAGGCCGAGTGCCGCGCGCAGGGCCTTGGCCTGGGGCTCCGGCAGGGCGTCGATCCGGTCGGTCACGCGGTGCAGGAGCAGGTGCAGTCCGGCGAAGGGGAGTTCGCTCTCGGCCTCGACGCCGGTTGCTTGCAGCAGGCGGGTGCCGTGGCTCTTGGCGGTGGTGGCGGCGTGCGTGAGGAGTGCGGACTTGCCGATGCCGGCCTCTCCTCGCACGACGAGTGCAGCGCTGTGGCCCTGCCGGGCCTGGGCCAACAGGGCGTCCAGCTTCGCGATTTCGTCGCTGCGTCCGTAGAGCATGGGTTGACCTTAACGGGGCGCCTGCTTTGGCCTGTGGCCGTCTGTTCCGCTCGCTTCGCGGCGGATGTCTCCCACCCACCCACCCATTACCCCAGGGCCCCCGGGGCTTTCCGGTCTGGGTCACGTTGCCTCGTTGCCGTCTGTTCCGCTCGCTTCGCGGCGGATCTTTCCCGCCCACCCGCCCGTTACCCGGGGGCAGGGGGCAGGGGGCAGGGGGGCAGGGGGGCAGGGGGGCCCGGAGTTTGGGGTGGCTAGTTGGGTAGAGGCTCCCCCGTCAGGATTACCTTGCCTCGGCCGTGCCCCCGTTCCACCTCCCGCTGCGCGTCCGCCGCCCGCTCCAAGGCGTACCGCGCGCGGATATGCACCCGCAGTGCGCCCTTCTCGTACAGGGCCGTCATCTCCGCCAGGCGGGACGCCGTTCTCGTGCCGGTCAGTTCGGGCAGGCCCAGGCGGCGGGCCTCCTCCGTGTCGACCATCGTGATCACGCGGTCGGGATGCTTCGCCACCGCCGCCGACGCTCGCAGCGCTTCCCCACCCGCACCGTCGAGCGCCGCGTCCACCCCCTGCGGGGCGATCGCGCGCACCCGCTCCTCCAGGCCCTCCCCGTACGTCACGGGGATGGCGCCCAGCGCCCGCAGGTGGTCGTGGTTGGCCTCGCTCGCCGTGCCGATGACCGTCGTCGCGCCCCACGCCCGCGCCAACTGCACCGCCAGCGTGCCGAGTCCGCCCGCCGCCGCGTTGATCAGGACCGTGTCGCCCGCGCCCACCCGCATCGCGCTCAACGCCATGTGCGCGCCCTGCGCGTTGCCCGAGAAGCCGCCCGCCACCGCCCACTCCATCACGTCCGGCTTGGCGACCAGGTTCTCCGCCGTGACGACGACGTACTCCGCGTACGAGCCGAGCAAGGAGAAGCCGAGCACCGGGTCGCCCGGCCCGAAGTCGGTCACCTCGGATCCTGTCGCGTCCACTGTGCCCGCGAACTCATTGCCCGGCACCGCGGGGAACACCAACCCCGGCGGCCGGATCTCGCCCTTCCGCAGCCCGATGTCGAACGGCAGCACACCGGCCGCCCGTACCCGCACACGGACCTCGCCCGGACCGGGCTCGGGGACGGGCAGTTCGACCGGCCGCAGCACCTCCGCCGGGCCGTGCGACGCGAACGCCATGGCTCGCATCGTCCCTGCCGTGCCAGCGCTCACGGTGTCAGCACCACCTTTCCCACCGTCTCCCGCCCCAGCAGCGCCGCGTGCGCCGCCCCCGCGTCCCGCAGCGGGAACGTCGTCACCGCCGGTACGAGCGTGCCGCGTGCCGCCTCCTCCAGTGCGCGCTCCTGGAGGCCCCGCAGGCCGCCGGGAACCCGCGCGATCCGCGGGCCCAGCGCGTACGTCGCCGTCAGGAGCTTGCTCTGCAGGTCCTTCGTGCCCAGTTCCGTGGGCGCGCCCGACGACCAGCCGTACATCACGAACCGGCCTCCGAAGCCCAGGAGTTCGAGCGCGGCACGCCCCGCGTCACCGCCCACGCTGTCGAAGGCGACGCTCACCTCGCGGCCGCCGAGCGCCGCGCGCACCTTCTCCGGCCAGTCGGGCGCGTTGTAGTCGACGGCCACGTCCGCGCCGAGCTCACGGACCCGCGCGGTCTTCGCCGGGCCTCCCGCCGCGCCCACCACGGTCACGCCCGCGTTCCGCGCGGCCTGCACCAGGAGCGTGCCGATGCCGCCCGCCGCGGCCGTCACCAGGGCCACGTCGTCCGGTTCGAGCGCGGCGACGTGCAGGATGCCAAGGGCCATCCGGCCGGTGCCGACCATGGCGATCGCGGCCTCGTAGGAGAGCGCGTCGGGCAGTGCGAACAGTGCGTCCGTCTCCCGTACGGCCAGCTCCGCGTAGCCCGCGTTGACCAGGCCCAGATGCGTCACCACCCGCCTGCCGAGCCACTCCTCGTCCACTCCCTCGCCGAGGGCGTCGACCACGCCTGCCACCTCCCGGCCGGGTGTCATCGGCAGCTCCGGCATCGGGAAGGGGAGTTCGTCGGCCGCCCCTTTCTGGAGCGCGGTGTCCAAGAGGTGGACCCCCGCGGCCTTGACCGCGACCCGGACCTGGCCGGGCCCTGGCTCCGGGTCGGCGACCTCCTCGTACCGCAGGTTCTCGGGCCCGCCGAAGGCGTGCAGTCGGATCGCTCGCATGGTCGACTCGCTTTCGTCGTACGGAGTTACGGAGTTACGGGGATACGGAGATGCTGCGGCGGATGGGTTTCGCCGACACCGAGAAAGCTACGGAGAGGGCCGGCCCCGGGGCCTCTGTCAGGTGACCGGGACCATGACTGGGCCGCGACCGGGTGATGACTGGGGTAGGCCCTGCCGGTCACCCCAGTCGTGCGACAGAGGCGCCGCACGCGCCCCCGTTCCTAGCGTCGACCCCATGACGCACGCGACCCGTGACTCCACGCCCCCTGCCGAGACCGCCCCCGCCGAGACCCGCTGGACGCCGGTCGCCGTCATGGCGCTCGCCATGCTGATGGTCACCCTGGAGCTGAGCCTCTCCTCCGTGACGCTGCCCGCGATCGGCGCCGACCTCGGTGTCGGGACCTCCGCGACCCAGTGGGTGCTCCTCGCCTACGCCCTGCCGACGGCCGCCCTCGCGATCCCCGCAGGGCGGTGGACCGACCGTGTCGACCTCCGCGCGGTGTTCCTCTTCTCCGTCCCGGCGATCGGCCTCACCAGCGTCCTCGCGGCCGCCGCGCCGAACCTCCCCGTGCTGCTCGCCGCCCGCGTCCTCCAGGGCGTCGCGGGCGCGCTGGCCGTCGCGGTCTACCTGCCGGTGGTCGCGGCCGTCGTACGACCGGAGCAGCGGGGCCGCGCGATGGGCTACATCGCCACGATCATGCCGATCGGCTCGATGGGCGGCTCGTCCCTCGGGGGGATCGTCGCGGACGCGTACGGCTGGCGGCCCGTGATGCTGATGAAGGTGCCGGTCCTGATCCTCGTGATCTGGCTGGGGGCGCGGCACATCCCGTCCACCGGCGGCGGGCTCTCCCGGCCCGACCGGTCCCTGGTGGGGGACGGCCTGGTCCTGGGCGGCTCGGTGACCGCGCTTCTGGTCGCCTTCGACCGGGTGGAGGCCGAACGGCCGGTCGTCGCGGCGCTGTTCGCGGTGGCCGCGGCCGCGCTCGCGCTGTGGTGGACGCGGCTGCGCTCGGCGCGCCCGGTGATCGGCCTGCTGCGGCGCAGGGCCATCGGGCTTCCGGTCCTCTCGCTCCTGCTGACCGGCACGTTCGTGGGGCTCTCCTACTTCCTGCTGCCGTTCTACGTCGCCGACGTCCTGCACGGGAGCGCCGCCATGACCGGCCTCGCGATGGTCTTCTTCATCGGCGCCGTGGCCGTGGTCTCGCCGCTCAGCGGTCAGCTCACCGACCGGCTGCCCGGCAGAATCCTCGGGGCCGCCGGTCTGCTCCTGGTCATCGGCGGCCTGCTGAGCATGCTGACGCTCGGACCCGGCTCGGGCTTGTTCGACATCGGCTGGCGGCTGGCCGTGATCGGCGTGGGGCAGGCGCTGTTCGGCACTCCGGTGAACGCCTCGATCCTGGCCGCCGCACCCCCCGACCTGGTGGGCACGAGCGGCGGGGTCGGCAACACGTTCCGCACCCTCGGCTTCACCGTCGGCCCGGCGGCAGCGGCCCTCGCGTACGGCCTGGGCGGCGGAGGGGCGGACGGCTTCCGGGTCGGGGTCGCCACCCTGACCCTGCTGCAGGTGGCCGGCCTGGTGGCGTTGCTCGCCTCCGGCAAGGGCTCCCGCGAGACTCGGGCCACGTGACCCGGGTCGGCTTCAGATGAGGGCGAACTGGCCGCCCGGTCCTTCCTCGTGGTGATCGAGGACCGATGCCGGGCGGCGGGCCGCCTCGGGGACGGGGAGAACGCCCGCCCGGTGCAGCACGTCCGTGGAGATGCCGGGGCCTGCCGACGTGAGCGAACGGGCCAACTCCTCCTGGAGCGGGCGGAGTTCCGCGAGCAGGGCGAGTGCCGTGATCAGCTCCAGGAGCTCGGACGTCCAGGTCTGGGGCCACTCCTTCGGACGGATCGCCTCGAGGGAGCCCGCCTCACCCGTCTCCGTACGCCGTGCGCACCACAGCTCAAGGACACGCACGCCGCTCACCTCGAAGTCCCACGCCTCCCGCGGCACCGGCGAGATGCGGCCCGCGTCCACGCACAGGGCCTCCTCCTCGGCGTCGTACGCGACCTCGGCGGGGCGGGCGGGCAGGGGCGCCCGGACGTAGGGCCGACGGCCACCGGGAAGCTTCGGCCGCGCGCCGTCACCGCGGGCCTGGAGCGCGAGCATGCGGCGCCCCAGTTCCGTGCCTAGCGCCCAGAGCCCGGCGTCGGACGTCAGCGGCACCCGGCAGCCGGCCGGTGAGGCTTGCGCGACGGCCAGCGTCCAGGCGAGGAGGTCACCGGCGCCGACGTCCGTGCCGAGTGCCGTGGAGAGGTGGGCGAGGAGGCCGGGCGCCGCATTGGGTTCGTCGCCGCCGGGGCGGCGGAACAGCGGGCGGATGCGCCCCGGCCGTCCGGCGGGGGAGCGCCCGTCCGGCAGTACGGCGGAGGCCAGGACCGCGGGGCCCGTGGACCCGGTGACGTGCCCCTGCTCGACGAGGAACAGCTGACCCTCGCCGGCGACCCGCCAGAGCTCGGGGCGCGCGGTGTCGATGAGCCGGTGGTCCGGGATGAGCCACTGCTCGTCGAAGGGGCCGTGCAACACCCGCACCGGCTCGGGGCAGGGGCCGGACTCGGCGGCCAGGGGGACCGTGCCGCCCGGGTGGCCCGGGAGTTGGGCGACCGCGGTGTGCAGGGTGCGCGAGCGCGAAGGGGAGAGGAGTTTCTCGCGCTCCGCCGTGCCCGCCCGCACGAACGCGGCCCAACGGGCTCTGAGGGATGCGGCGTCCGGTCCCATCGGCCACCCGCGGCCCGGCCGGAGCGGTGCGACGGACCACGGCATGAGGTCCGCGAGCAGCGGCGCTTCGTCGTGCGTCACGCCCGGCATCGTACGTCGAGACCCTTACGTCGCGTCGAGGGTGACCGTGAAGGAGAAGCGGTCCCCGCGGTAGTGGATGCGCGCCACGTCCAGGGCGCGGCCGTCCTCGTCGTACGTGATGCCCGTGTAGTGCAGGATCGGGCTGAGCAGCGGCACTTCGAGGAGGCGGGCCGTCTCCGGGTCGGCGAGTGTGGCCTCGACGGTGTCGGTGATGCGGCTGATGCGGACTCCCACGACATCGCGAAGCACCTTCGTCATGGGCCAGCGCGTCAGGTCGTCGAGGTCGACACGGTCGGCCAGTTCGGGACGTATGTAGTTATGGGCGTGATTGGTCGGCTCGCCCGTCTCGTCGTCGCTGCGCAGCCGGTGGTACGTCGCCACCTCGGTCAGGTCGGGGAAGTGCTCGGCGAGTTCGCCGGAGACCGGTGACGTGCCGTGCGCGAGCAGGTGCGTGCTCATGCCCGACTGCTGGGCCACGATCGCGTCGACCGAGCCGAGCAGCCGGACCGGGGAGCCGCGCCGGGCGCTGGGCTCGATGAACGTGCCGCGCCGCCGGTGCCGGGTGATCAGGCCCTCGTCCTCCAGCTCCTTGAGCGCCTGGCGCATGGTCAGGACGCTCACGCCGTAGTGCCCCGCCAGCTGCTCCTCGGTGGGCAGCCGGAGCGGGGCATCGGGAGTACGGCCGAGTATCGAGGCGCGCAGGGACTGCGACACCTGATACCAGAGCGGCAGCTTGCGATTCAGGACGATCGAGTCCGGGGCGAAAGCGGTCACGGTCTCTCCGAATCAGTTGCCGATCAGGTGCCGATCAGTTTCGAAAATGGCGCTCCAGACCCTCCCACACATCGTCGTATCCGCGCTGCAGATGGGTGGCCTGAGCTGCCTGTTCGGTCGCCGTCACCGGCCAGCGCGTCTCGAACATGAAGGCAAGCCCGTCGTCGATCTTCTGTGGCTTCAGCTCGGCGGCCGAGGCCTTCTCGAAGGTGTCGCGGTCGGGGCCGTGCGCCGACATCATGTTGTGCAGGGAGCCGCCGCCGGGCACGAATCCCTCCGCCTTCGCGTCGTACGCGCCCTCGATCAGGCCCATGTACTCGCTCATCACGTTCCGGTGGAAGTACGGCGGCCGGAAGGTGTTCTCGCCGACCAGCCAGCGCGGCGCGAAGACCACGAAGTCGACGCCCGCGAGGCCCGGGGTGTCCGACGGCGAGGTGAGGACCGTGAAGATCGACGGGTCCGGGTGGTCGTAGCTGATGGTGCCGATGACGTTGAAGCGGCGCAGGTCGTACACGTACGGCACGTGGTTGCCGTGCCAGGCGACGACGTCGAGCGGCGAGTGGTCGTAGGTGGCCTGCCACAGGTTGCCGCAGAACTTGTTCACGACCTCCACCGGGCGGTCCTCGTCCTCGTACGCCGCGACCGGGGCCCGGAAGTCCCGTGCGTTCGCGAGGCCGTTCGCGCCGATCGGGCCCAGGTCGGGGAGCTGGAAGGCGGCGCCGTAGTTCTCGCACACGTAGCCGCGCGCGGTGTGGTCGAGGAGCTCCACGCGAAAGCGCACCCCGCGCGGGATGAGCGCCACCTCGCCCGGCTCGGCGCGCAGCAGGCCGAACTCGGTGCGCAGGAGCAGGCCGCCCTGCTCGGGTACGACGAGCAGCTCGCCGTCCGAGTCGCTGAACACCCGGTCCCGCATGGAGGAGTTGGCGTGGTAGAGGTGCACGGCCATGCCGGTGCGCTGGGTGGCGTCTCCATTGCCGCCCAGCGTCCACAGGCCCGCGAGGAAGTCCGTGCCGGGGGCGGGCTCGGGGAGGGGGTTCCAGCGCAGGCGGTTGGGGTCGGGCGTCTCGGTGAAGGGCGCCGTCCGCAGGGCGCCGTTGTCCACGCGGGTGAACGCCGGGTGCGCGGCCGAGGGGCGGATGCGGTAGAGCCAGGAGCGGCGGTTGTGCGCGCGGGGCTCGGTGAAGGCGGTGCCGCTCAGCTGCTCCGCGTACAGGCCGAGGGGGGCGCGCTGGGGCGAGTTCCGGCCGTGCGGCAGGGCGCCGGGCACCGCTTCGGAGCTGTGTTCGTTGCCGAAGCCGGAGAGGTACGTCAGTGCCTCGGCCGTCTTGCGCGGGTCGTTCCCGTCTCCACGGCTGGCGTCGCTGGTGTGTTCCCGGCTCATCATCGCTCCCTCGTCAACGATTCCTATGGGACACCGTAGGATTCACGTTTTCCTTCCGCAAGGGGGTCCATGGATGTGAACATTGCTCTACTCTCCCGGGAATGTCCCACCGTGATCAGCCAAAGCCCCCGCCGCCCCCGAAGACCCTGCGCCGCGTGCCCGTGCAGGAGCGCAGCGCCGAGCGCCTGACCCGCATCCTCGACGCGTGCGCCGCACTTCTCGACGAGGTCGGCTACGAGGACCTGAGCACCCGCGCCGTCGCCACCCGGGCCGGCGTCCCGATCGGCTCGGTCTACCGCTTCTTCGGCAACAAGCGCGCCATGGCCGACGCCCTGGCCCACCGCAACCTCGACGCCTACGGAGAGCGTGTGGCGGCGCGCATGGCCGGGGTCGAGCGCGGTGACTGGCGCGGCGCGGTCGACGCGGCCTTCGACGAGTACCTCGCCATGAAGCGCAGCGTCCCCGGCTTCGGCCTGGTCGACTTCGGCGTCCCCTCGGCCCCCGGCGTGATGCCCGACGCCAACTCGGACGTCGCCGAGCGGGTGGCGGGGCTGCTCGCCGACCACTTGGACCGGCCGCTGGACGAGAAGCTGCGCCGCATCGTGCTCGTCGGCGTCGAAGCCGTGGACGCGGTGCTCCAACTCGCCTTTCGCGCCGCTCCGTCGGGCGATGCCGACCTGATCGACGAGACGCGGACCCTGCTGCACTCCTACTTCGCGGGTTCACTGGACTGAACCGGATCGCCGCGGGGCCCTGACGCCATGCATACCGGTCGGTATGGTGAGAGCGCACGTGCGCCGTAGCCGCCGCCCTGGAGGGTCTCCATGCCCAGCACAGCCCTGCGTATCTGCCCCCTCTGCGAAGCCACCTGCGGGCTCACGCTCACCATCGAAGGACCCTCTGACGGCACCGACGCCGCGCGGGTGACCGGAGCGCGCGGGGACCGGGACGACGTGTTCAGCCACGGCTTCATCTGCCCCAAAGGCGCCTCCTTCCCAGAGGCCGACTCCGATCCCGACCGCCTGAAGGGCCCCCTCGTACGCAAGGACGGCGTACTCCACGAGGCGAGCTGGGACGAGGCCTTCGACGCCGTCGCCGCCGGGCTTCGCCCTCTGATCGAGCGGCACGGGCCGCAGGCGGTCGGCGTGGTGCTCGGCAACCCGAACGTGCACACCATGGCCGGCGGCCTCTACCCGCCCGTGCTGCTCGGCGCGCTCGGCACCCGCAACATCTTCACCGCGAGCACCGTCGACCAGATGCCCAAGCACGTGTCCAGCGGACTCCTCTTCGGCGACGCGTTCGCCATCCCCGTGCCCGACCTGGACCGCACCGACCATCTGCTCCTGCTCGGCGCCAACCCCCTGGACTCCAACGGCAGCCTGTGCACCGCCCCCGACTTCCCGGGGAAGCTGAAGGCACTGCGCGCGCGAGGCGGCACGCTCACCGTCGTCGACCCCCGCCGCACCCGCACCGCCAAACTCGCCGACCGGCACCTGGCGATCCGCCCCGGCACGGACGCGCTGCTGCTCGCCGCCATGGTCCAGGTGCTCTTCGCGGAGGAACTCACCGCCCTCGGGGTGCTCGAAGACCAGGTGGAAGGCGTCGAGGAGGTGCGCGAGGCCGTGGGCCACCTCACCCCCGACGCCGTCTCCGCGGCCTGCGACGTGCCCGCCGACACCATCCGCACCCTCGCCCGCGACCTGGCCGCCGCGCCCACCGCCGCCGTCTACGCCCGCGTCGGCGCCAGCACCGTCGCCCACGGCACGCTCACCAACTGGCTGGTCGACGTCCTGAACGTGCTCACCGGCAACCTCGACCGGCCCGGCGGCGCCCTCTTCCCGCTCTCGGCCACCGACCGCGCACCCCGCCCGGCGGGCCCCGGCAAGGGCTTCGCGCTCGGCCGCTGGCACAGCCGCGTGAGCGGCCACCCCGAGGCCAAGGGTGAACTGCCCATCGCCGCGCTCGCCGAGGAGATCGACACCCCCGGCGACGAGCGCATCCGCGCGGTCGTCGCCGTCGCGGCCAACCCCGTCCTCTCGGCACCCGACGGCGATCGCCTCGACAAGGCCCTGGCCTCGCTCGACTTCATGGTCAGCGTCGACCCGTACCTGAACGAGACCTCCCGCCACGCCCACGTCGTGCTGCCGCCGCCCCCGCCCTCCCAGAGCCCGCACTTCGACTTCGCCTTCAACGGATTCGCCGTACGCAACCAGGTCCGTTACACCCGCGCCGCGCTGCCCCTGGCGCACGGCAGGATGGCGGAGACCGAGATCCTGGCCCGGCTCGTGCTCGCCGCCGGGGGGATGCACGGCGCCGATCCGGCGGCCGTCGACACGATGGTCGTCGACAAGGCCATCGGCAAGGCCGTCACCGAGCCGCACTCCGCCGTGCACGGCCGTGACCCCGAGGAGCTGGCCGCCCTCCTCACCGGCGAGAGTGGCCCCGAGCGGCGGCTCGACCTGATGCTGCGCCTCGGCCCCTACGGCGACGGATTCGGCGCCCGCGCCGACGGCCTGACCTTGGACCGGCTGCTCGCCCACCCGCACGGCATCGACCTCGGACCGCTGCAGCCCCGCCTCCCGCAGGTGCTCAGGACACGCAGCGGCCGGGTGGAGCTCTTCCCCGCCCCGATCGCGGACGACCTGCCGCGCCTGACGAACGCGTTGCACGCCGCCCCGGACGAGCTCGTCCTGGTGGGCCGCCGCCATCTGCGCTCCAACAACAGCTGGATGCACAACGTGCGCAGCCTCACCGGCGGCTCCAACCGCTGCACCCTGCACGTCCACCCCGACGACGCGGCCCGTCTCGGCGTGGAGAACGGCGGCCACGCACGCGTGAAGGCCGCCGGAGGCTCGCTCACCGTCCCCGTGGAGGTGACGGACGCCGTGCGCCCCGGAGTGGTCAGCCTGCCGCACGGCTGGGGCCACGACCGCCCCGGCACCCGCCTGGCCGTCGCCGCCGAGAACCCGGGGGCCAATGTGAACCAGCTTCTGGACGGCACCCTCCTCGACCCGCTCTCCGGGACGTCCGTACTCAACGGCTTCCCGGTGACCGTCACCGCCCTCGTGCCGGACGGCGTTCCGGCAGCAAGTCGTTGACCAGGAGTTTTGCGCTTATTGCTCACACGTCAACATCTTGTTAACAGATCTGAACGGGTCCTAACGTCAACCGGACCGCCAGACCTGGTGGGAGTTCGATGGTGAACGTTAGGTAGCCCCCATGCTGACAATCCTCGGATTCGTCATGATCGCCACCTTCCTGGTGCTGATCATGATGAAGAAGATGTCGCCGATCGCGGCACTGGTGCTGATCCCCGCGCTCTTCTGCGTGTTCGTAGGAAAGGGAGCCCATCTCGGGGACTACGTCCTCGAAGGCGTCGGGAATCTGGCGCCCACGGCGGCCATGCTCATGTTCGCCATCGTGTACTTCGGCGTCATGATCGACGTCGGCCTGTTCGACCCGATCGTCCGGGGCATCCTGCGCTTCTGCAAGGCGGACCCGGTGCGCATCGTGGTCGGCACCGCGCTGCTCGCCGCGATCGTCTCGCTCGACGGCGACGGCTCGACGACCTTCATGATCACGGTCTCGGCGATGTATCCGCTCTACAAACGCCTCAAGATGAGCCTCGTCGTCATGACGGGTGTCGCGGCCACCGCCAACGGCGTCATGAACACCCTGCCCTGGGGCGGCCCGACGGCCCGCGCCGCGACCGCCCTCAAGGTGGACGCCGCCGACATCTTCGTGCCGATGATCCCGGCGCTCGCCATGGGCCTCGTCTGCGTCTTCCTGCTCGCCTACGCACTGGGTCTGCGGGAGCGCAAGCGGCTCGGCATGCTCTCCCTGGACGAGGTCCTGGAGAAGGAGACGGCGGGCGAGACGGTTCTGGTGGGTGCCGGTGCCGGTGCCGGTGCCGGTGCGGGCGGCGACGGGCGCATGTCGCTCATCAAGAAGGCCACCGGGGGAGCAGGCTCGGGTACGGACGCTTCCGCTTCCGGCGGTGCCGGCGCCTCTGACGACGCCGAGGAGGACGACGGCTTCCAGGGGCTCGACCCGAACCGCTCCACCCTGCGCCCCAAGCTCTACTGGTTCAACGCCGGTCTCACCGTGGTCCTGCTCACCGCCATGATCATGGAGTGGCTGCCGATCCCGGTCCTCTTCCTGCTCGGCGCCGCGCTCGCCCTGACGGTCAACTTCCCGCACATGCCCGACCAGAAGGCCCGTATCGGCGCCCACGCCGAGAACGTCCTCAACGTCACCGGCATGGTCTTCGCGGCCGCCGTCTTCACCGGCGTCCTCCAGGGCACCGGCATGGTCGACAGCATGGCCAAGTGGCTCGTCGACGCGATCCCGGAGGGCATGGGCCCGCAGATGGGCCTGGTCACCGGCCTCCTGTCGCTGCCGCTCACCTACTTCATGTCGAACGACGGCTTCTACTTCGGCGTCCTGCCGGTCCTCGCCGAGGCGGGCCAGGCGCACGGCGTCGGCACCCTGGAGATCGCCCGCGCCTCCATCGCCGGCCAGGCCCTGCACATGTCGAGCCCGCTGGTCCCCGCCGTGTACGTCCTCGTCGGCATGGCCAAGGTCGAGTTCGGCGACCACACCAAGTTCACCGTCAAATGGGCCGTGCTCACCTCGCTCGTGGTGCTCGGCTCCGGCATCCTCTTCGGCATCATCTGATGCCATGGACACCGGTGGCACCGGTGGTGTCGTCGCCACCGGGCCGGGCCTGGTTGCTGCGCCTCGTCATCGCCTTCGCCTTCGCGCAGGGGGCGGTGTCGATGGCGCGTCCGGCCGTCTCCTACCGGGCGCTCTCCCTTGGCGCCGACGAGCGGGCGATCGGTGTCATCGCCGGTGTGTACGCCCTGCTCCCGCTCTTCGCCGCCGTACCGCTCGGGCGCAGGACGGACCACGGGCGGTGCGCGCCGCTCCTTCCGATCGGCGTCGTGCTCATCGCCGGAGGGTGCGCGCTCAGCGGTACGGCGGGGTCGCTCGGCCCGCTCGCCGCCTGGAGCGGTGTGATGGGGCTCGGGCACCTGTGCTTCGTGATCGGCGCCCAGTCGATCGTCGCCCGGCAGTCCGCACCCGACGAACAGGACCGCAACTTCGGGCACTTCACGATCGGGGCCTCGCTGGGGCAGCTGATCGGGCCGATTGCCGCGGGGGCCTTGATCGGCGGGGACATGGGGCGTACGAGTGCGTTCGCCCTCTTGGTGTCGGGTGGGGTGGCCGCGGTCTCGTTCGCCTCGCTGTGGCGCATCGAGCACGTCCGTTCCGGCGGGGCTTCGCCGAAGCGGGGCGACAAGGTCCCGGTGTTCGGCATCCTGCGCACCCGGGGTGTTCCGGCCGGGATCTTCATCAGCCTCGCGGTGCTCTCCGCCACGGACATCCTCACGGCCTATCTGCCGGTGGTCGGTGAGCACCGGGGCATCGCGCCCGCGACGGTGGGGGTGCTGCTTTCGCTGCGGGCCGCCGCGACGATCGCCTGCCGCCTCGTGATGACGCCGCTGATCAATCTGCTAGGGCGTACGGCGCTGATAGTCGTCACGTGCCTGCTGGCTGCCTTGCTGTGCGCGGGGGTTGCGCTGCCGGTGCCTGTGTGGGGGCTGGGGGTGATGCTGGTGTTGCTGGGGTTCTGTCTCGGGGTGGGGCAGCCGTTGTCGATGACGACTGTGGTGCAGGCGGCGCCGGATGGGGCGCGGTCTACTGCGTTGGCCTTGCGGCTCACCGGTAACCGGCTCGGCCAGGTTGCTGCTCCTGCTGGGGCGGGGCTGATTGCTGGGGTGGCGGGGGTGGCGGCGCCGTTCGTGATGCTGGGTGGGCTCTTGCTGGTGGCTGCGGGGCTGGGGTTGAGGCGGAGCCCTGCGGGGCCTTCCCCAACCCCACCCCTCCCCGGCAGTGACATCAGCGGCTCCGCCGCGGAGGGGGCTCCGCCCCAGACCCCGCTCCTCAAACGCCGGAGGGGCTGACAACATCGCGGCGCCGGGTATGTCAGCCCGTCCGGCGTTTGAGGACGAGCTCGGCGGAGCCGGTGATTGGCGGTGAGGGGTAGGCATCGCAGCGCTTTTCCGGAAGTGTTCCGAAAAGTATCGGTCGATGCGCACGGAAGTTACGGGCGGCGTCCGGACGTGAGGGCGGGGCTCAGACGTGAGGGCGGGGCTCAGAAGCGGGCCGCGGTGCTCGCCCGCACCACCAGCTCCGTGGCCAGCTCGACGCGGGGCGAGGCGGGCTCCTCGCCGAGCGCGAGCCGAAGCACCGTACGGGCCGCCAGTTTCCCCATGTCGGACAGCGGCTGGCGCACGGTCGTCAGGGGCGGAGCCGACCAGCTCACCTCCGGCAGATCGTCGAAGCCCACCACGCTGAGGTCCTCGGGAACCCGCAGGCCACGCCGCCGCAGAGCCTCGATCGCGCCCAGCGCCATCTGATCGCTCGCGGCGAAGAGCGCGGTCGGCGGCTCGGCGAGGCCGAGCAGTTCACCCGCCCCGGCGAACCCGGACGCGTGGTAGAAGTCGCCGGGCACGATCAGCGCGTCGTCGACCGGCACGCCCGCGCTCTCCAGGGCCGCCCGGTAGCCGTCGAGCCTGGCCCGGGAGCACAGGAGCCGCGGCGGCCCCGCGATGAAGCCGATCCTGCGGTGGCCCAGGGAGAGCAGATGCTCCGTCGCGGCCATCCCTCCGGCCCAGTTGGTGGCGCCCACGGTCGGTGCGTCCAGGGCGGGCGATCCCGCCGGGTCGATCACGACGAGTGGTACGCCGAGCCGCCGCAGCTCGTCGTGGAGCGTCGGTTCCAGGACGGAGGTCACCAGGATCACGCCGTCCGACGCGCGGGCCCGCAGATTCTGCATCCACTGGCGGGCCGAGCCCGATGCCCCGTGGATCGCGGAGACGACCGTGCCCGCGCCTGCCGCGTGGGCCACTTCCTCCACGCCGCGGATGATCTCCACGGCCCAGGGGCTGTCGAGGTCGTTGAAGACCAGGTCGACCAGGGCGGCACGGTTGCCTGGCGCGCTCGCCCGCCGTTCGTAACCGTGCTCGCGCAGCAGGTCCTCGATGCGCGCGCGGGTGTCCTGGGAGACGTCCGACCTGCCGTTGACCACCCGTGACACCGTCGGCACCGAGACGCCCGCCTGCCGGGCTATCTCCGTGATGGTCACCTTGCTCTTCGACCGGCTCACTTCGCACCTCCGTCTCACTCCGTCGAAACCTTGCAGAAGTCTTCCGGAGCACCGGAGTTGAGGTGAAGCCTAGAGGAGAGAGCCGCCGAGGAGCTGACATGCGGATGTTCCCCGGAGGCGCCGGCTGCCTCCGGGGAACGGGTACTGCTCGGGTAGGACCCGGTGACTACTGGACGATCTTCAGCAGCCTGTTCGGCGAGCCGCTGCCCGGGCTCGTGACCTTGCCCGTGGTGGCTCCGTTCACCAGCGCGGACGAGACCTGGGCGGGCGTGGCCGAGGTGTGGCCCGCCAGGTAGATCGCCGCGGCGCCCGCGACGTGCGGGGTGGCCATCGACGTGCCGGAGATGGTGTTCGTGGCCGTGTCGCCGGTGTTCCAGCCCGCCTTGATCGAGACGCCCGGCGCGAAGATGTCCAGGACCGAGCCGTAGTTGGACCAGCTGGCCTTGGCGTCCGTGTTGCTGGTGGCGCCCACCGTGATGGCCGCGGGGACCCGCGCCGGGGAAGACGAGGAGGCGTTGACGCCCTCGTTGCCCGCGGCGACCGCGTAGCTGACACCGTCGGCGATGGAGTTCTTCACCGCGTTGTCGAGGGTGGTGGACGCGCCGCCGCCGAGCGACATGTTGGCCACGGCGGGGGCGCCCGCCGCGTGGTTGCTGGTCACCCAGTCGATGCCCGCGATGACACCGGCGGTCGTGCCGGAGCCGTTGTTGTCGAGCACGCGGACGGCCACGATCTTGGCCTTCTTGGCGACGCCGTACGTCTTGCCCGCGATGGTGGTGGCCACGTGCGTGCCGTGGCCGTTGCCGTCCTGGGCGGTGGAGTCGCCGTCCACGGCGTCGTAGCCGTTCACCGCGCGCCCGCTGATCTCGGAGTGCGTGATGCGTACGCCGGTGTCGATCACGTACGCGGTGACGCCCGAACCCGCGGTGTCCGGGTAGGTGTACGTCCCGGAGAGCGGCAGGCTCGTCTGGTCGATGCGGTCCAGGCCCCAGGGGGCGTTGGTCTGGGTCGCGTCGGCCCGGACGGTGCGGTTCTGCTCGACCGAGGCGACCGCGGGGTCGGCGGCGAGGCGTCTCGCCTCCGCCGCGCTCAGTTCGACGGTGTATCCGTCGAGCGCGGACCTGAAGGTCTTCTTCACCGACCCGCCGTACTCGGATATCAGGCCCTTGCCCTGGGTCGAGGCGGCCTTGAAGCCCGAGCTCTTCTTCAGCGTGACGATGTAGCTGCCCTTGACGGCGTCGGCCGAACCGGCCCCGATCACGGTGCCCTCGGCGGGAGCGGCCTGGGCCGGGAGGGCGGTGGCCGCACCGAACAGAGTGGCGGCGGTGGCGGTCGAGATCGCCGCGGCGATCACGGTCTTCTTGCTGCGCAGCATTGCCATTACGAGGGAGTCCTCCTCATAGGCGGCGCTCGCCCTGGGGTCGGGCGGCGCAACTGTGGGGGCGTGTGCGTGATCGCACACACAGCCGGGAGCGGTGCGTTCCGCTCCCGGCGCGCTCAGCAGAATGTCGGCTCTACAGGCGTAGATCAAGGGAGTTGGCGACTTGACATGTGTCTGTCACGTACATGAAACGGAACGTCGGAGGTACGCCTGGGGGGTAGGTGTCGAACCGGGGTGAATGTCCCCGGCTCCGACGCCTTTCCGGCGCCCCTGGTGCCAAAAAACTATCAGCGCTAGTTTGGGGTGCGGACGACTACCTGAGGAGTGCGATGAAGGCCCACGACGGCATGTACATCGGCGGCGCCTGGCGGCCCGCCGTCGGTACGGACACGATCACGGTCCTGAACCCGGCCGACGAGCAGCCGATCGGCCAGATTCCGGCAGGCACGGCGCAGGACATCGACGCCGCGGTGCGCGCCGCCCGCGAGGCCTTCCCCGCCTGGGCCGCGACCCCGCCCGCCGAGCGCGGCGCGCTCATCGGCGCGCTCCGCGACCAGCTGGTCGCCCGCAAGGACGAGATCGCCGAGACGGTGACGGCGGAGCTCGGCTCCCCGCTCCCGTTCTCGCAGATGGTGCACGCGGGCGTACCGATCCTGGTCTCCGGCTCCTATGCCGAGCTCGCCGCGACGTACGCCTTCGAGGAGAAGATCGGCAACTCCACGGTCTATATGGAGCCGGTCGGCGTGGTCGGCGCGATCACCCCCTGGAACTACCCCCTCCACCAGATCGTCAACAAGGTCGCCCCCGCGCTCGCCGCGGGCTGCACGGTGGTCCTGAAGCCCGCCGAGGACACCCCGCTCACCGCCCAGCTCTTCGCCGAGGCCGCGCACGAGGCGGGCATCCCCGCCGGTGTCTTCAACCTGGTCACCGGGCTCGGCCCGGTCGCCGGACAGGCGCTCGCCGAGCACGAGGACGTCGACCTGGTCTCCTTCACCGGCTCGACGGCGGTCGGCAAGCAGATCGGCGCGACCGCGGGCGCGGCCGTCAAGCGTGTCGCCCTGGAGCTCGGCGGCAAGTCCGCCAACGTCATCCTGCCCAGCGCCGACCTGGCCAAGGCCGTCAACGTCGGCGTCGCGAACGTCATGTCCAACTCGGGCCAGACGTGCAGCGCGTGGACCCGCATGCTGGTGGACGCGGAGCGGTACGACGAGGCGGTCGCGCTCGCGTCGGCCGCCGCGGTCAAGTACGGCTCGCGCATCGGCCCCGTCGTCAACGCCAAGCAGCAGGCGCGCGTGCGCGGTTACATCGACAAGGGCGTCGAGGAAGGCGCCCGCGTGGTGGCCGGCGGCTCCGAAGCACCGCGCGAGCAGGGCTACTTCGTCCAGCCGACGGTCTTCGCCGACGTCACCCCGGACATGACGATCGCCCAGGAGGAGATCTTCGGCCCGGTCGTCTCGATCATCCGGTACGCGGACGAGGACGAGGCCCTGCGCATCGCCAACGGCACCGTGTACGGGCTCGCCGGCGCGGTCTGGGCGGCCGACGACGCGGAGGCGGTCGCCTTCGCCCGCCGCATGGACACGGGCCAGGTCGACATCAACGGCGGCAGCTTCAACCCCCTCGCCCCGTTCGGCGGTTACAAGCAGTCGGGAGTGGGGCGCGAGCTGGGCCCGCACGGGCTCGCCGAGTACCTCCAGACGAAGTCCCTCCAGTTCTGATCCCTTCCCGCCCGCCTTTCAAGGAGTACGTCACCGTGGTCCGCGCCGCCGTTCTGCCCGCCGTCGGTTCTCCGCTGGAGATCACCGAGATCGACCTGCCCGAGCCGGGTCCAGGCCAGGTGCGGGTGCGCCTCGCCGCCGCCGGGGTCTGCCACTCCGACCTGTCCCTGACCAACGGCACGATGCGGGTGCCCGTGCCCGCCGTGCTCGGACACGAGGGCGCGGGGACGGTCGTTTCCGTGGGGGAGGGTGTCACGCATGTCGCCCCCGGTGACGGGGTCGTCCTCAACTGGGCGCCCTCTTGCGGCAGTTGTCACCCCTGCTCGCTCGGCGAGGTGTGGCTGTGCGTGAACGCGCTTGCCGGTGCGGCCGACGTGTACGCCCGGCGTTCCTCGGACGGCGCCGACCTGCACCCGGGCCTGAACGTCGCTGCGTTCGCCGAGGAGACGGTGGTGGCGGGCACCTGCGTGCTGCCCGCCCCGGACGGCGTCCCGCTGACGGACGCCGCCCTCCTCGGCTGCGCCGTGCTCACCGGCTACGGCGCCGTGCACCACTCCGCGAAGGTGCGCGAGGGCGAGACGGTGGCGGTCTTCGGCGTCGGCGGCGTGGGCCTCGCCACGCTCCAGGCGGCACGGATCGCCGGTGCCTCGCGGATCATCGCCGTCGATGTGTCCCCGGAGAAGGAGGAGTTGGCGCGGTCGGCCGGAGCGACGGAGTACGTCGTCGCCTCCGAGAAGACAGCCAAGGACATTCGCAAGCTGACCGGCGGACAGGGCGTGGACGTGGCTGTGGAGTGCGTGGGCCGCGCGGTGACGATCCGTACGGCCTGGGAGTCCACGCGGCGCGGCGGGCGTACGACGGTGGTCGGCATCGGCGGCAAGGACCAGCAGGTCAGCTTCAACGCCCTGGAGATCTTCCACTGGGGGCGGACGCTTTCCGGGTGCGTGTACGGGAACTCCGACCCGGCGGTGGATCTGCCGGTCCTGGCCGATCACATCCGTGCGGGCCGCTTCGACCTGAGCGGTCTGGTGACGGACCGGATCGCCCTGGACGGCATCCCGGCGGCCTTCGAGAACATGGTCGCGGGGAAGGGGGGCCGGGCGCTGGTGGTGTTCTAGGGGCGGTCCCTGCGGGACTTTCCCCCATCCCGCCCCTTCCCGAAACCATGGGGCTCGGCCCCCTGGACCCCCTGCAAGATGTCCTCAAGCGCCGGACGGGCTGCAAGATCAGCCCGTCCGGCGTTTGAGGACGAACTCCGCGAAGCCGGTGATGACGGCACGCGAGGCCCCCGCGCCCGTGAAAACCGTTGACCACATACCCACCGGTCGGTACGGTCCCTGCAATCACACGCCCACCCCCCGTCCCGTCCCCGGACCCACCGGAGTGTGCACCGCATGGACCCCGCACCGTCCGCCCCCACGGCGACCCCCCACCCCCCATCCGCTCAGACCGAAAGCCCGGCGGATCCCCACCGCCGCAAGGTGGCCACCGCGGCCGCCCTCGCCTCGGCCGTCGAGTGGTACGACTACTTCGTCTTCGGCATCGCCGCCGCCCTCGTCCTCGGCGACCTGTACTTCCCCTCCGGCAGTTCCTCCGCCGGTGTCCTCGCCGCGTTCGCCACCTTCGCCGTCGGCTTCCTGGCCCGCCCCATCGGCGGCATCATCGCCGGCCACCTCGGCGACAAGCGTGGCCGCAAGCCCATGCTGGTCCTCGCCCTGACCCTGATGGGCCTGTCCACCACGGGCATCGGCCTGCTCCCCACATACGACACCGTCGGCATCGCCGCGCCGATCCTCCTCGTCACCCTCCGCGTGTTCCAGGGCATCGCGGTCGGCGCGCAGTGGGGCGGCGCGATGCTGATGGCCACCGAGTACGCCCCCGAGGGCAAGCGCGGCCTCTACGGCAGCCTGGTCCAACTGGGCGTCCCCATCGGCGTGGTGACCGCCAACACGGTCTTCCTGATCGCCGGTGCCGTCACCAGCGAGAGCACCTTCGAGGCATGGGGATGGCGGGTGCCCTTCATGGTCGGGCTCCTCGTCCTCGTGCTCGCCTGGTACATCCACACGCGCGTGGAGGAGACCCCGGAGTTCCGTGAGGCGGAGAAGGCCCTCGCGGAGAAGGAGAAGGCCCAGAAGGGCGCGGGCGGCGAAGGGGGCAACTCGCCCCTGCGGACGATCCTGCGCCACCACCTCGGCACGGTCTTCCTGGCGGGCGGATCGTTCGCGGTGAACACCGCGACCTTCTACATCATCATCACCGGCGTCCTCGACTACACCACCCGCGAACTCGACATGAAGCGCAGCGCGGTCCTGACCGTCTCGCTCTGCGTGAGCCTCACCCAACTCGCCCTGATCCCGGCCTCCGCCGCGCTCTCCGACCGCATCGGGCGGCTGCGGATCTACGCCATCGGTGCCGCCGGGCTCGCGGTCTGGGCGGTGCCGATGTTCCTGCTCATCGACACCGGTTCGCTGCTGTGGCTGGCCGTCGGCACCTTCGTCACCAGCTGTTTCCTCAGCATCATGTACGGGCCGCAGGCCGCGCTGTTCGCGGAGCTTTTCACCGCCGAGATGCGCTACACGGGAGCCTCGCTCGGCTACCAGATCGCGGCCGTGTTCGGCGGCGGGCTCGCGCCCTTCGTGATGGTGCTGCTCCTGGAGGCGACGGGCACCTCGATGGCCGTCTCCGCGTACATCATCGGCCTCGCGGTGATCGCCCTGATCTCCATCAAGGTGCTTGCGGGGCGGGCGAGTTCCCGCTGACGGAGGCACTCGTGGCCGGTTGCGGCGCCGTCTTCGCCGACGGCGCCGCAACCGGTCCACCGAGGCGCGAGAAGGACTTGGCGGCGGCCAGGAACGCGAGAGTCGTCAGCACGAACGGCCAGGTGAACGCGTGCCCGCCGGACGGCGCGAGGAGCGCCGTCATCGCCGAACCCGCGAGGGTCGCCGTGGCGGCGCCGATGAGCGCGTAGGCGAGCGTCACGCCCCGGGCGGGCAGGAAGACGCCGCACAGCGCGAGCGCCACGAGCACCGCATTGTATCCCATCGTGCCGTCGGCGATCCGCGCGGTCGGCGCCCCGAGCGCGACCGCCGTGCCGATGCCGGTCAGGCTGCCGAGGCAGGCCACGGCCCCCGCGCGACGGCTCGCGACGAAGAGACCCACGAGCAGGATCGCGCCGACGTACCACTGCGGCATGAAGAAGATCTGGGCGAACCCCGCGAAGAAGCCGCGCGTCAGATCGACGAGCCGGAGCGCCGTGGGACCACTCGCCGCCTGCGTGAGCGCCGCCGGGTCGACCCGGTGGTGCCAGACCCGCTCGAAGCCGGGCGCCGCCATCGTCGTCACGCTCGCGAGCAGGCAGTACGGGAGGGTGAGCGAGGGCAGGTCCCAGACGGCGTGGAGGTTCACGGCCGCCGCCGTCACCACCGTGACCACCACGCAGCCCGCGAGGGCGAGTACGGCCGTGGACAGGTGCCCGGCCCCGAGGAACACCGCGAAACACAGCGCGGTCAGGCAGGCGTTGAAGCCTTCGAGCCCCGTCGAGACGCGGTCGTGCGCCGCCCCGAGGAGCCGCGCCGTCCCCGTGCCGACGGCCGTGCCCGCGAGCCCGTAGAGGCCGTACTGCCATCCCGCCGCGAAGAGCGCCACGCAGAAGACCGCGCCCGCCGCAGCGCTGGGCAGGAACGTGACCTGCGCCTGGCCGCGCAGGACGTGGGCGGCGAAGGGCAGGGCCCGAAGTGGCAGGCTCTTGGCATCCGTTGAGTGCCGCACGGCTCACTCCCGTGTTACGTCCATGTTTCCCCCGACAAGGCAGGTGCACTTTACATCTACCTAGTGGGGTACGGCGATACCGAGGTGCGTCTCCAGCGCCCGCGCTCCCGCCGGTGTCACCTTGACCGCCCGCTCCGAACCGATCCGCACGCACCAACCGGCGTCCAGCGCATGGCGGCACAGCGCCGCGCCCGCGACCCCCGCCAGGTGCGGCCTGCGTTCCGTCCAGTCGACGCAGGCGCGGGCCAGCGGGCGCCTGCCGGTGCGCTCCAGGCCGATCCCCAACTCGCCGAACCAGTCGAGTCCTGCGTCGGCCAGGGCGAAGCCCGTGTCCTGAAGCAGCAGGCCGCGGTCCGTCATCGCCCGGGTGATCGTGATTCCCAGGTGGCCCGCGAGATGGTCGTAACAGGTGCGTCCGCGCGCCATCGCCTCGCTCGCACCGGACTCCCGCAGCGTGCGCGGCGGCCGGACGACGGCCCCGCCCGGCCGCGCGTACGCCGTCAGGTCCTCGATCAGCTGCGCCGCGCGCGCGTCGGCGACGCGGACGTAGCGGTGGCGTCCCTGCCGCTCCTCGGCGAGCAGGCCGCCCGCGACGAGCTTTCCCAGGTGCTCGCTCAGCGTGGAGGCGGCGACCCCCGCGTGCCGCGCCAGCTCACCGGCGGTCCAGGCCCGGCCGTCGAGCAGGGCGAGCAGACAGGCGGCGCGCGTCTCGTCGGCGATGAGCCCGGCGAGCGCGGCGAGGTGACGGGTGGCGGGGTCGGTCATGGCTCAAGGATGCGCCGGGGACCGTTCGGCCGGCGCCGAACGGTCAGACGGCGGGCGCCGCCACCTGTGCGTACTGCAGCGCCAGCCCGTCGAGCAGCGCCCGCAGGCCCGTCTCGAAGGCACGCTCGTCGATCTCCTGCTGGCGGTCGGCGAGGAGGTGGGCCTGGCCCAGGTGCGGATAGTCGGCCGGGTCGTACGCGGTCGCGTCGTCCACGAAGCCGCCGGCGAAGGAGCCGAGCGCCGAACCCATGATGAAGTAGCGCATCAGCGCGCCGATCGACGTGGCCTGCGCGGCGGGCCAGCCCGCGTCGACCATCGCCCCGAACACCGCGTCCGCGAGGCGCAGCCCGGCCGGGCGGCGGCCGGGGCCGCTCGCGAGCACCGGAACGATGTTGGGGTGCAGGGTGAGCGCCGCGCGGTACGAGACGGCCCAGTCGTGCAGCGCCGTCCGCCAGTCGCGCGCGTCGGCGGCCTCGAACATCGACAGGTCGACCTGTGCGCTCACCGAGTCCGCGACCGCCTCCAGGATCTCGTCCTTCGTGCGGAAGTGGTTGTAGAGCGAGGGTCCGCTGACCCCGAGCTCGGCGGCGAGGCGACGTGTCGAGACGGCGGCGAGGCCCTCGGCGTCCACGAGCGCGCGCGCCGTCTCGACGATGCGATCTCTGCTGAGGAGGGGCTTGCGCGGTCGGGCCATGCGGCACATAGTAGGGCTGCCGCAAGAAACTAGCAGTGCTAATTTAAATCTGGTCCCACGCGTCGATCCGAAGAGGTGCCCCCGATGAACCTGGAGCTCAGCGAGGAGCAGTCCGCCGTCCGGCAGCTGGCGAAGGACTTCGTCGCCCGTGAGATCGCCCCGCACGTGATCGAGTGGGACCGCGCCGAGAGCGTCGACCGCTCGATCGTGAAGAAGCTCGGCGAGGTCGGCTTCCTCGGGCTCACCGTCGACGAGGAGTACGGCGGCTCGGGCGGCGACCACCTCGCCTACTGCCTGGTGACCGAGGAGCTGGGGCGCGGCGACTCGTCCGTGCGCGGCATCGTGTCGGTCTCCCTCGGCCTGGTGGCCAAGACCATCGCGTACTGGGGGAGCGAGGAGCAGAAGCGCCAGTGGCTGCCGGGCCTCACCTCCGGTGAGCTCGTCGGGTGCTTCGGGCTCACCGAGCCGGGCACCGGGTCCGACGCGGGGAACCTCTCGACGAAGGCCGTGCGCGACGGCGGCGACTACGTCATCAACGGCTCCAAGATGTTCATCACGAACGGCACCTGGGCCGACGTCGTGCTGCTCTTCGCGCGGACGGGCGACGCACCCGGGCACAAGGGCGTCTCCGCGTTCCTGGTGCCGACCGACACCCCGGGCCTCAGCCGCCGCACCATCCACGGCAAGCTCGGGCTGCGCGGCCAGGCCACCGCCGAGCTGGTCCTTGAAGACGTCCGCGTCCCGGCGTCGGCCATGATGGCGCCCGAGGGCAAGGGCTTCTCGGTGGCCATGTCGGCGCTCGCCAAGGGGCGGATGTCGGTCGCCGCCGGGTGCGTGGGCATCGCCCAGGCCGCCCTGGACGCGGCCGTGTCGTACGCGACCGAGCGCGAACAGTTCGGCAAGCCCATCGCGGGACACCAGCTGGTGCAGGAGCTGATCAGCGACATCGCGGTGGACGTGGACGCCGCGCGCCTGCTGACCTGGCGGGTCGCCGACCTCATCGACCGCGGGCAGCCCTTCGCCACGGAGTCCTCCAAGGCCAAGCTGTTTGCATCCGAGGCCGCGGTGCGCGCCGCCAACAACGCCCTCCAGGTCTTCGGCGGGTACGGCTACATCGACGAGTACCCCGCGGGCAAGCTGCTGCGCGACGCGCGCGTGATGACGCTCTACGAGGGCACGAGCCAGATCCAGAAGCTGGTCATCGGACGGGCGCTCACCGGGATCTCGGCCTTCTGAGTACGTGACCTGAGTACGGGAGCGGATGTGGCGCGGCTGCTCCCGGGCGAAGCTCTGACCATGAGTGAGACACCGGCACCGGTCAAGCAGCAGAACAGCACCGCCTACTACGGTCAGGCCATCGCGTCGTTCGCCGTGGCGATCGGCGCCGTGGCGATCGGGGTCTACAGCCTCGACGTCAGCGGCTGGATCCGCGCCTTCCTCGCCGTCTCCGTCCTGTACCTGACGACCTCGGCGTTCACCCTCGCCAAGGTGATCAGGGACCGGCAGGAGGCGGACCAGCTCGTCAGCCGCGTCGACCAGGCCCGTCTGGAGAAGATTCTCGCCGAACACGACCCGTTCAAGCCGGTGGCCTGACCGGCGTCCTAAGCGCTTGCTCACCGTCAGGGGTATGGTGTCCCTCCCGACCGGCGGAAGGAGTGGGCGATGAGCACGGCGGAGCAGACCGAGGGCGATGACCTGCCATGGGGCGAGGTCACGCCGGATGCGGCGCGGCGGCTGCTGATCGCCGCCGTCGAGGCCTTCGCCGAGCGTGGGTACCACGCGACGACGACCCGGGACATCGCGGGCCGCGCCGGCATGAGCCCGGCCGCGCTCTACATCCACTACAAGACCAAGGAAGAGCTGCTTCACCGCATCAGCCGGATCGGCCACGACAAGGCCCTGCGGGTCCTGCGCAGCGCGGCCGACGGTCCGGGCGGCGCGGCGGAGCGGCTCGCCGACGCCGTACGGTCCTTCGTGCGCTGGCACGCCGACCATCACACCACCGCCCGCGTGGTCCAGTACGAGCTGGACGCGCTCGGCGAGGAGCACCGCACGGAGATCGTCGCGCTGCGCCGCCAGTCCGACGCCGCCGTGCGGGACATGATCAACGACGGGGTGCGGGACGGGGAGTTCGACGTCCCCGACGTGCCGGGCACCACCCTCGCCGTGCTCTCGCTCTGCATCGACGTGGCCCGCTGGTTCAACGTCGCGGGCACCCGGACGCCCGACGAGGTCGGCGCGCTCTACGCCGACCTCGTGCTGCGGATGGTGGGGGCCAAGAAGCAGGCCCCCTGAGCCCCTCGGCCCGGCTCAGAAGTAGTAGCGGGAGACCGACTCCGCGACGCAGGCGGGCTTCTCGCTGCCCTCGCGCTCGACGGTGACCACGGCGGTGACCTGGACGCCGCCGTCCTTGGTCGGCTCGACCTCCTTGAGCACGGCGGTCGCCCGCACCCGGGAGCCCGAGGGCACCGGCGAGGGGAAGCGCACCTTGTTGGTGCCGTAGTTGACGCCCATCTTCATGCCCTCGACGCACATGACCTCCGGCACCAGGCTCGGCAGCAGCGACAGCGTCAGATAGCCGTGCGCGATGGTCGTCCCGAACGGGCCCTGCGCCGCCTTCTCCGCGTCCACGTGGATCCACTGGTGGTCGCCCGTGGCTTCGGCGAACAGGTCGATCCGCTTCTGGTCGACCTCCAGCCACTCGCTGTGCCCGAGCTGCTCGCCGACCCCGGCGCGCAGGTCGTCGGCCGACGCGAAGATCCTCGGCTCTGCCATGTCCCTGGCCTCCTCAAAAATTACGAACTAAGCGGTTGCTCAGCATGCTGCGTGTGGTGACGTGTGTCAACGGACCGGGCATCGGGGCCGGCGGATCTGCCATTAGGGTTGGAGGGGTGCCCCAGATCCCAGAGAAGATCCACGAGCTCACGGTCGGCCAGCTCTCGGCCCGCAGCGGCGCCGCCGTCTCCGCCCTGCACTTCTACGAGACCAAGGGCCTGATCACCAGCCGCCGCACCTCGGGCAACCAGCGCCGCTACCACCGTGACGCGCTGCGCCGCGTCGCCTTCGTCCGCGCCGCCCAGCGCGTGGGCATCCCGCTCGCCACGATCCGCGAGGCGCTCGACTCGCTCCCCGAGGAGCGCACCCCGACCCGCGAGGACTGGGCACGCCTCTCGGAGGACTGGCGCTCCGAACTGGACGAGCGGATCAAGCAGTTGGGGCGGCTGCGCGATCACCTCACCGACTGCATCGGCTGCGGCTGTCTCTCCCTGGAGAACTGCGTGCTCTCCAACCCCGACGACGTCTTCGGCGAACGCCTCACCGGCTCCCGTCTGTTGGCGGAGCGCCGGCCTCAGTCGTGACTTCAGGCGTGGCCTCGGGCGTGCCTTCGGGGCGGTCGCGCGGCCCCAGGTGGCGGAAGGTCACGCTCAGGATCACCGCGGCGAGCGCTCCCGCGGCCACTCCGCTGCCGAAGACGGTGTGCGCCCAGGGCGCCAGCGGCGCGTACAGGCTCGGGGTCATCACCGGCAGCAGCCCCACGACCAGGGCGAGAGCCACCACGACGCTGTCGGTGCCGTGCGTGAGGTCGACCCGGGACAGCATGCTGAAGCCGAGGACGGCGATCACCGCGTAGATCACCAGGCCCGCCGCGCCGACCACCGGCTCGGGGATGGCGGCGAGAAGGCGCGTCAGCGGGGTCAGCAGACCGCAGACGACGAGCAGCACGCCCGCGCCCGCCGTGACGAACCTGCTGCGTACGCGGGTCAGTTGGACGATGCCGATGTTCTCGGCGCTCGTCACCATCAGGGAAGTGCCGAAGACACCGGCGCCCAGCGACACGAGGGCGTCGGCGCGGGCGATGCGCGGCACGTCCCGGCCCGCGTCCGGGGTGCGGCCAACCGCCTCGCTGTTGAGCACGGTCTGGCCGGTGGCCTCGGCGAGCGAGGCGAGCGCGAAGACCAGCAACGGGATCGCCGCGAGCAGGTCGAAGCGCGGGGCGCCGTACGGGAAGGGGTCCGGCAGCGCGAACGCGGCGCCGGAGGCGAGGTGGATGTCCGTGCCGAGCAGCAGCGCGATGGCCGTGCCGCCCACGAGGCCGAAGAGCACCGCCATCTGGCGCCACACGCCCCGCAGGACGAGGAAGAGCAGCGCGATGACGCCGAGCGTCGCGAAGCCGGGTCCCGGCCCCGACGCCACCATCGGGGCCGTCACCTTGATCATGTTGATGCCGATGAGGACGACCGTCGTCCCCATCACCAGGGGCGGGAAGAGGCGCACCACGCGTCCGTAGAAGGGCAGGACGCAGATCAGGAACACCCCGGCGATCAGGACGGAGCCGGACGCCGTCGCGGCCCCGTACTCCTTCCCGATCTGCAGGAAGATCGCCACCGCCGCCCCGCCCGGCAGCATCAGGAACGGCAGCCGGGCGCCGACCCGCAGCGCCCGCACCCCGAGGGACTGGAGCAGCGCCCCGATGCCGCACAGCACCAGCGTGGCGCTGAGCAGCGAGGCCGTCTGAGCGGTGGTCAGCCGCAGCGTCGTGCCGATCAGGATCACCGAGGAGACGGGCGCGGCGATCCCGGCGAGGAGGTGCTGGAGGGCGAGCGGTGCGAGGCGCGGCAGCGGAAGGCGCTCGTCGACGGCGGCCACCACGGGCTCAGCCCTTCGTTGGTGCGGGAGCCGGGGTGAGCCAGGGCAGTTCCGAGGCGGCGTAACGATAGGCGCGGAAGACGGCGTTGGGCTCCGACGGGAAGAGCTTGCGGACCTCTTCCTCCTCGTAGCCGCCGAAGAACGGCACGACGTACTCCCAGCAGAGGTAGCCGTCCGCGGTGACCTCGAAGAGGCGGCCCGCGGGGGAGTCGGTGACCAGGGTGTTGCCGTTCGGCAGGCGCTGGGCGCTGCCCATGAACGGCGCGAAGAACGACTCGCGGGCCGGGTCGTGGTACTCCCAGACGACCTTGCCGCTCGAGCGCTCGATCTCGACGACCCGGCTGAACGGGACGTCCCAGTGCGGCCGGAAGACGCCGTTGTCGAAGACGAGGAAGTTGCCGTTCTCCAGCTCGGTGGGGCAGTGCTGCTGGGAGACGACGCCGGGCTCCGAGCGCCAGATGATGTCGCCCGTGGCGCGGGATATGACGACGACGGCGGAGACCGAGCGGAAGCTGGCGAGGATGTTGCCGTCGCTCGTCGGCAGGACGCTGTTGATCAGCGGGTAGTGCTCGCGGGCGTAGTCGGGGTGGAGCGGGAAGTCCGCGCGTCCGAGGTGCTCGGAGACCTTCCACTCCCAGGTGGTGTTCCCCTCGGCGTCCACCTCGACGATGGTGTCGGCCCAGATCGTGCCGCCGTCGGCCTCGGATCCGGGCACACCGCCGCGTACGGCCGCGGCGGCCTCGCCGGTCAGGGGCTCGAGTGCCGTGTAGAGGAGCCGCCCGTCGCCGTAGTGGTGTGCGTCGTGGTGCTGGAAGCGGTCGCGGTGCTCGCGCAGGACCGTGCCGTCCGGGGCGATCTCCTGCATGATCCCGCCGCGGTACTTGTGCCACATGGGGAACAGGGCGGGCTCGTCGGGGAGTACGCCGTTGTAGGCGAGGTTGCCGTTCGGCAGGATCCGCGCGTGGCGTCCCGGGCGGTGCGGGAGGTTCCACTGGTGGGCGATCTCGCCGTGGGCGTCGACGAGGTAGACCTCGCCGCTGCCGGTGAGCGGGGCGAAGAGGGTGTAGCCGCCGTAACTGGCTTCTTCGTCCAGGGCCATCAGGCCGGTGCCGCGGCGGCGGCGCTGATTCTGGTCCACGCGGGTCATGGAGATCCCGTCCTCTCGGTCAGGTGCGCACCACCGCACCTACTTAACTTTCTTAAGTGGTGCGGAAGAGGTTAACCCGCCGGATAGGCTGAGGGACATGGGTACGAGTGAGGAAAGTGCGGCGGGGGTCCCGCAGGTCGGTCCCGGCATCCGCAGGCTTCGCCGGGCGCTCGACCTGACGCTGGCGGACGTGGCGGCGCGGGCGGGGGTCTCGGCACCCTTCCTCAGCCAGGTGGAGAACGGCCGCTCCCGGCCCAGCATGGGGTCCCTGCAGCGCATCGCCGACGCCCTGGACACCACGGCCGTGCAGCTCCTCGCCTCGGCGGACCCGCCGAAACCGGTGGACGTGGTGCGCGGCGGCTCGGCTTCGGTGGGTGAGGGCGAGGGCGACCGCGAGGCCCGGATGCGTCCGCTGGTCCGCGGCCACCAGCGGCTGCACGCACTGGAGTTCACCGGGGACCACGACTGGGGCCGCGAGTACCGCCACCGCAACGACGAGATCCTCTACGTGGCCGACGGCTCGGCGGAGGTGGAGGCGGACGGCTCCGTGTACCGCCTGGACCGCGGGGACACGCTGTACTGCGCGGCGGAACTGCCGCACCGCTGGCGCCCGTTGGAGCAGGGGACGCGGGTGCTGGTGGTGGGGATCGCGGACGGGGTGCGCGTCACGGACGAGAGGGGCCGCTGACGCGGCCGCCGGTCACGGGGGGAGCACCGCTCGACCGCGGGGTCCAGCCAGCACCCCTTTACCGCGACGGCGTGCCGAGCATCGTGAGCGCCGCCGACACCAACTGGGCGTTCGACTCCGCCCGTTCGCCGTCCGGCAGGACCAAGGTGTCCTCCAGGCCGATGCGGGTGGCGAGGCCCAGGCGGCCCGCGAGGCGCAGTACGGGCCAGGTGCCGCCCTCCTCGCCGTGCAGCAGGACGGGGCGGCCGTGGGCCCGGCCGATCACGGCGAGGAGGGCGCGGGCCGAGTCGCGGGCCGTGCCGGGGTCGGGGTCCGTGACCTCCGCGAGGACCCGCAGGACGCGCGGGCCGAGCGCCGACGCCATGAAGCGTTCCGTGCCGTCCGTGCCGGACCAGATGCCGGCCTCCACGCCCACGCCCCGGTCCAGCAGTGCCTCGGCCACCGCTTCCGCCCCGGGCTCGTGCCAGTTCACCGACGCGTGGTCGGGCAGCACGGTCCACGCGCGGATGTGCGCCACCCGCTCGCCGGGGTCGGGGTCTGCCCAGGCACCGGTGGTCACCCCGACCGGTACGGAGGTCACGGAACGGACCGCTTCCAGCGCGGCCGCAACCGCACGTGGCGCCAACGTGTCTTGCCCACAGGGGGACTTGGGGTGAACATGAACGTCCCGCGCGCCCGCCGCGACGGCCGCCGCCGCGGACTCGGCCATCGCCCCGGGCGACAGGGGGATCAACGCACCATCGCCCGCGCCGCGGGCGCCGTTCAGACATACCTGCATCACCACAGGACAGCACAGACGACGACACACAGACGACTCACAGGGGGAAGGCCGATGGGTATAGCCATCTGCTCGTTGCTGTGGAGTGCCGAGCGCTCGGGGCGGCAGAAGATCACCTATGACAGCGACGGTTACCACCTCGTGCGTTTTCCGTACACGGGCACCGACGAGTCGTACGACCCCTGGCACATGCACGACCCCGGCAAGGGCGCCACCAGCCCGTCAGGTTTCCCGGACGCCAGGTCCGGGCTCATCTGGCCGAGCCATCACGGCTGGGGCACCCTGTCGGCGATGATCTTCTGGGAGCCGGACGACCGGCCCACCGAGTACCGCGCGCGTTTCGTGCGCGATCCGTTCGGCGCCTCCACCGGCTACGACTCGACGGCCACCACCGACTGGACGCCCACCAGGGGCGGGCAGTACCGGACGCACATGTGGCAGATGTTCGTCCACCCGCGGACACCGGTCGGCCTGAAGATGTCGGCGCGCGGCCCCGGCGACGTGAAGATCGCCGCGCCGCTCCTGTTCGCCGAGTTCAAGCTGGCCATACAGACGGACGTGGCGACGCCCTAGCCGCCCTGCGCCCGCGCACGTTCCGGCCGCACCTCATGCCGAGACCAGCGGCCGTGTCCGTCGTGCCCGTGCCCTCGCCATCGCGGCGGGCGTGAGCACCGGGGCCGGCACGACGATGCCGCAGCCCGTGCAGACGGCGCCCGCGGAGGGCTCGTGCGCCAGGCCGTGCGTCCAGACGAGGTCGGTGCGGTCGCACACCGGGCAGACCGTGCCCGGCTCCCGCTCCAGCGCCGCGATCAGCCGCCGCAGCACCTCGGCGAGCGGTCCCGAGGGGTGGATGCCGGGATCGTCGCACCAGGCGACGCCGAACCCGCCCCAGGTGCACCGGTGCCAGTCGTCCACGCTGCCCGGCCGGCGCAGACCGTCGTGCTTCTCCTTGCGGCGGCGCTCCGCGAAGTCCTGCTCGTAGGCGAGCCAGACCGCGCGCGCCGCCTCCAGTTCGTCGAGCGCGGCCACCAGCCGCGCCGGGTCGGGTGAGCGGTCCTCGGGCCCGAAGCCCGCCCGGGAGCACAAATGATCCCAGGTCGCCCGGTGGCCGTAAGGGGCGAACCTCTCCAGGCACTTGCGCAGTGAATACCGCCGCAGTGCCAAATCGCTCAGCGGATCGCGCACCTGTCTCGCGAGACTCCGGAATCCGGCCATCGCCCTGCACCTCCGTCGCACGTTCTCGGACGTTGCCGAGTAGACGTATCGACTTGCGATTCGGCTCCCTCGACTTCCATCTGATTTTCGATGGACGACATAAGACGGCGGTGAGCTGGAGCTATGTGAGCATGTTGAAAAAGCGACGCATGTTCATCTTCCGGGTTGGGCAACCCGCCAGTAGCCTCCGCCTCAACTCCACCCCACAGGAGCACAAGCGGAGCCCAGAGGAGCACACATGCGACGACGCATCGTCCGGCTCAGAACCCTCACCGCCACTGCGGCGTTCGCGCTCGCCGCGTCCCTCCTCTCACCACAGCCGGGGACGGCGGCCGATGAGCCGCCACCGGTCACCGATTACTGCGAGGGGCAGTGTGCCGACGTGCTGCCGCCCGGCGCCAACGGCAACGCCACGCTCGCCGACATACTCGCCCATCGCGTCTTCGGAACTCAGCCCAAGCACGCCAATGACCAATTGGGTCCGTACGACGCACTCTCCTCCGGCTATCCGTCACTCACCGACGGCAAACTGACGGAATTCTTCAACGACGCGTCCTTCGGTGTCCGCGATGGCCAGATCGCCTCCGTCACCAGGCCGCGCGACGACGTGACGATCACCCGGGACAAGAAGTACGGCATCCCGCACATCAAGGGCTCCACGCGCTACGGCACCGAGTTCGGCGCGGGCTTCGCGGCCGGGCAGGACCGGCTCTGGCTGATCGACCTGTTCCGGCACATCGGCCGCGGCGAGCTGACCTCCTTCGCGGGCGGCGCGCTCGCCAACCAGGGCCTTGAGCAGCAGTTCTGGCCGCAGGCCCCGTACACGGAGAAGGACCTGGAGAAGCAGGTCGAGTACATCAGGTCGACGCAGGGCGAGCGCGGCAAGCAGGCCATGGAGGACGCCCAGGCGTACATCGACGGCCTCAACGCCTATCGCACGAAGTCGAAGAACGGCCGCTACTTCCCCGGGGAGTACGTCCTCACCGGCAAGATCGACGCGATCACCAACATCGGCGAGATAGAGCCCTTCAAGATCACCGACATGATCGCGCTCGCGTCCGTCGTCGGCGGACTCTTCGGCAACGGCGGCGGCGGAGAGGTCGAGGCGGCCCTCTCCCTCCTCAAGTCCCAGGAGAAGTACGGCGTCGAGAAGGGCACGAAGGTCTGGGAGTCCTTCCGCGCCCGCAACGACCCCGAGGCCGTGCAGACCCTCCACGACGGCACGAGCTTCCCGTACGCGGGCAAACCCGAGAACGCCCGCGGCACCGCGATGCCCGACGCCGGTTCGGTCGAGCGCGAGCAGCTCGTGTACGACCGCGAGGGCGGCGCAAGGCCCACGTCCGGGGGCAAGGCCCCCAAGGACCCGGTGAAGGCGCCCAAGAAGCTCGAGCCGCTCCGGGGGATGTACGACGACGGGGTGCTGCCCGCCGACCTGTTCCGGCAGGACGGCCACAAGAAGGGCATGTCGAACGCTCTGCTCGTCTCCGGGAAGCACACCGCGAGCGGAAACCCGGTCGCCGTCTTCGGCCCGCAGACCGGCTACTTCGCCCCCCAGCTCCTCATGCAGCAGGAGCTCCAGGGCCCCGGCATCAGCGCGCGCGGCGTCTCCTTCGCGGGCGTCGGCATGTACGTGCAGCTGGGGCGCGGCCAGGACTACGCCTGGTCGGCCACGTCCGCCGGGCAGGACATCACCGACACGTACGCCGTCGAGCTCTGCGAACCGGGCGGCGGCGCCCCCACCAAGCAGTCCACCCACTATCTGCACGACGGCACCTGCACCCCCATGGAGAAGCTGGAGCGCAAGAACGCCTGGAAGCCGACCCTCGCCGACTCCACGGCCGCGGGCTCCTACCGCATGCAGGTGTTCCGCACGAAGTACGGCGTCGTGACGCACCGCGCGAGCGTGGAGGGCAAGCCCGTCGCCTACGTCTCGCTGCGCTCCACCTACCGCCACGAGGCCGACTCGATCATCGGCTTCCAGATGCTGAACGACCCGACGTACGTCAAGGACGCCTCGACCTTCAAGAAGGCCGCCGAGAACATCAGCTACGCCTTCAACTGGTTCTACGCCGACGCGCGCGACACCGCGTACTACAACAGCGGCGCCAACCCCGAGCGCGCGAAGGACATCGACCCCGCCCTGCCCGTCAAGGCTCAAAAGGCCTACGAATGGCGGGACTTCGACCCGGAGGACAACACATCGGCACGGACCCCGTCGGCCCAGCACCCGCAGTCCGTCAACCAGGACTACTACATCTCCTGGAACAACAAACAGGCCAAGGACTTCAGCACGGCGGGCTTCGGTGTGAGCGCCGTGCACCGCGGTGACCTGCTCGACGGACGGGTGAAGAAACTCACCGAGCAGGGCGGCGTCACCCGGGCCAAGCTGACGCAGGCCATGTCCGAGGCGGCGGTCACCGATCTGCGCGGCGAGCAGGTGCTTCCCGAGCTCCTGAAGGTGGTGCGGAGCAAGCCCGTCACCGACCCGCAACAGGCCAAGACCGTGCAGCAGTTGGAGGCATGGCAGAAGGCCGGGTCGCAGCGCAACCAGACCGCGGCGGGCTCGAAGACCTACGCCCACCCCGACACCGTACGCATCATGGACGCCTGGTGGCCCCTGCTGATCGAGGCGGAGTTCAAGCCGGGCCTGGGCAAGGAGCTGTACGAGGCGCTCACGGCGCAGCTGAGCACCGACGAGGCACCGTCGGCCGGGCACGGCCCGACCGGGGCGCACGCCGGATCGGCCTTCCAGTACGGCTGGTGGGGGTACGCGGACAAGGATCTGCGGGCCGTGCTCGGGCAGCCCGTGGAAGGCGCGCTCGGCGACGCGTACTGCGGCGAGGGGAAGCTGGACGCCTGCCGTGACGCGCTCCTGGCCACCCTGACGCAGGCCGCAGCCAAGCCCGCGACCGAGGTCTATCCCGGCGACGACAGCTGCAAGCCGGGCGAGCAGTGGTGTGCGGACTCGATCATCCACCGGGCGCTCGGCGGCATCACGCACGGGCCGGTCCAGTGGCAGAACCGGCCCACCTACCAGCAGGTCGTCGAGTTCCCCGAGCACCGCTGAGGGAAGGGCAATTACGCGAGGGGGATCCGCCCTGCGGCGAACACGACACGCGCCAGTTCCTCGTGGCAGATGTCGCTGTGCGCGCCGGAGGGCGGGCCCCCGCGCCGCACCACCGCCGACGCGTCCACGCTGACGCACCCCTTGGCCGGGATCGCCCGGCCGAGCTTGACGCGTTTGGCGCCGTCCACCGCCCGGATGCCGTCGTACCCGATGGCGCCCCAGCGCTCCCAGAGACCGAGGAAGGTCGAGGAGTCACCGGCGATCTTCGACGCCAGGGGGTAGATCTTGCCCAGGGCGTCGTCGTGCCGGGAGTAGCAGGACACCAGCGGCCCGTCGATCCGCCGCTGCACGCCGTTGAGCGCGCCGCTGCGCGAGGGCGCGTGCGGCAGCCGCTTGGAGAACGCGTAGTGCGAGAAGGCCCCTTGGAGCAGGGTCGTGGACTTCACGCTGCGCACCGACGCCGGCATCCCGCGCAGGGCGTACGACACGAGCCGTGCGCCGAAGCTGTGCCCGATGAGGTGCACCCGTACGTTCGGCGCCTCCCGGGCCAGCAGTCCGATCGCGGGGCCGAGCCCCAGCTGGCCCACGGAGCCCGCCCGGCGTTTCATGGCGTAGTAGCTGGCCTGGCGGAGAACTTCGTGCGCCCCGTTCCAGAGACGTTTGCGCAGGCTGCCGAAGAGCTCCTGCTGGCCGGTGCCCTCCATCGCCGCGGCGAACACCTGGCATACCTCGACCGCGTCGTCGGTCAGCATGGCGGGCAGGCCCGTCCAGGTGTCGTCGGCGAAGCGCCACGCGGCACTGTTCTGGTGCACGGCGACCAGGTTGCGCACGAGGCGGCTGTACTCGTAGAGGCGCGTGGGCACCTCGGAGCGCTCCTCGAGCAGCGCCCCGATCCGCCGCAGGTCGTCGTCGTGATCGGGGAACGTGCGGGCGAGCAGCAGTCGCGTCGGCTCGTCGAGCAGGGGGCCCGCGCCCGGCACGGGCCCCGGCCCGGTGGCCGTGACCGTGGGCTCGAAGTCCGGGATGCGTTCGTCGGGGAAGCGGATGGCGGGCCAGAGCACGCCCACGTACCCCAAGCGTACGCGCGGTCCCGCGAGGTCCCGGCACGGCGTGTAGAACCGCCGGTAGAGGTCGGTCGCCATGTCTTGGTCGTTGTTCCAGCCGTGCGCGAGGACGAGGAGATCGGTGACGTTCTCGTCGGCCATCTCGGCGAGGAGATGGTCGCGTTGCGTGGTGTCGACATCCCCGTCGGCGTCGAAGGTCAATTCCCAGTAGGGCTCCACGCCGACCATCGTCCTGCGGCCCCGGTGTACTGACCAGATGTCCCGCAGCACGCATTGGGGCAGGCGCCCACCACGGTCACCGGCTCAAGCCAGTTCCCGCTCCCGGGTCTCCGGCAGCGCGAGGACGCACACCAGGGACACGACGGCCATCGCGCTCACGTACCAGCCCACCGATGACGAGCCGAACGCGGACTGCAGCCGTGTCGCCACCAGCGGGGAGACCGCGCCGCCGAGCACACCGCCCAGGTTGTAGGCGAGCGAGGCGCCCGAGTAGCGCACCTTCGTGCCGAACAGCTCCGGGAGGTAGGCGCCCATCGGCCCGTAGACGACCCCCATGCAGAACAGCGCGCCGCCCAGCGCCAGCGCCATGAGCACCGGCTGCTCGGTGTCCAGGAGCGGGAACAGCACCAGGCCCCACACCACGGCGAGCCCGGCGCCCACGAGGACCAGCTTGCGGCGTCCGGCGCCGTCGGAGCGCGTCGCGGCGAGCCACGTACCGGCCGCGAGGAAGAGACAGGCCACCAGCGAGAGGCCCAGCATGGTGTCGCGGGAGACGCCCAGGGTGCCGGTCGAGTACGCGAGGCAGTACGTCGTCGCCGTGTAGAACAGGCCGTAGGCGACGACCATCCCGCCCGCGCCGAGCAGCAGTTCACGCGGATGGTGGCGCAGCACGTCGAGCGTGGGCACCTTGCTGGCCTCCTGCGCGTCCATGACCTTCGCGAAGACCGGCGTCTCGCTGATCCGCAGACGGACGAAGAGTCCGACGCCGACGAGCAGGAAGGAGAGCAGGAACGGCACGCGCCAGCCCCAGGAGCGGAACGCGTCGTCGGTCAGGACCGCCGAGAGCAGCCAGAAGATGCCGGTCGCCGCGAAGAACCCGACGGACGGGCCGAGTTGCGGGAACGCCGCGTACAGGCCGCGCTTCTTCTTCGGCGCGTGTTCCACCGCGAGCAGCGCGGCCCCGCCCCACTCGCCGCCGAGCCCGATGCCCTGGAGGAAGCGCAGCAGGATCAGCAGGACCGGCGCCCAGATGCCCAGGGTGCCGTATCCGGGCAGGAGTCCGACGAGCGCCGTCGACAGACCCATCAGGAGCAGCGAGGCCACGAGCACCGACTTGCGGCCGACCCGGTCGCCGAAGTGCCCGAAGACCACCGAGCCGATGGGCCGCGCCGCGAACGCCACCGCGTAGGTGGAGAAGGAGGCGAGGGTGGCGTTGACCGGGTCCAGGGTCGGGAAGAACGCCTCGTTCAGGACGAGCGCGGCCGCCGTGCCGTAGATGTAGAAGTCGTAGAACTCGATGGCCGTCCCGATGAACGAGGCCACGGCCACCCGGCGCATGCTCTCGGGGCTGCCGTCCGCGCCCGGGACCTGGTCTTTCTCTGCTGCTGTCGTTTCGCTCCGCACGACCGGCACTGTCGCGTTGGATGTAGGGGACAGTCAATACCCGGGACGCCTTGTCTCGGTCATTGAGACCGCTTCACCGGGCCTGGCGGTGAGCTGCGGTGACGCGGTGCAGATGGATGAGGATGTCGTGCGAGGGCGCGAGCCGGATCTGGTGCGGGCCGTCCGGGAACGCCGTGCCGATGCTCTTGGTCAGGCGGCTCTTGCCCAGCCACTTCCGGGCGGTCGCGGGGGCGGTCCGCAGGTCCAGGAAGTAGTCGTCGTGCCGCACCTTGTCGAGCGTGTGCTCGTTCATCCCGCGCGTGGCGGCGCCCACGGAGCGCGGCTTCCACACCTCGGACTCCGCGCTCTGCGCCATGAGCGAGCCCCGGTCGAAGGTGAACCCGATGCTGACGTAGCGCTCGCCGAGCCGGTCGCGCAGGAAGGCACCCTGCATCTTCGGATAGCGGGGGTCGTAACTCTCGTACCCCACATGGGCGTTGTGCGCGGACAGGAGCACCTTGTCGCCGGTCTGCCGCTGCCACCACGCGGTGTTCCGCGCCATGAGCCGGTCGCGGTAGAGCATGCCGTCCTTGATGCCCTCGGGAGTGTCGAAGGGGAAGGCGTAGATCGTGGCGGTCTGCGAGACGGACCGGGCGTGCTGCAGGGCCAGGACGAACGCGCGGTCAGGGGAGGCGGGTCGCAGTTCCTTCAGCAGGTCCTGCGCCTCCCGTGCCTTCCCGGCCAGTTCCTTCCGCTCCTTCAGCGGCCTGCCCATGTACGTGTCCCCGTCCGCTAGCCGGCGGATCGGCGCGTACAGCTCGGTGATCCTGGGCAGCAGACCGGGCTTGTGGGCGCGGACGTAGTCCTCCACGCCGTCGAACAACTCACGGCCGAGCTCCGGGTAGTTGAGGTCGTTGCCCATGAAGCGCACCTGGCGGTGCGGGTGCTTGTCGTTGTAGTCGCGCATCCAGGTCAGGAGCTCGACGTACTCCTCGGTGTCCCAGGGCGTCTTCGCCAGCTCCTTGTGCACCAGCTCGCGTACGTCTCCCTCGCCCCCGCGCACGTACGCGTCGAAACGCAGGCCCGTGGTCCAGCTGACCTCCTGAGAGAAGGTGGTGAACCCCTTCTCCTCCACGAGATAGCGGAAGACCCGGTCCTTCATGGTGAAGAACTCGTGCGAACCATGTGTGGCCTCACCCAGGCCCACCACCGAAGCGTCACCCACCATCCGGCCCATCGGCCGCAGGTCCTTCGTGGAACCGCCCGGATCGGTCGAGCGCAGGGGATGGGCCGCGCGCTCGATCGCCGGGACCGGATCGGTGGACGCCGGCGCCGCTGTCGCCCGAGGGACGACGAGCACCCCCAGGCCGAGCGTGCCGGCCACCACCAGGGGGACGGTGCGTCGTGCTGTCCGGGCCATGTGGACCTCCTCAACTCGGTTGTACGGAGCTGAAGATCACGATCCCGGTCCGCCCGGCGGCACACCAGCCAGGAGGCACCCGCTGCCGGGGTGGGGCCTGCCCCACCCCCGCCCCCCGCTACTTGTAGCGCAGATACTTCTTCCGCACGGCACGGAACCGCGTGAGATCGTCCTGCCAGCCGCCCACCACCTCATCCGTGTCCGCGCCCGCGTCGATCATGGTGCGGACCCGCGTGGTGCCGGTCAGCTTGTCGATCCAGTTGTCGGGGCGCCAGGCGAAACCGCTCCACGTCTTCTTGGCGGTCACCAGAAGGGCGATACCCGTGCGCACCGGGTCGAACGACTCCCGGTCGTGCACATGGAGCTGCACGCCGCCGATCGTCTTGCCCTGGAACTTGGAGAACGTCGGCGCGAAATAGGCCTCTCGGAAGTCCACGCCGCGCAGCCCGGCGTCGTTCGCGGCGGCCGCCCACTTCCGGTCGATGCCCTCGGCGCCCAGCAGCTCGAAGGGGCGGGTCGTGCCGCGCCCCTCGGAGAGGTTCGTGCCCTCGAAGAGGCAGGTGCCGCTGTAGACCAGGGCGGTCTCGGGCGTGGGCATGTTCGGGCTCGGCGGCACCCACGGGAGCTCGGAGGCGTCGTAGAAGTCCGAGCGCTTCCAGCCCGTCATCCGTACGGTCTCCAGCTCGACCGGCCGCTCCAGGAACTCGCCGTTGAACAGCAGCGCCAGCTCCGTCACCGTCATCCCGTGCGCCTGCGCTATCGGCTGCCGGCCGACGAACGTGGCGAACTCCTTGTGCAGCACGGGACCCTGCGCGGCGCGTCCCGTCACCGGGTTCGGCCGGTCGAGGACGACGAACCGTTTCCCCGCGAGCTCGGCCGACTCCATGCAGTCGAAGAGCGTCCAGATGTACGTGTAGAAGCGCGCCCCCACGTCCTGGATGTCGAAGACGATCGTGTCGACGCCGGACGCCGTGAAGATGTCGGCGAGGGCCTTGCCGCTCTTCTGGTACGTGTCATAGACCGGAAGCCCGGTGGCCGGGTCGTCGTACCGGCCCTCGGAACCGCCCGCCTGAGCCGTCCCGCGGAAGCCGTGCTCGGGGCCGAAGACCGCGACCAGGTTCACGCGCTCGTCGGCGTGCATGACGTCGACGATGTGCCGCACGTCCCTGGTCACGCCGGTCGGATTGGTGACGACGCCGACCCGCTCACCGTCCAGGAGCGCGTAGCCGTCGGCGGCCAGGCGGTCGAAGCCGGTGCGCAGCCGCCGGCCGCCGCCCGATCCGCCCCCGCCTCCCGCGGCGGCCGCCGGGGCCGCCGATGTCAGGGCCGTGGCGGTGCCGGCGGCCAGCAGGCCCCGTCTGGAGAAGTCGCGGCGGGACAGGTTCATGCAGAGACCTCCGTGTGCGCGGTGGCTGTCATGGCCACGCACGCTAGCGCGCGCACCGCGGCCGGGGAACGAACCTGGCTGCCCGACCCTCTTCCATCCGAACATACCGACTGGTTAGTCTGCGATCACAGCGGAGCCGCAGTCGAAGGAGACTGATCGTGGAGACCCTGCAGGACAAGGGAGTTGTCGTCACCGGTGCCGGAGGCGGGATCGGGGCCGCGCTGGCCCGCCGGTTCGCCGCCGCCGGGGCGCGCGTCGTGGTCAACGACCTGGACGCCGCCAAGGCCAAGGCGGTGGCCGACGAGATCGGCGCCGTCTCCGTCCCGGGCGACGCGTCCTTGATCGTGCCGGAGGCGAGAGAAGCGCTCAGCGGCACCGTGGACGTGTACTGCGCCAACGCGGGCCTCGGCTCCGGCGGCTCGGAGGCCGCGCCCGAGGAGGTCTGGGCCACGGCCTGGGACGTCAACGTCATGGCCCACGTACGCGCGGCCCACGCTCTGCTGCCCGAGTGGCTCGAGCGCGGCAGCGGCCGCTTCGTCTCCACCGTCTCGGCGGCGGGGCTGCTCACCATGATCGGCGCCGCGCCCTACAGCGTCACCAAGCATGGCGCCTACGCCTTCGCCGAGTGGCTCTCGCTGACCTACCGCCACCGCGGGATCGACGTCCACGCGATCTGCCCCCAGGGCGTGCGCACCGACATGCTCGCCGCCACCGGCACCGCGGGCGACCTCGTGCTCACCCCGACCGCGATCGAGCCGTCCGACGTCGCGGACGCGCTCTTCGCCGGGATGGAGGAGGGCCGCTTCCTGATCCTGCCGCACCCCGAGGTCGCCGAGTACTACCGCATCCGCGCCGCCGAACCGGACAAGTGGCTCACCGGCATGAACCACATCCAGCAGAAGTGGGAGGCGACGGACCGGTGAGCGACTCCACCACGACCGGCTCCCGCACAGCCTCCGGTGCGTCCATATACGCCGCCAAGCCCTGGCTCGGCCGCCTCAGCGAGGCCCAGCGCGGCCCGGTCGAACCCGCCGCGTCCGTCGTGCACGCCTTCCGCGCCGCGGTGCTGAGGGCCCCCGAGCACACGGCCCTCGCCTACTTCGACGGGCGTCTGAGCTACCGCGAGGTCGACGCCCTCACCGACTCCGTCGCCGGGCACCTGGCCGCGCGCGGGGTGGCGCAGGGCGACCGGGTGGCGATCCTCCTGCAGAACACCCCGCACTTCGTGATCGCGCTGCTCGGCGCGTGGAAGGCGGGCGCCACGGTCGTGCCGGTGAACCCCATGTACAAGTCGGCGGAGGTCGCGCACGTCCTCGCGGACGCCGACGTGACGGCGCTGATCTGCTCGGACCGCGCGTGGGAGACGTATCTGCGCGAGACGGCCGCCGCCTCGCCCGTGCGCGTCGTGCTCACCGCCTGCCAGCTCGACCTGCAGACCCGCGACGACACCCGCGTCCTGGACTTCGAGCGGCTCCCGCAGGCCGCCGACGCCGACGACCTGCTGACCGTCGCCCGGCAGGGACTCCCGGCCCCCGGCGACCGGCAGCTGGGCCCCGCCGACATCGCCCTGATCAGCTACACGTCGGGCACCAGCGGTCAGCCCAAGGGCGCCATGAACACCCACGGCAACATCACCTACAACGCCGAGCGGCAGCGCACGGGCTCCGGCATCCCCGAAGGCGCCTGCTACTTCGCGATGGCGCCGCTCTTCCACATCACCGGCATGGTCGCGCAGGTCGCCGCCTGCCTGACCAACGCGGGCACCCTCGCGCTCGCGTACCGCTTCGAGGCCGGGGTCGTCCTCGACGCCTTCGCCGAGCACAAGCCGGCCTACACCGTGGGCCCCTCCACGGCCTTCATGGCGCTCGCCGCCCACCCCGCCGCGACACGGGAGCACTTCGACTCGTTCGTGATGATCTCCTCGGGCGGCGCGCCGCTGCCGCCCGCCCTGGTGGAGAAGTTCCGCGCGGGCTTCGGCCCCTACATCCACAACGGCTACGGTCTCACCGAGTGCACCGCGCCCTGCGCCTCCGTGCCGCCGGGCCAGGAGGCGCCGGTCGACCCGGTCTCCGGCACCCTCGCGGTCGGCGTCCCCGGCCCCGAGACGGTCGTCAGGATCGTCGACGACCACGGCGCGGACGTCCCCTTCGGGGAACAGGGCGAGATCACCGTGCGCGGCCCGCAGGTCGTGCCCGGCTACTGGAAGCGCCCCGCGGCCACGGACGAGGCGTTCCCCGACGGCGAACTGCGCACCGGCGACATCGGCTTCATGGACGAGCAGGGCTGGCTCTACGTGGTCGACCGCAAGAAGGACATGATCAACGCCTCCGGTTTCAAGGTATGGCCGCGCGAGGTGGAGGACGTCCTCTACAGTCACGCAGCCGTCCGTGAGGCGGCGGTCATCGGCGTCCCGGACAGCTACCGCGGCGAGACGGTCAAGGCCTTCGTCAGCCTGCGCCCGCAGGCCGACGTCGCGCCGGACGACCTGGCGGCGTACTGCAAGGAACGGCTCGCGGCGTACAAGTACCCCCGCGCGGTCGAGATCCTGCCGGAGCTGCCGAAGACCACAAGTGGGAAGATCCTCCGGCGGGAACTGCGTTCCCGCAACGACACGGGCTCTCGGCACGACGAGAGCTGAATACCCCGAAAGGCAGGTGGCGGCAGTGGCCAGGACGACGGACGGTGACGGCACGCCCGTCCCTCAGCGGCTGCTCGCCGCCGCCACGCGGCTCTTCGCCGACCGCGGCTACGACCGCACATCGGTGCAGGAGATCGTGGAGTCGGCAGGCGTCACCAAGGGCGCGCTCTACCACTACTTCGGCTCGAAGGACGACCTCCTGCACGAGGTGTACGCGCGGGTGCTGCGCGTCCAGCAGGAGCGTCTCGACGCCTACGCGGACGCGGACGCGCCCATCGAGCAGCGGGTGCGGGACGCGGCGGCGGACGTGGTCGTCACGACGATCGACAACCTCGACGACGCCTCGATCTTCTTCCGCTCCATGCACCATCTGAGCCCGGAGAAGAACAAGCAGGTGCGCTCCGAGCGCCGCCGCTATCACGAGCGGTTCCGCGCGCTGATCGAGGAGGGCCAGGACGCCGGCGTCTTCTCCAAGGCGACCCCCGCGGACCTGGTGGTGGACTACCACTTCGGCTCGGTCCACCACCTGTCCACCTGGTACCGCCCGAACGGCCCGCTGACCCCGCAGCAGGTCGCCGACCACCTGGCGGACCTGCTGCTGAGGGCGCTGCGGCCGTAGCGGTACCTACAGGTACTTCTTCAGCTCGCGTCGGGCCAGCGACCGCTGGTGCACCTCGTCCGGACCGTCGGCCAACCGCAGGGTCCTCGCCGAGGCCCACAGCTCGGCGAGCGGGAAGTCCTGGCTGACACCCCCCGCGCCGTGCAGCTGGACCGCCTGGTCGAGGATGTCGACGACCGTGCGCGGGGTGGCGATCTTGATGGACTGGATCTCCGTGTGCGCGCCCTTGTTGCCCACGGTGTCCATCAGCCACGCGGTCTTCAGGACGAGAAGGCGCAGCTGCTCCACCGCGACCCGGGCGTCCGCGATCCACTCCTGGACCACGCCCTGCTGGGCGAGCGGCTTGCCGAAGGCCGTACGCGCCACCGCACGCTGACACATCAGCTCGATGGCCCGCTCCGCCATGCCGATCAGGCGCATGCAGTGGTGGATGCGGCCGGGACCGAGCCGCGCCTGGGCGATGGCGAAGCCGCCGCCCTCCTCGCCGATCAGGTTGCTCACGGGGACGCGGGCCCCGTCGAAGACGACCTCGGCGTGCCCGCCGTGGGAGTGGTCCTCGTAGCCGTACACCTGCATGGCGCGCCGTACCTCGACGCCGGGGGTGTGGCGCGGGACGAGGACCATGGACTGCTGGCGGCGGGGGTCGGAGCCCTCGGGGTTCGTCTTGCCCATCAGGATGAAGATCTGGCAGTCCGGGTTCATCGCCCCGGAGATGTACCACTTGCGCCCGGTGATGACGTATTCGTCGCCGTCGCGCTCGATGAGCGTGGTGATGTTCGTGGCGTCGGACGAGGCGACCTCGGGCTCGGTCATCGCGAACGCCGAGCGGATCTCGCCCGCGAGCAGGGGCTCGAGCCACTGCTTCTTCTGCTCGTCGTTGCCGAACTGGGCGAGGACCTCCATGTTGCCGGTGTCCGGGGCCGCGCAGTTCAGCGCGGTGGGCGCCAGGTGCGGGGAGCGGCCGGTGATCTCGGCGAGGGGGGCGTACTGGAGGTTGGTGAGCCCGGCGCCGTGCTCGGCGTCCGGCAAGAAGAGGTTCCACAGGCCCTGCTTGCGGGCCTCGGCCTTCAGCTCGCCGACGATCGCCGGGGTGTCCCAGGGGGAGGCGAGCTGGGCGCGCTGCTCATCGGCGACCTTCTCCGCGGGGTAGACGTGCTCGTCCATGAAGGTGAGGAGCCGGTCGCGCAGCTCTTCGGTGCGGGCGTCGAATGCGAAGTCCATGGCTGTCTCAGCCTTCCTGTCGTCCCTGGAGGGTGGTGAGGCCGTGCTCGATGAAGACGGGGACCAGCTCCCCGATGCGGTCGAAGCCCGCGCCGACCGTCTGGCCGAGCGTGTACCGGTAGTGGATGCCCTCCAGGATCACGGCGAGCTTGAACCACGCGAACGCCGTGTACCAGGAGACCGCTGAGACGTCGCGCCCCGAGCGCGCGGCGTACCGCTCGATCAGCTCGGCGGCCTGCGGGTGGCCCGGTGCGCCGGCCGTGGTGCTGATGGGGGAGTCGGGCAGCTCGAGGCGGGTGCTGTACATGACCAGCAGGCCCAGGTCGGTGAGCGGATCGCCGAGGGTGGACATCTCCCAGTCGAGGATCGCCTTGATCTGGTCGTCCTCGCCGATCAGGACGTTGTCGAGCCGGTAGTCGCCGTGCACGACCGTGGGCGCGGGGGAGACGGGCAGCTGCCGCCCCAGGGCGGCGTGCAGCTCGTCGATCCCCGCCAGGTCGCGGTTGCGCGAGGCGTCGAGCTGCTTGCCCCAGCGGCGCAGCTGGCGGTCGAGGAAGCCGTCGGGCCGTCCGAAGTCACCGAGCCCGATCGCTTCCGGGGCCACGGAGTGCAGGTCGACGAGGGTGTCGACGAGCCCCAGGACCGCCGCGCGGGTGCGCTCGGCGCCCAGCGGCGCGAGCTCCTCGGCGGTGCGGTACGGCGTGCCGTCCACGAAGTCCATGACGTAGAAGGGCGCCCCGAGCACGTCGGCGTCCTCGCAGAGCAGCACGGGCGCCGGCACCGGAACCTCGGTCCCGCGGTGCAGGGCGCTGATCACCCGGTGCTCGCGCTTCATGTCGTGCGCGGTCGCGAGGACGTGCCCGAGCGGTGGCCGCCGTACGACCCAGCGCGCGCGGCCGTCCGTCACGGCGTACGTCAGGTTCGACCGGCCGCCCTCGATCAGCCGGGCGGTGAGCGGACCGCCCACGAGGCCCGGCCGCTCGCGGTCCAGATGGCCGCGCAACTGGTCGAGGTCGAGGCCTGGTGGATGGTCTGAGCTCATCTTCGCTCCTGGTCGGACGGTCGTCGTCTGGATGCCGCGGCGCTGACGCGCGGCGTCGCGCTGACGTTCATGATGCCGACCAGTCGGTATGTAGTCCAGAGCGCAGGGGGAACGTGATCAGGATCGCGGCGGACGAAAGCCTCCGGACAGGCCGATCCCCCGCCACAGACTGCCAGTCGGCGCCCGTGCGGGGGAAGTCGGCGGAGGCGGTTCCTCGGTGCGGCCCCCGGGCCTCAGTGATCGTCCCAGTGGCCGTCGTGCGCCGCGTGCCGGTGGCCGTCGTGCACGTAGTCCACGTGGTCGCCGTGCAGCACCGAGCTGTGCCCGCAGCCCTCGCCGTGCCGGTGGTCGTGCCCCTCGTGCACGGAGTGCTCGTCCGGCTCGCACTCGTCCCAGTGGCCGGAGTGCAGGCGGTGCATGTGGCCGTCGTGCGCGTAGTCGACGTGGTCGCCGTGCGGCACCTCGGGGTGGCCGCAGGCCGGGCCGTGGACATGCTCGTGGACGGGGTGTTCGTGGTGGAGCGTGGTCATGGCGCCTACACCTTCTGTGGGAGGGGGTGACCCTCTCAGGCTAGTACTCAATGCCCCTTTGATGGGGATATGGAAGCCTCGTTGATGTTTCCGTCACCCCGCGAAGGCGCTCCCAGGAAGCCGACCCCATGAAGGCGATCAGCTACCGCCGGTACGGCGGCCCCGAAGTCCTCGAGTACGGCGATGTGCGCGACCCCAAGGTCGGCCCCGACTCCGTCCTCGTGAAAGTCCGCGCCGCGTCGGTGAACCCCGTCGACTGGAAGTGCATGGCCGGGCACCTCGACGGCATCCTCGACCCCGTCTTCCCGGTGATCCCCGGCTGGGACGTCGCGGGCGTCGTGGTGCAGCCGGGCGCCTCCGTCCCGGAGTACGTGGTGGGGGACGAGGTCATCGGCTACGTACGCGAGGACTTCCTCTCCCGCGGCACCTTCGCCGAGTACGTGGCGGCCCCCGTGCGCACCCTGGCCCGCAAACCGCGCAACCTCACCTTCGAGGAGGCCGCGGGCCTGCCGCTCACCGGGCTCACCGCCTATCAGGTGATCGTCAAGACGCTCGCGGTGACGGAGGGGGACGTCGTCCTCGTGCACGCGGCGGCAGGCGGCGTCGGTTCGGTCGCCGTCCAGCTGGCCCGGCACGCGGGCGCCCGCGTCATCGGCACCGCGAGCGAGCACAACCACGACTACCTGCGGGAACTCGGCGCGGAGCCGGTCACCTACGGCGACGGTCTGGCCGACCGCGTGCGGGCCCTGGCCCCGGACGGGGTGGACGCGGCCTTCGACACGGTCGGCGGCGACACCCTCAAGGTGTCCGCCGAACTCCTCGCGCCCGACGGCCGCCTCGCGTCGATCGCGGACGGCGCGGTCATCGGACTCGGCGGCCACTACTGCTTCGTACGGCCGGACGCGGAGGATCTCCGGCGCCTCACGCAGCTCGTGGAGCAGGACGTCGTCACGGTCCACGTCTCCGAGACGTTCCCGCTGGAGCGGGCGGCGGACGCGTACCGCCTGAACGCGGAGGGCCGTACCCGCGGCAAGATCGTCGTCACGGTGGACTGGAGGGCGGAGGACGGGCCCTCCGAGCACTGAGGACCGGATGTCCGGTGGGCCGCTCAGAACACCATGGCCGTCGCGCACGCCGCCAGTGCCATCGTGCACAGCGCGGCCGTCGCCGCGGCCCGCGCCAGAAGCCGCGGCGGCCTGCTGCTCGCGGCGAGTTCGGTCATCCTGCGGTGCGCCACGACCAGGAATCCGAGCCACAGGAGCAGGCAGAGCGCGCAGGCGACGACGGCCACCGCAGTGGTGCCCTCCTGAAGGGCGGCGCGGGCGGCGAGGACCGCCGCGACGGTGCAGGACAAGGTCGTACGCCGCCAGGCGAGCCGGGTGCGCTCCGGCTGCAGCCCCGGATCGCGCTCGGGAACCGCCGTCTCGCCCCGGTCGCTCACCCTTCCCACCCGAAGAGCACGACGACGACCATGGCGAGCGCCACGACCGCGACGGCCAGGCTCAGGACGGTCGGGAAGCGCGAGACGGGCAGATCGTCGCCGCGCCGCATCGCCCGTTCACAGCGCACCCAGTGGTTGACCGCGCGCAGCGAGCTGAGCACGCCCGCGGCGAGCAGGGCGAGAGCGAGCCCGATGCGCCACCCCCAGCGCAGGTCCGGCAGGAACTGGTCCACCGCGAAACCGCCGCCGATGAGGGCGAGGGCGGTGCGCAGCCAGGCGAGGAAGGTGCGCTCGTTGGCGAGCGAGAAGCGGTAGTCGGGGGTGTCGCCCTCGTCGCGGATCCGCTCGGGCGCGAACCACAGACGCAGGCTTTGTACGAAGTTGCTCACTTGCCGACCCTAGCTGGCGCGATGTTCCCGCAGCCGCTCGTACGCCGCGAGCCCGTCCGGCACCCAGTCCCACTCGCCGAGCCGCTCCTGGAGCTCCGCGTCGCTGAGGAAGGCGTGCCAGGCGACCTCCTCGGCCTGCGGGTCCACCGGCAGGTCGCAGCGCACCTCGTAGAGGTACGAGAACCAGCTGTGCCCCGCGCCGTCCTCGTACAGGAACTTGAACAGCGGTGTGGGCCGCGGCAGTCCGTGGACGCCGAGTTCCTCCTCCGCCTCGCGCAGGGCGGCGTCGTCGTAGGACTCGCCGGCCCCGACGACACCGCCGACGAACATGTCGTACATCGAGGGGAAGACCAACTTGACCGGCGTGCGGCGGTGCACGAACACGCGGCCATCGGCGTCCCGCGCCTGGACGAACACGCAACGGTGGCGCAGGCCGCGCGCGTACACCTCACCGCGCGGGGCCTCGCCGACGACCTCGTCGTTCTCGTCGACGATGGACAGGATCTCTTCGGCGGGATCGGGCACGGACCGGTTGTTCGACGTCATGGCGACCATCCAACCCCACCCCGCCGGTCGTCCGCCCTCACTGCCCCATGACGTACTTGACGGTGGGGCCCGCGGTCCAGCCGCCGTCGACGGCGAGCTCGGCGCCACTCACGTACGAGGCGGCGTCGGAGAGCAGGAAGACCATGGCGCCCGCGATCTCGTGCGGCTCGCCGACCCGGCCCATCGGCGTGTTGGGGTACTTGCCCTCGCCCCTCTCGATGCCCACCTGCGCGGTCATCGGGGTGTACGTCATGCCGGGGTGGACGGAGTTGACGCGGATGCGGGCGGTGCCGAGCTCCACGGCGCCGATCTTGGTGAGGCCGCGGACGCCCCACTTGGACGCGCCGTAACCGGCGGTGAGGGCCAGGCCCATGAGTCCGGCCGCCGACGAGATGTTGACGATGGAGCCGCCGCCGGCCTCCTTCATGGCCGGGACGACGCTCTTCATGCCGATGAAGACGCCGGTGAGGTTGATGTCGAGGACCTTGCGGAAGTGCTCGACCGACTCCGACTCCAGGAACTGGCCCGTGGAGATGCCGGCGTTGTTGACCAGGCCGTGCACGCCGCCGAACTCGCCGACCGCGAGGGCCACGACGCGCTGCCAGTCCTCCTCCGAGGTCACGTCGTGGTGCGCGAAGCGGGCGCGTTCGCCGAGCTCGGCGGCGGTGACCTCGCCCTCCTTGTCGAGCACGTCGGTCAGGACGACGTTCGCACCGGCGGCGACCGCCTGGCGCGCGGCCTCGGCGCCGAGGCCGCGGGCGGCTCCGGTGATGACGACGGTCTTGCCGGTCAGGTCGTGCGCTTCGCTCATGGTTCTCTCCGCGGGACGGGGGCCCGGAGCAGGGCCGTGGTGGTCTCGACGAGGTCCGCGAGGAAGAGCGGTTCGTCGGTCAGGGGGGTGGTGCCGGCCAGGTACTGGCCCGCGCGGTCGGCCATGGCGGCGCCGATCAGGGTGAGCGCGAGGTCGAGCCGCTCAAGGCGCAGCGGCTCGGGAAGGTCGGTCAGGCAGTCCTCCGCGCGGCCGATCAGGTCCCAGTAGACGGTGCCGTCGAGGGTCGGGTGCGGGGTGCGGGTACGGACGCCGCTCTCGTGGCTGAGCTGGGCCGAGACGCGCAGACAGCGGCGGCCGCGCTCCGAGCGGAGCTCGGTCGCCTCCGCGCGCACCAGGGCCGTGAGCAGCCCGCGGAGTCCGTCCGCGGCCTGCTTCAGCTCGGCGGTGAGCATCTTCTCCGTACGGGTCTGGCGCTCGGCCATCACGGCGTCCAGGAGGCCCGCGCGGCTGCCGAAGTGGTACTGCACGGCGGAGGGGTTGCTCTGGCCCGCGAGCCGCACGACGTCCCGCAGTTGCGCGCCGTGCACCCCTTGCGCGGCGAACACCTCCTCGCCCGCACGGATCAGCTTCTCGCGGGTCTCGGGTCCTGACGTCCTGGCCATGAGGGCATTGTAATGCTGGCCATTATTAAAAGCGAGGCGCTGTTCCAGGAGCCAGACGGTTGACGCCGCTCACGTGGTTACTCAGGATCTGACTCATCAGTAAGCCCCTGCTTAGGAGGAACCCCCGGATGGCCTACGACGCAGACGTCATCGTGATCGGCGCGGGCCTCGCCGGTCTCGCCGCCACCGCGGAACTCGTCGACGCGGGCCGCCGGGTCATCCTCGTCGACCAGGAGCCCGAGCAGTCGCTCGGCGGCCAGGCGCACTGGTCCTTCGGCGGGCTCTTCTTCGTCGACTCCCCGGAGCAGCGCAGGCTCCGCATCAAGGACTCCCGCGCCCTGGCCCTCCAGGACTGGATGGGCACGGCCGCCTTCGACCGCCCCGAGGACCACTGGCCCCGCAAATGGGCCGAGGCGTACGTCGACTTCGCCGCGGGCGAGAAGCGGCCCTGGCTGTACGGGCAGGGCGTGCGGTTCTTCCCCGTGGTGGGCTGGGCCGAGCGCGGCGGCTATGACGCGCAGGGGCACGGCAACTCCGTGCCGCGCTTCCACATCACCTGGGGCACGGGTCCCGGCCTCGTCGCCCCCTTCGAGCGCCGGGTGCGCGAGGGCGTCGCCCGCGGCCTCGTCCAGCTCAAGTTCCGCCACCGGGTCTCGGCCCTGTCCCGCAGCGCGGGCAGCGTCGACACCGTGAGCGGCGAGGTTCTCGAACCCTCCGACGCCGAGCGCGGCACGGCCAGCAGCCGTGAGGTCACCGGCTCCTTCGAGTTCAGGGCCCAGGCGGTGATCGTCACCTCCGGCGGCATCGGCGGCAACCACGACCTCGTGCGCGCCAACTGGCCCGAGCGCCTCGGCACCCCGCCGGAGCGGATGGTCTCCGGCGTACCCGCGCACGTCGACGGCCGGATGCTCGGCATCACCGAGGACGCGGGCGCGCGGCTCATCAACCGCGACCGCATGTGGCACTACACCGAGGGCATCCAGAACTGGAACCCCATCTGGGACAACCACGGCATCCGCATCCTGCCGGGCCCCTCCTCGCTCTGGCTCGACGCGCGCGGCGACCGCCTGCCCGTGCCGCTCTTCCCCGGCTTCGACACCCTCGGCACGCTCGAACACATCATGAAGTCCGGGTACGAATACACCTGGTTCGTGCTCAACCAGCGCATCATCGGCAAGGAGTTCACGCTCAGCGGCTCCGAACAGAACCCCGACCTCACCGGCAAGTCCGTGCGCGGCGTCATCGACCGGGCGCGCGCCGATGTGGCGGCACCGGTGAAGGCGTTCATGGACAACGGCGCCGACTTCGTCGTGGAGAAGGACCTCTCCTCCCTGGTGCGCGGCATGAACGCGCTCACCAAGGAACCCCTCATCGACGAGGCCGCGCTGCGCCGCACCATCACCGCGCGCGACCGCGAGATCGCCAACCCCTTCACCAAGGACCTCCAGGTCACCGCGATCCACGGCGCCCGCAAGTTCCTCGGCGACCGGCTCATCAGGGCCGCCGCCCCGCACCGCATCCTCGACCCCAAGGCGGGCCCGCTCGTCGCGGTGCGGCTCAACATCCTCACCCGCAAGACCCTCGGCGGCCTGGAGACCGACCTGTCCTCGCGCGTCCTGGCCCAGGGCGGCGAACCGCTGCCCGGTGTGTACGCGGCAGGAGAGGCGGCCGGTTTCGGCGGCGGGGGAGTGCACGGCTACCGCTCGCTCGAAGGCACGTTCCTCGGTGGCTGCCTCTTCTCGGGGCGCACCGCGGGCCGGGCGGCGGCCAAGTCGGTTGGCTGATCGCCGCGTTCGTCGCGCCGTGGCTTGATCGTCGCCGCTTGTCCGAATCGTGTCCTGTCGGTCAACACCGCAGGTCGGGGGTGAAGTCTGAGGATTCTGAAACGAGTTGGTGAAGGGGCCCGGGTAAGGCAGACCTTGACTGGAGGGCTGCCTACCGCTTTGCTGTGCGTGATCATCCGTACGCGAGCCGCGCCGGGGAGGAAGTCCCGCGGTGTCACCACCCCCACCCCCCTTGGGCCGTTCCCGCAAGCGAGCGGCCTACGCCTTCGACCCCGCACTCGACGACACCGAACTCGTGGACGCCCGCACCGCCTTGGCGCAGGGCCGCTGGACCGAGGTCCGGGCACTGCTCGCTGCCACCGGCGACGACTGGGACCGCAGGGGCCACCGGTTCGACGTACTCGCGCAGGAGCACACCACCACCGCCTGGGCCCGTGACTGGCGGCTCGCCGAGCCGGAGAGCACCGATGTCCGCGTGCTGCTCGCCTATGCCTCCGTGCACCTGGCGCTGCGTGGCAAGGGGCGCTCCGAGAAGGCGCGGGACGCCTGCCGTGAAGTGGCCGCGCTGCTGCCGGCCGACCCCACGCCGTGGCTCGCGCTGCTCACCCTGGAGCGTTCCCTCGGCCGTGAGGAGGACGTCGTCCGGCTCTTCGACGAGGTCCGCCACCGGCATCCCGAGCACCACCACGCCCACCACCTGATGGTGGCCAGGCTCGCCGAACGGCGCCCCGCCGCGGGCCAGGACCCGCTGCACGAGGTGTACGACTTCGCCGCCTGGGCGGCCGAACAGGCGCCCGAGGACTCGCCGTTGGCGGTCCTGCCGGTCATCGCGCACGCCGAGCGCTACCGCGTGCTCGCCGCCGCGGGCAGCGAGCCCGTGAACCCGGCGGCCTCCGAGCACTGGACGGGACGCCGGGCCCGGCAGGTCATGAAGGCCGCCTTCGACTGGTGGCTGGAGTGGCAGATGCCCACGACCGGGGCCCATCCGCGCGGCCTCGTCGACCTCAACTTCCTCGCCCACGCCAAGTTCTGCGAGGGCCGGGCGGCCGAGGCGGCCGCCCTCTTCCACCGCATCGGGCGGCACGCGACCCGAGCCCCCTGGTCGTACCCGGACCGGGACCCGTACAAGGCGTTCACCGCCGCGCGCGGCGCCGCGCTCGGCTCCGCCTGACCCACCGCACCAACCGGCCCACCCGAAAGGACAACCGCGCCATGGCGACGGGCAGTTCGAGCAGCACGAGCGACACGCGACCCGCGAGCAAAGCCGCCGACGGCAGCGGGATCAGCACGTACAAGGGTCAGGAGACGGCCCTGCGCGCCGGCCGGCTCAGCACGGCGGGCCTCCTGCTGTCCGTGCTCGCGGCGACCGGACCGCTCATGGTCGTCGCCGGTGTCATGCCCACCACATACGGCGTGATGGGCGTGGTCGGACAGCCGCTGCTCTTCCTCATCCTCGGCGTCGTCCTCGGCCTGTTCAGCTTCGGGTACGCCGAGATGAGCCGCCACGTCCACAACGCGGGCGCGTTCTACGCGTACATATCGAGGGGCCTGGGAGGCACCGCGGGCGCGGGCGCCTCGCTGGTCGCGCTCGTCGCCTACAGCGTCCTGCAGGCGGGGCTCTACGGCCTCCTCGGCTTCGAGGTGTCCGGGCTGCTCCACACCTACTTCGACGTCGAAGTGGCCTGGTGGATACCGGCACTTGTCACCGTGGCCGTCGTCGCCGTGCTCGCCTGGCTGAAGATCGACCTGAACGCGCGCGTCCTCGGCGTGCTGCTGCTCATCGAGGTGGCGCTCGTCGTCATCTTCGACATCGCGGCCATCGCGGACCCGGCCAAGGAAGGCCTGTCCCTGCACGCGTTCAACTTCGACACCCTCACGGGCGCGGGCGTCGCCACCTCGCTCTGCTTCTGCATCGCCGCCTTCACCGGCTTCGAGCAGGCCCCCGTGTACGCGGAGGAGACCGACCGCCCGCAGGTCGTCGTCGCCCGCGTGATGTTCTTCGCGGTGGGCTTCGTCGCGATCTTCTTCGCGATCAGCTCCTGGGCGCTCTCGGTCGCCGCGGGCCCCTCCGGCATCGTCTCCGCCGCGCAGGAACAGAGCGCGGGGCTGCTCTTCGGGCTCACCGAGTCCCGGCTCGGCGGCACCTTCACCGACGTACTCCACGTCCTGTTCGTGACGGGCATGTTCGCGGCGATCCTCTCCTTCCACAACGTGGTCGCGCGGTACGCCTTCGCCATGGGCCGCGAGGGTCTGCTGCCCGCCGCGTTCGGCAGGACCAACACCTCCACCGGCGCCCCCGGCACCGGCTCGCTGCTCCAGACGGTCATCTCCGTGCTGATCGTCGTGGCCTTCGCGGTCACCGACGACGGCCCGTTCGGCGACCCGACCGCCCCGGTCCTGCACCTGTTCACCTGGGGCGGCAACATCGGTGCCCTCGGCGTCATCCTCCTGATGGCCACGGCGTCCGTCGCGGTCATCGTCTTCTTCGTGCGACGCGGCGCCGCGCGCGCCCAGGCCTGGCGCATCACCGCGTCCGCGCTCGCCGCGGCCGGCCTGCTCGTCATCGCCGGTTACACCGTCAAGGACTTCGACGTCCTGGTCGGCGCGGACTCCGGCTCGGCACTCAGCTGGGTGCTGCCCGGCATCATCCTGCTCGCCGCCCTCATCGGCGTGGCCTACGGCCTGTTCCTGCGCTCGGCCAAGCCGGAGGCGCACGCCCGGATCGGCCTGGGCAACGAGGCGTTCCAGCTGGAGAAGGCGGCGAAGACACCGGGCGAGTAGGGGCCCGCCGAATGTGACGGAACGCTGACGGACACCCGCGGCCCCTGTACCCCGGGGGCCGCGGGTGCTCGAATCGGAGGGTGACCACCTCTCCTCAGCACCCGCCCGAAGAGGACCACGGCGGCGCGCCGGTCGGCCGCCGTCTGGTCCTGGGCAAGCTCGGCCTCGGCGCCCTGGGCGTGGCCGCCGCGCCACCGCTCCAGCGAGGCCTGGAGACGTTCCTCGGCGCCGCCTCCGACAAGGACCCCACGGGCCTGACGGACCTGCTCCCGAACGGCGGCGGCTTCCGCTACTACTCGGTGGCCGCGTCCGTCCCGCGCAAGAACGCGTCGACCTACCGCCTGAAGATCGACGGCCTGGTGGACCGCGAGGCCGATTACACCCTGGCCGATCTGCGCGCCCTGCCGCAGACCCGCCTGGTGCGTGACGTCCAGTGCGTGACGGGCTGGCGGGTGCCGGCCACCCCCTTCGAGGGCGTGCGGCTCTCCCGCCTGCTCGACGCGGCAGGCGTACGCCCCACCGCCCGCGCCGTCCGCTTCACCTGCTTCGACGGGACGTACAGCGAGAGCCTGACCCTGAAGCAGGCCCGGCGCGCGGACGTCCTGGTGGCGCTGCGCATGCAGGACAAGGACCTGGGCCACACCCACGGCGGCCCGGCCCGCCTCTACGTCGCCCCGATGTACTTCTACAAGTCGGCGAAGTGGCTCTCCGGGATCACGCTCACGGACGAGGTGGAGCCGGGCTACTGGGAGAAGCGGGGCTACGACGTCGACGCGTGGGTGGGTGATTCGAATGGCAGGGACGACGAGCCCACGGCCTGAAGTGACGTCACGGGTACGGAGGTTCAGCCCGGCACAGCGCTGGGTGCACCGGGTGACGGCCCTCCTGATGGGGATCTGCGTCGCGACCGCGGCGTGTCTGTACCTCCCGCAGCTCGCCGAGCTCGTGGGGCGCCGCGCGCTGGTGGTGACCGTTCACGAATGGTCGGGCCTGCTGCTCCCGGCCCCCTTTTTGGCGGGGCTCGCCTCCCGCGCCTTCCGCGGCGACCTGCGCCTCCTGAACCGCTTCGGGCCGCACGACAGGGCCTGGCTGCGGCGCCGCAACCCGCACCGCAGGGCGGGAAAGTTCAACGCGGGCCAGAAGCTGTACGCGGGCTGGCTGGCGGGGGCGGTCCTGGTGATGCTGGGCACGGGCCTGCTGATGTGGTTCACGGACCTCGCGCCGCTGGCCTGGCGTACGGGAAGCACGTTCGTCCACGACTGGCTGGCCCTCGCGCTGGGCGTGGTGATCGCCGGGCACGTGGGGATGGCGTGGGCGGACCCGGAGGCGCGGCGGGGGATGCGGACCGGGTCGGTGGACCCGGAGTGGGCGGAACGTCGGCATCCGCTGTGGCGCAGGTAAAGCAAACGCCGGACGGGCTGGATGTTCCGGCCCGTCCGGCGTTCGAGGACGTTCTGACCCCGGCTAGATCACCAGGGACAGCAGCAGCACGAACCCACCCGCGACCACGGAGATGATCGTCTCCATAACGGACCACGTCTTGATCGTCTGCCCGACGCTCATCCCGAAGTACTCCTTCACCAGCCAGAACCCCGCGTCGTTCACATGCGAGAAGAAGAGCGAACCCGCTCCGATGGCAAGGACGAGCAGCGCCGTGTGCGTGTCGGACATGTTCGCGGCCAGCGGTGCCACCAGGCCCGCGGCCGAGATGGTGGCGACGGTCGCCGAACCCGTGGCGAGGCGGATCACCACGGCGATCAGCCACGCGAGCAGCAGCGCCGGAATCGACCAGTCCTCGGAGATCTCCAGGACCATCTTGCCGACACCGGAGTCGATGAGGGTCTGCTTGAAGCCACCGCCCGCACCGACGATCATCAGCACACCGGCGATCGGCGCGAGCGACTTCTCGACGGTGGTCGAGAGCTGCCCCTTGGTGAACCCGGCCGCACGGCCCAGCGTGAACATGCCCACGATGACCGCCGCGAGCAGCGCGATCAGCGGCGAGCCGACGACGTCGAAGACGCGCTGAACGGTGTGCTCGGGGTTGTCGACGATGATGTCGACCAGGGCCTTGGCCAGCATCATCACGACGGGCAGCAGCACGGTCGCGACCGTCACGCCGAACCCGGGGCGTTTCTCCAGGTCCTCCGAGGGACGCTGCGGCGTCATCTTCTCGGGGACGGGGACGTCCACCCACTTCGCCGCGTACTTCGAGAAGACCGGTCCGGCGATGATCACCGTCGGGATGGCGACGAGCACGCCGAGCGCGAGGGTGATGCCGAGGTTCGCGTCCACCGCGTCGATCGCGACCAGCGGGCCGGGGTGCGGCGGGATGAGCCCGTGCATCACGGACAGGCCGGCCAGGGCCGGGATGCCGATCCGCATCAGCGAGTAGTTGCCCCGCTTGGCGACCATCAGGACGACCGGGATCAGCAGCACGATGCCGACCTCGAAGAAGAGCGGAAGCCCGATCACCGAGGCGATCAGGACCATCGCCCACGGCATGGAGCGCCCGCCCGCCTTGGCGAGGATCGTGTCGACGATCTGGTCCGCGCCGCCGGAGTCGGCGAGCAGCTTGCCGAGGATCGCGCCGAGCGCGATCAGCACACCCACGCCCGCGACCGTCGAGCCCAGACCTGCGGTGAAGCTGGCGATCGCCTTGTCGAGCGGGGCGCCCGCGAAGGCGCCGAGGGCGAGCGAACCGATGGTCAGGGCCAGGAACGCGTGCAGCTTGAACTTCGTGATGAGCAGGACGATGACGGCGATGCCCGCGAGGACGGCGACACCCAGCTGGGCATGGCCAGCGGAGGTGATCGGCTCGACGGCGTCCGCTGCCAGCATCTCAACGCTGAGACTGGTCACGGTGTCTTCCTTGTACGTCAGGGGAGGGGGGTGCGGGGGACGGGGGCTTACGGGGAACTACGGGGGACTACTGGTCGAGCGAGCCCAGAGCCTGGAAGGCCCGCTCGCTGATCTCCTCCGGACTGCCGGTGACGTCGACCGCGACGCCCGCCTCGTCCGCGCCGAGCGGCTGCAGCGTGGCGAACTGCGAGTCGAGCAGGGCCGTCGGCATGAAGTGGCCCTGGCGGTGCGACATCCGGTCCTCGATGAGGGCCCGGTCACCGGTGAGGTGCACGAAGACGACGCCGGGGGCCGCGGCCCGCAGCCGGTCGCGATAGCTGCGCTTCAGCGCCGAGCTGCTGACCACACCGCCGAGCCCGGCCCTGCCGTGGGCCCAGGCACCGATGGCATCGAGCCACGGCCAGCGGTCGTCGTCGGTCAGCGGGGTCCCGGCCGACATCTTGGCGATGTTCGCCGGGGGGTGGAAGTCGTCGCCCTCGGCGTAGGGAACGCCGAGCTGTGCCGCGAGCAGGGGACCGATCGTTGTCTTGCCGGTTCCTGCCACGCCCATCACCACGACGACATGGGGGGTGCTCATCGCTGTGCTGCCTCGCTGTCTTCTTCGACATCGGTCCGAAACGAGCCGTCGGTCCGGAACGAGCCACGGGACGGGGGAGACCCGTGGCTCGTTCACGTCACTGAAACCCATTAGGTCCGACAAATTCAAGAGGCTGTGACACAAAAGTCTGACTTTTTGTTCCCGTGGGTCCCCACATACCCTGACGACATGACCGATCAGGCCCGTGGGCTGCACGCTCGCGTACTGGAAAGCCTCGGGCCCGCCATCACCGGCGGCGAGTACCCGCCGGGCAGTGTGTTGCGCACGGACGAGCTGGCCCAGCGCTTCGAGGTGTCACGCTCCGTCGTGCGCGAGGCGGTGCGGGTCCTGGAGTCGATGCACCTGGTCGAGTCCCGGCGCCGGGTCGGCGTGACGGTGCGGCCCACCGCGGAGTGGAACGTCTACGACCCCCAGGTCATCCGGTGGCGTCTGGCCGGCGCCGACCGGCCCCGCCAGCTGCGCTCCCTCACGGTCCTGCGCTCGGCGATCGAACCGGCCGCCGCCGGGCTCGCCGCCCAGCACGCCACTCCCGAGCAGTGCGCCGCCCTCACCGAATGCGCCCTCGGCATGGTCGCCACCTCGCGGGGCCAGCAGCTGGAGGGCTACCTCTTCCACGACATCAACTTCCACCGCATCGTCCTGAACGCGTCGGGCAACGAGATGTTCGCCCGCCTCGGTGACGTCGTCGCGGAGGTCCTCGCGGGCCGCACCCACCACCAGGTCATGTTCGAGGACCCGGACCCGGCCGCCGTCACCCTCCACGTGAGGCTCGCGGAGGCGGTGCGCGAGGGTGATCCGGTGCGCGCGGAGGAGCTGACCCGGGAGATCGCGGTCGGGGCGCTGCACGAGCTGGACATTCTCGCCCCGTAGCGTCGGGGACAATGGTCCGCATGTCCCGACGTGCCCCCCGCCCCCAGACCACCTGCCCCTGCGGCCACCCCCAGCCGTACGAGAAGTGCTGCGGACGGCTGCACGGCGGCGAGGCCGTGGCCGCCGTGCCCGAGGAGCTGATGCGCTCCCGGTACTGCGCCTTCGCCGTCAAGGACGAGGCGTACCTCCTGCGCACCTGGCATCCCCGCACCCGGCCGCCCCGCGTCGAGTTCGACTCGGGCCTGCGCTGGGTCGGCCTGGAGATCCTGGACACGGCCGACGGCACCGCGTTCCACACCACCGGCACGGTCGAGTTCCGGGCCCGCTACACCGACGGGGGCCGCCCCGACGCCCTGCACGAGCGCAGCCGCTTCGAGCGCGTCGACGGGGTGTGGGTCTACGTCGAGGGAGAGTTCATCGACTAGGGCTCCTGGGCGCCTGCCGCCGCCTCACAGGACATCGCCGTACTCGCTCATGACCCCCGGCGGAGCCAGCGCGTTCACGTAGTGCCCCGGCCCGTGGTCCTCGAAGGAGTACGTGAACGGGATCGTGCGGGTCAGCGCGAGGCGCGTCGCGAAGAACGCCAGGGGCGCCACCACCGCGAGCCCGGCGAGGCTGTCCATCTGCGGGTAGGGCGGCGCCGGTTCGCGCACCTCGACCCAGCCGGCCTCCCGGCGCGGGCCTCGCGCAAGGCCCTCCACGGCCCGCCCCACCGCTTTCGCCCGCTGCCCTGCCATGGCACGCAGCCTGCCGCCGAGCAGATCGCCGGGCAGGGCGAGCGCCTCGGTCAGCGCGTCCGCCACCAGCGAGAAGGCGCCGTCGGCCAGGCCACGCCGCCCCCGGTAGTGGAACTCGCGGCCGAAGGGTGCGTAGGGCCCGACCGGGCGCGGCGGCAGCGCGGGCACGACGTCACGGTCGTAGATGTAGCGGATGAGCCGGTCACGCAGCACGTGCACGCCCCGCGGGTCGCGGGCCTCGTGGCAGGCGCGGGCCAGCTCCGGCCCGCCCAGCATGGGCTGGCCGAAGGTGTAGACGGCCCTCAGACGTTCCGCGACAGCGGCGTAACGCGGCTCGTGGGTCAGCACGACGCCCATCAGCGCCGCCATCGCACCGCCCAGGCTGTGCCCGGTGATGTAGAGCGCCTCCATCCCGTCGCCCACCGTGCCCTGCTCGTCGGGGTCGACGGACTCGCCGCGCAGCGCCCGCTCCAGGGCCTGCATGACCAGGTACCGCGAGGCCCGCATGTTGCGGTAGAAGCCCGCGTGGACGTCGTACTGCTCGTTCCCGAGGGCCACGCGCAGCGTCTCGGGCCGTACGTCGGCGTCGGTGAGGATGCTGATGATGTCCTCGGGCTGGGTGCCGCGGTAGCAGAGGATCACCACCCGCCGGTCCTTGTCCTGCAGCAGGTACGCCGCCGAGGCGATGTACATCGCGCCCACCCGCTGCTCGAAGACCCGGCAGCGGTTCTCCTCGAGACCGAGGCGCGCCATGATCATGGCGAGCGTCTCCGGGTCGGCGTCCTCGGCGGTGCCGGCGTACGAGTACGCCGCGCACGTCGCGAGCGCGTGCGGGACCACGCCCTCCGGATCGGGCTGCGACTTCTCCGCCACCAGCCGTTCCACCAGGTCCGGATAGACCGGGAAGCCGGGCCCGGGACCGATGTCCGGACCGGCCTTGAACGGGCGGCGCAGATCGCTGAAGGACGGAGCGCGGACGTGGTGGTCGCGCATGGTTCCCCCCGGAACGTGCGGCGACGGCAACGGAGTTGCGAGCACACCACCGGCCCGGTCCGCAGTCAACTCGCGCGCGCCCGGGCCCCGCCCACCCGTCACGGACCGGCCACCGGCGCGCCCCGCTCCTGGGGTTGCTGTGAGAGAAGACCCCAGAGGGACAGCCGCACGATCACCCGCGCCGCCTTCCACGGCCGCCTCCGGGCGCCCGACAGGCCCAAATGCCGCCGCCCGCCTGCCTGTTCGAGGCCGGGACCGCGCCCCGCACATAGGCGGGAACCCGCGCTGCGGCCGTCCGGCGCCGCCAGTAGCGTCCTAGAGCCCTGTCCTCGGACAGGGCTCTGCAACGTGTCCCAGCCCCGTCCCGTAAGCCTGCGTGCGAAGGAATCGCCTGATGGCCGACACCGGACAGTACGAGCAGACCTACGAGCGATACGTGGGCGGCAGCCCCGAGGCGGAGCACCGCCTCTTCGAGCGCCTGGCCCGCGAGATCATGAAGGTCCAGGCGAAGAACCGCCGTACCAGTGACGCCGGTTCGCTCGCGCGCACCCAGCACGCGAAACCCGCGCTCGGCGTGGAGAACGCCCGCCTCACCTTCCACGAGGACCTCCCCGAAGCCCTGCGCGGCGGATTCGCCCGGCCGGGCGCCGAGTACGCGGCGACCGTGCGGCTCTCCAACGCCAGCGGCACCCGGCAGCCCGACGCCGTGGCCGATCTGCGGGGCGTGGCCGTGCGCGTGACGGTGTCGGACGAGGAGAGCCACGACCTCCTTGCCACCAACTTCCCGGTGTCGCACGCCCGCGACGCCCGCGAGTTCGTGGCCTTCGCCAAGGCCATGGCGGGCGCGAACAGCACCCTGCAGAAGGCCTTCGGCCTGTTCGTGAAGCTGCCGCTCGCCGTCGGGTTCTCCACCGCGACGCGGATGCGGCGCAACATCCAGGCCGCCACCCGGCACAAGGTCGACAGCCTCGCCAAGGAGACGTACTGGAGCCGCGGCGCCATCCTCTGGGGCGAGTCGGGCCCCGTCCGCTACCTGCTGCGTCCCGTCCTGGGCAGCGCCCCCGACCCCAAGCCCGAGCGCCGCGACCCGGGCTTCCTGCACCGGGAGCTCGCGCACCGCCTCATCACCTCGGACGTCGTCTTCGACCTGTGCGTCCAGCGGTACGTGGACGAGCAGCGCACGCCCATCGAGGACGGCTCCGTGGAGTGGAAGGACAACGTCGCGCCCCCGGTGCCCGTCGCGCGCCTCACCGTGCCACGCCAGGACCTGGCCACCGCCGACGCGCAGGCGGCGGCCGGCCGGGTCGAGGAGCTCGCCTTCAACCCCTGGTACACCACCGACGAGTTCCGCCCCCTCGGCAACCTCAACCGCGCCCGCAAGGCCGCGTACGAAGCGAGCGTCGCCCACCGCCAGGGCCTGCGCTTCACCACCGAGGAGCCGCTGCGCAACACCCTCCTCGGCATCCCCGTCGGCCGGTTCTTCGGCGCGCTCAACCGCTATGTGCCGTGGTACAAGCTGCCGTTGGAGGCGAGCCTGCTCAACCTGGTCTATCTGCGCAAGGTGCTCCGGCGCCTCAACCTCATCGACACCGACGTCCACGAGGCGCCGCCGAAGGCCGTCCGGGTGCCGCCGTCCGCCGACGAACGGCTGCGCACGGCCCGGTCGTACGACGGCACGTACAACGACCTCTCCGCGCCCAAGATGGGAGCCGTGGGCGCGGCCTTCGGCCGCAACCTGAAGCCGGACTACCGGCCCGATCTCTTCGACACCCCGAACCCGGTCACCGTCAGCCGCACGCTCCTGCAGCGCGACACCTTCGTGCCCGCGACCTCGCTCAACATCCTGGCCGCCGCCTGGATCCAGTTCCAGGTCCACGACTGGGTCAACCACGGCCGCTACCCGACCGGCACCAAGTCGGTCGAGGTCCCGCTGCCGCCCGGCAGCACCTGGCACAACACCCCGGGCGGGCCGCCCGAGAACGTCATGCGCTTCGCCGAGAACGAGGGCATCCAGCTCCCCGGCAACCAGCCACCGATCCTCTTCGCCAACACGGCGTCCCACTGGTGGGACGGTTCCGAGGTGTACGGCGCCGACGAGCAGACCGCGAGGTTCCTGCGCGAGGCCGACGGCAGCGCCGACCTGCGCCTGGAGGACGGCCACCTGCCCACCGGCCAGAACGGCATCCCGCTCACCGGCTTCAACGAAAGCTGGTGGCTCGGCCTCAGCGCCATGCACACCCTCTTCGCCCGTGAACACAACGCGGTCTGCGCCGCCCTGCGCCGCGAGTACCCGGCGATGAGCGAGGACAGCGTCTACCACACGGCGCGTCTGGTCGTCTCCGCCCTCATCGCCAAGATTCACACGGTGGAGTGGACCCCGGCGATCCTCGCCACCGAGGCCATCGACCTCGGCCTGCACACCAACTGGGAGGGCCCGCCGAACAACTGGCTCAACAAGCTGGGCCTGTGGCTCCTGGAGTCCCACTCGCTGACCGGCATCCCCAAGACGCTGCCGGACCACCACGCGGCGCCGTACTCCCTCACCGAGGACTTCGTCACCGTCTACCGGATGCACCCGCTGATCCCCGACGACTACGTGATGCGCGAGCACCACTTCGGGCAGCGCCTGGAGAGCCTGACCTTCCAGGACATCCAGGGCGGCGCCGCGGAGGCCGCCATCCGCAAGACGGGCCTGGCCGACACCCTCTACTCGCTGGGCATCGCCCACCCGGGCGCGATCACCCTGAACAACTTCCCGCGCGCGCTGCAGCGCTTCGAGCGCGACGGCGAGATCATCGACCTGTCGGTCGTCGACCTCGTCCGCACCCGCAGGCGGGGCGTGCCGCGCTACAACGACTTCCGTGCGGGCCTGCACAAGCCGCGCATCCGCCGTTTCGAGGACCTGAGCCAGGACCCGGAGACCGTCGCGCGCCTCAAGGACGTCTACAGCTCGGTCGACGAGATCGACACCGTGGTCGGCCTGTTCGCCGAGAACCCGCCGACCGGCTTCGGCTTCAGCGACACGGCCTTCCGCATCTTCATCCTGATGGCCACCCGGCGCCTGCAGAGCGACCGCTTCCTGACCGTCGACTACCGCCCCGAGATCTACACGCCGCTCGGCATCGAATGGGTCGAGAAGAGCGGCATGAAGTCCGTGATCCAGCGGCACGCCCCGGACCTCGCGGGTCTGCTGTCCCGTGACGCGAGCGCGTTCGCCCCATGGCGCCAGGTCAAGCCGGCGCGGGACGGAGGCAGCGATGCCAACGGATGAGGCCGGACCCGACAGCCGGGCGAACGGCCACCACCCCGGGCTCGCCGACCTCTTCGTACGTCCCCTTCTGGAGACGGTCTGGCGCCGTCGCACCCACCGGGTGAGCCGCGGCGCCACCGTCCCCGCCGGGTCGATGAGCTACGTCTCCAAGGACGCCCCCCAGCCCCTGACCGAGCTGGAGGAGGCGGTCCTGATCGCCCTCACCGGCTGTACGGGGCTGACCATGCCCGACCGCCCCTTCGAGGACCCGCGCGACGGCAAACCGATCATGGCGAAGCCGAACCTGACCATGGCGGGGCGCACCGCGGGCAGCCCCGACAACGCGCAGGGCACGCACTTCTTCCTGATCAACGACACGGGCACCTACTACCTGAGGAAGCTGCCGCCGGCGCCCGAGGAACCCTTCGACGACGCGACCCTGACCGCCCGCGCGCGGGAGGCCAAGGTCAAGGTCCTCGGTCACCGGCTCGACGTGGCGGAGGGCCTGCGGGACTTCCCCGCCTACCTCGACTCCAACCGCTTCCTGTCGAACCTGCCGGGCACGACGGTCCTCTTCCCGGTGGTCGACCTGTCCCACCAGTACATCAACGCCCTGATGTACCTGCTCACGCAGCCGGACGGGGCGCGGCCCACCCTGGTGGACGACCGGAACTTCTACCGTCCCGCGGGCGTACAGAAGTGGATCAAGAACGGTTTCCTGAACGGGGAGCTGAAGCTGCCGCTGGGGGCCCTCGGTCCGCTGCGCACCCAGATCGAGGCCGACCTGCTGCTGCAGAACCTGATGCTGGTGGCGGAGGCGATGGGCCTGGGCGCCTGGATCCACGCGTCCATCAACCCCCAGATCGCCCTGGGCGACCCGAAGTTCTCCCGCGCCTACGGCAGGATGCTCGGGTTCACCTTCGTCACCCCGCGCTGGCGCCCGGCCGACATCTGGCGCTGGCACATCCCGCTCCCCAAGTACGCGAACGTCCGCTCGCACCCGGTGGGCCTGAAGGGGCCGGACGGCGAGCAGCTGATCTCCGCGATGTGCCCGCCCGCGTTCGCGTCGATGTCCGACGCGGTGGACGAGGTGATCCGCGAGAAGTTCGGCCCCGGCGGCGTCTACGGCGACAAGGACGTCTTCACCCGCATCTACCGGGAGGACTACGGCCAGCGCTATCTCGCCGAGGCGAGCGAGTACGAGGAGCGGGTGATCGAGTGCGCCCGCGACATCTGCACGTACATCCTGCGCACCCACCGCCGCTTCCCCGCGCACACGGACGCGATCCACGTGCCGGGCATCTGGCTGCAGGCCCACCACGTGGAGAACGAGTACTACGACAAGTACTTCACGCAGGGCCTCACCCCCGCACACCGCCGCCACGAGGGTCTGTGGGACGGAGCCTAGACGCCCGGTGAGGTGCCCGTTCGGCGGTATCGCGGGCTGGCTTCGGGGGGATTGCGGGTATTCGATCCGACATGCCCTCAGCACCCGATACTCCGCCGGACGACGGACGTCGACCCCCGCGCTTCCACCGCCGCCTGCCGGCGTCCTCCTCGTTCGCCGGGCTCGCCTGGAACCGGGGGCGGGAGATGGAGCTGATGCACCGTGCCATGGGCTTCGCGGCGCTGAGCTTCCTCACTCTGGTGCCGCTGCTGGTCGTGGTCGCCGCGGCCGACCTCGCGAGGGGCGAAGGGTTCGCCCGGTGGCTGGTGCAGGGGCTCGGGGTGTCCGAGGTGCCGGAGGAGGCGATCAAGCAGCTCTTCGGTGTGCCGGGGCGGGCGCTGCAACGGACCACGGCCCTGGGCCTCGCCGCGCTGGCCGCGTTCGGCGTGACCTTCGGGTCCGCCGTGCAGACCGGCTACGAACGTGCGTGGGATCTGCCGTCGGCGCGCTGGCACACCATGTGGCGGCACGTCGTCTGGCTGGCCGTGCTGGTCTTCGTCCTGCTGCTCTTCGTCACGCTGCCCGCGCCGGAGGAGTCGTCCGCCGCCGAGACCGCTCTCGTCACCGTGGGCGACACCATCGGCGTGTTCCTCTTCTTCTGGTGGTCACAGCGACTGCTGCTCTGCGGCCGGGTCCGCTGGCGGGCGCTGGCCCCCGGGGCCGCGCTGACCGCCCTCGGGCTGCTCGGGCTGCGGGTCTTCTCGCAGTTCGTCTTCTCCCCGCTGATCGCGTCGAACGCGGTGACGTACGGCCCGTTCGGCACCGTGCTGATCCTGCAGTCCTGGCTGGTGGGGGTGGGCTTCGTCGTGTACGGCGGGGCCCTGGTGGGCCGCCTGGTCCATGAGCGGCGGCTACAGCGCGGACTGCCGGCCGGAGGACCGCTCTGACGGCAGAGCGCCGGGGTGCCGGAGCGCGGTGGCCACGCGGACCAGGTGGGCTCGTTCCTCCGCCGGGGGGACCGAAGGCAGGGGAGCCGTGGGGAGGTCCTGCCGGGGCGGAATGCCCTGCTGCTTGCGGTCGATGGCATCGATGAGCGTGGCGGCCGCGCACGCGGCGGTGAGGTCCGGTGGCGGGGTGGAGGCGGGAGCCGAGCGCAGGACACCGTCCGCGGGCTCGGGCCGCATCCAGGGGTGCAGGGCGTGGATGGCGTCGGAGATCTCCATGATGCGGCGGGGCAGGTACCACGTCGTGACGTTGAGGGCGAGCTTCTCCGTGAGCGGGCCCGGCGGGGCGAGCGCCAGGCGTGGATCGCCGACCTGCACGGTCAGTTCCCACAGGGGGTGGAGGGTGCGGAAGTCACGGCGCTCCTCGATCCAGGCGTCGAGGGCCGGCGCCAGGTAGCCGTACTGCACGAGAAGGATGCCGGCGCCGCTCAGGAGAGGCACGCCGAGGTGCAGTACGTCGATGTGATGGGCACCGAAGGAACTGGCCGTCAGCGGCGGGAGCTTGAGCGCGAACGACGTCCCCAGAAGGAGCGCCCCGATCTGCACCGCGTACAGCCCGCGGCTGATCGAGGGGCGCTCGTCCTGCTGGGCCAGGCGCAACGTGCCGCACCGGCGAGCGGTGGCGAGCAGGGGAGTGGCGATGGCCACCCAGGTGACGGCGAAGAAGAAGACCACCAGAGGGTGGGTGTCGACGGTGATGCGCCCCGCCCCCAGGTCCCGCGGGTAACGGAAGGCGGCCAGGAAGTAGAGCGTGACCATGCCGATGCCGAGCGGCGGATACAGCGTGGCCGGGCGGACCAGACGGCGCACACCCGAACGGGGGACGTCGCCGTGGTCCTGGCCCCAAAGGCGCACCGCCACATGCGAGTTGACGGCGAAGCCGAAGAGGCACAGATAGATCAGCAAGGTGCTGAAGGTGGGGATGCCGGAGATGGCTCCGAGCCGGCGGTAGAGCGCCGGATACATGAGCAGAAAGGAACCGGCGGCCAGCAGCGCCCCCCAGGCGAGGATGCTCAGGGAGCGGGCGGAGTTGTTGCGCAGCGCGAGTACCTTGCTGGCCGCCGTCATGACCGACAGACCGCTGAGGAGGAAGTAGAGGGTGACGTAGACGGTGTTGAGGGCCGTCATCAGACACCGGTTCTGCGATGGGCCAGAGAAGCCGCGAGCTGGGCGTTGCCGATCTGATCCGCCCGCAGGTCCAGCATGGTGACCAGCTGGGTGGCCACCACTTCCGCCTCCCGCTCCTGCGGGGAGCCGTAATGGGAGCGCCCCATCAGGACCCCGCGGACGACGTCCGGGTGCATCCCGGGCAGCAGGGTGCGCACGGTGGCCCTGTCGAACAGGGCGCCTTGGGCCGGAGCGTGCCCGCGCCACAGGTGCACGAGCTCATGGCAGGCCGTGAGAATCCTGTTCAGGGGCGAGGCACTGTCACCGATGACGATGACGTCGCGGTGGGCCAACTGCGCGCAGAATCCGGTGAGTCCGGAGGGCAGTCGGCGATGGTGGACCTCGACCGGCCGGTCGCGTACGCGTGCCACCGACTCGACGACATCCTTGAGCACGGGCAATTCCGGAAGATCGAGTTCTCGGATGAGCCGGATCGCGCGCCGCCGTTCACGGCCGATTCGCATGGTGCCCCCGTAGTGTTTCGACGCTCGCGGTCGGGTCAGGACCACGTACGAGTGATCCTATGACCACCGGACTGATCTCGGACACAGTGGCGAATCTGAGGCTAGGAGGCGCTGTCGTGCGGGCCTGGTTCCGCGAGCAGGCTCTCGATCACGGCCGCGACCTCTGACGCCTGCCCCGGGGGGAGCCCCGCCATCCGGAAGGCGATCTGCGCGGCGGCGGGATTGTGGGAGATACGGCGATAGGCGGCCAATGCCTTGAGCGTGTCCTGCAGTTCGACGGCGACCGGCTCGCTGCTGTCGTACGTGAGGGCTTCTCGCCGGACCCCGAAGTGGTGCGCGACGGAGCCGAGGTCATCCGTCAGGAGGGCGTCGATGCCGACGCGGAGAAAGGCCGCCAGCGGCGCCAGCTTCGAGAGGGTGGGCTGGCTGTGGCCTTCGAGCAGCTTGTCGAGATACGTCGACGACATCCCCGAGGCCCTGGCCGCCGCCCGCAGCGAGTAGCGCTGCCCACGCTCGTCCACGCGCTGCGCCAGCAGGTGGTTGAGGCGGTCGGTGAAGCGTGCGGAGATCTGTTCCTGCGGAGGGTCGCGGTGCAGGGGTTCGAGCGGACGGCCGCGGCGCAGGCCGACGATCCGGGCCACCGGCACGCCCGTGGCCTCGGAGACCTCCTGGTCCGTCCAGGGGCGGCCCAGCCGGGCGGGTATGACGTTCTGGAACAGCTGCTCCAGACGCTCGGCCACGCGCTGCGCCAGCTCATCACCACCATCACTCACAGCCAAGCTCCTTGTCTGCCCGGGGCGTAGGGGCCTGGGGAGTCTAGAGGTTCCTCGAACGCCGTACAGGGCCACTCGGTCATAGGGGAAGAACTGGGCGGTTCCCGGCGGGACTTGGGGAGCTTCATGAGGGTGCCATTAATAGTTGACACTTGTGCGGGTGGCCAGTGAGGATTCGGTGCGAACGGCTGATCGGGCGGATGCACCCTCCAGCACGGCATGTTCAGGGGGATTCTCATGTGTACGTACAGGCTTCGAGTGCCGAGAGGCGCGCATCTCATGCCGCCTGGCCCCGCCCACCTGCTGATCCCGGGCGGTCCGTGAGCCGCGATGCCCCCCATGGCATCGGCCCCGCGTACAGAAGCCACTGATCCCGTCGGCTCCGGTCGTCGGCGTCCCCACGGTGGTCGCGCCCCCTCCGCGGTGCGCTCTTGACCCGCTGCGCCCCACGAGGCCGAACTGCACCCGCGAACTGCACCCGCGAAACGCAACCCGCGGAATGTCCCTGCGTGAACCCCGCGTGATGTACCTGTGTGATGCATGCACCTGTGTGATGCACCTAATTTGTGAGGCTTGACTTGCCCCCCACCTCCGAGTCCGGTCCGTACCCGTCCTTCGCGCTCGCCCCGTTCTCCGACCCGGGCATGCGTCAGCCTCCGCCGGAGCCGACGCAGTTGAACGCCACCCGCCAGGACGCCGAGCGCTTCGAGAGACGCACCCGACAGGGACTCGTCGTCTGTCTGACCGCGCCCCTCCTGGTCTTCGTCCTGATCGCGGAGCTGCCCGAGCCGCACCCCGTCCTCGGGCTCGTGTCCCTCCTGTACGCCCTCCACCTGGGGGCCTTGCTCCGTCCGGTGTGTACGGGACGCCGCTACGCGTTCCCGCCGCTCGCCCTGCTCGCCCCCACCTTCGTGTGGCCGGTCTGCCTCTGGCTCCTCCCTCACACCGGGGCTTTCGCGCGGGCGGAGGTCGTCCCGCTCTCCGCGATGGCCGTCGTGCCCGCGGCCGTCGTCGCCGCCGAGTTGTCGCCGCGCGTCCAACTGGCCACCGGCTTCACCTGCCTCGGGCTGTCCGCCGCCGTCAGTCCGGACCCGCTGACCTCGGCACTGGTCGCCGGCGGGATCTGTCTGACCGTCATCATCGCCGTCCGCAGCCTGATGCGGCCCGTGTCCGTCATCTCCCGGCTGGAGGTGGCCGCGGATGTGGCCGCCCGGCGCGCGGTGGCCGAGGAACGGCTGCGGATGTCCCACGATCTGCACGACACGCTCGGCCGCCATCTGGCCCTCATCGCCCTGAAGTCCGAACTCGTCGCCCGTACGGGGAAGTTGCAGGAGATGGAGGAGGTGCAGGTGTTGGCGCGGACCTCACAGAGCGAGCTGCGGGCGGTGGTCAACGCCGTGCGCACCGCGTCGCTCGACGACGAGCTGGAAGGCGCGCGCTCCCTGCTCCAGGCCTTCGGCATACGGTGCGACGTGATCGACGAGGGGTGCGGCCCGAGCTTGCCCCGCGAGGTGCGGGAAGTCCTCGGCTGGGCGGTGCGGGAAGCGGCCACGAACGTCATCTGGCACGCGTCCGAGGCCACGGCCTGCACGTTCACGCTGACCGTATCCGGCGTGGGGCAGGAGAGGGCATGCGAACTGCGGGTGGTGAACGACGGTGTACGTGACGCGCGGGAGCGGGGAACGCCAGTCGGTACGGGCATGAGCGGGCTGAAGCGGCGCCTCGACCCGCTGGGAGGAAGCCTGGAGCACGGACCTCGGCCTCAGGGCGCCTACCGCCTCCTGGTCACTGTCCCCCTCGCGCGAGAGGTGTGAGGGGTGCGGATTCGCGTACTGCTGGCCGACGACGAGAAGATGATCTTGGGGGCGCTCTCCGCGTTGCTGGCGGCGGAGGACGACCTCGAAGTGGTCGGCGAGGCGGCGGGCGGGGTGGAAGCGGCCGAGATGGCGAGGGCGCTCGTTCCTGACGTCTGCGTGCTGGACCTGAGCATGCCCGACAAGGGGGGAATCAGCGTCATCCGAGAGCTGCGGCACGCCCGGCCCTCCGTACGGTGCGTCGTGGTCACCTCCCATACGGCGCCCGGACATCTGGCCTCGGCCCTGTCGGCGGGGGCCTGGGGCTTCGTGCCCAAGACAACGTCGGCGAAAGCGCTGGCCGTCATCATCAGGGCGGTTCACCGGGGCACCCGCTACGTCGATCCGGAGATGGCGGCGAAGGCGATGTCGGCGGGAAAGTCTCCGCTGACCCGGCGTGAGACGGACATCCTGGCGCTGTCGGCGGACGGGGCGCCCATAGACACGGTGGCGCGGCGCGCGGTGCTGTCCCAGGGGACCGTACGCAACTACCTCTCGAAGATCGCCGGGAAACTGCAGGCGGCGAACCGGCACGAGGCCGCGCATGTCGCCCGGCAGAAGGGCTGGATCTGACCGACAGGCCTGAGCCGCCCCTTGCATCCCGCTTCTTGCCCGTGTGGTCTCGGTCACATTCCCTCTGTCCGCGCTGACCGCAGTGCCAATTTTCGTGGCGAAGTTGCAGGTCAGCGCGGCAACTGCGGCATGGATCGGGATGACATCCGTCATGCCGGAGCCGTGGCACATGTCAGGCATCCGGAAGGATCGACGCGCTGTGGTGCTGTGACCTGCGCCATAACGAAGGCTCATGGGTGGCTGCTTGTATCCCTTGCGGGTGGCCGACGGAGGCAGCTGCACGAGCCCTCCGTGAGACCAGCATGAGGGAGCGTCGTATGCCGGATGCGGTGATCGTCGGTACGGGACCCAATGGGCTCGCCGCTGCTGTAACGCTCCTGCGGGCGGGACTCGGTGTCGAGCTGTACGAGGCGCACGACACGCTCGGCGGCGGTCTGCGCACCGAGCCGCTCTTCGACTCCGACGTCGTGCACGACCTGTGCGCGGCCGTGCACCCCATGGCGGCCGCGTCCCGGTTCTTCCGGGAGTTCGACCTGACCGCGCGCGGCGTCGACCTGCTCCAGCCCGAAGTCCCCTACGCCCACCCGCTTTTCGGGGAGGATACCGTCCTCGCCCACCGCGACCTCGCCGAGACGAGCGCCGGACTCGGCGCGGACGGCGCACGCTGGCGCCGGCTCATGGCGCCGCTCGCCGCACACAGCCAGGGAGTTGTCGACCTGATCCTCTCCGGCCAGCGCGGCATCCCCGACGACCTGGCCGCGCCGCTGCTCCTGGCGCCCAGGGTCCTCGCCCACGCCACCAGAATGCCCTTCCGTACCGAGCGGGCCAGGGCGCTGCTCACGGGCGTCGCCGCACACGCCGTCGGCAGGCTCCCCTCGCTGGCCGCAGGGGCCGTCGCCCTGCTCCTGGGACACCTGGCGCACACCACGGGATGGCCGCTGCCCCGGGGCGGCAGCGCGCGCATCGCCGACGCCCTCGCCGCCGACATCACCGCGCACGGCGGCCGCATCCACACCGGGCAGCCCGTCAAGGACCTCGGCGAACTCGGGGACGTACCCCTGGTGTTGCTCGACACCAGCCCCAAGGGACTCCTCCGGCTCGCCGGCGACCGGCTGCCCGCGCGCTACCGCCGGTCCCTGGAACGCTTCCGGTACGGGCCAGGGGCGGCCAAGGTTGACTTCCTGGTGTCCGGACCCATCCCGTGGGCCGACCCCGAGACCGGCCGGGCCGGCACCGTCCACCTCGGCGGCACCCGCGCCGACATGTTCCGTACGGAATCGGCGGCCGTACGCGGCATCCGGGACCCCGAGCCGTTCGTGCTCCTCGTCGACCCCGCCGCGACCGACCCCGGCCGTGCCGTCGGCGGCAGACGTCCGGTCTGGGCCTACGTCCACGTTCCGAACGGCGACCGGCGGGACCCCGTCGACCTGGTCCGTCGCCGCATCGAGCGGTACGCGCCGGGGTTCGGTGACACGGTCATTGCCGCGCGCGGTGTGAGCGCCGCCGACTACGAGACGTACAACCCCAACTACGTCGGCGGTGACATCGGCGGCGGGGCCATGACCCTGCGTCAGTCGCTGCTGCGACCCGCCGCGCGGTGGGACCCGTACAGGACTCCGCTGCCCGGCGTGTACCTGTGCTCGGCCTCCACGCCACCAGGACCCAGCGTGCACGGGATGTCCGGCCATCTGGCCGCGCTTTCCGCACTGCGCCACACCTACGACATCCGAACCCCACCGTCGCTCCGTCCGCACGGGCGCTCGTAATGCCGATTCTGTTCACCGCATCTCAGGTCGGGACTTACATTTGTCACATTCGGCGGGACTCCTCCGTCGGCGTTCTCGCAGGACAGCCCATAAATGCATGACTAATGTCATCACCAATTTCACGCCAGGACTGTCTCCACCTCTGTGATCTTCATATAGTGGTGCCTCGCTTCACATCAACAGGAGGAATGGATCATGGGCAAGATCGCTGCCTTTATGAACCAGCAGGAGCTGGGTTCCCTCGAAGAGGGTCTGATGAACGCCGACGGCACGCCCGTCATGGCGACCCCGGCCGTGGCCGTGCCGGTCACCGCCAAGATCACGGCGGGCATTGTCGCCTTCACCGTCCCGGTGGGCGCGTACGTCGCCGGCCGTGTCGTCAACTAAAGGCCGCCGGGCTTTCAGAGCGTCTGTGAAAAGGAGATCAGAGTGACTCACATCATCGACAGTGTGCGTTCGATCACGGAGCCGACCCTGACCGAGGGCGAGCAGGACCGTGTCACCCGCACCATGCCGGTCGCCTTCACCCCGGCCGTTCTCGTCACCTGCCCGTACGCGGGCGGCGGACTCGCGGCCGGCGCGACCATCGTCGGTGCGTACGAGCTCGGCCGTGCCGCCGGCGCCGGCGGCAAGTAGAGAACACCGTCAGCAGCCCCAGACCTGAGCGTGGGCTCCTGAAGCCGCTCGGAGCGTGACGTCTGCGAGCACCAGGCGAGTTGTCGGGCCGCGCCGCAATCGCGGCCCGACAACTTTCAGATATTAGCTCACCCCATGGTTCAGTCGTGAGGAACATCTTGTGAGACGAATGAAGAAGCTTGTCTCGTCGCTTTTCTCTCCGGTGCCGATATCGCGGGACCGTGCCCTGGGTATATCCGAGCGGCTTTCCGCGCTCACCACTCTCTCCTCCTCCCTCGAATATCTGCACCAGCACAAGCAGCTGGATCCCGGCGGCCTCAACGACTGGGAAATCATGAAGGAGGCCCCGGAGACCAAGAACCTGGCCATTCGTAAACTCACCGAGGCCGTCAGTGGCAAAAAGGTGACGGTGGCGATTCACGTCGCGCGCGCCGCCGTGAGTGCCGGACTCCTTCTCCCGGGAAACAGCCGGTGGCGCGGCGCCGGAAATCTTTTCCTCACCGCTTCCACCTCCGTCCTGCAGACACGCCACCGGTACGGCACGGACGGTTCGGACCAGGTGGCGAACCTGGTGCAGACCGCCAACGGCCTCGCCCGCCTCTCGAAGAGTCCCCAGACCAAGGACGCGTTCCTCTGGTACGTGGCGATGCAGGCGAGCCTGTCCTACGCCGCCTCCGGCTGGGTCAAGCTCATCGGAGAGAAGTGGCGTGACGGCTCGGCCCTGCCGGGGGTGATGCGCACCCGCACGTACGGGTTCGAGAGCGCCTACCGCCTCACCCAGCGCTACCCGCGGACCGCGAAGTACCTGCAGCACAGCGTGCTCGCGATGGAATGCCTCTTCCCGGTCGTGTACCTCGCCGGCGGCAGGCTGACCCGCCCGATGATCGCGGCAGCGGGAAGCTTCCACGTGGCCAACGGATTCGTCATGGGACTCGGGCGCTTCATGACGGCCTTCCCGGCCATGCACCCCATGGTCGCCTACACCACGGCCCCCAAGACGCACCCGTCGGTGGCGGGCCGCGACGACCGCGCGGTGAAGGCAGCGGGCCTGCTTCTCGCCGGAGGCGTCGCCGTCGCCGCCGCGGTCGCCGCCCAGCGCCGTGCCGTGGTCCTCGAAGGCTGGCCCACCTCGCGGAAGTTCGTCACCCGGCACGGCAACGAGCTCATGTACGAGACGGGCGGCCGGGACGACGAGACGGACGCCCCGGTGCTCGTCTTCTGCGCGGGACTCACCTCGACGTCCGAGCACTTCGCGTGGATCACCGAGCGGTTCGTGAACGACTCGGACCACGCGATCGTCGCCTACGCACGCGCCGGATACGCGGGCAGCCTCCGCAAGACCAACGCCCCCTTCGTCCTGGACGAGTCGGTCGACGACCTCGAGGACCTGATCCGCGCCACCGTGCCCGCGCACCGCAAGGCGGTCCTGGTCGGCCACTCCCTGGGCGGAGAGCTGATCCGCCGGGTCTCGACCCGTATCCCGGACCGGGTCGCCGGCCTCGTCTACCTCGACCCGTCCCACCCCGCCGAACTGCAGCGCTCCGAGCGCCAGAGCGACGGCGCGAAGGACCTCAACGACAACATCACGCACGCGGCCCGCTACCTCTCCCTTGGCACCGGCATCCTCATGAGCCGCCCCGCGTGGCTCGACAGGCTCCCGGCGAACTACCGGGACAAGGTGTTCGCCCAGTACACCGATGCCCGCCTCTGGAAGGCCGGCAGGCGTGAATGGGCGGCGGTCGAGAAGGACTTCAGGTCCTTCGACGGCGACCTGCCCCAGGTGGCGGCGCCCGCGCTGATCATCGCCGCCCAGCAGACCGTGGACCAGGACCCCGAGCAGCTCCTGATGTACAACGAACTCGTCCGGGTGCACCAGGGCGGCGAGGTGAAGGTCGTCGACGGCGCCGACCACGACTCCCTCCTGACCAACGCGCTGTACGCCCACAAGACGGTGCAGCACATGACCGACTTCCTGGAGCACGGTGCGGGCGACGCGCAGAGCGAGTCCGCCGTCGATGGACAAGGAGCACAGCGGTGAAGCCGACAGCCCTGCTCAAGGACACGTTCACCGGTCCCGGCTCCCTGGCGCGCGTCGTGGGCGCGGGGATGCTGGTGGCCACGGTCGCCGCGCAGCACCCGCACCCGGCGTTCGACCGGGTCCGCTCCAAGGACCTCTTCTCCTTCATCCCGAACTGGAAGTTCTTCGCCCCGAACCCGGCGACGCACGACTTCCACTACGTCTACCGCACCCTCGACCACACGGGCGGCACGTCGGAGTGGAGCGAGATCGACATGATCGAACCCCGCAGGATGTACCAGGCGTTCTGGTTCGCCACCCGCCGCCCGGAGAAGTCGGTGTTCGACCTGTGCACCGCCATCCTCCAGCAGGCCACCAAGGCCGGAGCGACGGAGGTGCAGAAGACCTCCTCCTACCGTGTCCTCGCCGAGTTCATCCGCAAGACGATCCGCGAGCAGCAGGGCGAGGCGAACGTCAAGGGCTTCCAGTTCGCGGTCGTACGCGCCGCGGGGCACGACACCAGCGAGGAGCCCGAGCCGCTGTTCATCTCCCCGTACACCCCGATGCGCAGGATCGGTCCGCACCTCGCCGCGGCCTGAGCACCACCGAGCACCACGGCCCCACCCCGTACCAGTGTTGGAGAACGCGCCATGACCACCGCTCCGATCCCCGCCGACGACTTCGTCGGCTACCTCCGCACCTACACCGCCGACGCCTTCGCCTCCGAACAGAGCCTCGAGGACGTCTGGGACCGCTACCACGTCCCGGACGCCGTGCACGTGGTCAACCGCAAGCAGCGCGACCGCGACGGCGCCCTGAAGAACCTCGCGCAGTGGCGGGCGGACCAGACGCCGTACGAACTGTGGATCCACGAGGCGGTGGTGGACGGCAACCGCGCCGCCGCCCGCTACACCATCAGCAAGCCCCTGGTGATGCAGGTGCGGCACAACACCGAAGCGGTGATCTTCGCCGACCTCGCGGACGACGGACGCGTCGCGTCCACCGTCACCACCGCGCGGTCGACCTACGGATGGGGCAGCTCCGACACCGCGACCTGGGACAGCGACGCGGCATCCGCCGGCGCACCAAGCGGTGCGCCGACGGACCCCGCGGCCTACCTCACGACCTTCGCGGAGCTGGCCAACGACCCGGGAGTGCCGCTCGAAGAGGCCTACGACCGGTTCCACACCCCCGACTCCGTCCAGTACATCAACGGCACGTCGATGCAGCGCCCCGCAGCCCTGCAGTCCCTCGCCGCGGCCCGCGACAAGGGACCCGACTACACCCTGGACGTTCACACGGCGCTCACCCAGGGCAACCGCTTCGCCGCCCGCTACTCCATGGTGCCCTCGCGGGACGGGCGCAAGGCGGGCGAGATGGAGGTCTTCACCTTCGGCGAATTCGCCGACGACGGACGCGTGCGCCTCCTGCGCTCCGTGATGCAGACCAGGAGCGGCTACTGGCCCACCTGAGTCGCGCCACCGCCCCCGGACACCACCCATGGGAAGTGAAGCCCCGTCATGACCAGCACAGTTGCAGACATCGGCTACGGCGCACAGTTCGCGACGTGGTACGACCGGATCTTTCCCAAGGGTGCCGACGCGCAGACCACCGCGGACGCCCTGGCCCGGCTCCACCCCGACCCCGAAGCCGGGACCATCGAGTTCGGGGTCGGCACCGGACGCATCGCGATCCCGCTCTCCGAGAAGACCGGACAGGTCACGGGAGTCGACTCGTCCCCCGAGATGCTCGCCCAGCTCGCCGACGCCCCGGGAAGCGAACACGTCGTCCCCGTGCACGCGGACATCCGTACGTACACCGACACCCGTACCTACGGCCTGGTGTACGTGGTGTGCGGAACGCTGTCGATGCTGCTCAGCCCGGAGGACCAGCAGGAGACGGTGCGGCGCGCCGCCGAACTGCTGTGCCCCGGCGGGCGGTTGGTGGTGGAGACCGGCAACCGGCCCGCGGTGGAGGCACTCCACGAGGGCCAACTGCGCACCACCCTCTTCACGCCCTACCCGGAGCCGGGCACGGGACTGCAGACCCACTCCACGCTCACCGCCGAGCTCTGGCAGTGCTCCCACATCTGGTACGAGTCCGACGGCAGCACCCGCGTCGGCAGTGAACTGGCGCGCCTCACCACCCCCGACGAGGTCGACGGCTACGCCACGGCGGCCGGCCTCACCCCCGAGGGCCGCCACGCCGACTGGAATCTCTCCCCCTACACCGAGCAGTACCCGATGTTCCTGACCACGTACACGAAGAGCACCTGAGCCACCGCCGGGGCAGCGAGCAGCACAAGGGAGGAACCATGATGACGACAAGCCGTGCGGTGTGGTTCGCGGTGACGTTCGCCTTCGCCGCGCCGGGCATGTCCGCCGTGTTCCGGGAGAACGGACGGCTCACAGGCCGCGCGATGGCCCTGGGCATCGTCTTCGGCGCGAGCATCGCGGTGATCATGGCCATCTCCTGCGGCCGGGACGCGTCGTGAACTTCTCCGCGATCGTCCGGCGCCACCGGATACTCCTCGCCGTCGGCATCCTCCTCGGACTCGGCGGCACCGCCGCGACCCTCGTGCAGCCGCTCCTCATCGGCGACCTGATCGAAGCCGTCTCCCTGGACAAGTCCACGACCTGGCCGATCCTGTCCATCGCCGGCCTGTTCGTCGCCGACGCCGCGCTCGCCGCCACGCACTTCTATCTGATCGGCAGGGCGGGCGAGAACATCGTCCTGGACATGCGCTCCACCCTGACCGGGCGACTGCTCCACTCCCGGATACGGGCCTTCAACAAGCTCGAACACGGCGATGTGTTCACCCGTACCGTCTCCGACACCTCGCTCGCCAGGATCGCCCTGTCCTCGTCCGTCGCCCAGATGATCACCGCCGGATTCACCACGGTCGGCTGCATCGCCGTCATGGCCTGGATCGACTGGCGGCTGCTCCTGGTCACGGCCGGCTGCCTCGGAGCCGCGTCCACGCTCGCGCTGTTCCTGGCCAGGGCCGTCCGCAAGGCGGCGGTCCAGAACCGCGAGGACACCAGCGACTACGGGTCCGGACTGCTACGGGTCCTCGGTGCGCTCACCACCGTCAAGGCCTCCGGCGCCGAGCAGCGTGAGGCCGAGCGGATCGACGCGCTCGCCGACGCCGCACGCGGCAGCGGCATCCGGGTGACCCGGCTGTCGGCGATGCTGATGCCCGCGATGAACGTGGGCACGCAGGTGTCCCTCGCGGTGGTGATCACCTGGGGCATGGCCCGCACCACCACGGGAGACCTCCCGGCCGCGGACCTCACCTCCTTCATCATGTACCTGTTCTATCTCGTCTCACCGCTGGTCACGCTCTTCATGTCACTGGGGGAGTTCCAGCAGGGCCGGGCCGCCATCGACCGCGTCAACGACCTCGCCACCATCGACCAGGAGACCGTCGGGGCCCCGGCAGGCCCCGTGCCGACGCGGAACCGGGACCAGGCCGAAGCCGCCGCGGCCGTCGAGTTCCGCGACGTCACCTTCAGCTACTCCGACAGCGCTCCCCGGGCCCTGGACGACGTCTCGTTCACGCTCCCCGCCACCGGCATCACCGCGATCGTCGGCCCGTCGGGCGCGGGCAAGTCCACCCTGTTCCAGCTGATCGAACGCTTCTATGACCCCGACAAGGGAACGGTCCGGGTCTCGGGCGACGACGTCTCCCTCCTGCCGCTGCGCGAACTCCGCTCCCGTATCGGCCTGGTCGAGCAGGACTCCCCGCTCATGCGGGGCACGGTCCGCGAGAACCTCGTCTACGCCCGGCCCGACGCGACAACGCAGGAGATCGCGCAGGCCGTGGAGGCGGCCCACCTCACCGACGTCGTCGCCGCCCTGCCGGACGGCCTCGACACCCGACTGGGGGAGGGCGGGGCCGGACTCTCCGGCGGCCAGCGCCAGCGCCTGGCCATCGCCCGCGCGCTGCTGACCCGCCCCGCGGTCCTGCTCCTCGACGAGGCCACGTCGAACCTCGACTCGGATTCCGAGGGAGCGCTGCGCTCCGCCCTCACCACCATCGGAGCCACCTGCCACGTGCTCACGATCGCCCACCGCATCTCCACCACGGCAGGCGCCGACGAGATCCTCGTCATCGAGGAAGGCCGGCTGCGAGCCCGCGGCAGCCACCTGCGACTGATGGCGGAGGACGCCACCTACCGGCGCCTGGCCGGCCAGCAGTTGGCCCCCGTCGGAGCCTCGTAGAAAGCCGGCTCCGCCCGGACCCGTCACTTCACCGTGACAGGATGCGGGCGCCGCCCGAACCGACACATCTGCGAAGAGGTGCACATGCCCGTGATGCTGTGGAAGCGCTATGGCCTGGTGTTCGCCGCCGGTGCCTTGTGCATCGTGGTGAACTCCCAAGGACTCGGCCCGCTCTGGTTCACCGGCCTGGCGCTGCTGATCGTCGGTCAGACGATGCGCGTGACGCTGATCCGCACCCAGCGCCCGCCCCTGGACCGCGAGCCGTTGCTCCTGCGCATCCCGGTCACCGGACGCTGGATGGCGCTCAACGGCCCGGCCACGAAGATTCCCAGCCACACCCACAGCCATGCGCAGACCTACGCCATCGACCTGAAGCACGTCCCCGTAGCGAGCGGCGACGAGATCACGCCCCAGGCCCCGCCCTTCCGCTGGCTCTGGCCGCTCGCCCGGCGCCCCCGCCTCTACCCCACCTACGGCATGCCCGTGCTCGCCCCCGCCGACGGATTCGTCGTCGCGACCGGGCGACGTCAGCGGGACCATCTCTCGCGCATGTCGTTGCCCGCCTTCCTCTACCTCTACCTGGAAGGCTTCATCCGCAGTCTCGGCTGGCCGTGCCACCTCATGGGGAACCACATCATCCTGGACATCGGCGACGGCGTGTACGCGGCCTTCGCGCACCTGCGGCGCGGCTCGCTGCGCGTGGCCGTGGGAGACCGGGTGACGGCCGGCCAGGAGATCGCCGCATGCGGCAACTCCGGCAACTCCTCCGAGCCCCACCTGCACTTCCAGCTCATGGACGGCCCCGACGTGATGACGGCCCGGGGTGTGCCGTTCGCCTGGCACTACCGCGACGACGAGGGCGTGGAGCACACCGGCGTGCCCGAGGACAACACGCACTGTGTCCCCGTCGGACCGCTCCCCGTGACGGGCATGACCACTCCGGCCGAGGACCCCGATTCCCGCCGCCGGTGACCGGCCACGCAAAAGCGCCGGTCGGGATCGCTCCCGACCAGCGCTTTCGTGGTCAATCTCTGGTGTCCGAGGGGGGACTTGAACCCCCACGCCCGATAAAGGGCACTAGCACCTCAAGCTAGCGCGTCTGCCATTCCGCCACCCGGACCGGTGGTCTCTCGCGGTTTCCCGCGGCGACGTGGAAAACCATAGCAAACATTCGGGGGGCTCCGATCACACAGGTCAGCTGCGTGAACGGCGCATGACGGCGGGTGCCCGGTCTTGGGTGTCGGAGGGGGAACGCGGGAGGATGAGGGGGACCACCAGCAGCGATAGCGGAAGGAACCATCGTGAGCGAGCCGAGCAGGGCCGACAGGGCGGGCGACGCGGACCGGTCGCGGGCCGTCACCGGTGAGGACGAGGTCGTCGATCTCTGCCGCGATCTCATCCGCATCGACACGAGCAACTACGGCGACCACTCGGGCCCGGGCGAGCGCAAGGCCGCCGAGTACGTCGCGGAGAAGCTCGCCGAGGTGGGCCTGGAGCCGCAGATCTTCGAGTCGCACCCCGGTCGCGCCTCCACGGTGGCCCGCATCGAGGGCGAGGACCGCTCCCGGCCGGCGCTGCTCATCCACGGCCACACCGACGTCGTACCGGCCAATGCCCAGGACTGGCGGCACCACCCCTTCTCCGGGGAGATCGCCGACGGCTGTGTGTGGGGCCGCGGCGCCGTCGACATGAAGGACATGGACGCGATGACCCTCGCGGTCGTCCGGGAACGCATGCGCACCGGCCGCAAGCCCCCGCGCGACATCGTGCTGTCCTTCATGGCCGACGAGGAGGCCGGCGGCACGTACGGCGCGCGCTACCTCGTCGACAACCACCCGGAGCTCTTCGAGGGCGTCACGGAGGCCATCAGCGAGGTCGGCGGCTTCTCCTTCCAGGTCAACGAGGACCTGCGGCTCTACCTCATCGAGACGGCCCAGAAGGGCATGCACTGGATGAAGCTGACCGTGGACGGCACCGCGGGCCACGGTTCGATGATCCACAAGGACAACGCCATCACGGAACTCTCCGAGGCCGTGGGCCGGTTGGGGCGCCACAAGTTCCCGGTGCGGGTGACCAAGACGCTGCGGCACTTCCTGGACGAGCTCGGCGACGCGCTCGGCACCGAGCTCGACCCCGAGAACATGGACGAGACGCTCGCCAAGCTCGGCGGCATCGCCAAGCTCATCGGCGCCTCCCTGCAGAACACCGCCAACCCGACCCAGCTGGGCGCGGGCTACAAGGTCAACGTCATCCCGGGCCAGGCGACGGCGCACGTCGACGGCCGCTTCCTGCCGGGGTACGAGGAGGAGTTCCTCGCCGACCTGGACCGGCTGCTCGGCCCGAACGTCAAGCGCACGGACGTGCACGCCGACAAGGCCCTGGAGACCACCTTCGACGGCGCGCTCGTCGACGCCATGCAGACGGCGCTCCAGGCCGAGGACCCGATCGCCCGCGCCGTGCCCTACATGCTCTCGGCGGGCACCGACGCCAAGTCCTTCGACGACCTCGGCATCCGCGGCTTCGGCTTCGCGCCGCTGAAGCTGCCGCCGGAGCTGGACTTCGCGGGCATGTTCCACGGCGTGGACGAGCGGGTGCCGGTGGACGGGCTCAAGTTCGGGGTGCGCGTCCTCGACCGGTTCATCGACGCGTCCTGAACGCCGGCGTCCCCAATAATCGTCAGCGCGTGCGTACTTGACTGAGAAGAGTGAAAGGAACCATGGGCTCGTAGCCTCATCAACCCCTCCTCGTTACAGGTGGTGCGGTCCGCGGCTGGGATCGCATTGCCAACAAGGAGGAATAATGCTGAAGAAGATCGTCGCTGCTGCGGCTGCCACTGGTGGTCTCGTGCTCGCTGGTGCGGGTATCGCTGCTGCCGACGCCGGTGCCCAGGGTGCCGCCGTGAAGTCCCCCGGTGTGCTCTCGGGCAACGTCGTCCAGGCGCCCATCCACGTTCCGGTGAACGTCTGTGGCAACACGGTCTCCGTGATCGGGCTCCTGAACCCCGCCTTCGGCAACACCTGCGCCAACGTCTGACGTTGTTGTGTCTCACCCCATGAGGGTCTGAGTCTGTCGGCCCCGGAGTGCGAGCCATGCACTCCGGGGCCTTCCGGCATTCGGTGTGCGCGCCCCGAGGCGCGCACACATTCCTGAAGGTCATAAGGCAGGGAAAACCTATGCGACAGGTCACTCGAAAAGGCCTGATCACGGTGGCGGCCGCGACGGGCGTGCTCGCCATCAGCGGTGGATACGCACAAGCCGACTCGGGCGCCCGCGGGGGAGCATCGGATTCTCCGGGCGTCGCGTCCGGCAACTCGGTCCAGCTCCCGGTCCACGTGCCACTGAACGTCTGCGGCAACAGCGTCAACGTCGTCGGGGTGCTCAACCCCGCGGCCGGCAACAACTGCGTCAACACCTCCGACGAGGGTGGCAGCGGCCACGACAAGCCCTCGGGCGGCGGTTCGTCGGCGGACGGTCACACCAGCGGCTCGCCCGGCGTGGCCTCGGGCAACGACGTCCAGCTGCCGGTCGACGTGCCGGTGAACGTCTGCGGCAACAGCGTCACCATCGTCGGCCTCGGCAACGCGACCGGCGGCAACGACTGCGTCAACGACTCGGGCGAGGGAACCCCGCCGGGCAGCGAGAAGCCGCCCACGAAGCCCGAGCAGCCGCCGGGCGGCCCGGAGAAGCCCGAGAAGCCTGGGACGCCGGGAACCCCGGGGACGCCCGAGAGTCCGGGCGGGCAGGAAGAGCCGGGGAACCCCGGTACGCCGGGTGAGAAGCCGGTGGACGACCGGGCCATGCCGAACCAGCCGGGGGCGCAGACCGTCGCGCAGCCCAAGGGCTCGGAGTCGCTCGCCCAGACCGGCAGCGAGCTGCCGGTCGGCGTCGTCCTTCCGGTGGGTGCGGGCCTGCTGCTCGCGGGCACGGTGCTGTACCGCAGGACGCGGTCGAACGCCTGATCAGGGCGCGCCTCGTCCCCTGATCCGGTACGCAGAACGGAGGGTGTCCCGCCTGGTCGGGGCACCCTTCCCGCATGTTGACTCAGCTCACCAGGTGGCCCGCAGCTGGCGGATGATCCGCCGCTTCAGCCGCACCCTGCGGCTCCCGTCCGTACGCAGGCTCAGGCGGTCCAATTCCCAGTGCCCGTACTCCGCGTGGTCCGTCAGCAGGCGCGTCGCTTCCTTGCGGGTGACCCCGCGCGGCACATACACGTCGACAAATTCGTATTCCGGCATCGCATCTATTGTGCAAGCACAGGCCCGGTACGGATAGCGTCTGCACTATGTCTGATGCTGCGCAGCCCACCGCTGCCGAGGTACGCGCCGCCGCCGAGGCGGTCAAGACCGCGCTCGACCGTCACCTTGCCGCGGTCGAACGCAGGTCGGGTGAGGACGACCCGGCCGTCTACGAAGCGTTCAACGAGCTGGCCGCCGCGGCCGAGGAGTACGACGAGCTTCTCTACGACCGCCATGACGAGGTCACCCCCTTCGAGATCCCCGGTTCGGACAGCGGAGTGCTGCCGCCCTACCAGGGCCCCGAGGAGGCGAACGCGCTGAGCGTGCTGATCCGCAGGGACTATGCCGTGGCGGAGCCGCAGCGGCTCCTCGCGCAGGCCGAGCGGATCGCGGACCTCGACGCGGGCACGTCGGGCACGTCGGGCGCGAGCTCCGCCGCCGCGGCGGCCGGCAGCAGTGTGCACGCCGCGCTCGGCGTTCTCTTCGGCGAGTTCGAGCCGGACGAGATCGCCTCCCGGCACAAGGAGTTCGGCCTGGAGGAGGGCGATTCCACGCTCTGGGTCACCGCGGCGGACGAGCCGCCCGAGCCGGGGGAGTGGCTCGACACCCCCTTCGACCAGGCGGACCCGCACCGGGTCCTGTGCCGCTTCGACGTCAGCGCGGTCTTCGACGACGAACCGGACGACGACGGGCCCGAGGCCGACGCCGTGGCGGTGCTCGAAGAGCTCGACGAGGTCGACGAGGTGGACGGGCTCGACGTCGACGACGACAGAAGACCCCTGGACGCGGATCGCTGACCCTCGCGCCTGCGGGTCCCGGCGGCCACCGGCACCCGCAGGCGGGGGAAGGGCCCTCGTCTCAGGGCGCGGCGGGTGCTGCGGGTACCTGAGGGCGCAGGAGGGTCTGCAGGCGCGTCGTACGGGCCTTGGCGGGGATCTCCGCCACCGCGCGCGGCAGTGCCTGCTCGGCGCCCTGGACCACCGACAGGTGACGCTCGCCGCGGCTGAACGCGGTGTAGACCCAGGGCCTGCTCAGGGCCGCGGTCGCGTCACCGGGCAGCACCACGACCACCGCGGGCCAGCTCAGGCCCACGGCCTGGTGCGCGGTGAGCGCCCAGGCGTGCCGCACCGTCTGCTCCACCTGCTCCTTCGCCACGACGACGGGGGCGCCGTCACACTCCAGGTGCAGCCCCTCCGCGTCGGCCCGCAGGACCCGGCCCAGCGTCGTGCGGCCGGGCGCCGGGACGTGGGCGACGCGGTCGCCGGGGTCGAACCCGGCGAACTTGCCGGGGCCGGGGTTCAGCCGCTCCTTGAGCGCGGTGTTCAGCGCACGCGTGCCGGCGGCGCCGCCGTGCCCGGGAGTGATCACCTGGGTGTCCTCCGTGGGCACCCCGATCGCCCGCGGCACCGAGTCCGCCACGAGCTGCACCGTGCGGTGGACGGCCTCGCCCGCGTCGCGCACGGGGACGATCACGACTTCCTTGCCCGGCGCCTCGACCTGGTTCAGCTCGCCGATGCCGATGCCGGACACCAGCTCCCCGATGGGGCCCGGGTCCGGCACGCGGGAGACGACCTGCGGGCAGCAGCGTGCCGCGAGGAGGTCGGCGAAGACCCGGCCGGGGCCCGCCGACCAGAGCACCCCCGGGTCGCCGCTCAGCACGAGGCGTGCGCCGTCCGGCAGGGACTCCACCAGCATCGCGGCGCTCTCCACGTCCAGCTGCGGCGCGTCGAGGACCACCAGGAGGTCCAAGGCGAGCGCGCCGTCCCGGTCCCGCCCCGGGCCCTCCGCTCCTGAGAGCAGCCCGGCCACGGTCGCGGTGCCCGTCTCGTCCGTGCCCGCGAGCTCGGCGACGCGGCGCCGTCCCGCGGTGCCGTGCGTGGCCGCCCACGCGCGCAGGCCGAGGCCCGTTGCGGCCTTCAGCACCGCGGCGGGCTCGGCACGGGCCGCCTCACCGCCGGTGTGCAGGACGAGGCCGTGACCGGCCACCGCGCGGATCAGCTCGGCGGTGGACCCCGCGGCCTCGCCTGCCGCGGACTCCCAGTCGGCGGCCCGCGGACCCGAACCCTCGTCCTTGGACAGAGAGTTGATCACCCGGGCGAGCCCGTCGGCGAGGCTCTCCTCCGCGAGGGCGTACTGCTCGAGGCCGACCAGGACGCGGACCGGCTGCTCCGTCTCCTCGCCCTCGTCGTCGGCTTCCTCCCGTACGGGAGCCGGCGCCCCCGGGGTCTCGACGGCGTCCTGGAAGACCAGGATGTCGCCCTCCGCGATGGCGCTCTGCACCGCCGCGTCCGGATCGGGCACGGCACGCTGCCCCAGCGCCGCGGTGAGCGCCGCCGCGTCCAGGGCCGTGTGGCCCGCGACGGCCGCCTGCTCCAGGAGCCAGGCGGTGATCGCGCGTCCCCTGCGCTCGTCGTCGGGCCCGCACTCCGCGCCGAGCAGCGCTCGCGCGAACCCGTCGGCCTGCTCCGTGCGCACACCGCTGACCCGCAGCAACTGCCAGGGATCGGCGCGCAGTTGTTCGTCGGCGCCCTCGCCGAGCGCCGCCGCCGTCCGTGCCGCGAGGGCGGCGGGCGCCCCTCCCTCGGCGAGGACGGCACGGACCGCTTCCACGGCCTCGTCGCCGGGGCCCGAGGGAGCCGCCGCGACGGGCTGAGGTCGCCGCACGGGCTCCGGGGCGGTCCTGCGGGGCGCGGGCGCGGGCTCGCTGAAGGCGCCGGCGACCGGCTTCTCGCCGCTCTCCACCGCGCGTACGGCGGCCAGCAGGTCGGCGGCCTTGCCGCTGAGCTTGGCTCCGGCGTCGACCGGCCCCTGCTTGGCGGCCTTCCGCTCGGCGATCCGCTCCTGGAGCTCCCGCTGGGCGGCGATCTCCGCCTCCGTCTCGGAGAGTTCCTTGCTCTCCGCGGCGGCTTCGCCCTCCGCGGCGGCTGTGTCGGCGGCGGCCTCCGGAGCCTTGGCCCCGGCCTCCTGCGGAGCCTCTGCCTCGGTCTCCTCCGGGGCAGCGGCCTCCGCTTCCTCCGCGGCAGCGGTCTCCGGCTCCGTACTCACAGCGTGCTCCAGTCGTGATCGGGGTAGCGGTGCACGGGCGCCGACACGTCGTCGAGGGCCCGGCAGATCTCGTCAGGAAGACTAAGGGTCTCCACTGACAATGCGGCCGTGAGCTGCTGCGCGTTGCGCGCGCCGACGATCGGCGCGGTCACTCCGGGGCGGTCGCGCACCCACGCCAGGGCGACCTGCAGGGGCGTGGCCGCGAGGCCGTCCGCCGCCGTGGCGAGCGCGTCGACGATGCGGCCCGCGGCATCGTCCAGATAGGGCGCGACGAACGGGGCGAGGTGCTCGGAGGCGCCGCGCGAGTCGGCCGGGGTGGAGTGGCGGTACTTCCCGGTGAGCACGCCGCGGCCCAGCGGCGACGAGGGCAGCAGGCCCACGCCGAGGTCCATCGCGGCGGGCAGCAGCTCCCGCTCGACGCCGCGCTGCAGCAGGGAGTACTCCATCTGCGCGCCGGCGAGACGGGTGCGTGTGCCCGGGGCCGCGAGCTGCCACGTCGCCGCCTTGGCGAGCTGCCAGCCGGAGAAGTTCGAGATGCCCGCATAGCGTGCCCGGCCGCTGCTGACGGCGATGTCCAGGGCCTGGAGCGTCTCGTCCAGGGGCGTGCAGGGGTCGAAGGCGTGCAGCTGCCACAGGTCCACGTAGTCCGTGCCCAGGCGGGACAGGGAGGCGTCGAGCGCGGAGAGGAGGTGGCCGCGGGAGCCGTCGAAGCGGCGGTCGGGGTCCGGCACGCTGCCCGCCTTGGTCGCGATGACCAGATCGCGCCGCGGCACGAGCCGTTCTATGAGTCGGCCGAGCAGATACTCGGCCTCCCCGTCGCCGTACACATCAGCCGTGTCGACGAGGCTGCCACCGGCTTCCCAGAACACCTTCAGCAGATCGGCGGCGTCGCTCTCCTGGGTATGGCCCCAGGTGAGGGTGCCGAGTCCGATCCGGGACACGCGAAGGCCGGTACGGCCGAGATGCCTCTGCTCCATGGGCGCTGAGATTACTGGCCGTGCTCCAGCGGCGTGAGGGGCTGTGGACAAACCCGTGCCCGTGGAAAACCCGCTCACCCCCGGCCGACGCCCGCGCCCGCCGCTGACGGGCCCCGCACCCGCGCGCTACAGTCCCCGGCACAGGTACGTTACTGCTCAGTAAGGGGATTCGGCCATGCAGCTCGGGATCAACCTCGGCTACTGGGGCGCGGGGATGGACGCGGACAACCTCGCCGTCGCCAAGGAGGCCGACAAGCTCGGCTACGCGGTCTGCTGGGCCGCGGAGGCCTACGGCTCGGACGCCGCGACGGTGCTGTCCTGGGTGGCCGCGCAGACCGAACGCATCGACATCGGATCCGCGATCTTCCAGATCCCGGCCCGGCAGCCCGCGATGACCGCCATGACGGCGGCGACGCTCGACTCGCTCTCCGGCGGCCGCTTCCGCCTGGGCCTCGGCGTCTCGGGACCGCAGGTCTCCGAGGGCTGGTACGGCGTCAAGTTCGACAAGCCGCTCGCCCGCACCCGCGAGTACGTCGAGATCGTCCGCAAGGCGATGACGCGCGAACGCCTCAGCTACGAGGGCGAGCACTGGACGCTCCCGCTGCCGGGAGGACCGGGCAAGCCCATCAAGCTGACCGTGCACCCGCAGCGCGAGCACATCCCGCTGTACGTCGCCGCGATCGGCCCCAAGAACCTGGAGCAGACCGGCGAGATCGCCGACGGCGCCCTGCTGATCTTCCCCGCCGCCGAGCACCTGGAGGAGACCGCGATCCGGCACCTGCGGGCGGGGCGCGAGAAGGCGGGCAAGACGATGGACGGCTTCGACGTCGTCCCCACGGTGCCGCTCGCCGTGGGCGACGACGTCAGCGGTCTCGCGGACATGTTCCGCCCGTACACCGCCCTTTACGTGGGCGGCATGGGCAGCCGCAAGCAGAACTTCTACAACCAGCTCGCCCAGCGCATGGGCTACGAGAAGGAAGCCGCCGAGATCCAGGACAAGTACCTGTCCGGCGACAAGGAGGGCGCGGCGGCCGCGGTGCCGCGCGAGCTGATCGACTCGACCACGCTGCTCGGCTCCGTGGACCGCATCGCCGACCGGATGCAGGCCTACGCGGCCGCCGGGGTCACCACGCTGACGTTGGCACCGGCCGGCTTCACGCTGGATGAGCGGATCGCGTCCCTGCGCGCGGGTACGCAGGCGCTGGAACGCGCTGGACTGGCGTAACCGGGGGGAAAGTTCTGCGGCCGTGGTGGGGGCTCGGGGGTCTTCCCCGCCACGGCCGTCACGGGGCACAACGCGTCATGGAGCCCGTCGGTTACGGCCCCGTCCGGGGGCAACTGTCCTTCGTTTGGCGGAGCTGTCCGCGACACCTGTTGCCACACCCGCGCCATCGCATTTGACTTGTTCTTTGCGGAGGTTCGCGCGGAGGGCATGGAGGTGCCACTGATGCTGTCGGCCAGGAGTGTCTTCGAGGAGATCCTCGACAACGACGAGTCGTTCCAGCTCTTCTGTTCCATCGCCGCCAGCGGGGAGACGCAGGGCGGCTGGGAGAACGGGCGCATCGCGGCGCTGCTTCCCGAGGGCGCGCGCGACCTCACCGCCAAGGTCACCCGGCACGGCGCGGACGAGGACAAGCACGGGCGGATCTTCAACGCCCTGCTGAAGAAGCGCGGCCTCGAGCCCGTCCCGGTCCCGCCCGAGACCGACTACACCATGCTCCTGGAGCAGCAGGGCATCGGCCTCGCGCACGACAAGCTGCGCCGTGAGGAACCGCTGACCGAGCGGGATGTCGTCGTCTACCTGTCGCACAGCCGCGTCACCGAACAGCGGGCCGCCGACCAGATGGACATGCTCGTCACGTACTTCGGCGACCACCCCGAGGTCGGCAAGGCCATCCGGATGATCTGCCACGACGAGGACAACCACCTGGCGTACTGCCACGAGGAACTGCTGCGCCTCGCGGCGGCCGGGCACGGGCGGACGATTCTGGACACCCTGCACGAGTGCGCCCGCGCCGAGACGCGCGTGTACCGCGACGTGAGCATCGCCGTGATGGGCCACATGGGCCGCATCCTGGGCTGGCCGAAGCCGAAGGCCGCGGCACTCGCCGCGGGCGTCAACGGGCTCTACGCGTTCGAACGGCTCGGCGGCTGGCGGCGGATGGTGTCTTTGAAGATGCCCGAGCGGCGCGACGCCCTGGGCGGGCCCGCCACGTCGTTCGCCTGAGCGGGACCCGACCCCGGGCTAGAGCCAGCCGCGGCGCTTGAACAGCCGGTACAGGAGGAACTCGATCCCGGCCATCAGCAGGATCACCGCCGGATAGGACCACAGCCAGCGCAGCTCGGGCATGTGGTCGAAGTTCATGCCGTAGATCCCGGCGATCATCGTCGGCACCGCGGCCATGGCGGCCCACGCCGAGATCTTCCGCATGTCGTCGTTCTGCCGCACGCTCATCTGCGCCAGGTGCGCGGAGAGGATGTCGGACACCAGGCGGTCGAGGCTGTCCACCCAGTCGTTCACGCGCGTCAGATGGTCGCTGACGTCCCGGAAGAACGGCTGGGCCGTGTCCTTCACGAACGGCACGTCGGGCGCGAAGGGGCCCGACCCGGACAGGCGCATCATGGGCATCGCCAGCGGCCCCGTGGCCCGGCGGAACTCGACGATCTGCCGCTTGAAGCGGTAGATCCGGGACGCCGTGTTGCGGCTGCCCCCGCTGTCCGGCGAGAAGACCTCCGCCTCCAGCTCCTCCAGGTCGGTCTGCAGCTCGCCCGCGACCTCCAGGTAGTGGTCGACCGTGGCGTCGGCGACCGCGTACAGGACCGATGTGGGGCCGTGGCTGAGCATCTCCGGCTCGGCCTCCATGCGATGGCGTACGGCACCCAGGGGCGCGCCCTCGCCGTGCCGGACCGTCACCACGAAGCCGTCGCCGATGAAGACCATGACCTCGCCCGACGACACGGCGTCGCTGTCCGGCTCGTACACGACCGGCTTCAGGACGACGAAGAGAGAGTCGTCGAACACCTCCAGCTTGGGCCGCTGGTGCGCCTTCAAGGCATCCTCCACCGCCAGCGGATGCAGCCCGAACTCCCTGCTGACCTCGTCGAACTCGTCCTCCGTGGGTTCGTGCAGGCCCACCCAGACAAAGGCGTCCCCCGCGGCACGCGCCTTGCCCAGGGCATCCGAGAAGTCCGCCTCGCACTCGGTGCGGCGCCCGTCCCGGTACATCGCGCAGTCCACGATCACGGAGGGCATTCTTCCGAACCTCTGCCCGAGGCGCACCCCCGCGTCCGCTTAGGCTGGCCCGCATGCCCACGCTGATCCTCGTCCGGCACGGACGATCCACCGCCAACACCGCGGGTCTGCTCGCCGGGTGGACCCCCGGCGTGGCCCTGGACGAGCGCGGCGCCGCACAGGCCGCCGCGCTCCCCGGGCGCCTCGCGGACCTGCCGCTCGCCGAAGTCGTCACGAGCCCGCTGCAGCGCTGCCAGGAGACCGTCGCGCCGCTGCTCGCCGCCCGGCCGGACCTGCGGGCGCACACCGACGACCGCATCGGGGAGTGCCACTACGGCGACTGGTCGGGCCGCAAGCTGGCCGAGCTGTCCGACGAGCCGCTGATGGAGGTCGTACAGCAGCACCCGTCGGCCGCCGCCTTCCCGGGCGGCGAGTCCATGCGCGCCATGCAGACGCGGGCGGCCGAGGCCGTACGCGAGTGGAACGCGCGCGTGGAGCGCGATCACGGCCCCGACGCCGTCTATCTGATGTGCTCGCACGGCGACATCATCAAGTCCCTCGTCGCGGACGCCATCGGCCTCCACCTGGACCTCTTCCAGCGCATCTCCGTGGAGCCCTGCTCCGTCACCGCCATCCGCTTCACGCGCCTGCGCCCCTTCCTCGTACGCCTGGGGGACACCGGTGACTTCGGGTCGCTCGCGCCGCGCGCGGAGCCGTCGGGCAGCGACGCGGCGGTCGGAGGCGACGCGGGAGCACCGTGATCGTCACCCGCAGTAGGGTGCAGTCGTCGCGCCGAACGAGCGCAAATGATCAACCGCAGTCGATCCCAATGGAGACAGGACGTGTCGCGTCAGGTGTTCCTCTACGACCCGCCGGAACGCTTCGTGGCCGGAACGGTCGGACTCCCCGGCCGGCGTACCTTCTTCCTCCAGGCCTCCGCGGGAGTCCGGGTGACCAGCGTCGCCCTGGAGAAGACACAGGTGGCCGCCCTCGCCGAACGCATGGAGGAGCTGCTGGACGAGGTGGTGCGCCGCAGCGGCGGCAACACCCCCGTGCCCGCGGTGGCCCCCTCGGAGGTCAGTGACAGCGCGCCCCTCGACTCACCCGTCGAGGAGGAGTTCCGCGTCGGCACGATGGCGCTGGCCTGGGACGGCGACGAGGAGCGGATGATCGTCGAGGCGCAGGCCCTGGTCGAGCTGGACGCCGAGTCCGACGAGGATCTCGCGGAAGCCGAGGAAAGGCTTCTGCAGGACGAGGAGAACGGGCCGCCGATGCTGCGCGTGCGGCTCACCGGGGCGCAGGCGCGCGCGTTCGCCAAGCGTGCCCTCGACGTCGTGAACGCGGGGCGGCCGCCGTGCCCGCTGTGCAGCCTCCCGCTCGACCCGGAAGGACACGTATGCCCGCGGCAGAACGGATACCGGCGGGGCGCGTGAGCGTGGCCTCCGGCACCGACGTCCTGGAAGTGCTCGCCCGGGGTGAGCTGACCGTGCGCGGGCGCATCCGCGAGGCCTCGAACGCGGTGCTCTACTGCTCCGTCTCGTACGAGGGCCAGGAAACCGTCTGCGTGTACAAGCCGGTCGCCGGGGAGCGTCCCCTGTGGGATTTCCCCGACGGGACGCTCGCACAGCGGGAGGTGGCCGCGTACGAGGTCTCCGAGGCGACGGGGTGGGGCCTGGTCCCGCCGACCGTCCTGCGGGACGGGCCGCACGGCGAGGGCATGTGCCAGCTGTGGATCGAGGGCTCGGACACCGACCCGGAGTCCGCCGAGGACGGCGGGGAGCTGCTGGCCCTCGTCGAGGGCGCGGAGCCGGGCGAGGGCTGGAAGGCGATCGGCTTCGCCGACGTGGGGGAGGGGCGTACGGCCCTTCTCGTGCACGCGGACGACGAGCGGCTGCGGCGGCTCTCCGTGCTCGACGCCGTGATCAACAACGCGGACCGCAAGGGCGGGCATCTGCTGACCGACGCGGGGCGCCTGTACGGCATCGACCACGGGGTCACCTTCAACGCCGAGGACAAGCTGCGGACGCTGCTGTGGGGCTGGGCGGGGGAGCCGCTGACCGCCGAGGCGGTGGGGGTGCTGGAGTCCCTGCGGGACGGTCTTGGCGGCGACGCGCCGCTGGCCCTGCGGCTGGGCGAGCTGATCACCGGGGCTGAGGTGGAGGCGCTGCGCGCGCGGGTCGCTGCGCTGCTGGCGTCCGGGAAGCATCCCGTGCCCGGCGGTGATTGGCCCGCCATTCCGTGGCCGCCCGTCTAGTCGGTGACCCGGAAGCTTCGGCGTTGTGCCCACCCGTTCCGCCCTGCGGACCGCCTGCCCACAACAAGGGAGGCTGCCGGGGTGATCGCACCGCACAAGCCGCCCCGCCAGGCCCCCCACTCGTATGCGGACGCTCCGTCCGGTTAGGCTCATGGAATGCATGCCTGGCCCGCTTCTGAGGTCCCCGCCCTTCCTGGCAAGGGCCGCGACCTCCGGATCCACGACACCGCGACCGGCGGTCTTGTCACCCTTGACCCCGGTCCCGTCGCCCGTATCTACGTCTGCGGCATCACTCCGTACGACGCCACCCACATGGGTCACGCGGCGACCTACAACGCGTTCGACCTCGTGCAGCGCGTGTGGCTCGACACCAAGCGGCAGGTTCATTACGTCCAAAACGTGACCGACGTGGACGACCCGCTCCTGGAACGCGCCATCCGCGACGGCAAGGACTGGGTCGAGCTCGCCGAGGGTGAGACCGCCCTGTTCCGCGAGGACATGACCGCCCTGCGCCTGCTCCCGCCGCAGCACTACATCGGAGCCGTCGAGGCGATACCCGGCATCGTGCCGCTCGTCGAACGGCTCAGGGACATGGGCGCCGCCTACGAGCTCGAGGGCGACGTCTACTTCTCGGTCGAGTCCGACCCGCACTTCGGCGAGGTGTCGGGACTGGACGCCGCCGCGATGAGGCTGCTCTCCGCCGAGCGCGGCGGCGACCCGGACCGTCCGGGCAAGAAGGACCCGCTCGACCCGATGCTCTGGATGGCCGCCCGCGAGGGCGAGCCGAGCTGGGACGGCGCCTCGCTCGGCCGTGGCCGCCCCGGATGGCACATCGAGTGCGTGGCCATTGCCCTGGACCACCTGGGCATGGGCTTCGACGTGCAGGGCGGCGGCTCCGACCTCGCCTTCCCGCACCACGAGATGGGCGCGTCGCACGCCCAGGCGCTCACCGGTGAACACCCCTTCGCCAAGGCGTACGTGCACGCCGGCATGGTCGCCCTGGACGGCGCGAAGATGTCGAAGTCCAAGGGCAACCTGGTCTTCGTGTCGAAGCTGCGGCGGGACGGGACCGACCCGGCCGCCATCCGCCTCGCCCTCCTGGCGCACCACTACCGCGCCGACTGGGAGTGGACCGACGCGGTCCTGACCGAGGCCGTGGAGCGCCTCGGCCGGTGGCGTGCCGCCGTCTCGCGCCCCGACGGACCCTCCGCCGACGCCCTCGTCGAGGAGATGCGCGAAGCCCTGGCCGACGACCTGGACGCACCGGCCGCGCTCGCCGCGGTCGACGCCTGGGCCGCCCGCCAGGAGGCCGAGGGCGGCACGGAGGAGGGCGCCCCCGGCGTCGTGTCCCGCGCGGTCGACGCGCTGCTGGGCGTGGCCCTGTAGTCACCCGTCGACCACCGGGTTCATCCGGCACGTAGAGCGGCGCCGGGCGGGAAGGACTCCGCCCGGCGCCGCGGTCCGTTCACGCGACGGCGGTCACCGTCACTTCGTGACCACGATGGCCACCAGATACGCCGGGTTGGTGGTGTCGTAGTAGCCGTACACCCGCTGCCCGAACGCGAAGGCCTCCTGCACCTCGTCGCGGGTCTGCGGGTTGGGGTTGATGTACACCCGCCACGCGTCGTCGACCCACAGGTAGAGGGCCGACGCCTGGCCGGGGAGGGGCTGGACGACGTCCCAGAACGACGTCGCGACGTTCGACGCGACCGCCTGCGTGGAGATCTCGGGCGCCTGCGCATGCGGGATGTTCTCCTGGCCGAGCTGCTGGAGCAGCTGCTGGTAGGGCTGCTGCTGACCGAGCTGCTGGAGCTGCTGCTGGAGGTGCGGCGGGGCCTGCTGCTGCGCACCCTGCATCCCCTGCATGCCCTGGGGACCCTGCATTCCCTGCATGCCCTGCTGGCCGAACTGGCGCTGGTCGTAGGACTGCTGGCCGAACGGCTGCTGCTGTTGCTGGCCGAACTGCCGGCCGGACTGTTGGCCGAACTGCTGGGGCGGCGCGGTGCTCGGGCCCTGCTGGCCCTGTTGCTGCTGGCCTTGCTGCTGCATGGGGTTCATTTGCGGGGTGGTGCTCATGCGTGTGCCACCTTCCCTCAATGGTTGTGATGCTTCAGCCCGTGACGACCAGGCCGACGACCTCGTCGTCCGAGAACCAGACGCGTACGTCGGGGTGTCCTCCGGCGAAGGCGGCGCGCACCGCCTGGCGGATGTCGGGGGACGGGTCGTTCAGGTTGCGCCACTCGCCGGCGACGAACAGCCGCAGGCGCGACGGGAGTTCGGGGGGATACGGGATCAGCTCGTCCCAGTAGCGTTCGGCCCGGCCCGAGCCCACCGCCGACGGCAGCAGGTTCGTGACCGCCGACTTGATGTCCGGGCGGTTGCCGATCCGCTGCGAGGCCGGGCGGCCCGGTGCGTCCTGCTGCGGCGAGCCCGTCGAGCGCAGCACCGTACGCGCCCGGTCCGAGGTCATCAGCTGCTGGCCCGCGGCCTTCAGCATGCCCTGCAGGCAGGCCAAGGCGCCGACGACGACGGGTGAGGCGGACGAGGTCCCGGAGAACGTGTCCGTGTACCAGGCGATCTCGTCGGGGCCGCCCTGCAGATCGCCCGGCTGGTTCCAGGAGCCACCGGTCGTGGTTGTCTCGCGGCCCCAGCCCTGGGCGTCCACGCGGGCGCCGTAGTTGGAGAACGCCAGACGTGAGCGGTCGGGGCCGTGATCGCGGCCGTGGGTGCCGGGCGGCGGTGCGCCCGCGCCGACCAGGACGGCGCGCGAGGGCCGGTTGGAGGGGTTGAAGGGGTTGCGCCACGACTCGGGGAACTCGTCGGGCCTGCGCTCGTACACCGCGTCGTCGAGGGACTCCGCGCCGTTGCCCGCCGCGCCCACGACGATGACGCCCTTCGCGGTGGCGTACCGGATCGCCGCGTAGTCGTCGGGCCACCACTCCAGGGCGATGTAGCCGCGCTGGTCGTCGCGTGGTTCGAAGTCGAACCGCGGCCCCGGGCGGTGGAGTTCGATCAGGACGATGTCGCCGGGGCCGAGCCGCTGTGCCGCCGCGTGGATCGTCGCCGCGGTGCCCAGGGGCTGGAAGGAGGCCGTCGCGGTCATCGCCTCGGGCGCGATGCCCGTGATGCCCACGTAGTTGCGGTCGCCGCCGATCACACCGATCACCGCGGTGCCGTGGTTGCGCCAGGCCACGTCCTGGATCGGCGTCCCGATGACCACGCCGGCGAGCTTGCCCGTCAGGTCCTCGTGGCTCAGCTGCCAGGCGCCCTCGATGTCGATCACCGTGACGCCCTCGCCCGAACCGCCGAGTCGCTGCCACGCCCAGTGCGCGTCGACGCCTTCGGGCGCGGGGCGCAGATAGCCCTGGCGGCCGGTGAAGTCGGGGGTGACGGGGGCGCCTTCCTTGCGGCGCGCGGACTCGTCGATGTCGGGGTTGCCGTGCTCTCCCGGCCCGCGCTGGGACGGGGTCTGCGGCTTGTCGGTCGCGCCGAGCGACGCGGGTACGGCACCCGGCTTCACGTACGCCGTGTCGATCCCCGGCAGCGCGGCGAGCCGCGAGCGAAGTTCCTGGGCCCGGCTCTCGCCGCCGCGTACGCGGTAGAAGAGCGCCAGGTCGCCGCCGTCACCGCCGTCCGCCTCGGGGTGCTGCCCGGCCGCGGAGTGCAGCCGCTCCTCGTTGCCGAACAGCGGTTCAAGGGCGAGCTGTTCGTCGCCGAGGAACATGTTCAGGGCCGACACGTCGGAGCCCGCCGCCGAGCGGACGCCCTCGGCCCCGGCCCGCAGCCGGGCCTCCGGCCGTGCGACGACGATCAGCTCCTGCTCGGACGCGCGGTAGGTGAATCCCGCCCCGTCGGGTCCGGGGCCACTGGCTCCCGGGCCCCCTGCCGGCTCTACCTGGTCGGTCATCGCTTCACCGCTCCCTTCGGTCATCGGGGTCTCCCCTGCTCGAACGGAGTCGAGAGCTCGGGGAAGGGTGCCGTGCTGCGCGCTGTGGCCGCGCGTTCCGGGGCACACCTTGCTACCGCCGGGCGCGGCCGTCCACCCCCTTTGCCCCAACTGGGTTTGAAATCAAGGGGATCGGGGAAACCCGTGCATTTCGTCCGGAAGGCGATGTCACGTCTCCATCCGGCCAGACGTGGAACGCGAAGGGGCGGCACCCTCACGGGTGCCGCCCCGGACAACTCGATCTGCGCCGCTGTCAGTCCTCGGAGGAATCAGCGGGTCCGGATTCGTCGCTGCTCTCCTCGTCCGATCCCGCCGCCGCTCCGGACCCCGGTTCCGTGTCCGGACGCGTCTGCGGCCTCGGCGGCCGGGTGCGGTCGCCACCAGGGGTGTCGCGCAGATACGGGGCCGTGTCGCCGCCCTCCGTGGCGTGCCCGCCGGGCTGCGGCGGGCCGCCGCCGTCGCGCCGGCGCAGATAGCGCTCGAACTCGCGGGCGATGGCTTCGCCGGTCGCCTCGGGCAGCTCGGCCGTGTCCCGTGCCTCTTCGAGCGACTGGACGTACTCGGCGACCTCGCTGTCCTCGGCCGCGAGCTGGTCCACGCCCACCTGCCAGGCACGCGCGTCCTCGGCGAGGTCGCCCAGCGGGATGCGCAGGCCGATGAGGTCTTCCAGGCGGTTCAGGAGCGCCAGCGTGGCCTTGGGGTTCGGCGGCTGCGAGACGTAGTGCGGGACGGCCGCCCACAGGCTGACCGCCGGAACACCCGCGTGCGTGCACGCCTCCTGGAGGATGCCGACGATGCCCGTCGGGCCCTCGTACTTCGTCTCCTCCAGGTCCATGGTGCGGGCCAGGTCCGGGTCGGAGGTGACGCCGCTGACCGGGACGGGGCGGGTGTGCGGGGTGTCACCGAGCAGTGCGCCCATGATCACCACCAGCTCCACGCCCAGTTCGTGGGCGAACCCCAGGATCTCGTTGCAGAACGACCGCCAGCGCATCGACGGCTCGATGCCGCGCACCAGCACGAGGTCGCGCGGCTTGTCGCCGCCCACGCGGACCACCGAGAGCCGGGTCGTCGGCCAGGTGATCTTGCGGACGCCGCCCTCAAGGAAGACCGTGGGGCGGTTGACCTGGAAGTCGTAGTAGTCCTCGGCGTCAAGTGCCGCGAAGACCTCGCCCTTCCACTCCTTGTCGAGATGCGCGACCGCGGTGGAGGCGGCGTCGCCGGCGTCGTTCCAGCCCTCGAACGCGGCCACCATGACCGGGTCGACCAGCTCGGGTACCCCCTCGAGCTCGATCACCCAGGCCTCCTTCCGACGTCCTTTACGTACGCCCCAACCTTACGGCGTCCGGCGGGGCCCTCCGCAGCCCCCTTGCGCGGGCCGCGATGGATGGATCATTGCCCCGTGGAAGGCCCGCGCACTCCCTCACAACCCGTGCTTCACAGCGTCGAGCGCAGCCACTGCTCCACGCTCGCGATGTGCACCGTCGCCCATGACCTGGCCGCCTCGGCGTCGCGGGCGCGCAGCGCGGTGAGGATCGCGCGGTGCTCGTGCAGGGTGCGGCTGACGGCGTCCTCCTGCGTGAGGCCGCGCCAGACGCGGGCCCGGGTGGTGGGTCCGGAGAGGCCGTCCAGGAGCGAGCAGAGCACCGAGTTGCCGGACGACTGCACGATGCCGCGGTGGAACTCCAGGTCGCAGGCGACCAGTTCCTCCACCGAGGGGGCCGGGCCGAGCGCGTCCAACTGGGCACTCAGCACGTCGAGTTCGGCCTCGGTGATGTGGGCGCTCGCCATCGCGGTGGCGGCCGGTTCCAGGATGCGGCGCACCGCGAGGAACTCGAGGACCGTGTCGTCGCGGTGGAAGTCGACGACGAAGCTGAGCGCTTCGAGAAGGAGCTGCGGGTCCAGACTCGTGACGTACGTGCCGTCGCCCTGTCGTACGTCGAGGATGCGGATCAGCGAGAGGGCGCGCACCGCCTCGCGCAGTGAGTTGCGTGAAAGGCCCAGGTCGGCGGCGAGTTCACTCTCCTTGGGCAACCGGTCGCCGGGGCGCAGCGCGCCGGAGACGATCATGCCCTTGATCTTTTCGATGGCCTCGTCGGTGACAGCCATGGGGACCTCGCCTCGCAAGACAGAAGACATCCGATGTATCGGACGAGTATGGCGGGTCCAAGCGCCGTCGTGCACGAGGTCCCGTGAACACGTACTTCTCTCAGGGCTAAGATTTCCCTACTGACCACGGCCGGACACCGGCCGCGGGACGGCGAGAGGGAGGCTACGGCAGATGGCCGGGAAGAAGTCGGCGGGGCCCCAGCGGGACGCGGTCGCGTCGATCATCGAGGACTGGGCGAGGGAACGGCCGGATCTCGACACCGCGCCCCTGGAGGTCCTCGCGCGGCTGCACCGGACCTTCCTGCGCTACAACACCAGGCTCACCACGGCGATCGAGCGGCACGGCCTCGCGGTCGCCGGGTTCGACGTGCTGACCGCGCTGCGCAGGGCCGGGGCGCCCTACCGGCTCACGGCGGGCCAGCTCGCCGACTCCGGTCTCGTCTCGTCGGCCGGCGTGACGCTGCGCATCGACCGCCTGGAGAAGGACGGCCTCATCGTGCGCGAGCGCGACGCCGAGGACCGCCGCGTCGTCTACTCACGGCTCACCGAGGCGGGACTCGCCAAGATCGACGAGGTGTTCGCCGAGCATCTCGACAACGAACGCCGGATGCTCGACGGACTCTCCCCGGCCGAGTGCCGTCAGCTGGCCCGCCTGATGTCCAAGCTGGAGCGGTCCATCACCGACTCCGACACCCCTCACGAACCGGAGGCCTGAGCCTCCGCCTCCGCACGGTACATGCGGCGCAGCCGGACCACGCCCAGGTCGTGCTGGTAGAGGTTCTCGCGCTGGTCGGCGTCGGCGGGCATCGCCTCCAGCATCACGCGGTCCTGTTCGAGGACCTGCCAGTGGCGCTCCTCGATGAGGGTTTTGTAGAGGAAGCGCCAGGTGTCGCGCTGCCAGCCCTGGACGCGGCGGTAGCGCCAGAAGAAGACACCCGTGCGGTTCTCGTCGACCGGGCAGACCATGCCGACGATCCCGAACGGGCCACCGGGGCCTGCCGACGGCGGGTAGGGGATGGTGAGGTCCACCCAGTCCACGCCGGTGCGGCAGAGCTCCACCCAGTCGAAGTTGACGCCCCGCTGGTCGGTCTTCTCGAAGAAGTAGCCGCGGTCCGTCTCCCGGATGCGGAACTTGGCGGTGGTGTCACCGTCGTACATCGTGTGCGACTCGTGGTGCAGGAAGGCGCCGTGCATCGGGTCGAGGAGGTTCTCCACCGCGAACCGCCAGGGGCCGTTCCACTCCGCGTAGCAGAGGATCGCGTCGACGTCGGGGTCCGTCAGCGGTTCGGGCAGGGTCAGTTCGGCGGGCTCCGGGTGTTTCTCGTCGCCGAAGTACGCCAGGATCGCGCCGCCGATCTCGCGCACGGGCAGCGACGTGACGAGTTTCTTGCCCTCCAGGTTGCAGCCGGGCAGGCCCGGTACGGAGGAGACGGTGCCGTCGGTCTCGACCTCCACGCCGTGGTACCAGCAGGCCACCCGGTCACCGAGGTGTTTCCCCAGGGAGAGGGGCGCCCCGCGGTGCGGACAGCGGTCGGCGAGCATCGAGAGGGCGCCGTCGGAGCGGCGGAAGAGCAGCCACTGTTCGCCAAGGGCGGTGACCTTGCGCATGGCGCCGGGGGCGACGAAGTCCGAGGGGACGACGGGGTGCCACTGGTTGCGCAGGCCGGTGGCGTAGATGTGGTCGGCCGAAGCGGTCGGGCCTGCAAGGGTGGTCATCGGGGTCACGCTCCCAGTCGGTTCATCTCGGCACGGAAAGACTCCTCGGTCCACGGGGCGCCGTCGGGCGCGTGCACCTGACGGGCGTTCAACCCGTCGATGACGTCGGAGAGTTCATGGCCCTCTTTGGTAAAGACCTCTTCGAGGGTGGCGGCGAGCTTGTACTCGTAAGGGGTCGGCTCGTGCGTACGGGACTGGTGGATGTCCAGGTACGGCCAGGTGGTGGTCACGGTTGCCTCCGGTGGGGAATCACGGATCGGGGGATCACAGGTCGAGGACGAGACGGCCGGACGCGCAGCGCGAGACGCAGATCATCATCGAGGCGTTCGCGGCGTGCTCGGCCTCACTGAGCAGGAAGTCGCGGTGATCGGGCGTGCCGTCGAGCACACGCGTCTCGCAGCTGCCGCAGATGCCTTCCTGGCAGGAGCTGCTGACGCTCAGGCCCGCGTCCTCGGCGGCCCGCAGGATGGACGTGCCGGCGCCGACGGAGAGGGTGAGGCCGGACGTCCGGCACTCCACCTCGAACGCGGAGTCGTCCCCGGCCTGCTCCACGACGGGCGCGGCGAACCGCTCCACGCGCAGCCGGTCCGGCGGGCAGAGCGCCTCCACGGCGGCGAGCAACGGCTCCGGCCCGCAGCAGTACACGAGCGCACCTTCGGGCAGTCCGTCGAGCGCCGACACGAGGTCGATGTGCCCGTGCTCGTCCTGCGGTACGACGGTCAAGCCGCCGTCCAGCGAGCCCAGTTCGTCGGTGAACGCCATCGAGCCCCGGTTGCGTCCGCCGTACACCATGCGCCAGTCGGCCCCGCGCCGCGCCGCCTCGCGGGCCATGGCGAGCAGCGGGGTGACACCGATTCCGCCCGCGACGAAGAGGTAGCCGGGGGCGTCCTCTAGTGCGAAGTGGTTGCGCGGCTCGGAGGCGGTGACCGTCTGTCCTGGCCGCAGCTTGGTGTGCACGTGTCGGGAACCGCCGCGCGACGACGCCTCGTTGAGGACGCCGATGCGGTACGCCGTCGCGTCGCGCGGGTCGCCGCACAGGCTGTACTGGCGTATGTGCCCGCCCGTGTGGAGGTCGAGGTGCGCCCCGGGGCTCCAGGCGGGCAGTGGCTTGCCGTCCGGATGGACGAGTTCGACGGAGAGCACGCCGTCCGCTTCCCAGGTCATGCGGCGTACGAGGAGCGTGAGTTCGCTCTCGTTCATGGTGAAGTCCTCCTCACTGGCCGGGGATCTTGACGGGCGGGGTGAACGGGTTCTTCATCGGACCCAGGCGGGCCAGGTCGACCTCGACGAGGGTCGGCCCGTCGGACGCGACGGCGTGGCCGATCACCGGCATGGCGTGCTCCTCGGCGGCGATCCTGGCGTAGGGCAAACCGCAGGCCTGGGCGAGGAGTTCGAAGTCGGGGGTGGCGAGGTCGACTCCGGAGCGGCGCTCGCTGTAGCGGTCCTGCATGTTGCGCAGCACGCCGTAGCCGCCGTCGTTGAAGACGATCAGCGTCAGGCGTGGCCGCTCCTGGGCGAGCGTGAGCAGTTCGCCCAGGTGGACGGCGAGCCCGCCGTCGCCGGCCAGGACGACCGTGGGTGCGTCGGGCCGCGCGAGGGCCGCGCCGATGCCCATGCCGAGCCCCTGGCCGATGCCGCCGCCGCGCGGGAAGACGTTGTCGCGGGGGTCGTACATCTCCAGGAGCCGGTTGCCCCAGCTGCTGGACGGGATGGTCACGTCACGGGCCACGACCGCCTCGCGGGGCAGCGCGGCACGGATGGCGTCGCAGATCGCGGCCTGCGGTCCGATGTTGTCGTGCAGGGTGGCGCGGACGTCCGCGCGGACGGCGGCGACCCGCCGCGTCCAGCTCTCGTCGGCCCGGCGCGCGTGCGGGAGCAGGGCAGTGAGCACCTCGGGCGCGTGCCCGTGCAGGGCGTGGCGGGCCGGGTACACGCGGCCGAGGGCGGCGGCGTCGACGTCGATCTGGATGTGCGCGTCGGGGAGCGTGAGCCGGTAGTCGGCGGTCTCGTTGGACCGGAAGTGCGTGCCGATGGTCAGCAGCAGGTCCGCGTCCGCGAGGAGGGACCGGACCGCCGGCGTGGTGGCGAAGTTCCCGATGACCTGCGGGTGGTCCTCGGGCACGGCACCCCGGCCGGAGTTGGACGTGAGCAGCCCGGCGCCGGTGACGTGCAGCAGCTCGGCGAGCTCGGCGCGCGTACGGGTGGCCCCACCGCCGGCCCAGATGAGGGGGCGCTCGGCGGCGGCCAACAGGGTCTGGGCGGCGACGAGTTCGGAAGCGGCGGGGGTGGGGTGGGGCCGTGCTGAAACTCCAGGGTGGCCGAGTGGCCGCAGGCTTTCGGTCTGCTGGGTGCCGGGCGGGGCGGCGTCAGCGGCGCGGGATCGCTGTTCCCCGCCGGACGGCTTCTTCGCCGGTGCCGGTGCCGGTGTCCCGGGAGGAGGGGTCACGTGCCGCTCGGCTGCTGCCGGAGAGGCTTGGGTCGCTGGTGTGCTGGGCAGCGAAAGCGTGGTGCCCGGTGCCGTCTTCTCCGGCGTGGCCGCAGGCCGCTCGGTACGCTCCGGAGCCAGCGGGGCGTGCTGCGTGCCGGGACCCGGAAGCGCTGCCCCCGCGATCGACGGCGCCGCGTCCGTCTGGGCCGCGTACTGCAGGTCCACCGGCCACTCCACGCTCGCCGGGCCGCCCGGGTCCGCCAGCGATGCCTGTGCCGCCTCGCGGAGTATGCGGCCCGCGGTGTCGGTGGACGTGATGGTCGCGGCGTACGTGGACACCGCGCCGAGCATCCCCAGCTGGTCCTTGGTCTCGTGGATGAAACCGCGGCCGCTGCCCAGGAACTCGCTCTCCACCTGTCCGGTGACGTGCAGGACGGAGGTGCCCGCGCTCAGCGCCTCGACCAGGGAACCGGCCGCGTTGCCCGCGCCCGTCCCGGTCGAGGTGAGCGCGCAGCCGAGCGAGCCGCGCGCACGGCCGTAGGCGTCGGCCGCGTTCACGGCGGTCGCCTCGTGGCGCACCGGGACGAAGCGCAGCTCCCGGTCGACGGCCTCGACCAGCGGCAGGTTGTGCACGCTGACGATCCCGAAGACCGTGTCGATGCCGAGTTCCCGCAGGACGGCGACGAGCAGGTCGCCGCCGGTGGCGTGGTGTGCGGACGGCGTGGAGGGAATGGGTGGCATGGGGGGAGCTCCTCAGAGGATGCCGCGGCCGACGCCGCCGCAGACGTCGATGCTGGTGCCGGTGGTGTACGAGGCGCGGGGCGAGAGCAGCGCGACGATCGCGTACGCGACCTCCTCCGCGCGGCCGAGGCGGCCGAGCGCGATCCCGCGGTCCGCCGCGAGCTCCGCCTGCCAGTCCTCGTACGACAGACCCGACTCGGCTGCAGCGTGGCGGCGGGTCCACTGGCCGGTGTCGATCAGGCCCAGGCAGACCGAGTTGACGCGGATGCCCTCGGGGGCGAGTTCGGTGGCCAGGGACCTGGAGAGGTTGAGGATGCCCGCGCGGGCGGCGCTCGTGGTGATGAGGCGGGGCTCGGGCTGCTTGGCGAGGACCGCGTTCACGTTGACGACGCTCGCCGCGTCCGACGCCGCCAGGTGCGGGCGGGCCGCGTGCAGGGGGTTGAGGACCCCGGCGAACTTCAGCTCGAGCTCGTCGCGCCAGTCGTCGGCGGTCGACTCGTCGAGGCCCTTCATGCGGGACTGCCCCGCGTTGTTGACGAGGCCGTCGAGCGAGCCGAAGGTGTCCGCGGCGCGCTCGGTGAACTCCCGTACGACAGCCGCGTCGCGTACGTCGCACACGCCCGTCAGGAGGCGGTCACCGCCGCCGAGGCCGGCCGCGGCCTTGGCGAGGCGGTCGGCGTCACGCCCGCAGGTCGCGACGCGCGCGCCCTCGTCGAGCAGGGCGCGGACCGTGGCCAGGCCGACGCCCGAGCTGCCGCCGGTGACCAGGACGGTCCGGTCGGAGAGGCCCAGATCCATAACTCAGTGCTCCTGTAGATCAGTTCACGTCAGTTCATGGTGAAGCCGCCGTTGACGGCGATCACTTGTCCGGTCAGATAGCGGGACTCCTCGGAGAGGAGGAAGGAGACGAGCCCGACGAGGTCGTCCGGCTGCTGCGGGCGGGAGATCGCCCGGTTGCCCCGGTAGAGCGCGTGCCGCTCGGCGGGCACCGTCGCGGTGGCCTCGACCTCGGTGAGCCCCGGCGCCACCGCGTTGACGGTGATGCCCTGGTCGCCGAGCTCGCGCGCCATCGCCCGGGTCAGGGCGATGACCGCGCCCTTGGAGGCGATGTAGTGGGCCAGGCGCGGCGAACCGTAGAGGGCCGCGTCCGACGCGATGTTGACGATCCGGCCGGGGGAGCGGAACTGCGGGTGCAGGGCCTTGGCGACCAGCCACGGGCTGCGGGCGTTGACCGCCATCAGCCGGTCCCACACCTCGACGTCGATGTCCTGGAACTCTTTGCCGCCGACGCCGTTGGCGAGCGCGGCATTGTTGACCAGGCCGTACAGAGACCCCAAGCCGCCCACGGACAGGGCGAGTTCGGTCACCGACTCCGGGTCCGCGACATCGCACCGCACGAAATGCGCGTCCAGTCCGTCGGCGCGCAGCCCGGCGACGGCCTCGTCGCCGAGCCCCGCGTCCACCTCGGCGACGACGACCCTGAAGCCGTCCTCGCCCGCCCGGCGGGCCATGGCGAGACCGAGGCCACGGCCCGCGCCGGTGATGACGACGGTGCGGTCGCCGGTCGTGCGGTCGTCAGTCACGGGTGACGCCGTGCATGGGCGAGTGCTCGGGGTACGTCGGCACCTGCGGCTTCTGCGTGCCGATGACGACGCAGAAGAGCGCGTCGGTGTCGCCCTCGTTCTTCAGGGAGCGCGCCACGCCCGCCGGGACGACGATCATGTCGCGGTAGCCGAGGGTGCGGTACTCGACCTCGTCGGCGCCCCGGTGGATGCCCACCTTGACCTGCCCCTCCAGGACGAAGAAGGCCTCCTCGACGTCGTGGTGGGTGTGCTCGGGGCCCTCGGCGCCGGGCGGAAGGAGCATGTTGGAGAAGGTGAAGCCGCCCGACGGCAGGATGCGGCTGTCGTTCTCGTGATTGCCGGTCGCACCCGATCCCACGTAACGGATCTGGCCGCGGCGGTACTGCGGGCCCGCCTTCTCCTGGAAGGACAGCGTGCTGAAGTCCGCGACGCGGGACTCCTTGGTGGCGATCAGCGAGTCGGTGTACGTGCCGAGGTCGCCGCCGTTGTCGTACTCGGTGGTGGTCAGAGGCATGGCGGGGCTCCGTCTCAGAGGTGTTCGGGGATGTGGGCGGTGATGCGGAGGTGGGAGAGGACCCAGGCGTTGAAGGCCTCGGGCTGCTCCTGGTTGGCCAGGTGACCGGCGTCCTTGACGATCACGTAGGCGGTCTTGTGCAGGGCCCCGGCGATGGCCTGGGAGGCCTCGACGCCGGTGACCCGGTCCTGGTCGCCGCAGAGGACGAGGGCGGGCGCCGCGATCGTGGGGATCTCGGGGCGCAGGTCGGCGCCGGCCATGGACCGGGCGGCGTACGCGTACCCGGGCAGGCGCACCGAGGCGGCCATGGTGTCGACGACCCGGCGGACGAGCCGAGGGGGCGCGTCCGGCGAGACGAGCCGGGGGCCACGCCGCTCGGCGAACTCCCGCGGCCCGAGTTCCGCGAGCTCGGCCGCCCGCTGCCGCATGGCGTCGGCCTTCGCGGGGTCGGTGCCGGAACCGGCGCTGGAGTCCGCCACGATCAGCGAGTCGACCAGCTCGGGGTGGCGCGCCGCCAGCCGCAGCGCGATCACCCCGCCCCACGAGACCCCGAGGACATGGGCGCTCGCGCCGCGCTCCCGGATGAGGGCGGCTGCCGCGTCCGCATAGCCGTCCAGGTCCAACGGAACGTCCGGGTCGGCGGACTTGGCGTACCCGGGAGCGTCCCAGGCCACCACCCGCACATACGCGGACAGCTCGGCGAGCTGCGGCGCGAAGGCGGCCGACGAGGAGCCGATGCCGTGCAGGCAGAGCAGGAGAGGGCCCTGCTCACCCGCCTCCTGGACATGGACGGCGGTCGCCTCCTCGGCACGGACGGCGGTCACAGGATCTGCCCCGTCCGGCCCGCGAGCGCCGCGAGGCTGCGCAGGACCGCGTACGGCACGACCTGGCTGGTCGCCGGGTTGCCCGGGTCCGGCAGATGCGCGACCTCGAAGCGGTACGAGCCGTGCGCGCCGGACGCTTCGACGACATGCCGCGTGTGGTGGGCGCCGGGGTCGGCGACGACCTGGACCCGCACAGCGTCCAGGTCGCCGACGGCGAGGGCGACCGATGCCGCGACGTTCGTCGACTTGGGGAACTTCACGGGGACATCGCGCGCGGTCCCCGACATGACCTCGACCGGGCCGGTGGCCGCCCGCATCCGGGACAGCAACTCGGCGTCCATCCATGGCTGTTCAAGGGTGGCGGGAAGCTTCGTCGTGGTGAGCCGCACCTCGTCGAGCGGGCCAAGGGAACGCACCGCCTGGAGCAGGTCGAGCCCGCCGACAGCGCCCCCGGTGAAGTACACCCGGCCGGGTCCGGCGGCCAGGAGCCGCTTGGAGAGCTCCTCGTCGGTGAGCGCGCCCGTCGAGGCGATCAGCAGATCGGTCCCGGAGGCGAGGACACGCTCGCCCCACTCCCGTACGACTCCCTGGCCCGCCGCCTCGACGATGAGATCGCACCGCTCCATGGCCTCGTCGAAGGAGACCTGCGGGGCGGGGGCGCTCTCGCCGAGCGGACGGTTGTCGACGAGGCACGTCAACTCGGCCCCGGTGACCCGGTGTTCGGCCAGTGCGGTGCCGACGACGCGCCCGATGGCACCCCAGCCGACGATGCCGACCTTGCGTACGGCGCTCATGCGTGAACCTCCGGTTCGTTCCGGGCGGACAACGGGCCGGGGTCGGGCGCCCCCGCCATGTGGCAGCGGATCTCCTTCGACGGCGGCCCGGCCGTCCCCCAGAGGTCGGAGAGCTCGGGCACCCGCCGCCAGACCTTGGCGATCCACGCGTCCTCGACGATCTGCGCGACCTCGGAGGTGTACTCGCAGACGAGCCCGGAGGGGTCGGTGAAGTAGGAGAAGGTGTTGTTGCCGGGGCCGTGCCGTCCGGGACCCCACTGCGGGGCGATCCCGTGGTGCCGCAGCCGGCCCAGGCCCCGCATGAAGTGGTCGACCGAACTCATCTCGTACGCCACGTGGTTGAGCGAGGCCCACTCGGCCTGGTTGAAGGCGATGCAGTGGTGGTCGGCGTTGCAGCGCAGGAACGCCATCTGGTGCTCGGACCAGTCGGAGACGCGCAGGCCGAGGACGTCGCGGTAGAAGGCGACGGAGGCGTCGATGTCCGCCGTGTTGAGCACGGCGTGCGTGACACCCACCGGCACAGCCCCGTCCCGGCCGCGCGGCGGCACCGCGTGCACCTCCGCGCTGATCTCGATCAGGCGGTGCTCGGGGTCGGTGAAGCGCAGGCCGTAGCCACCGCCGACCTGGTCGAGCGGGCCGGGCCCGGCGACCGGCGTGATGCCACGGGCGAGGAGCCGGCGGGCGGCTTCGTCGACCTCGGCGGGCGTGGCCACGGCGAAGGAGATCTTGCCGAGGCCGACGCGGTCGGCGCGGGTGAGCTGCAGGGCGTGGTGCTCGGCGCCGGTGCCGCGCAGCCAGGCGGCGGCGCCGCGCTCGGACTCCACGGTCTCCAGGCCCCAGACCTCCTGGTAGAAGTCGGCGGCCTCGGTGAAGGAAGGCGTGAGCAGTTCGACGGAGCGCAAAGCGCGCAGCCGTGCGACGGGGGGTTGAGGCATGACCTTCTCCAGAAGAATGGGGGTTCAGTTGGCCCAGGGGAGGGGCGCGTCGGAGAGGCCCCAGTACAGGGACTTCTGGCGCTGGTAGGCGCGGATGCCGTCGCGGCCCTTCTCGCGGCCGAGGCCGCTCTCCTTCATGCCGCCGAAGGGCGTGGCGATGCTGAACTGCTTGTACGTGTTGATCCAGACGGTGCCCGCCTCCACGCGGCGCGCGATCCGCCAGGCGGCCCGGTGGTCGCGGGTCCACATGCCGCAGGCGAGTCCGTAGACGCTGGAGTTGGCCTGCCGCACGAGGTCGTCCTCGTCGTCGAAGGGCAGCGCGACCAGGACGGGCCCGAAGATCTCCTCCTGGCAGGTGCGCGAGGAGTTGGGGAGCCCGTCCAGGACGGTGGGCAGGTAGTACGCCCCGTCCTGGTACTCCGCACCTTGCGGCACCCCTCCGCCGCACAGCACCCGCGCACCTTCCTCGCGGGCGAGATCGACGTACGAGGCGACGGCGTCCCGGTGCTTGTGGTGCACGAGGGGCGCGACCTGGGTGTCGGGGGAGGTGCCGGGCCCGACGCGCAACTTCCGCACCCGCGCGACCAGTTCGCCGACGAACTCCTCGTAGAGCGAGCGGGCGACGAAGAGCCGGGACCCCGCGATGCAGGACTGCCCGCTGGAGGAGAAGATCCCGAACATCACGCCGGCCAGGGCCTGTTCGACGTCGGCGTCGGCGAGGACGACCGTGGGCGACTTGCCGCCCAGTTCGAGCGAGAGAGGCATCAGCTTCTCGGCCGCCGCGTGGGCGAGCGTCCGGCCCGTGCTCGTGCCGCCGGTGAAGGTGACCTTGCCGACGCGCGGATCGCGGACGATCGCGTCCCCGACGACGCTGCCGCGGCCGGTGAGGACGGACAGCAGGCCGGCCGGGAGACCGAATTCCGCCAGGGCGCCGCTGATGAGACGGCCCAGGGCCAGCGAGACCAGCGGGGTCCACTCGGCGGGCTTGAGCAGGACCGCGTTGCCGCCCGCGAGCGCCGGGGCGAGCTTCTGGGCGTCGCTGGCGACCGGGGAGTTCCAGGGGTTGATGGCGCCGACGACGCCGATCGGCTCGTACACGCTCATCGTCAGGTAGTCGCCGCGTGAGGGGGTGATGGCCTCCTCGGCGGTCTCCAGGGCGGCGGCCGTGTAGCGGAAGGTGGCCGCCGCGCTCGCCACCAGGGCGCGCGTCTCGGTGAGCGCCTTGCCGGTGTCGGCGGTCTGCAGGGCCGCGAGGTCCTCCGCGTCCGCCTCGATCAGCTCGGCGACGCGGTGCAGGAGCAGGGCGCGGCGGTGGGGCAGCAGGTCACGCCAGCGCGGGTCGGCGGCGGCCTGGGCCGCCGCCTCGGCCGCTTCGGCCACCTCGTCGAGGGAGACGGCGTGGACGGTGGCGAGCACGCGGCCCGTCGCGGGGTCGACGGTGTCGGCCGGGGCGCCCGCGCCGCGTCGCCACTGGCCCCCGATGAGGGCCTCGTCGGCTGGGATGCGGGGCATGGGGCCTCCTTGCGTGCGGTGTCCGGGGTGAACCGCCGCGTGCTGCAGGCGAGTTCCGGATGTTCTTCGGTAAGCGCTAGAAATCTAAGGGCTTAAATATCTGGAGCGCAAGACCTGTTCGTCGACGGTCTTCATGGATTTCCCCTGCGGAGACTCTTGACGCGCTCCGGTGCCGGGACGGTACAACTTAAGCGCTTAGAAACTTTGCGCTTACTCGCTTCTTGGCTTGGGTTTCCCCAGACTCCGTGGCCGTCACGTTCCTCCCCTCGTCCCCGCCCCCTCAGCAGCGGAGTGCCCGCATGACGATCGACGCCTCACCGGACCCATCGGTCCGGGCCGCCATAGCCGCCCGCTTCGAACGGCTGCCCCTGTGCCGCTGGCACGTCACCGTCCGGCTCATCGTGGGCGCGGTCACCTTCTTCGAGGCCTTCGACCAGCTCCTGATCGCCTACGCCCTGCCGGAACTGCGCCACGAGTGGGACCTCAGCACGTCCGCCGCGACGCTGCTGCTCACCGTCGGCTCGATCGGCATGCTGATCGGCGCGCTGCTCTCCGGGCGCCTCGCGGACCGCGTCGGCCGCGTGAAGGTCATCGCGCTGTGCATCGCCCTGTCCAGCGTCGCCAACCTGGCCCTGTCCGTGTCCACCTCGCCCGACGCCTTCATGGCCCTGCGGTTCGTCCAGGGCCTGGCGATCGGGGGCGAGGTGCCGGTGGCGGCGACCTTCATCGCCGAGATCACCCGCAGCCACCAGCGCGGCCGCTTCGTCCTGCTCTACGAGCTGGTGTTCCCGGCGGGCCTGACCGTGGGCGCGCTCGTCGCGGCCTGGGTGGTGCCGATGCTCGGGTGGCGCTGGATGTACGCCATCGCCGCGCTGCCCGGCCTGCTCTGCATCCTCGTACAGCGCAAGGTCCCCGAGTCGCCGCGGTGGCTCGCGGACCACGGAAGGCTGGATGAGGCGGACGCCGTGATGTCCGGCATCGAGGCGGACGTCGAGCGGATCACGAGGAAACCCCTGCCGCCCGTTCCCGAGGCGCTTCCCGTCGCGGCCCCCGGCGAGGCGGCCTCCGGTCTGCGCGGCTTGTTCACCGGCCGCTACCGCCGCCGGACCCTGATCATCGGCGTGCTCTGGTTCACCGGCTACTTCGTCAACTACGGCATCACGTCCTGGCTCCCGACGATCTACCAGAACCGCTACGACCTGACCCTCTCCGACGCCCTCCTCTACTCGACGGTCACGTCCTGCGCGGGTCTCATCGGCTGCCTCGTGGCGGCGCTCACCGTCGACCGGCTTGGCCGGCGGAAGGTCATCACCGGCTGTCTGGGAGGGGCGGCGGTGATGCTGGTGACGCTCGCGGCGGTCGGCGCGGACACGCCGGTCCAGGTCCTGGTGTGGACCTCGCTGGCCGCGGTCTTCTTCTTCGGCTCCAACATCTGCCTGTACCTGTACACGCCGGAGCTCTTTCCTACGCGGATGCGGGCGCTGGGGAGCAGTGTCGGCGGGGCGATGAACCGGCTCGGCGTGATCCTCGGCCCGATCGTGGTGGGGGTGGTGTACGCGGGGGGCAACGTGTCGACGGTGTTCGTGATGTTGGGGGCGGTGGCGCTGGTGGGGGCTGTGGTGGCTGCGGTCGGCGCTGAGGAGACGGCGGGGCGGAGGCTGGAGGAGGTCTCGCCGTAAGTTTCCCCAACCCCGCCCCTTCCCGAAAACTCGCTCTGGCGCGAGGGCCTTGGTGTCGTCAATCACCGGCTTCGCCGAGTTCGTCCTCAAACGCCGGACGGGCTGGAGATTTCCCCGGCTCGGGGAAATCTCCAGCCCGGCCGGCGTTTGAGGCCATCTTGTACGGGGTCTGGGGCGGAGCCCCAGTTTCGGGAAGGGGTGGGGTTGGGGAAAGCCCCGCAGGGAACGCCCTGACCCCTACCCGAACCGCTCGATCCGGATGCGATCGACCGGCTGGCCCCCAGCCACCAGCAGGCGCGACGCATGCTCGGCAAAGCCGTTGGACCCGCAGATGTACGCCTCCCAGCCCCCCTCAGGCTGGCCGGCGCCGAGGAACGGCGCCAAGTGCTCGGCACGAAGCCGCCCCTCAGCCCGCGTCAACACCACCGTGGTCTCATCGCCGTACTCATCCGCGTAGATCAAATCCTCGCGCGTGCGCGCAGAGACCAGAAGCCGCAACGGCACCGGCCGCCCCGCCCCCCGCCAGTGCCGCAGCATCGACATCAGCGGAACCACACCGGAGCCCGCCCCGAGCAGCAGCGCGGGGCGGTCACCGGGCCAGGCGAAGAACCCGGACAGCGGCCCCCGCACCTCCACCACGTCACCGACGCGGGCGACCGTGTGCAGATGGCCGGACACCTCGCCGCCCGGCACGTGATCCAGGGTCAGCTCGATCTCGCCGCTCTCGGCGGCATCATCCGGGGCGGAGGCGATCGAGTAGTGGCGCTGGGCCACGTACCCGTCCGCGGCGGTCAGCCGCAGCATCAGATGCTGGCCCGGCAGATGCCCCTGCCAGTCGGGCACCTTCAGACGGAAGGTCGAAACGGTGCCGGCGGCGTTGTCCCGACGGACCTCCACCACCGTCGCCCGCTGCCACTCAGACGCCGCGCGACCGCTCACCTCGATCCGCCCAGGCACGGCGAACCGCGTCGGGGGCACGAAAGCCCCGGTCAAAGGATCAGTCACCGGCGTACCGCTCCTCGCGCCAGGGATTTCCCCGGTGGTGATAGCCGTTCTGCTCCCAGAAACCGGGCTCGTCGTGGTCCAGGAGCCGCAGCCCCGCGACCCACTTCACGCTCTTCCAGAAGTACAGGTGGGGGACGATCAGCCGCGCCGGCCCGCCGTGCTCGGGAGGCAGCGGGCCGTCCCCGTACTCCCACACGATCCACGCCTTGCCGCCCGTCACGTCGGACAGGGGGAGGTTCGCCGTGTATCCCGTGTGGGAGTACGCCACGACGTGCGTGGCCTCGGGAGCAGGCCCGGCAGCGGCCAGGAACGCGTCGAGGCTCACCCCGCCGAAGCGCACCCCGAACTTGGACCAGCTGGTCACGCAGTGGATGTCGCCGCGGTACTCGGACGCGGGCAGCGCGTGCGCCTCGTCCCACGTCCAGGTGTGCGGGCTGGTGACGAGGCCGTCCACGCGGAACGTCCAGTCCGCGGGCACGAGGTCGGGCGTCACCTCGGCGGACAGGACGGGCCAGCCGTCGGCCGCGTCGTACTGCCCGGGAGGGAGCCGCGGGTCGCGGTCGGCGGCGCGGGCGCGGCCGGTGAAGCCGCGGGTGGGTTCGATGGTCATACGGTGCTTGCCACTTCGGAGGTGCCTGTCGTGCTCGCGGGGACGGGCGCCGCGGAGGCCGCCGCGTCCCGCAGGGCTCGCAGCGCTCGCTGCTCGTCCATCGTCACCAGCGTACGGTCCCGCATCAGGATCCGGCCGTCGACCACCGTGTCCCGCACGTCACCGGACGTGGCGGCATAGGCCAGCATCGACCACGGGTCGTGCCGCGGGGTGAGGTGCGGCCGGGAGAGGTCGAGGACGATCAGGTCGGCGCGCTTGCCCGCCTCCAGGGAGCCGAGCTGGTCGCCGAGGCCGAGCGCCCGCGCCGATTCGACGGTCGCCATCCGCACGGCCTGCTCGGCGCCGACCGCCGTCGGGTCGCCGCCCGCCTTGTGCACGAGGGCGGCCATCTTCACCGCGCCGAGAAGGTCAAGCGTGTTGGAACTCACCGCACCGTCCGTGCCCAGACCCACCGTGACGCCCGCGTCGAGCAGTTCGGGGACGCGCGCGATGCCGCAGCCCAGCTTCAGGTTCGACACCGGGCAGTGCGCGACGGCCGTGCCCGTGCGGGCGAGCGTCGCGATCTCCGCGTCCGTGAGGTCGACGGCGTGCGCGAGCAGCGTGTCCGGGCCGAGCAGGCCCAGCGAGTCGAGCAGCTCGACGGGGCGCATGCCGTGCTGCTCGGCGACCATCTCCACCTCGCCCGCGTTCTCGGCGGCGTGCAGGTGCAGCAGCGCGCCGTGCTCGCGGGCGAGCGCGCCGATCGCTGTCAGCTGCTCGGGCACCAGGGTGTACGCGGAGTGCGCGAAGACCACCGGCCGTGTGCCCGGCGCCGGGGTGCGCGCGGCCAGGTCCGCCGCTGCCCAGCCGAGCCGGTCGGCGTAGGGGCGGCCGTCCGGCGGGCCCGGCACGTCCATGAAGGTGGGGCCGGTCAGCAGGCGCCACCCCGCCTCGCGGGCCACGACCTCGGCCGCCTCGTGGAACCAGTACATGTCGAGCGCGGCGGTGACCCCGCCCCGTACGGATTCCGCGATCGCGCCCCGGATGCCCGCCGTCACCGTCTCCGGCGAGAGCCGCTCCGCCTCCGCCGGGATGACGCGGGCCAGGAAGCCCTGCAGGGTGACGTCGTCGGCGATGCCCCGGAACAGGGTCATCGCGAGGTGGGTGTGCGTGTTGATCAGACCCGGCATCACGAGGCAGCCGCGGGCGTCCAGCTCTTCGGCGGGCTCGTACGCGGCGCGCAGCCGCTCGGCCGGGCCCACCTCGATGATGCGGCCGTCGCGCACGGCGACGGCGCCGTCCCGCACGACGGTGCCCGACGCGTCGACCGTCAGGACGTCCCCGCCGTGGACCAGAAGATCTGTGGCGCCGCCCCGGTCCTGGGCCGGCAGGTCAGTGTGGTGCATCGGTTCCGTTCTCCACGATGTCGTTCAGGTGTCTGCTCAGTGCTCCGTGGCGGCAAGGAGACGCAGCGCGTCCAGGGCTGTCCGCGCGCCCCGCTCGACTCCTTCGGCCACCACGTTCCGGTGCGGGTCGTAGCCACCGGTCGAGAAAGGTGTTTCCGCGTCGACGAGTTCGTCCGCGTTGGCGCCGTCGATGACCAGTGCGCCGCCCGCGACGAGGCCGTGCGTGGAGGCGAAGACGTACAGCGCCGAGAGCTCCATCTCGATCGCCGCGATCCCGGCGGCCGCGTACGCCTCACCGGGCAGCGGCAGGAAGCCCGGCTGGAACGCGGCCCGCGTCCACACCACGCCACGGTGGTACGGGGCGTCGGCCGCGCGGGCCGCCCGCTGCAGCGCGATGACCGCCTCCGGGGCCGCGAACGCCGGGTACTCGGCGGGGATCAGCTGCTGGCTCACGCCGTCGTCGCGTACCGCCGCGTCCGCGATGACCAGGTCACCGTCGCGGATGCCGGGGCGGATAGCGCCGGCCGTGCCGAGCCGCAGGAACGTGGTGACGCCCGCGTCCGCGAGTTCCTGGAAGAGGAGCATCGCGCCGGGGGCGCCGACGCCGTGCGAGGCGACGACGACCGGGGTGCCCTGCCAACTGCCGGTGAAGGTGCGGTACTCGCGGTGGTACGACACCTCCTTCGCGTCCTGCAGGAGGTCCGCGACGGCGGAGGCGCGCGCCGGGTCACCGACCACGACCGCACGGGTGGGCAGGCCGGTGCGGGGGACGCGGGTGATGGGCAGCGCGTCGGTGGGCGCATGGGCGTCGGTCGTCATGAAGCTGCTCCTAGGGCCGCTCACGGCGTCGCCTGCCATGGCGCGCCGGGCCCCGGAGACGGTAGCCCACGGCGGGACGCGAGGAGTATGCCGCCCGGCGCACGCCGAAGGGCGGCTCCCCGCGGGGGAACCGCCCTTCGGTGCGTACGGCCGGATGCGCCTACTTGTTGTCGAGCACGTCCTGGACCTTGGCGCGCACGTCGTCCGTGGCGAGCCCGCGGATCGTCAGCGTCGTACGGCGGCGCAGGACGTCGTCCGCCGTCTCGGCCCACTCGTGGTCACGGGCGTAGACGACCTGGGCCCAGATCTCCGGGGCGTCCGGCGAGACGCGCTCGGCGAGCTCCGGGTTCTCGTTCGCCAGGCGGGCGATGTCGAAGGAGAGCGAGCCGTAGTGCGTCGCCAGGTGCTTGGCGGTGTCGGCCGACATGCGGGGGCCGGGCGCCGGGCCGTCGACCAGGAGACGGTGCGCGACCGCGCGCGGGTTGGCGATGCCGGGCAGCGGAAGGCGCTTCTGGAGCTGCGAGATCGGCTCGTAGTCGTCGCCGAGCGGGTGACCGGGCAGCGACTCCAGCTTCTTCATGACCGTACGGCCGATGTGGCGGAAGGTCGTCCACTTGCCGCCCGCGACGGACAGCATGCCGCGCGCGCCCTCGGTGACGACGGTCTCGCGCTTGGCCTTCGAGGTGTCGCCGGGACCGCCGGGCAGCACGCGCAGACCCGCGAAGGAGTACGTGATCAGGTCACGGGACAGCTGCTGGTCGCGGATGGAGAACGCGGCCTCGTCCAGGATCTGCGCGGTGTCGGCCTCGGTGACGCTCACGTCGGCCGGGTCGCCCTCGAACTCCTCGTCCGTGGTGCCGAGAAGGAGCATGTCCTCCCACGGCAGGGCGAAGGTGATGCGGTACTTGTCGATCGGCGTGGCAAGCGCGGCCTTCCAGGGGGCGGTGCGCTTGAGGACCAGGTGCGCGCCCTTGGAGAGGCGGATGGAGGGAGCCGCGTCGGGGTTCTCCATCTTGCGCAGGTGGTCGACCCAGGGGCCGGTCGCGTTGAGCACGAGGCGGGCGTTGACGCCGAACTCGGTGCCGTCCATGCGGTCCTTGAGCTCCGCGCCCGTGACCCGGCCGCCGGTGAAGCGCAGGCCGGTGACCTCGGCGTGGTTGAGGACGGCGGCGCCGGCCTCGACGGCCGCGCGGACCGTCATCAGGGCCATGCGGGAGTCGTTCATCTGGTCGTCGCCGTAGACCGCGACGGCCTTGAGGTTGTCCGTGCGCAGCTCCGGCACGTCCTGCGCCGCCTTCGACGGCGAGAGCAGGTGGCCGACGCCGTCGCCGAACGCGGACAGCGCGCTGTACGCGAAGACGCCCGCGCCCAGCTTGGCGGCGCCGTGCGGGCCGCCCTTGTAGACGGGCAGGTAGAAGGTGAGCGGGTTCGCCAGGTGGGGGGCCACCTGGCGGGACACCGCGCGACGCTCGAAGTGGTTCTCCGCCACCAGCTTCACCGCGCCGGTCTGCAGGTAGCGCAGACCGCCGTGGAGAAGCTTGGAGGAGGCGGAGGAGGTGGCGCCGGCGAAGTCACCGGCGTCCACCAGGGCCACCCGCAGTCCCGACTGCGCGGCATGCCAGGCGGTGGAGATGCCCAGGATCCCGCCGCCGATCACCAGGAGGTCGTACGTCGCCTTGGAAAGCTGCTCCCGGGTCTCGGCGCGGCTCGGGTGGGAACCGGCAGCCGGATGCGTCCCGAGGGCAGGGACGCTCTGCAGGGTGGTCATGTTGATTACTCCTCGCCACTTTCGTCGAGCCAGCCCATGGAACGCTCCACGGCCTTGAGCCAGCTCTTGTACTCACGGGCGCGGGTGTCCGCGTCCATGCGGGGGGTCCATTCCGCCGCCCGGCGCCAGTTGGCGCGCAGCTCGTCGGTGCCGGACCAGAAGCCGACGGCGAGACCGGCGGCGTAGGCGGCGCCGAGGCAGGTCGTCTCGGCCACCATCGGGCGCACCACGGGTGCGTCGAGGAAGTTCGAGAGCGTCTGCATCAGCAGGTTGTTGGAGGTCATGCCGCCGTCGACCTTGAGGGCCGTGAGCTCGACGCCGGAGTCCTTCGTCATGGCGTCGGTGATCTCACGGGTCTGCCAGGCCGTGGCCTCCAGGACGGCGCGCGCGATGTGCGCCTTGGTGACGTACCGGGTGAGGCCGGCGATCACACCGCGGGCGTCGGAACGCCAGTACGGGGCGAAGAGGCCGGAGAAGGCCGGTACGAAGTAGGCGCCGCCGTTGTCCTCGACCGACGACGCGAGCGTCTCGATCTCGGCGGCGGAGTTGATCAGGCCCATCTGGTCGCGCATCCACTGCACGAGCGAACCGGTGACGGCGATGGAACCCTCGAGGGCGTAGACCGGCTTCTGGTCGCCGATCTGGTAGCCGACGGTGGTCAGCAGCCCCGAGTAGGAGTTGATGGCCGACTCACCGGTGTTCATCAGCATGAAGGTGCCGGTGCCGTACGTGGACTTGGCCTCGCCCTTGGCGAAACAGGTCTGCCCGAAGAGGGCCGCCTGCTGGTCGCCGAGCGCGGAGGCGACGGGGATGCCGGGCAGGACGTCGCCGAGCTTGCCGCCGGTGACCTCGCCGTAGACCTCGGCGGAGGAGCGGATCTCGGGGAGCATCGCCGTCGGCACGCCGATGGACTCGGCGATCGACTCGTCCCACTGCATGGTGTGCAGGTTCATCAGCAGGGTGCGCGAGGCGTTGGTGACGTCGGTGACGTGCTTGCCGCCGTTGACACCGCCCGTCAGGTTCCAGATGACCCACGAGTCCATGGTGCCGAAGAGGATGTCGCCCGCCTCGGCGCGCTCGCGCAGGCCCTCGACGTTGTCGAGCAGCCAGCGGGCCTTGGGTCCTGCGAAGTAGCTGGCGAGCGGCAGGCCCGTCTGGCGGCGGAAGCGGTCCTGGCCGACGTTGCGGCCGAGCTCCTTGCACAGGGCGTCGGTGCGGGTGTCCTGCCAGACGATGGCGTTGTGCACCGGCTCGCCGGTGTTCTTGTCCCAGAGCAGCGTGGTCTCACGCTGGTTGGTGATGCCGATCGCCTTGATGTCCTCGTGGGTGATGCCCGCCTTGGTGATGGCGCTCGCGACGACTTCCTGGACGTTGGTCCAGATCTCGGTCGCGTCGTGCTCGACCCAGCCCGGCTTCGGGAAGATCTGCTCGTGCTCCTTCTGGTCGACCGAGACGATCCGGCCGTCCTTGTCGAAGACGATGCAGCGGCTCGAAGTGGTGCCCTGGTCGATGGCCGCGATGAACGGGCCCGCGGTGTGTGCGTCGGTGGTCACGGTGTGCTCCTGAATTCTTGCTCGGCGGTCTGTCTCAGGCGGTCATCGGTAGCTGTCGCGGTCCTACTTGAACGCGATGTTGTAGATACCGCCCGCGATGGCGCCGCCGATCAGCGGGCCGACGATCGGCACCCATGCGTACGTCCAGTCCGAGCCGCCCTTGTTGGGCAGCGGGAGCAGGGAGTGCACGATGCGCGGACCCAGGTCACGGACCGGGTTGATCGCGTAGCCGGTGGGGCCACCGAGCGAGAGGCCGATGCCGACGACGACGAGCGCGGTGATCAGCGCACCGAGGACGCCGATGCCGTTGCCGTTGTCGTTCAGGCCCTGCGTGAGGATCGCGAGGACCAGCACGACGGTGGCGATGACCTCGGTCAGCACGTTCTGCGCGTAGTTGCGGATCTCGGGGCCGGTCGAGAAGACGCCGAGCACCGGACCGGCCTTGGGCGCGGCCTTCTGGTCGACGAGGCCCTCGTCGACCGGCTGGGCGGCGAGGATCGCCGGGTCGGTGAGGTGCGCCTTGAACTGGCCCATGTACGTGAGCCAGACCAGGATCGCGCCGATGATCGCGCCGAGCAGCTGCGAGCCGAGGTAGAGCGGAACATCGCTCCACTTGGTGCCGCCCTCGATGGCGAGACCGACGGTGACCGCCGGGTTGAGGTGCGCGCCTGACACGCCACCCGCCAGGTAGGCGCCGGTGAGCACCGCGAAGCCCCACCCGAAGGTGATCGCGAGCCAGCCGGCGTCCTTGGCCTTGGAGGCCTTGAGCGTGACGGCGGCACAGACACCACCGCCGAGCAGGATGAGTATGGCGGTACCGATGGTCTCGCCGATGAAGATGTCGGAGCTGGACACCCGCGACTCCTTTGTCCTTCGTCCAGGGGAAGGCGAACCCCGGGTCCCTCCGGTGGTCCGCGACCTCAGGTGAGGTCGTTGCCGGCCCTTGGCCTTGTCACACTCTAGCGCGTAATGCCGGTAGGTGTTCGACAATGCCGACCGATGGACGCGAGTCTCACCCCGTCGTTACTTGCCCGTCAAGAGTTCTGTTATTGAAAACACGATCGTTATTGATCGTTTCGGGTTATCGGTGATGACAGGGGTCGCCACCGGGTGAAACGTCGTTCAACGATGTTCGCGCAGAAGCGTGCCCCCTGCATGTTGGGCAGGGGGCAGAGGGGCGTTGCGGCGGCGGGGTCTAGAAGCGCCCGGCGCCCAGGTCCCGCGACACGGCGCGGGCGCAGTCCCGTACGGCCGCGATCAGGTCGGGGCGCAGCTCGCCGTCCTTCTGGACCCGCTCCACCGCGCCGGTGATGCCGACCGCGCCGACCGGCATGCGGCGCCGGTCGTGAATGGGGGCGGCCACGGAGGCGATGCCCTCCCAGGTCTCCTCGACGTCGGCGGCGTACCCCCGCGCGCGGGTCAGGTCGAGGGTGCCCTCGAAGGCCTCGGGGTCCACGACGGTGCGCGTGGTGAAGGTCTGCCGCTCGGCCTCGGCCTCGGCTGCCTCACTGTGCGCCACCGGGTCGTAGGCGGCGAGCACCTTGCCCAGGGCCGTGGAGTGCAACGGCTGCATCGCGCCGACCTCCAGGACCTGGCGGCTGTCGTCGGGCCGGAAGACGTGGTGCACGATCAGTACGCCCTGCTGGTGCAGGACGCCGAGGTAGACGCTCTCGCCGCTGGACCGGGCCAGGTCGTCGGTCCACACCAGGGCGCGGGCCCGCAGCTCGTGCACGTCGAGATAGCTGTTGCCCAGGCGCAGGAGCTCGGCGCCGAGCTGATAGCGGCCCGATGCCGACTCCTGCTCGACGAAACCCTCCGCCTGGAGGGTGCGCAGGATGCCGTGGGCCGTGCCCTTGGCGAGACCAAGGGCGGACGCGATCTCCGAGAGGCCGAGCCGTCGCTCTCCGCCCGCGAGCAGCCGCAGCATCGCGGCCGCCCGCTCGAGCGACTGGATGTTCCGTGCCATCGCAGCCCCTTCCTCCGTCCCCTACTGACTCCAACGTTCGACAATGCTGAACACTATCGGTCGTTGTCGACCTCCCGCGACAGAGCGGCAGGCTGTGTTTCCGGCCGTGTCCCCGCAGGATTCTCGCGGTTCCCCGCCGCGCGCGGCGCCACACCCCCGAGGAGGGTGGACCCGCCGGGCGTCCGCGTCGTGAACACTCGCACGCTGTGGACCTTCGTCCCGTTACCCTGACCGAGTGCGCCTTCCTCCGAAGCGCAAAGCCGACAGCCGTCGCACCTCAGGGAGCTCTTTCATGGCCTCGTTGCCGACCCCCTCGTCCGGTTCCTCGGATCTCTCGAACCGAGCCCGAGTCGATGCCTTCCGCGAAGCCCTCGCCACCCGCGTGGTGGTGGCCGACGGCGCGATGGGCACGATGCTCCAGGCACAGGACCCCACCCTCGACGACTTCCAGCAGCTCGAGGGCTGTAACGAGATCTTGAACGTGACCCGCCCGGACATCGTCCGCTCGGTGCACGAGGAGTACTTTGCGGTCGGCGTCGACTGCGTCGAGACGAACACCTTCGGCACGAACTTCGCCGCCCTGAGCGAGTACGACATTCCCGAGCGGAACTTCGAGCTGTCCGAGGCCGGTGCGCGCATCGCCCGCGAGGTCGCCGACGAGTTCACCGCCTCGACCGGGCAGCAGCGCTGGGTCCTCGGTTCGATGGGTCCGGGCACCAAGCTGCCGACCCTGGGCCACGCCCCGTACACGGTGCTGCGTGACGCCTACCAGACCAACGCCGAGGGCATGATCGCGGGTGGCGCGGACGCGCTCCTGGTGGAGACCACCCAGGACCTGCTGCAGACCAAGTCCGCGATCCTGGGTGCTCGCCGCGCCCTGGAGGCCACCGGCGCGAACCTCCCGCTGATCTGCTCGGTCACCGTCGAGACCACCGGCACGATGCTGCTCGGCTCGGAGATCGGCGCCGCGCTGACCGCCCTGGAGCCGCTGGGCATCGACATGATCGGCCTGAACTGCGCCACCGGCCCGGCGGAGATGAGCGAGCACCTGCGTTATCTCGCCCGGCACTCGCGCGTGCCGATCTCCTGCATGCCCAACGCGGGCCTGCCGGTCCTGGGCAAGGACGGCGCCCACTACCCGCTGAGCGCGGCGGAGCTGGCCGACGCCCAGGAGAACTTCGTGCGCGAGTACGGCCTCTCCCTGGTCGGCGGCTGCTGCGGCACGACCCCCGAGCACCTGCGTCAGGTCGTCGAGCGGGTGCGCGGGGCGCAGACGGTCCGCCGTGAGCCGCGTCCCGAGCCGGGCGCCGCCTCGCTCTATCAGACCGTGCCCTTCCGCCAGGACACCTCCTACCTGGCGATCGGCGAGCGCACGAACGCCAACGGCTCGAAGAAGTTCCGCGAGGCCATGCTGGAGGCCCGCTGGGACGACTGCGTGGAGATGGCGCGCGACCAGATCCGCGAGGGCGCGCACATGCTCGACCTGTGCGTCGACTACGTCGGGCGCGACGGCGTCGCCGACATGGAGGAGCTGGCGGGCCGCTTCGCGACCGCCTCCACGCTGCCCATCGTCCTGGACTCCACCGAACTGCCGGTCATCCAGGCGGGGTTGGAGAAGCTGGGCGGCCGCGCGGTCATCAACTCGGTGAACTACGAGGACGGGGACGGCCCCGAGTCGCGGTTCGCGAAGGTGACCGCCCTTGCCAAGGAGCACGGCGCGGCACTGATCGCGCTGACCATCGACGAGGAGGGCCAGGCCCGCACCGTCGAGCACAAGGTCGCCATCGCCGAGCGCCTGATCGAGGACCTGACCGGCAACTGGGGCATCCATGAGTCGGACATCCTCATCGACTGCCTGACCTTCACCATCTGCACCGGCCAGGAGGAGTCCCGCAAGGACGGCATCGCCACCATCGAGGCGATCCGCGAGCTCAAGCGCCGCCACCCGGACGTGCAGACCACCCTTGGCCTGTCGAACATCTCCTTCGGCCTCAACCCGGCCGCCCGCGTCGTGCTCAACTCCGTCTTCCTGGACGAGTGCGTCAAGGCGGGCCTGGACTCGGCGATCGTGCACGCCTCCAAGATCCTTCCCATCGCACGCCTGGAGGAGGAGCAGGTCAAGGTCGCCCACGACCTGATCTACGACCGCCGCGAAGAGGGCTACGACCCCCTGCAGAAGCTCATGGAGCTCTTCGAGGGCGTCAACATGAAGTCGATGAAGGCGGGCAAGGCCGAGGAGCTCATGGCCCTGCCGCTGGACGAGCGCCTCAAGCGGCGCATCATCGACGGCGAGAAGAACGGCCTGGACGCCGACCTGGACGAGGCGCTGCAGACGCGTCCCGCGCTCGACATCGTCAACGACACCCTCCTGGAGGGCATGAAGGTCGTCGGCGAGCTCTTCGGCTCCGGCCAGATGCAGCTGCCGTTCGTGCTGCAGTCCGCCGAGGTGATGAAGACCGCGGTCGCGCACCTGGAGCCGCACATGGAGAAGTCGGACTCCGAGGGCAAGGGCACCATCGTCCTGGCGACCGTCCGCGGCGACGTGCACGACATCGGCAAGAACCTCGTCGACATCATCCTGTCCAACAACGGCTACAACGTGGTCAACCTCGGCATCAAGCAGCCGGTCGCCGCGATCCTGGACGCCGCGGCCGAGCACCGCGCGGACGTCATCGGCATGTCGGGTCTCCTGGTCAAGTCGACCGTGATCATGAAGGAGAACCTTCAGGAGCTCAACCAGCGCAAGATGGCCGCGGACTTCCCCGTCATCCTCGGCGGCGCCGCGCTCACCCGCGCCTACGTCGAGCAGGACCTGCACGAGATCTACGAGGGCGAGGTCCGCTACGCCCGTGACGCGTTCGAGGGCCTGCGCCTGATGGACGCCCTCATCGCGGTCAAGCGCGGTGTCCCCGGCGCCACACTGCCCGAGCTGAAGCAGCGCCGCGTGCCGAAGAAGGACACCCCCGTCCTTGAGGTCTCCGAGGACGAGGGGCCCGCACGCTCGGACACCTCCACCGACAATCCCGTCCCCACCCCGCCGTTCTGGGGCACCCGCGTCGTCAAGGGCATCCAGCTCAAGGAGTACGCGTCCTGGCTGGACGAGGGTGCCCTCTTCAAGGGGCAGTGGGGCCTCAAGCAGGCCCGCAAGGGCGACGGGCCCACCTACGAGGAGCTCGTCGAGACCGAGGGACGGCCCCACCTGCGCGGCTGGCTGGACGAGCTGCACACCAAGAACATGCTGGAGGCGGCCGTCGTCTACGGCTACTTCCCCTGCGTCTCCAAGGGCGACGACCTGATCATCCTGGACGACCAGGGCAACGAGCGCACCCGCTTCTCCTTCCCGCGCCAGCGCCGCGGCCGGCGCCTGTGCCTGGCGGACTTCTTCCGCCCGGAGGAGTCCGGCGAGACCGACGTGGTCGGCCTGCAGGTCGTCACCGTCGGCTCGAAGATCGGCGAGGCCACGGCCGAGCTCTTCGCCGCCGACTCCTACCGCGACTACCTCGAACTGCACGGCCTGTCCGTGCAGTTGGCCGAGGCGCTCGCCGAGTACTGGCACGCACGCGTGCGCGCCGAGCTCGGCTTCGGCGGCGAGGACCCCGCCGACGTCGAGGACATGTTCGCCCTGAAGTACCGCGGCGCGCGCTTCTCGCTGGGCTACGGCGCCTGCCCCGACCTGGAGGACCGCGCCAAGATCGCCGAGCTCCTGGAGCCGGAGCGCATCGGCGTGCAGCTCTCCGAGGAGTTCCAGCTCCACCCGGAGCAGTCCACGGACGCCATCGTCATCCACCACCCCGAGGCGAAATACTTCAACGCGCGCTGAGCGGTCAAGTCGTACACTGGTCGGTCCAGTGCAGGCCGGTTGCCCACCCGTCACCAGGGGGCAGCCGGCCTCTTCGTCCCTCATGGAGGTGTGCCCGGATGACCAGTACGGTTCCCGCGCTCGGTACCCGAACGGCCGAAGGCTCCGCCCTGCAGGCGGTGCTCCTCGACATGGACGGAACACTCGTGGACACCGAGGGGTTCTGGTGGGACGCGGAGGTCGAGGTGTTCGCCGCACTCGGACACACCCTCGACGAGGCATGGCGTGACGTCGTCGTCGGCGGCCCCATGACGCGCAGCGCCGCGTTCCTCATCGCCTCCACCGGCGCCGACATCACCGTCCCCGAGCTGACCGTGCTGCTCAACGACGGCTTCGAGGACCGCATCGGGCGTGCCCTGCCGCTGATGCCGGGTGCCGCCCGACTCCTCGCCGAGCTCGCCGCGCACGAAGTGCCGATGGCACTGGTCTCCGCGTCGCACCGGCGCATCATCGACCGCGTGCTGGAGTCGATCGGGGCCCACCACTTCGCGCTCACCGTCGCGGGCGACGAGGTGACCCGGACCAAGCCGCACCCGGACCCGTATCTCCTCGCGGCGGCGGGGGTTGGGGCGGAACCGGCCAGATGTGCGGTCATCGAGGACACCGCGACCGGGGTGGCGGCGGCCGAGGCCGCGGGCTGCCGAGTGGTGGCCGTACCTTCGGTCGCGCCCATCGCACCGGCCTCGGGCAGGACCGTCGTTCCGTCCCTCGAACACGTCGACCTGTCTTTCCTGCGGGGATTGATGGCCGAAAAGTGCTGAACAGTTGAAGATGTGACCTTTCCCACTCCCAGGGCGGTCGACAGCTGGTCAGAGCTGTGCCGGGCCTCCGATTTGGGCGAGTTGTCGAGTGGCGTTGTGTCCCGATTGAGGGGAACCTCACGAAACCTTCCCGTGTTGGGTTATCGGTCTGTCCGCGCCCGGTTTCGCTGCGTGATTGAGGGTCAACTCCGGTCCCTTCCAGCCCTCCTGGCGGTGCGGACTAATGTCGTCGCGAGAACATCGCCCTGCCCCCACGGACCGGCTGACCCCACCCCTCGTTGTCGGTCCGGACGGGACCAACAGCTCTGGAGAACGTCGAGCATGAACCGTAAGACTTTGGTGCTGCCGGCCGTCATAGGTCTGCTCGCTCCCGCGCTCGCGGCCTGCGGAGGGGCGGGCGACGGTGGGGGAGACGACGCGATCGCCGTCGGCACCACGGACCGGTTCTCCACCTCACCCGAGATCCCGGCCCCCTTCGACCCCGCGTACGCCTACGACGCGGGCTCCTGGAACGTCGTGCGCCAGACGGTCCAGACGCTGATGGCCGCGCCGCGCGGCGGCGGAGACCCCGAGCCCGACGCGGCCGAGAGATGCGGCTTCACCGACACCGGCAACGAGCGCTACGAGTGCACGCTGCGCAAGGGCCTGAAGTTCGCCGACGGTGAGCCGCTGACCGCCTCCGACGTGAAGTTCTCCATCGAGCGGGTGCGCGACATCAAGATCAAGGACCCCAGCGGCTCCGCCGGCATGGTGTCCAACGTCGACGCCATCGAGACCGAGGGCGACCGCGGTGTCGTCTTCCACCTCAAGAGCCCCGACGCGACGTTCCCGTACAAGCTGGCCACACCCATCGCGGGCATCATCAGCTCGGACCACTACGCCAAGAACAAGCTGCGCGACGGCTTCGACCTGGACGGCTCCGGGCCTTACGTCGCCAAGCAAGAGGTCGACGGCAACGACCTCGTCAAGACGGTGTTCACCAAGAACCCCCACTACAAGGGTGCGTACAAGCCCAAGAGCGACAAGATCGAGATGCGCACCTACGAGTCCGCCGACGCCATGGGCAAGGCCCTCAAGAGCGGCGACCTCGACATGATGACGCGCACCATGTCGCCCGAGCAGATCAAGCAGCTCGACGAGAACCCGGGCAACGACATCGAACTGGTCGAGACGCCCGGCCTCGAGATCCGCTACCTCGGCTTCAACACGGACGCCACGACCGTCAAGTCCAAGGCGGTCCGCCAGGCCATGGCACAGGTCGTCGACCGCGGCGCCCTCGCGACCGGCGTCTACGGCGACGCGGCCGAGCCGCTGTACTCCCTGGTGCCCGCCACGATCACCGGCCACACCAACTCGTTCTTCAACCGCTACAACGACCCGAGCGCGTCCAAGGCCCGCAGCCTGCTGCAGAAGGCCGACATCAGCACGCCGGTCAAGCTCACCCTGCACTACACGACGGACCACTACGGTCCGGGCACCAAGAAGGAGTTCGAGCTCCTTCGCAAGCAGCTCAACGACAGCGGCCTGTTCGACGTGTCGATCAAGGGCACCGCCTGGAACACCTTCCGCCCCGCCGAGCAGAAGGGCGCGTACGACGTCTACGGGATGGGCTGGTTCCCGGACTTCCCCGACGCCGACAACTTCCTCACGCCGTTCCTCGACAAGGACAACATCCTCGGCTCGCCGTACGTGAACAGCACCATCAACGACGAGCTGCTGCCGCACTCGCGCCGTGAGGCGGACCGGCTCACCGCCTCCAAGAGCATCAAGAAGATCCAGGACATCGTCGCCGAGGACGTGCCGGTGCTCCCGCTCTGGCAGGGCAAGCAGTACATCGCCGCCCGCGACGACATCACGGGCGTCGAGTGGGCCCTCAACTCGTCCTCGAACCTGCAGCTGTGGGAGCTCGGTCGCGGTGTGAGCGGCTGACCTCCGCGCACGCCGGCACCCAAGACCGCCGGGCTTCGCTCCACCGAATGACATCAACGACAAGGCACGTTCGTGAATTTGCGTAACCAGTGGCTGGCCCTTCCCCTCTCGGGAGGGCTGGCCGCGGCTCTGCTGACCGGCTGCGGCACGGAATCGGGTGGAGCGGGGGAGAACGGCGAATCCGTGGTGATGGGGATGTCGGACGACGTCCTGGCCACCGACCCGGCATCCGGCTACGACCCCGGGTCGTGGCTCCTGTTCAACAACGTCTTCCAGTCCCTGATGAGCTTCCCCAACGGAGGCACGGAACCGGAGCCCGAGGCCGCCGAGGAGTGCGGCTTCACCGACACGGAGACCAGAGTCTTCGAGTGCACCCTGCGGGACGGCCTGAAGTTCAGCAACGGCAACGCGCTGACCTCGAAGGACGTCAAGTTCTCCTTCGACCGCATGATGAAGATCAACGACGACGACGGCCCCGCGATCATGTTCCCGATGCTGGACCGCGTCGAGACCCCGAACGCCAAGAAGGTCGTCTTCAAGCTGAAGTACGCCGACGCGACCTTCCCCAGCAAGATCGCTTCGGGCGCCGGTTCCATCGTCGACCACGCGTCGTACGACATGAACTCCCTGCGCGGCGGTGACGAGGCCACCGGTTCGGGACCGTACAAGCTCGACTCCTTCGACAAGGAGCAGGCGGTGTTCTCGGTCAACCCCGACTACAAGGGCACCGCCAAGGTGAAGAACAAGGGCGTCACGCTCAAGTTCTTCCACGACGACCAGAAGGGCCTGAAGAAGGCGCTCCTGGACGACAAGATCGACATCGCGTACCGAGGGCTCGCCGCGTCCGACATCGCGGACATCGAGGCCGACACCTCCGACGCCAGCCAGAACATCGACGTCGTCGAGGGCACCAGCGCCGAGGTGCAGCACCTGGTCTTCAACATGAAGGACCCGGTCGCCGGCAAGCTGAGCGTGCGCAAGGCCATGGCGTACCTGCTCGACCGCGACGCCCTGGTCAAGGACGTCTACCGGGACACGGCGACGCCGCTGTACTCGATCGTCCCGGCCGGGATCGGCGGTCACAACACCGCCTTCTTCGACACCTACGGCGCCCGCCCGCAGCGTTCCAAGGCCGCGGCGGCCCTGCGCGCGGACGGCGTGAGCGGCAAGGTCAAGCTCACGCTCTGGTCCACGCCCTCGCGCTACGGCCCCTCGACCGACCAGGAGCTGAAGGCGATCGCCAAGCAGCTCAACGCGAGCGGTCTCTTCGACGCCGACGTGAAGTCGATCGAATTCAGCCAGTACGAGCGGGACATCAAGTCCGGCAAGTACGGCGTGTACGTCAAGGGCTGGGTGCCGGACTACCCGGACCCGGACAACTTCACGCAGCCGTTCTTCGGCAAGGGCAACGTCCTGGACAACGGCTACACGAACAGCGACATCACCGGGAAGATCATCCCCGGCACCGCCGCCGAGACCGACCGCACCAAGACCGACGAGGACTACGCCGAGCTCCAGCAGACCGTCGCCGACGAGCTGCCGATCCTGCCGGTCTGGCAGGCCAAGCAGTACGCGGTCATCCGTGACGACGTGTACGGCGTGGAGTCGTGCCTCGACGCGTCGACGGTGTTCCGCTTCTGGGAACTCAGCAAGGCCTGATCGCACGGACACACATGAAGGCGGCCGCCCCTCCCGGGGGCGGCCGCCTTCATGCGTCCGGCTGTGTCGGTGTCGCCGTCACTGGGCGCCGGGGCGCACCAGACCGCTCTCGTACGCGTACACGGCGGCCTGGACGCGGTCGCGCAGGCCGAGCTTGGTGAGCACATGGCCCACATGCGTCTTGACCGTCGTCTCGCTCACGAACAGGTCGGCCGCGATCTCCGCGTTCGACAGGCCGCGCGCCACCAGCTTGAGGACCTCGACCTCCCGCTCGGTGAGCGTGTGCAAGGTGTCGGGCACCGGCTCGTCGCCCGACGGGAGGTGACCGGCGTACTTGTCGAGGAGCCTGCGGGTGATGCTCGGCGCGAGCATCGCCTCGCCCGACGCGACCACGCGGATCGCCTGCACCAGCTCGTTCGCCGGGGCGTCCTTGAGCAGGAAGCCGCTGGCGCCCGCGCGCAGCGCCTCCACCACGTACTCGTCGAGGTCGAAGGTGGTCAGGACCAGGACCTTCGCAGGACCGTCCCGGCCGGGCCCGGTGATCTGCCGGGTCGCCTCGACGCCGTCCATCCGCGGCATGCGGATGTCCATCAGGACCACATCGGGCTGCAGCGCCCGCACCTGGTCGAGAGCCTGCAGGCCGTCCCCGGCCTCGCCGACGACCGCGACGTCCTGCTCGGCCTCCAGGATCATCCTGAATCCCGTGCGCAGCAGTGGCTGGTCGTCGACCAGTAGGACACGGATCGCCACGTAACTCTCCTTCGCTAGCCCGGGGCCATTCTGCCCTGCGCGTCCTCTTCGGACTCGGGCACCCTCACCTCAAGGGGGTACGGCGGGGGAGTCCCGCCGAATTCCGGACATACGGCCTGGTGGTCGCACCAGCCGCAGAGCTTCGTGGGCCTCGGCCGCCAGTCACCCGTCTCGGTGGCGAGCGTGATCGCCTCCCACAGCGCGTGCAGCTTCCGCTCGACCTGTTCGAGGTCCTCGATCCTGGGGTCGTACGTGATGACGTCGCCGCTGCCCAGATAGACGAGCTGGAGGCGGCGCGGGACCACGCCCTTCAGCCGCCACACCACCAGGGCGTAGAACTTCATCTGGAAGAGGGCGCCCTCCGAGTACTCGGGGCGGGGGGCCTTGCCCGTCTTGTAGTCGACGATCCGCACCTCGCCGGTGGGCGCCACGTCCACGCGGTCGATGATGCCGCGCAGCTTCAGGCCGGACTCCAGCTCCGCCTGCACGAACAGCTCCCGCTCCGCGGGCTCGAGCCGGGTGGGGTCCTCCAGGGTGAACCACCGCTCGACGAGCTTCTCCGCGTCCGCCAGCCAGCGCGCGAGGCGCTCACCCCGCTCGTCGCCCGCGAACAGCTCCGTCAGCTCCGGTTTGGCCTCGCGCAGCCGGTCCCACTGTCCCGGGATCAGCGACTTGGCGCTCGTCGCCGTCCGCTCGCCCGCGGGCGCGTCGAAGAGCCGCTCGAGGACGGCGTGCACCAGCGTGCCGCGGGTCGCCGCCTCGCTCGGCTTCTCCGGCAGCTTGTCGATCACCCGGAACCGGTAGAGCAGCGGACACTGCATGAAGTCACTGGCGCGCGAGGGCGACAGGGACGCCGGACGCACGGCCGTCACGACACCGTCGGTGCTGGTTTCCATAGGGACAGACCCTACGACCCGCCACTGACAACGGCCGCATACCATCGACGACAGACCCTCTCGCCCTGCATGATCGTGCGTGTACCGCGCCGGACAGGGGCGAGGGACGCTTCGAACGAGGGGACATCGTGGACGAGAGCGGCGGGAGCGGCAGGCCGCGATCCGACGGCACGGACGGCCGACGACCGGGTGCCGCGGCAGACTCCGGCCACCCTGAATCGCCACGTCCGGTGGACACGGCCCCGGACACCGCCGGGGCAGGCGGCACCGAGGACACCGCCCCGGCCCGGACGGGCGACGCGACGACCCCGCAGGCTCCCGAGCCCGTGGAAGCACCGCGCCCCGCGGCCGACCCGGCGCCACCCGCCGACCGCCTCACCAAGACCCCGCACGACACGCCCGGGAAGAGCCCGCACGACACGCACCCCGAGTTCGCGCACGCCACCCACGGCCCCGCCCCGAAGCCCACGCCGCCCCAGGGCAAGAAGGGCCCCGGGGGAGGACTCCTGATGGGACGCCCCTTCGGCGTGCCCGTGTACGTGGCGCCGAGCTGGTTCCTCGTCGCCGCCCTCATCACCTGGGTCTTCGGCGGCCAGCTCGACCGCGTCCTGCCCGAACTCGGCGCCGCCCGCTACCTGGTCTCGCTCTTCTTCGCCGTCGCCTTCTACGCCTCCGTGCTCGTCCACGAACTGGCGCACACCGTCGTCGCCCTGCGCTACAAGCTGCCGGTGCGCCGCATCCAGCTGCAGTTCTTCGGCGGCGTCTCGGAGATCGAGAAGGAGTCCGAGACCCCCGGACGCGAGTTCGTCCTCGCCTTCGTGGGCCCGCTGCTCTCCCTCGTCCTCTCGGGCGTCTTCTACGGGGCCATGCGCCTCGTGGAGCCCGGCACCGTCCCCGGCGTCCTGCTCGCGGGCCTGATGATCTCGAACCTCATCGTCGCCGCCTTCAACCTCCTGCCCGGCCTGCCCCTGGACGGCGGCCGCATGCTCCGCGCCGTCGTCTGGAAGATCACCGGCAAGCCCATGAGCGGCACCATCGCCGCGGCCTGGGTCGGCCGCGCGCTCGCCATCTCCGTCCTGATCGGCCTGCCCCTGCTCAACCAGTCCGGCGCCCTCGGCGGCGAGGCCCAGGACATCGGCGGCATGGACACCGTCACTGACGCCCTGCTTGCCGCGATCCTCGCCGCGATCATCTGGACCGGCGCCGGCAACAGCCTGCGCATGGCCCGTCTGCGCGAGCACCTGCCCGAGCTCCGCGCCCGCGCCCTGACCCGCCGCGCCGTCCCCGTCGAGTCGAACACCCCGCTCTCCGAGGCGCTGCGCCGCGCCAACGACTCCGGGGCCCGCGCCCTCGTCGTGGTCGACGCCGACGGCGACCCCATGTCCGTGGTCCGCGAGGCGGCCATCGTGGGCGTGCCCGAACACCGCCGCCCCTGGGTCACCGTCAGCGGCCTCGCCCAGGACATCACCGAAGGCATGCGGATCTCCGCCGAACTGGCCGGCGAGGAACTCCTCGACACCCTCCGGGCGACACCCGCCACCGAGTACCTCGTGGTCGAGGCCTCCGGCGAGATCTACGGGGTGCTGTCCGCCGCCGACGTGGAGCGCGCCTTCGTCAAGGCCATGGCCCGCCCCAGCTGACCTCGCCACCCTGGTCGGCGGCCCCCGCACGGCCCGGTAGGCTGGTCACATGTCCGAACCGACCGGTGCCGCCCGCCGACGCGGGCCCTTCAAGGTCGGGGACCAGGTTCAGCTGACCGACCCCAAGGGCCGCCACTACACGTTCACGCTCGAGGCCGGGAAGAACTTCCACACCCACAAGGGTTCCTTCCCCCACGACGAGCTGATCGGCGCTCCCGAGGGCAGCGTTGTCCGCACCACGGGAAACGTCGCCTACCTCGCGCTGCGCCCCCTGCTCCCCGACTATGTCCTGTCCATGCCCCGCGGCGCCGCCGTGGTCTACCCCAAGGACGCGGGGCAGATCCTGGCCTTCGCCGACATCTTCCCCGGCGCCCGCGTCGTCGAGGCGGGCGTGGGCTCCGGCTCGCTCAGCAGCTTCCTCCTGCGCGCCATCGGCGACGAGGGGATGCTGCACTCGTACGAGCGCCGCGAGGACTTCGCCGAGATCGCCCAGCAGAACGTGGAGCGCTACTTCGGCGCCCCGCACCCCGCCTGGCAGCTCACCGTCGGCGACCTCCAGGACAACCTGAGCGACACCGACGTCGACCGCGTCATCCTCGACATGCTCGCCCCCTGGGAGTGCCTGGACGTCGTCTCCAAGGCGCTCGTCCCCGGCGGCATCCTCTGCTGCTATGTCGCGACCACCACCCAGCTCGCACGGACCGTCGAGTCCATCCGCGAGATCGGCGGCTTCAACGAGCCGACCGCCTGGGAATCGATGATCCGCAACTGGCACGTCGAGGGCCTGGCCGTCCGCCCCGATCACCGCATGATCGGCCACACCGGCTTCCTGCTCACCGCCCGCCGCCTCGCGGACGGCGTCGAGCCGCCCATGCGCCGCCGCCGCCCCTCCAAGGGCGCCTACGGCGACGACTACACCGGCCCGAACGCCGACGGCGGCACACCCCGCGCGGAGCGCTGACCGCCCGCCACCGCAGGCAAGCGCACACCACCGCTGAACGCACAGGCGCCGCCGCCGAGTTCCCCCGAAGCCCGGGGAACTCGGCGGCGGCGCCTTTCCGTTCCGGATGCCGACGACCCCGGTGTTCCGCCGCACTGTGAGGTATGGCACGATGCTGGCCACCTCCCCCACCGGCACAGCCCTCACAGGAGACACTCCTAGTGCAGCACCCCGCCGTCCCGGAACTGGCACACAACACCACCCGCCCCATCCACTGGCTGGCCACCGCGGCCGCGCTCGCCGCCGTCATCGCCGGCTCGTCGTTCCTGCAGCCCGACCCCGCGACCGCCGCCCAGCCGAGCTCCGAGCCGTCCGGCAAGACCGCCGCGGCCCCCGCGCCGCCCGCGACCGCACCGGATCCGGCCACCGTCACGTTCCCCCTCGCCTGCGGCAAGGCGAAACCCGTGGTCAAGAAGAAGGCCTCCGGAGACCTCGACGGGGACGGCAGGCCCGAGACCGTCGCCGTGGTGCACTGCGCCGCCGGATCGGGCACACCGCCCGACGGCGTGTACGTCATCACCCGCCCCACGCAGGGCAAGCCCCGCGTCGTCGCCACTCTGGTCGACCCGAAGGACCGCCAGAACGTCAGCGACTTCGCCGTACGTGACGGTGTGATCACCGCCACACTCCTCGGTTACTCCGCACCGAACGTGCCCAGCTGCTGCCCGGACCTCGAGGACGCGGCCAAGTGGCAATGGAAAGACGGCACGTTCGCGCGGTCCACGCCGGCCGAGGCCCACACCGTGTGACCGTGCGTGCCCGCATGAACAAGGGCCTGTGCCCGCCGTCCAGCGGCGGGCACAGGCCCTTGTCCATGCGTCAGTTCGCGGAGTTCGCAGCCTCAGGCCGCGTCGGGACCGTAGACCTCGACCCGGTCCGAGACGCGGCGCACGTGAATGCAGTCGCCCGGACACTCCTTCGCCGAGTCGACCACGTCACGCAGAAGCGGCAACGGGACGGGCGTTGTGGCGCCCGGAGCCTGCAACAGCTCGTCGTCGCCGCTCTTCACATAAGCCAGTCCGTCGATGTCCAGCTCGAAGACCTCAGGCGCGTACTGCGCACAGATGCCGTCGCCGGTGCAGAGGTCCTGGTCGATCCAGACCTCCAGCGGATCACGGCTCTCGGAGCCGGTACCGGCCTTCTCTCCCACGGTCATCTCTCCTGCCGGTCGTCACGCCGAGTGAGCCGACTTGGCAGCAAGTCGGGCCAGCCCTGACGGGTGTTGAACGCTTCGACGATACAACCGCCCGCTTTCCGATGTTGTTGGGTGGGTAATGACCTGACGTGAGGGAGAGCGCAAGGGTGAAGATCGGACACACCTCTACCGTCTTTTTGATCTAGGGGTTTCAATCGACACCCACCCAGGTAGGGTCTGGAAGCGTCCAGCTCCCCTTGGAGGAGGTGAGGACCGTGGCAGCCCACGACGACGACATCAACCGCGGCATCCGGCCGGGGCGAGGGTCTGAGGACCCCGCCGGTCAGGTTGCCTATCTCGAGCAGGAAATCGCCGTCCTGCGACGCAAGCTCGCCGACTCTCCGCGTCATACGAGGATTCTCGAAGAGCGGATCGTCGAGCTGCAGACCAATCTGGCCGGCGTGTCCGCACAGAACGAGCGGCTCGCCAACACGCTCCGTGAGGCCCGCGACCAGATCGTGGCCCTCAAGGAAGAAGTCGACCGGCTCGCGCAGCCGCCGGCCGGCTTCGGAGTCTTCCTCGTGGCGAACGAGGACGGCACGGCGGACATCTTCACCGGGGGCCGCAAGCTCCGGGTGAACGTCAGCCCCGGCGTGGAGCTCGAAGAGCTCAGGCGTGGCCAGGAAGTAATGCTGAACGAAGCGCTCAACGTGGTCGAGGCCATGGAGTACGAGAGCGTGGGAGACATCGTCACCCTCAAGGAGATCCTCGAGGACGGCGAGCGCGCCCTGGTGGTCGGGCACACCGACGAGGAGCGAGTGGTCCGGCTCGCCGAGCCACTCCTCGACGTCACCATCCGCCCCGGTGACGCACTCCTGCTCGAACCCCGCTCCGGGTACGTCTACGAAGTGGTGCCCAAGAGCGAGGTCGAAGAGCTCGTCCTCGAAGAGGTGCCGGACATCGGCTACGAGCAGATCGGCGGCCTGGGCAACCAGATCGAGCTGATCCGCGACGCGGTCGAACTGCCCTACCTCTACCCGGACCTCTTCAGGGAGCACGAACTGCGGCCGCCCAAGGGCGTCCTGCTGTACGGGCCTCCCGGCTGCGGCAAGACGCTCATCGCGAAGGCCGTCGCCAACTCCCTTGCCAAGAAGGTCGCCGAGGTGACCGGACAGGCGTCGGGGAAGAGTTACTTCCTCAACATCAAGGGCCCCGAGCTCCTCAACAAGTACGTCGGCGAGACCGAGCGCCACATCCGCCTGGTCTTCCAGCGTGCGAGGGAGAAGGCGAGCGAGGGAACCCCCGTCATCGTCTTCTTCGACGAGATGGAATCCCTCTTCCGCACCCGCGGATCCGGTGTCAGCTCGGACGTGGAGAACACCATCGTCCCCCAGCTGCTCGCCGAGATCGACGGCGTGGAAGGCCTGGAGAACGTCATCGTCATCGGTGCCTCCAACCGTGAGGACATGATCGACCCGGCGATCCTGCGCCCCGGACGACTCGACGTGAAGATCAAGATCGAGCGCCCGGACGCCCAGGCGGCCAAGGACATCTTCGCCAAGTACCTCACCGAGCGGCTTCCGCTGCACGCGGACGACCTCGCCGAACACAGCGCCGACCGGCGCACCACCGTGGACGGCATGATCCAGTCCGTCGTGGAGCAGATGTACGCGGAATCCGAGGAGAACCGCTTCCTCGAGGTGACGTACGCCAATGGCGACAAGGAAGTCCTGTACTTCAAGGACTTCAACTCCGGCGCCATGATCGAGAACATCGTCGGACGCGCCAAGAAGATGGCCATCAAGGCCTTCCTCGACGCCAACCAGAAGGGCATCAGGGTCTCCCACCTCCTGCAGGCTTGCATCGACGAGTTCAAGGAGAACGAGGACCTGCCCAACACCACCAACCCGGACGACTGGGCCCGCATCTCCGGCAAGAAGGGCGAACGGATCGTCTACATCCGTACGCTCGTCACCGGAAAGCAGGGCGCGGACACCGGACGCTCCATCGACACGGTGGCCAACACCGGTCAGTACCTGTAGAAGACAGGACGGCTGCGGGTGTCCTTCGTGGGTACCCGCAGCTGTCTGTTTTTCAATGAAGGCAATGATCTCCCCACCAGCGCAAAGGCGCTCTAGGCTCTTCGGTACCGCCGAGCGCGCAGTGCGGGGACGGGCACCGCACACGCACCGGAGAACCAGCGGTACTTGAGCGCCGTTCCCGGAGGGGAGCGCCGCCGGGCAAGGAGGGCCGCATGACCGTACGGCGAGTAATGGGCATCGAGACGGAGTACGGCATCTCCGTCCCCGGCCACCCGAACGCCAATGCCATGCTCACCTCGTCCCAGATCGTCAACGCCTACGCCGCGGCGATGCACCGGGCGCGACGCGCCCGCTGGGACTTCGAGGAGGAGAACCCCCTGCGGGACGCGCGGGGCTTTGACCTCGCCCGCGAGACCGCCGACGCCAGTCAGCTCACCGATGAGGACATCGGCCTCGCCAACGTGATCCTCACCAATGGGGCGCGCCTCTACGTGGACCACGCGCACCCCGAGTACAGCTCACCCGAGGTCACCAACCCCTGGGACGCCGTTCTGTGGGACAAGGCCGGCGAGCGCATCATGGCGGAGGCGGCCGAACGCGCGGCGCAGCTGCCGGGGGCCCAGCCGATCCACCTCTACAAGAACAACACCGACAACAAGGGCGCCTCCTACGGCACGCACGAGAACTACCTGATGAAGCGGGAGACCCCCTTCTCGGACATCGTGCGCCACCTGACGCCGTTCTTCGTCTCCCGGCAGGTCGTCACCGGCGCGGGGCGCGTCGGCATCGGCCAGGACGGGCACGAGCACGGCTTCCAGCTCAGCCAGCGCTCGGACTACTTCGAGGTCGAGGTGGGTCTGGAGACCACCCTCAAGCGGCCCATCATCAACACCCGGGACGAGCCGCACTCGGACGCCGAGAAGTACCGCCGCCTGCATGTCATCATCGGCGACGCGAACCTCTCCGAGATCTCGACGTATCTGAAGCTGGGCACGACCTCGCTGGTCCTCGCCATGATCGAGGACGGCTTCATCGCGGTGGATCTCGCCGTCGACCAGCCCGTGCGCACCCTGCACCAGGTCTCCCACGATCCGACGCTCCAGCGCCTGATCACGCTCCGTAGCGGGCGGACACTCACCGCTGTCCAGCTCCAGATGGAGTACTTCGAGCTGGCCCGCAAGTACGTGGAGGAGCGGTACGGCTCCGACGCCGACGAACAGACCAAGGACGTCCTGACCCGATGGGAAGACGTCCTGGGCCGTCTGGAGAGCGATCCGATGAGCCTCTCCGGAGAGCTCGACTGGGTCGCCAAGCGAGAACTCATGGAGGGCTACCGCCGCCGTGACAGTCTCGACTGGGACGCGGCACGCCTGCACCTGGTCGACCTCCAGTACGCGGACGTACGGCCCGACAAGGGCCTCTACAACCGTCTGGTGGCACGCGGCAAGATGAAGCGCCTCCTGGAGGAGCCACAGGTCGAGCGTGCCCAGGCCAAGCCTCCTGAGGACACACGCGCGTACTTCCGCGGCCGCTGTCTCGAGCAGTACGCGGACGACGTGGCCGCGGCCTCGTGGGATTCGGTCATCTTCGACCTGCCGGGCCGCGACTCCCTCCAGCGTGTGCCCACACTGGAGCCGCTGCGCGGCACGCGGAACCACGTCAAGGAGCTCCTTGACCGCTGCCGCACGGCGGAGGATCTGGTCCGGGTGCTCTCCGGAGGCTGAAAGACCCGGCGTGTGGGAATCATCGAGGTGGTCCCCGGACGTTGCAGTAACTACGGGGCCGATGTCAGACCTGGCTTATAGGGTCTGATCAAGTGCATCGAACCGAACGAGCGGGGTGAGGTAGATGGCGACCAAGGACACCGGCGGCGGACAGCAGAAGGCGACGCGTTCCACCGAGGAGGTCGAGGAGCAGACAGAGGAAGCGCAGGGCTCCGAAGACCTCAAGGAGCGCCAGGAGAAGCTGAGCGACGACGTGGACTCCGTTCTGGACGAGATCGACGACGTCCTCGAGGAGAATGCCGAGGACTTCGTACGTTCGTTCGTACAAAAGGGCGGACAGTAGGGCAAGGCGCACGCGGTGCGGGAGTGCGTGGCGCGGTACCGGGCCACGCACCTCAACGCCCTGGACCACACATGTGGATCACCGCCGCGAGGCGGGTAGGGTCCGTGACGAAGAGCCCTTCAGACGTAATTCGCTTCAACTGCAAATCGGCCACCGGCGAGTTGGGACACGCTCCCGGCGCACAGCGCCCGGCCGTCACTTACCTGGAAGGAAACGCGTGGAAGCCAACACTCGTAGCACCGGGCGTCTACCAGCTGCCTTCCTGACGCCTGGTTCCTCGTCCTTCATGGACTTCCTGTCCGAGCATCAGCCCGAGATCCTGCCGGGCAACCGGCAGTTGCCGCCCACGCAGGGTGTCATCGAGGCGCCGCACGGCACGACGATCGTGGCGACGACGTTCCCCGGTGGTGTGGTGCTCGCCGGTGACCGACGGGCGACCATGGGCAATGTCATCGCGCAGCGCGACATCGAGAAGGTCTTCCCTGCTGACGAGTACTCAGCGGTCGGCATCGCCGGCACCGCGGGGCTCGCGGTCGAGATGGTCAAGCTCTTCCAGCTGGAGCTCGAGCACTTCGAGAAGGTCGAGGGCGCCACGCTTTCCCTGGAGGGCAAGGCGAACCGTCTCTCCACGATGATCCGGTCGAACCTGGGCATGGCCATGCAGGGCCTGGCCGTCGTCCCGCTCTTCGCGGGGTATGACGTGGACCGCGAGAAGGGGCGCATCTTCTCGTACGACGTCACGGGCGGCCGTTCCGAGGAGCACGGCTTCGCGGCCACCGGCTCCGGCTCGGTCTTCGCGCGGGGAGCGATGAAGAAGCTCTACCGCAAGGACCTGACGGAGGAGGAGGCGACGACGCTCGTCGTGCAGGCGTTGTACGACGCGGCGGACGACGACTCGGCGACAGGTGGCCCGGATGTCGCCCGCCGGATCTATCCGATCGTCACCGTGATCTCCGACGAGGGTTTCCGGCGGCTGGGGGACGAGGAGTCCTCCGAGATCGCCCGCTCGATCCTGGAGCGGCGCCTGGAGCAGCCCGACGGTCCGCGGGCCTCGCTGCTCTGATCGATCCGTATTCGCCACTGACTTCAGTTTCAGTCACTGACAGAAAGGGACGGATAGCCGGTGTCGACGCCGTTCTATGTCTCACCCCAGCAGGCCATGGCCGACCGGGCGGAATACGCCCGCAAGGGCATCGCCCGCGGTCGCAGCCTTGTTGTGCTGCAGTTCGCCGATGGCATCGTGTTCGTCGGCGAGAACCCGTCCCGTGCGCTGCACAAGTTCAGCGAGATCTATGACCGGATCGGCTTCGCGGCCGCCGGCAAGTACAACGAGTACGAGAACCTGCGGATCGGTGGCGTGCGGTACGCCGATCTCCGTGGATACACCTACGACCGCGACGATGTGACGGCCCGTGGGCTCGCGAACGTCTATGCCCAGACGCTGGGCACGATCTTCTCGAGCAACGCGGAGAAGCCGTACGAGGTCGAGCTGGTCGTCGCCGAGGTGGGCGCCACTCCGGACGGCGACCAGATCTACCGGCTGCCGCACGACGGTTCGATCGTGGACGAGCACGGCTCGGTCGCGGTCGGCGGCAACGCCGAACAGATCAGCACGTATCTCGATCAGCGGCACCGTGACGGGATGACGCTGGCGGAGGCCCTGAAGCTGGCCGTGCAGTCGCTGTCCCGCGACACGAACGGCAGCGAGCGGGAGATCCCCGCGGAGCGCCTGGAGGTGGCGGTCCTCGACCGTACGAGGCCGCAGCAGCGCAAGTTCAAGCGGATCGTCGGGCGTCAGCTCGCGCGGCTGCTGGAAGGGGGCGCGTCGGCGCCCACGGACGCCGCGTCCGACAACGAAGAGCTGGACGCCGAATCCGACGACGAGTAGGCGAGTCCGTTCGCGTGCGCCCCGTGGGCCGGCCCTGTGGCCGGGACACGGGGCGCACGCATGTCTAGCGGGCGGCTGCGGTCGAGCCGCGGACCACCAGTTCGACGGGGAGCGTGTCGGTCGGGGGCGTGCGTCCGTCGAGGACGGCGAGCAGCGAGGCCATGCCGCGTTCGCCGAACTGTTCCGCCGGGAGCCGCACGGTGGTGAGTTCGGGTTCCACGGCGGTGGCCAGCGTGAGGTCGTCGAAGCCGGTCACCGAGAGATCCTCGGGCACGCGCAGTCCGAGGCGGCGGGCGGCCTTGCAGGCGCCCGCGGCGAGGATGTCGTCGTCGCAGACGAGCGCGGTGGGGCGGGGGCCTGGCGCCGACAGGGCGGCCTCAGCGGCCGCGCGGGCGTCCTCGACGGTGAGGAGTGCCCGAGCGGTGCGTACGGCCGTCTCGGTGCCGCTGAGGGCCGTGGCGAGGGCGTCGGAGCGTACGTCGAAGGTCCAGGAGTCGACGCCCGCTGCGAGGTGGAGGAAGTCGCGGTGGCCCAGGGCGAGGAGGTGCTCGGTCACCCGGCGCATGCCGTCGCCGATGTCGAGGTTGACGGTGGCGGCCCCGAGGCTGCCGGCCGGGTCGCTGTCGAGCATCACCAGGGGGAGGGCGTCGCCCTGGATGGTGGCGAGCGCGTCGGAGGCCATGGAGGACGCGAGGATGCCGTCGAGGGCGGCGCGGCTGGAGCCGAAGGGGTCGCGGGCGGGGCCGATGCCTTCGGGGGAGGGGTAGAGGACGACTCCGAAGCCGTGCTCGGCGGCGACGCGGGCGGCTCCGGTGTAGACGCGGGCGAAGAACTCGTTGGTGAGGGCGGGGACGACGAGGAGAGCGGTCCTGGTGCGGCCGAGGCGGAGGTTGCGGGCGGCGAGGTTGGGGCGGTAGCCCAGGTCGCGGGCGGTGGCCCGGACGCGTTCGGCGGTCCGCTCGGCGACGCGGCCGCGCCACTTTTCGCCGAACACCAGTGAGACGGTGGCCTGGGAGACCCCGGCGGCGCGTGCGACGTCGCGGCTCGTGGGGCGTGACCCCGCGGCCTCCTGCTCTGGCCCGGCCACTACTGGTACCTCCCAGGTCGGTCCCGCGGGGGAGATCGGGATGGACCCGCGGTGAGCGCTCATGGTACGTATGACGCTCGACGTTATACGTAAAACCTCCGCGCGTCTGCGCAGAGGGAGGGGCGGGAAGCATGGCTGCCGGATACGCGGAGATCCTTCGGACGAGATACGCCGGACGGCTGCTTGCGGGCACCCTGGTGGGCCGGCTGCCGAACGCGACGGCCGCGATCGCCATCGTGCTGTTCATCCGCGCCGAGGGCGGTACCTACAGCCTGGCCGGCGCCCTCGCCGCGGTGTACGGCGTGGCCAACGCGGTGGGCCAGCCGCTGCTCGGCCGCCTGGTGGACCTGTACGGGCAGCCGCGGATCCAGCTGCCCTCCGCGATCGTCTCCGCCGTCGGCATGGGGGCCTTCGCCTTCACCGGGCCCGACTCGCTCGGCCTCGCCTATGGCGCGGTGGGCTTGGCAGGCCTCTTCACGCCGCCCCTCGAAGGCGGCCTGCGCGCGCTGTGGCCCAGCGTCCTCGGCAAGGAGGAGCAGGTGCACAGGGCGTACGCCATGGACGCCGTCGCGCAAGAAATCATGTTCACCGTCGGGCCGTTGCTCGTCACGGCCTGCGTCGCGCTCTGGTCGGAGCAGGCCGCGCTGCTCGTGGTGAACGTCATCGGCGTCCTGGGGGCCCTCTCCGTGGTGATGTCGCAGCCCTCGCGCGCGTGGCGCTCGGCGCCCCGTGAGGCGCACTGGCTCGGCGCGCTGCGCTCACCCGGGCTCATCGCGCTGCTCGGCGCCTTCCTCTTCATCGGCATGGCGCTCGGCTCCATCACGGTCGCCGGTGTGTCGTACGCCGACGAGCACGGCGGCGACGCGGTGTACGGCTGGATGATGGCGGCGCTCGGGCTCGGCGCCCTCGTCGGCGGTTCCGTGTACGGGGCGCGGCAGTGGGCCGGCGTACCGGAGAAGCGGCTGACCGTCCTGGTGGCCCTGCTCGCCCTCTGCTACTGGCCGTTGACCCTGACGCCCGGCGCGGTCGCCATGACGGGTCTTGCGGCCGTCGCCGGGATCTTCCTCGCGCCGGCGCTCGCGTGCGCGTTCATCATCGTGGACCGGCACGCGCCGCGGGGCACCGTCACCGAGGCGTTCTCCTGGCTCGTGACCACGTTCACGGTCGGCGCGTCGCTCGGCACGGCGGCCGCGGGGCCGGTCGTGGAGTGGGGCGGGACGGTGTGGGGCTTCGCCGTTCCTGGGGGTGCGGGCGTCGCCGCGCTGCTCGTCCTGCTGGCCACGGCGCGGGTGCTCGTGCTCCCCGCTGATCCGGCGGTCGTTGCGGGTTCATCGGAAAATGATCGAAACGGTGCCGTCGAACCCGGTTTCAGGGCAGGGCATCAGGCGTAATGTTCAGTCATGGACCGCCGCATTTTCGGGCTGGAGAATGAGTACGGCGTCACGTGCACGTTTAGGGGACAGCGCCGTCTGTCGCCTGACGAGGTGGCGCGCTACCTCTTCCGCCGTGTTGTCTCATGGGGCCGCAGCAGCAACGTCTTTCTGCGGAACGGCGCCCGCCTCTATCTTGACGTCGGGTCACATCCGGAATACGCAACACCGGAATGTGACAACGTGACCGAGCTGGTCACGCACGACAAGGCGGGCGAGCGCATTCTGGAAGGCCTGCTCGTCGACGCCGAACGCCGCCTGCACGAGGAGGGAATCGCGGGCGACGTCTATCTCTTCAAGAACAACACCGACTCGGCGGGAAACTCCTACGGCTGCCACGAGAACTATCTGGTGGCCCGGCACGGGGAGTTCTCGCGGCTCGCGGACATCCTCATTCCCTTCCTCGTCACGCGACAGCTGCTCTGCGGCGCGGGCAAGGTGCTGCAGACTCCACGCGGCGCCGTGTACTGCGTCAGTCAGCGTGCCGAGCACATCTGGGAAGGGGTCTCCTCCGCGACCACCCGCTCCCGGCCGATCATCAACACCCGCGACGAACCGCACGCGGACGCCGAGCGCTACCGCCGGCTGCACGTCATCGTCGGTGACTCGAACATGTCCGAGACGACCATGCTCCTGAAGGTCGGCGCCACCGACCTCGTGCTGCGCATGATCGAAGCGGGCACGGTGATGCGCGACCTGACCCTGGAGAACCCGATCCGGGCGATCCGCGAGGTCAGCCACGACATCACGGGCCGCCGCAAGGTGCGTCTGGCCAGCGGCCGCGAGGCCTCCGCCCTCGAAGTCCAGCGCGAGTACTACGAGAAGGCCGTGGACTTCGTGGAGCGCCGCGGCATCCGCACGGGCACGGTCGAGCAGGTCCTGGAGCTGTGGGGCCGCACGCTCGACGCGATCGAGGCCGAGGACCTCGACCGCATCGGCACCGAGATCGACTGGGTCATGAAGTACAAGCTCATCGAGCGGTACCGAGCGAAGAACAACATGACCATGTCGCATCCGCGGGTCGCGCAGATAGACCTCGCGTACCACGACATCCACCGCCGTCGCGGGCTGTACTACCTCCTGGAGAGGAAGGGGCAAGCCGCCCGCATCTGCAACGACTTGAAGATCTTCGAGGGCAAGTCGGTGCCGCCGCAGACCACCCGCGCGCGGCTGCGGGGCGACTTCATCCGCAGGGCCCAGGAGCAGCGCCGCGACTTCACGGTCGACTGGGTGCACCTGAAGCTCAACGACCAGGCACAGCGCACGGTGTTGTGCAAGGACCCCTTCCGGTCGGTGGACGACCGGGTGGAGAAACTGATCGCCGGAATGTAACCCCGGATACAGCAGGTGCGTTGCGGGAACGCAACGCGGGGCGCCGTACGTTCCTCGTACGGCGCCCTTCTCCATGCGTAGAGTTGCGCGCACGCCAACCGACAAGATCGACCGATACGAGGCCCCCACCGTGCGCCGACGCTCACTCCTCCTTGCTGTTCCGGCCGGCCTGCTCACGCTGGCCGGGTGTGGTGACGACAAGAAGGCCGACAAAGCCAAGCCCAGCGACAGCCCAGCCCCTTCCAACTCGACCTCGGCCGCACCGACGGCGAAGATCGTGGACGGGCCCCTGCCCGAGATCACGAAGGGGACGAAGTTCGGCCAGAAGCCGACCGTCGCGAAGGGGTCCGGCAAGCCGTCCTCCGACCTCGCGGTCAAGACCCTGGTCGAGGGCAAGGGCGCCGTGGTGAAGAAGGGCGACTACCTCCAGGCGAACTACCTCGGCCAGATCTGGGCCACGGCGAAGGTGTTCGACAACTCGTACGACCGGGGCAACCCCACGGTCTTCCCGATCGGCACCGGTCAGGTCATCCCCGGCTGGGACCAGGCGCTCGTGGGCAAGAAGCTCGACAGCCGTGTGCAGCTCGCGATCCCGCCGAAGATGGGTTACGGCACCGAGGGCAACAAGCAGGCGGGCATCAAGGGCGACGACACCCTGGTCTTCGTCGTCGACCTGGTGGGCACCTTCAGCGCCAAGAGCTCGGCCAAGGGCAAGGAGGTCGCGCAGTCCAACATCGACCTGCCCAAGGTCGGCACGAACACGGACGGCAAGGCCCCCTCGATCGACGTCCCCAAGAAGGACGCCCCGAAGAAGCTCGTGGCGAACTACATCCTCGAGGGCGACGGCGAGGAGATCAAGGAGACCGACAGCCTCCTGTGCCAGTACAAGGGCGTGCTGTGGGCCGACGGCAAGGAGTTCGACTCCTCGTACAAGAGGAACGAGTTGGCCTCGTTCCAGCTCGCGCAGGTCGTCAAGGGCTGGGCGCAGGGCCTGACCGGCAAGAAGGTCGGCAGCCGCGTCCTGGTCGTCGTCCCCCCGAAGCTCGGGTACGGTGACCAGCCGCCGCAGGGCAGCACCATCAAGAAGGACTCCACGCTGGTCTTCACCGTGGACATCCTCGCGAAGATGTAACACTGTCCCGGCTGGCCATTCGTATCAAAGCAGGAGCAATAGACGTGAGCATCGAGAAGCCCGAGATCGACTTCCCCGAGGGCCCGGTCCCCACCGACCTCCAGATCGTGGACATCTGGGAGGGCGACGGCCCGGAGGCGAAGGCGGGCGCCACCGTCTCCGTCCACTACGTGGGCGTGGCTTTCTCCACCGGTGAAGAGTTCGACGCCTCCTGGAACCGCGGCACGCCGCTCCAGTTCCAGCTGGGCGCCGGTCAGGTCATCGCCGGCTGGGACCAGGGCGTCCAGGGCATGAAGGTCGGCGGACGCCGCCGTCTGACCATTCCCTCGCACCTCGCGTACGGCGAGCGCGGCGCCGGTGGCGGCCGTATCGCGCCCGGCGAGGCCCTGATCTTCGTCTGTGACCTCGTCGGCGTCTGAGCGACGACCGAGCGACGACTGAGGACTGGGTCTGATCAGACCTGTCCGTCGAGGCCCATGCCGGTTCCGGCATGGGCCTCGGCTTTTCCCACGACACCCCGGGGCGGTACGGTCGGCGGTCGGAAGCACTGTTGAGAAAGGGCGTCGATGGCCATTGCCAAGGCCGAGCGGCTGATGAACCTGGCGCTGTGTCTGCTCGGGACGCGGCGGCCGCTCAGCAAGCGCGAGCTGCGCGAGTCCATCGAGGCCTATCTGGAGGCGGGGTCCGACGACTCCTTCAACCGGATGTTCGAGCGCGACAAGGACGATCTGCGCGAACTCGGCCTGGTCATCGAGACGGTGGAGAACCTCGACGGCGAGGTCGGCTATCTCGCGCGCCGCGACAGCAACCGCCTCCCGCCCATCACCATCGACGCCGAGGAAGCCGCCGCGCTCGGCCTCGCGGCCAAGGTCTGGCAGCAGGCCCGCCTGGCCGGGGCAGCCAGCGGCGCCCTGCAGAAGCTGCGCGCCGCGGGCCTTCCCGAGGACGTCGACCCGTACGAGGCGCACAGCGCGCTCGAACCGCGCATCCCCGTGCACGAAACGTCCTTCGAGCCGCTGATGCTCGCCTGCCGCGACCGCCGCCCCGTCGTCTTCGACTACCGCAAGGCCACCGCGGCCCGCCCAGAGCAGCGCCACGTCGAGCCGTGGGCGCTCGAATGCTGGCGCGGCCACTGGTATCTCGCGGGCTGGGACCGTGACCGCGGCGCCGAGCGTGTGTTCCGGCTCTCCCGCATCACCGGGAAGGTCCGCGCCCGCGCGGGCAAGTTCACCGCGGGCGTCCCCGACGTCGTCACGGTGCGCGAGACCGTCGCGGGCTGGGCGGGGGAGAGCGCCGACCGCTCCGCCCTGATCCGGCTGCGTACGGGCGCGGGCTACCCGCTGCGCGCCAAGGCCGCCCACATACGTGAAGTGGGCGAGGGGTGGGACGAGTTGGAGATTCCGTACGGGCACGGGCTGGACGCCTGGCTGGTGGAGTTCGGGCCCGACGTGGTGGTCCTCGAACCCGCCGAGCTGCGGGCCGACGTGGTGGACCGGCTGCGCGCCGTGGCCAAGGGCTGAGGGGGACACACCGAATCATGGCCACGAACGCGATCGACCAGACCCGTCGGATGCTGTCCCTGGTGACGTATCTGCGCGAGCGCCCCGGCGCCCACGTCAGCGATGTCGCCCGCGCCTTCGGGATCACCGAGGACGAGCTGATCTCCGACCTGGACGTGCTGCCGCTGTGCGGGACCAGCTTCCGCGGCGGCGACCTCCTGGACATCGACACCGACGGCGACCGCATCTGGTGGCACAACCCGGACGACGTGGCGGCCCCCCTGCGGCTCGCCGCCGACGAGGCCACCGCGCTCCTGGTGGCCGCCCGCGCGGTCTCCACGCTCCCGGGGCTGCGCGAGAGCGACCGCCAGGCCCTGGTGCGCGCCACCGCGAAGCTGGAGACGGCGGCCGGAGAGAACGCGGGCGCCAGCGCACGGCTCTCGGTGACCTTCGAGTCGGAGGGCGGTGTCTTCGCCGAGGTCGACCGCGCCATCTCCGAGCGGCGCAGGCTCTGGCTGCGCTACTACTCACCGGCACGCGACGAGCTCACCGAGCGCGAGGTCGACCCGATCCGGCTCTTCGCCGTCGGGCACACCTACATGGAGGCGTGGTGCTACCTCTCCGAGGCGCGCCGCACCTTCCGCCTCGACCGGGTGGCCGAGATCAGGATTCTGGACGAGGCGTCCGCGCCGCCCGAGGTGGAGCTGCGTGACCTCTCCGAAGGGCTCGTGCAGCCGGCCGCGGAGGACCCCGAGGTGGTCGTCGAGGTCGGCCCCGGCGGCCGCTGGGTCGCCGAGTACTACCCCCACGACAGCGCCGAGGAACTTCCCGACGGCGGCCTGCGGATCACGCTGCGCACCCCGGAGCCCACCTCGCTGCGCAGGCTCGCGCTGCGGCTCGGCGGGGACGGGCACATCGTCTCCCCGGCGGATCTCGCGGACAGCGCGCGGCAGGCGGCGCGCGAGGCCCTCGCGGCCTATGACGAGCACGACCAACACCCCGGCGGGTCGTACGACAGGCAGGAGCAAGGGCGTTGACCACCAGCCTCATGTCCGAGATTCCCGGAATGTCGAGAATCGCCCCTGTGCTCTTCAAGGCCGCCTGCCCCGACTGCCGCGCCCGCTTCGAACTCTCCGCGGGCGCCCTGCGGTTGGCCATCGGCGCCTCGGCCCGCACCACCTTCTACTCCTTCACCTGCCCGGAGTGCGGCAGCGCGGTGCGCAAGCCCGCGGGCGAACGCATCGTCGAACTGCTCACCGGCGGCGGGGTGCGGACGCTGCGTCTGCACTCGACCGTCTAGGCTCGGCGCATGTTCTGGGCGATGCTGGCGATTGCCGCGGGGTTCTGTGGCCTCGCCGTGCTCGGCGTATTGGCGATTCGGGTCTTCGTCGAGGCGCAGCGCCTCAGCACTCAAGTGACGCAGACCACACAGCGGATCAACCGCGCGGCGGAGGATCTCGAGGCGGCGGCGACGGGTGTGGCACGGGCGAGCCGAGATGTCCTGTAGGTCCAGAAGGTCCTGCGGGTGTCAGGGAGACGCACATCGACACCGCGGCCTGTCAACTTCCCTTGTCCGGCAGGTACGCTGCTGAGGTGGCCCGGAGTGCGAGGCGCGGGCCGCAACTGGGAGTACGCACAGGGATTGCCCTGCGTTCACCCCTGAGCGTTACGATCGCTGCCAGCACGGTGGCCGGACAGCAAGTCCGGCCTGTCCGGCAGCCCCGCCCCTGCCGCCTCGGTGAGAAGGTAAAGACCTATGTTCGGAAAGATCGGCGCCCCCGAGATCATTCTCATTCTCGTCGTCATCGTTCTGCTGTTCGGGGCGAAGAAGCTTCCCGACATGGCCCGGTCGCTCGGCAAGTCCGCGCGCATCCTCAAGAGCGAGGCCAAGGCGATGAAGACGGACGGCAAGAAGGACGAGGCGGCCCCGGCCGACCCGCCCACCGACCCTTCCGCCGCCGCTCAGCGCACCATCCAGGCCGCGCCCGGCGACGTGACCAGCTCGCGCCCGGTCACCGAGCCCACCGACAGCACGACCAAGCGCTGATCCAAGGCCGGCGACGGCCGGCCTGCCGCACGAGATGAGGACGTGGGTTGCTCAAGTCTGCCCGCAAGAAGGAACAGGATCCCGAGGGGCGGATGCCACTCGCGGAGCACCTGCGCGAGCTCCGCAACCGGCTCGCGAAGGCCGTGCTGGCCATCATCGTCGTCGCGATCGTCGCTGCCTTCTTCTACAAGGACATCATCGAGTTCTTCACGAACCCGATCCTGAACTCCGTGGGGTGCGAGAAGAGCTTCGCCGAGCTGGCACAGAAGGAAGACGGCACGTGCGCGCGCATCGTCCTTAACGGCCTGCTCACGCCGTTCACCCTCGCGCTGAAGATCTCCCTGATGGCCGGCGTGGTGCTCGCGTCGCCGATCTGGCTCTACCAGCTGTGGGCCTTCGTCGCCCCCGGACTGCACAAGAGCGAGAAGAAGTACGCCTACGGATTCGTGGCCGCCGGTTTCCCCCTGTTCCTGGGCGGCGGCTTCTTCGCGTACAAGACGCTGCCGACGATGGCCCGGGTGCTGCTCGAATTCTCGCCCGTCGGGATCGACAACCAGCTGCCGCTCGACGAGCTCATCGACCTGGTCACCCGCATGGTGATCGTCTTCGGCCTCTCCTTCGAGCTGCCGCTCCTGCTGGTGATGCTGAACCTCACCGGGGTGCTCACCGGCAAGCGAATGCTCGGCTGGTGGCGCGGCATGATCATGGGCATCACGGTCTTCGCGGCCGTGGCGACGCCCAGCACGGACCCGCTGACCATGATCGCCCTCGCCGGGCCGATCTGGGTGCTGTACTTCGCGGCCACCGCCTTCTCGCTCCTGAACGACCGGCGCAAGGCGAGGATCGACGCGGCCGGGCCCGAAGACGACGAGGCCTCCGAGCTCGACCTGACCCCCGAGGACGTCGGCGCGATCGAGCCCGTGTCCGCGCACAGGGCGCTGCCCGAGCAGGCGAGCGGCGACGGAGCGCAGCGGGACCGGGTCAACGGTTTCGACGACGTGACGTGACCTTGTAAAGTCCTCCCCCAAACTCCGTCCGGGGGGACCCCAGTGACCAGCGACATCACGCTCTTCGTCAATCCCACCGCGGGCCGCGGCCGGGGCGCCCACGCGGCGCAGCCGGCCGCTTCCGCGTTGCGGGCCGCGGGCCACTCCGTCCGCACGGTCATCGGGGAGGACTCGGCCGACGCGCTGCGCCGGGCACGCGATGCCGTGGACGCCGGGACGCGTGCGCTGATCGCCGTCGGCGGTGACGGCATGGCGAGCCTTGCTCTGCAGGCCGTCGCGCGGACCTCGACGCCCTTGGGTGTGGTCGCCGTGGGCACCGGCAACGACTTCGCGCGTGCGCTCGGGCTGCCGGTGCGCGATCCGGCCGCCGCGGGCGCCGTCATCGCCGAGGCGCTCGACGCGGGGCGCACCCGCGACGTCGACCTGGGGCGGGTGGGCAAGACGTGGTTCGGCACCGTGCTCGCCTCCGGCTTCGACTCACGGGTCAACGACCGGGGCAACCGGATGCGCTGGCCCACCGGCCGCTTCAAGTACGACCTCGCCATGGCCGTGGAGCTGGCGGCCTTCCGGCCCGTCCCGTTCCGGATCACCCTTGACGACGAGCAGGTCCACGAGATCGACGCGACACTCGTCGCCGTCGGGAACGGATCCTCGTACGGCGGGGGCATGAGGATCTGCGCGCGGGCCGACCTCGGCGACGGCCTCTTCGATGTCACGGTCGTGGGCGACTGCAGCCGTACGACGCTCCTGAAGGTCTTCCCGCGGGTCTACAAGGGGACGCACCTGGACCACCCCAAGGTCACGGTGTTCCGGGCCGCGAAAGTGGAGATTGCCGCGCCGGGAGTCACCGGTTACGCGGACGGGGAGCAGCTCGGCGGCCTGCCGCTGACGGCCCAGTGCGTGCCGGGGGCCGTACGTGTGCTCGGGCCCGAGGGACCGCGCGAGCCGTAAGGCAGATAATGATCGTCCGTTGTCAGTGGTGGCCGGTAGTCTCGAAAGCACGATGACAGAGGACCTCTCACCGGCCGAGCGGTATGCGGCGGCGCGCGAGCGCGCTGTCGAGCAGGCCACAGCACTCGCCGGCTTCCGCGAGATGTACGAATTCGGCCTCGACCCCTTCCAGATCGACGCCTGTCGGGCGCTCGAGGCGGGCAAGGGCGTGCTCGTGGCGGCACCCACGGGTTCGGGCAAGACGATCGTCGGCGAGTTCGCCGTGCACCTGGCCCTGCTGCAGGGCAAGAAATGCTTCTACACCACGCCCATCAAGGCGCTCTCCAACCAGAAGTACGCCGACCTCTCCAAGAGATACGGCGCGGACAAGGTCGGTCTGCTGACCGGCGACAACAGCGTGAACTCCGACGCCCCGGTGGTCGTGATGACCACCGAGGTGCTGCGGAACATGCTGTATTCGGGCTCGCAGTCGCTGCTCAACCTCGGCTATGTGGTGATGGACGAGGTGCACTACCTCTCCGACCGCTTCCGTGGCGCCGTCTGGGAAGAGGTGATCATCCACCTCCAGGAGTCGGTGACGCTGGTCTCCCTGTCGGCGACCGTCTCGAACGCCGAGGAGTTCGGCGACTGGCTGGACACCGTGCGCGGCGACACCCAGGTGATCGTCTCGGAGCACCGGCCGGTGCCGCTGTTCCAGCACGTCCTCGCCGGGCGCCGGATGTACGACCTCTTCGAGGAGGGCGAGGGCCAGCGCAAGGCCGTCAACCCCGACCTCACGCGCATGGCGCGGATGGAGGCCAGCCGTTCGTACAACCCGCGTGACCGCCGCAAGGGCAAGATGGTCCGCGAGGCCGACCGTGAGCGCGAGCGCAGACAGCGGTCGAGGATCTGGACGCCGGGGCGCCCCGAGGTCATCGACCGGCTCGACTCCGAGGGCCTCCTTCCCGCGATCACCTTCATCTTCAGCCGCGCGGCCTGCGAGGCCGCCGTGCAGCAGTGCCTGCACGCGGGTCTGCGGCTGAACGGCGAGGAGGCGCGGGCCCAGGTCCGCGAGATCGTCGAGGAGCGCACGGCCGCCATCCCGGACGAGGACCTGCACGTCCTTGGGTACTACGAATGGCTGGAAGGCCTGGAGCGCGGCATCGCCGCGCACCACGCGGGCATGCTGCCGACCTTCAAGGAAGTCGTCGAGGAGCTCTTCGTCCGCGGGCTCGTGCGCGCCGTCTTCGCCACCGAGACCCTCGCCCTCGGCATCAACATGCCAGCGCGCAGCGTGGTGTTGGAGAAGCTCGTCAAGTGGAACGGCGAGCAGCACGCGGACATCACGCCCGGTGAGTACACCCAGCTGACCGGGCGTGCCGGGCGCCGTGGCATCGATGTCGAGGGCCATGCCGTGGTCCTGTGGCAGCGCGCCATGAGCCCGGAACACCTCGCGGGCCTCGCCGGTACGCGCACATATCCGCTGCGCTCCAGCTTCAAGCCCTCGTACAACATGGCGGTGAACCTGGTCGAGCAGTTCGGGCGGCACCGCTCGCGCGAGTTGCTCGAGACGTCCTTCGCGCAGTTCCAGGCCGACAAGTCGGTCGTCGGGATCTCCCGGCAGGTGCAGAAGAACGAAGAGGGACTCGAGGGCTACAAAGCCTCGATGACCTGCCACCTGGGCGACTTCGAGGAGTACGCCCGGCTGCGCCGCGAGCTGAAGGACCGGGAGACCGAGCTCGCCAAGCAGGGCGCCAACCAGCGCAGGGCGGCCGCGGCCACCGCCCTGGAGAAGCTCAGGCCCGGCGACGTCATCCACGTGCCGACCGGGAAGTACGCGGGCCTGGCGCTCGTCCTGGACCCGGGAATCCCCGCGGGCCGGGTCAACGGCCACCGCGGCTTCGAGCACCAGGACGGGCCCAGGCCCCTGGTGCTCACCGCCGAGCGGCAGGTCAAGCGCCTGGCCGCGATGGACTTCCCGGTGCCGGTCGAGGCCCTCGAGCGGATGCGCATCCCGAAGTCGTTCAACGCGCGCTCGCCGCAGTCGCGCCGGGACCTGGCGTCCGCCCTGCGCACGAAGGCCGGGCACATCGTGCCGGAGCGCCACCGCAAGGGGCGGGCCGCCGCGGCCGACGACCGCGAGATCGCGCGACTGCGCACGGAACTGCGGGCGCACCCCTGCCACGGGTGCGACGAGCGGGAGGACCACGCGCGGTGGGCCGAGCGCTACCACCGCCTGCGGCGGGACACCGTGCAGCTCGAGCGGCGCATCGAGGGACGCACGAACACCATCGCGCGGACCTTCGACCGGGTCGTCGCGCTGCTCACGGAGCTGGACTACCTCCGGGGTGACGAGGTCACCCAGAACGGCAAGCGGCTCGCCCGGCTCTACGGAGAGCTGGACCTCCTGGCGAGCGAATGCCTGCGCGAAGGCGTGTGGGAGGGGCTCAGCCCGGCCGAACTGGCCGCGTGCGTCTCGGCGTTGGTGTTCGAGGCCAGGGCCGCGGACGACGCGCTCGCCCCCAAGCTGCCCTCCGGGAAGGTGAAGGCGTCCCTCGGCGAGATGGTGCGGATCTGGGGCCGGCTCGATGCCCTGGAGGAAGAGTTCAAGATCAACCAGGCGGAGGGGGTCGGGCAGCGGGAGCCGGACCTCGGGTTCGCCTGGTCGGCGTACATGTGGGCGTCGGACAAGGGTCTCGACGAGGTGCTGCGGGAGGCGGAGATGCCCGCCGGGGACTTCGTGCGGTGGTGCAAGCAGGTGATCGACGTCCTTGGGCAGATCTCGGCGGCCGCTCCCCGTGAGGGGTCCACCGTGGCCAAGAACGCGCGCAAGGCCGTGGATCAGCTGCTGCGCGGTGTGGTGGCGTACAGCTCTGTCGGCTGACGGGCCGCCACGTGCGGGCCGCCACGTGAGGGTCAGCGCCGAAGGGCGGGCCCGGGGATCTCATCCCCGGGCCCGCCCTTTTTCGTATCCAGGTCCGCCTGTTCGACGTCATCACTCCACGTGTTCGATTGATCGCCACGCGTGCAAATGGAGCCGAGTGTATGCCCGTCGGTGAGCGCGCTGCAGGGCCTTGCTGAATATGACTCGGCGATGATTCCGGCGGACTAAGCTCGCCCGGAGCGCGGCGAGTTGAAACGAGTTGCGATAGATTCGCGCGTTTGTTCATAGATCTTTCGATTGTTCGCATACGTCTACCGCTCCCAACTCCCCGCGCGTTTCCCCCCTTTCCCAGCACCGCCCCCCATTCCTCCCCCGAGACAAGTCTTCAGAGGGCATACATGGTGAGTGTTCAATCGCCTCCCGGTGGCCGAGAAGTCCCTTACGCACGCGTGCTGTTGCTGCCCGCCCTGCTGATGGCCGCGGCCACCGGAGCCGCGGTCGCCGCGGTACCGGAACCCGCCCGCATCGCGGTGGGCTGGTGCGGCGCGATCGCGACCCTCGTGGTCGTCGCGGTCGGCGCCGAAGCCGTGCGACGCGGCCGGACCATCCGGGAGTTGCACACCCAGTACGCGCAACGCGTCGCTTCCCTGGAGCGGCGCGTCGCCTCCCATGACGACGAGACCATCCGCCTGGGCAGGGAGGTCATCCCCGAGGCCGTCTACCGGCTCCGGCAGGGCGAAGCACCCTCGGAGGTCATCCGCCATCTCGTCGACGCCGACGAGTCCTTCTCCGAACTGCCCTTCTCGCAGCGCAAGCTGCTGCGGAACGTCCTGGACACCCTGGACTCCGGAGAGGCGATGCGCGAGTCCTCACAGCGCGCCTTCGTCAACATCGCCCGGCGCGTCCAGGCCATCGTCCACCAGCAGTCCGCGGAACTGCGCGAGATGGAGGAGTTCCACGGCCGCAATCCCGAGGTCTTCGACGACCTGCTCCGCATCGACCACGGCACCGCGCTGATCGGCCGCCTCGCCGACTCGATCACCGTGCTCGGCGGCGCCCGCCCGGGACGCCAATGGCCCAAGCCCGTACCGCTGTTCAGCGTGCTGCGCGGCGCCATGTCCCGCATCCTGGAGTACCAGCGCGTCGACCTGCACTCGATCGCCAAGGTCGCGATCCGCGGCACGTCCGTGGAACCGCTCATCCACGCCTGCGCCGAACTGCTCGACAACGCCACGCGCTACTCGCCGCCGCAGACCCGCGTGCACGTCACCGCCGTCGAGGTGCAGACCGGCATCGCCGTCGAGATCGAGGACGGCGGCGTCAGCCTCAGCGAGGAGGCACGGGCACGGGCCGAGCGCATGCTCGCGCAGGCCCAGGCCGGCTACGACCTGAACGACCTCGGCGAGAGCCCGCGCCTGGGCATGGCCGTCGTGGGACGGCTCTCGCAGATGTACAACCTGCAGGTCTCGCTGCGGCAGTCCGCGTACGGCGGCGTCCGCGCGGTGCTCATCGTCCCGCGCGAGATGCTCAGCACCGGACCCGCCCCCGGCCTCGCCCACGGCATCGGCGCGTCCGCCGTGCCCCGGGTGAACTCCGAGGGTGTGCCCATCGAGGAGGCCCACGGCATCCGGCGCAAGAAGCCGCGTGTGATGACGGCGGGACCGCCGCTCCCCAAGTCGTTCGGCGCGGCCATGGAGGACGACATCCCCGAGGTCACCGAGTGGACGTCGAACGGCCTGCCGCAGCGCCGCAGCCGGGTCCGCACGCCGCTGGCCGAGCGTCTCGCCCAGGAAGCCGCCGACGAGAAGTACCACAAGCAGCGCGCTCAGTACGCCGCGCAGGCGGCCGCACCGGTCGTACCCGAACCGCCGAAGAAAGAGGAGAAGGAACCCGGCCTCTGGATCGAGGCCTTCATGAAGGGCGTGAACGGCGACGACTCGGCAACCGATGACCCGTTGCTCCCCAAGGGCCACAGCGAGAACGACCACGGCACCGCCGACAGTGCCGACAACGCCGACGAGGGGGGCTGGAAGTGATCCAGCAACGGGCCAATTTCGACTGGATGCTCAAGGAGCTCGCCGACGGCGTGCCGCAGACGCGGCAGATCGTGGTGCTCTCCGCGGACGGCCTGCGCATCGCGCGCTACGGCGGCGACCCTGACGCAGCCGACCGGATCGCCGCCGCCTGCGCGGGACTTCAGTCCCTGGCGGCCGCGGTCGCCACCGAGATCCCGCACGCCGACGGCGGCATGCGCATGGTGATCATCGAGGTCGGCGGCGGCTACTTCTATCTGATGGCGGCGGGAGCTGGGGCGTACCTCGCCGTGCTCGCCGACGAGACCGTCGACGCGGGCCTCATCGGCAACCGCATGCGGGACCTGGTCGTCCGGATCGGCGCCCACCTGACGAGTCCGCCCCGGCGAGACGGGCAGGCCGTATGAATCCTCCGCAAGGCGAGAACCCCTCCCACCGAGACGACCCTCCCCAACGGGAACGGCGCAGCCCGGAGAACCCCGAGCGGCTCTACATCCTGACCGGTGAGGACACGGAGCGGGCAGCGATCGACCTCGTCACGCTGATCGTCGCGAACGGCGAGGCACCGCCCACGGCAGAACCCGAGCACTCCGACGTCCTGCGGCTGTGTCAGACGCCGTTGTCCGTCGCCGAGATCTCCGCGTATCTCGCGCTGCCGTTCAGCGTGGTGACCGTACTGCTCACCAGGATGCTCGAGGCCGACCTGGTACAGGCCCGCGCATCGATCGTCCGCTCCACGCTCCCCGATCGTTCCCTCCTCGAAGCGGTGATGCATGGACTTCAAAAGCTCTGACACGATCACCGGGCCCAGCAGCGAAGAGGTCCTGCCGCATACCGCCACGGCCGCCGTGAAGATCGTGATCGTGGGCGGGTTCGGGGTCGGCAAGACGACGATGGTCGGCTCCGTCAGCGAGATCCGTCCGCTGACCACCGAGGAGACGATGACCCAGGCGGGCATCGGCGTCGACGACAACTACGGCTCCGACACCAAGACGGCCACCACCGTCGCGATGGACTTCGGCCGGATCAGCATCTCCGAGGAACTGGTGCTGTATCTGTTCGGCACCCCCGGCCAGGAGCGCTTCTGGTTCCTGTGGAACGGCCTCTTCGAAGGAGCGCTGGGCGCTGTGGTCCTCCTCGACACCCGCCGCCTCGAGGTCAGCTTCGACGTGATCGGCCGCCTCGAGGAGCGCGGCGTGCCCTTCGTCGTCGCCGTCAACGACTTCCCCGACGCGCCCCATCACCCGATGGAGACGCTGCGCCGCGCACTCGACCTCGACGACGCGGTGCCGATGGTGAAGTGCGACGCCCGGCAGCGCACGTCGAGCCGGGACACCTTGCTCACCCTCACGCGATACCTGCACTCCCTGACCGTGGCCCCCGTCTGACATTCCCCCCTATCCGCAACCCCGGAGCGACGAACGTGACGACTCCTTCCCAACCCCACACCGGCTTGGACGACCCGGCCGCGCCACCGCCCGGCTGCCCCGCGCACGGTCTGGGCGCCGGCGGCCTGCGCCGTCTGTACGGACCCGAGGCGGAGACCGACCTCGCGGGCGTGTACGAGAAGCTGCGTGCCGAGCACGGCGCGGTGGCCCCGGCCCTGCTGCACAACGACGTACCCATCTGGGCGGTCCTCGGCCACAGCGAGAACCTGCACATGGTCCGCACCCCCTCGCACTACACCCGCGACCCACGCCAGTGGCGGGCCATCATCGACGGCTCCATGGGCCCCGACAACCCGCTCGCCCCCGTCGTCACCTACACGCCCATGGCCAGCATGGCCGAGGGCGCCGAGCACCAGCGGCTGCGCGGCGCGGTCACCGGTGCCATGGCGCTCCTCGACCACCGCGGCATCCGCCGCTACATCAACCGCTACAGCAACCTCCTGCTCAACGACATCTGCCAGGACGGGCGCGCGGACGTCGTGAGCCAGTTCGCCGAGCATCTGCCGATGATGGTGATGTGCCATGTCCTCGGCATGCCCGAGGAGTACAACGAGCGCCTGGTGCAGGCCGCCCGCGACATGCTCCGGGGCACCGAGACCGCCATCGCCAGCAACGCGTACATCATGGACGCGCTGATGCGGCTCGTGGCGCGGCGCCGGGCGCAGGCCGAGGAGGACTTCACCAGCAACCTCATCGCACAGCCCGCACAGCTCACGGACGACGAGGTCGCCGCGCACCTGCGCCTCGTGCTCATCGCCTCCTACGAGGCCACGGCCAACCTCATCGCCAACGCCCTGCGCATGGTCCTGACCGACCCGCGCTTCCGCGCCCAGCTCAGCGGCGGCCAGATGACGGTCCAGGAGGCGGTCGAGCAGTCCCTGTGGGACGAGCCGCCGTTCAGCGCGATGATCGGCTACTTCGCCAAGCAGGACACCCAGCTCGGCGGCAAGCAGATCAAGGCCGGCGACGGTCTGCTCCTCGGCATCGCGCCGGGCAACGTCGACCCCGTCGTACGCCCGGACCTCGCAGCCAACATGCAGGGCAACCGCTCCCACCTGGCGTTCAGCGGCGGTCCGCACGAGTGTCCGGGGCAGGACCTCGGCCGTGCCATCGCCGATACGGGGGTGGACGCGCTGCTCATGCGCTTCCCGGACGTGGAACTCGAGATCGAGGAACACGAGTTGCAGTGGACCTCGTCGATCCTCTCCCGGCACCTGGTGGCGCTCCCGGTGCACTTCGCGCCGCGGCCCCCGCAGGACGTGATGGCGCGGCCCATGGCGCGGGTTCCCGACGCGCGCAACGACTGGCATGTGTCGTCGCCGGCCCCGCGGCCCGCGTATCCCGCGACGCCCGCGCCCCGGCCCGCGCCCGGCCCGGCCGCGCAGCCCGTCGCAGCGCCGCCTCCCGTGCCGGAGTCCGCGCCGGTGGCCGTGTCGTTGCCGCGGCAGGGGGTGTGGCGGCGGTTCGTCGTCTGGTGGCGGGGTTACTGACCGTCCGCTGAGGGGTTCTCCCAGCCGTCGTACGAGGCCCAGGCGCCCAACTCACGTGCGCTGACGAAGCGGTGGTCGGCGCCCGTGACGGGGTCCCTGAACTCCAGTACACGGGAGAGGAGTTGCAGGGGCCGCCGGAAGTCGTCCGGCGGCACAGGACCGGCCACCAGCGGGTAGACCGGATCGCCGAGGATCGGCAGGCCCAGCGCGTTCATGTGCACGCGCAGCTGGTGGGTGCGGCCGGTGTGCGGAGTCAGGCGGTAGCGCCCCAACGTGCCGTTGTGCTCGACGAGTTCGACGTGGCTCTCGCTGTTGGGCTCGGCGCCGGGAACCTCGTACGCGGCGATGATGCCGCGCTCCTTGACGATGTGGCTGCGTACGGTGCGGGGGAGTGCGATGCCGGGGTCGTGGGCGGCCACGGCCTCGTACTCCTTCGACACCCGCCGCTCGCCGAACAGCGTCTGGTACGCGCCGCGTTCCGCCGGTCGCACGGTGAAGAGGATCAGCCCCGCGGTGAGCCGGTCCAGGCGGTGCGCAGCGCCGAGCGTGGGGATGTCCAGGTCCCTGCGGAGCCGGGCGAGCGCGGTCTCGGTGACATGGCTGCCGCGGGGCGTGGTCGCCAGGAAGTGCGGCTTGTCGGCGACGACGATGTGCTCGTCGCGGTACACCACGTCGATGGCGTACGGCACCGGGACCTCGTCCGGCAGATCACGGTGGAACCAGACGAAGGTGCCGGGCACATAGGGGGCGTCGGGAGTCACGGGAAGCCCGTCCACGCCGACGACAAGACCGTCCCGCAGCATCCCGTCGATCACCCCGGGCCCGGCCTTCAGCCGTTCGACGAGATGGTCCCGTACGGTCGCCCACGCTCCGTCGGCGGGCAGCTTGACCCGCATGGGGTCGACGCCGCGCCGCTGCGGCAGGGGAGAGGGCGGGATGCGGGGCTTACGGGTCACAACCGGCAACAGTACGGGGCCTGGCGGGGCGCCCCCGCCGTGTCCCTCGGGTCAGGAGCCCGCGGGCTCGTCCCCCTGGACGCGGGCGTGCAGGTGCATGTCGTGCCAGCCGTCCGCGTGCAGGACCGCGCTGCGCTTGGTGCCCTCCGGCGCGAAGCCGGTCTTGAGCGCGACACGGCAGGAGGCCTCGTTGGCCGTGGCGTGGGTGAGTTCGAGGCGGTGCAGGCCGAGCTCGCCGAAGGCCCAGTCGCTCAGGGCCGTGAGGGCGCGCGGGGCTATGCCCCGGCCGCGGGCCGACGGCATGGTCCAGTAGGCGACCTCGGCCTGGCCGTCGGCTAGCACGATCAGCCGCAGCGAGATCCGCCCCACCACCTCGTCCGTCGTGGCGTCGGCGACGGCCCAGTGCGCGTCGCGTTCCTCGGGCCAGGCCTTGCGCCAGCCGTCGATCCAGCCGCGGGCCTCGTCGACGGAGTCGGCTTCGCGCGCGTGCCAGCGCTGCAGCACCGGGTCCTGGAACGCCTCGTACACGGCGGGTGCGTCGTCCGGCGACCAGGGGCGCAGGAGAAGCCCTCCGGGGGCGGGGATGGTGGGCTGCTTCTGCCGGGCGAGGGCGCCTGACGGGACGACGTCAGCAATCTTGAAGGGCATCCGGGCATCGTGCCAGCGGGCGCCGCCCGGGGAAACCGGATTTGGTCTCCCCTCACGTGCGAGCCCGGCGGTCACGCCGAGGGCAGTGGTGTCTCCTGCTCCGCCTCGACCTGTGCGTTCCAGTCGCGCTTGGAGGCCTGCCAGCCGTCCTCGTTGTCACCCAGGCGCCAGTAGCCGGAGATGGAGAGGCGCTCGCGCGGCACCTGGCGTTCCATGCGGAGGTAGCGGCGCAGTTCCTTCACGAACCCGGCCTCGCCGTGCACGAACGCCTGCACGTCGCCCGCCGGGAAGTCGAGGGAGCGTACGGCCTCGACGAGGGCCTCGCCCACGGGACGCTGTCCCCGGTGCAGCCACACGATCTCGGCGACCGAGCTGATCTTCTGCTCCTCGTCAGCGTCGGCGACCTCCACGAAGGCGTACGCCGTGGCGCCCTCCGGCAGTGCCTCGAGCGACGCGGCGATCGCGGGCAGCGCGCTCTCGTCGCCGGCCAGCAGATGCCAGTCGGCGTCGGCGTCCGGGGCGTACCCGCCGCCGGGGCCGAGGAAGCGGACCGTGGCGCCCGGCTGGACCTGCTGGGCCCACGGGCCCGCGAGCCCCTCGTCGCCGTGGACGACGAAGTCGACGGCGAGCTCGCGGGTCTGCGGGTCCCAGGAGCGCACGGTGTACGTACGCGTCACGGGCCACTGGTCGCGGGGGAACTCCTCGCGGATCCGCTGCATGTCGAACGGCTCCGGATAGGTCACGCCCTCGGCGCCGAACAGCAGCTTCACGTAGTGATCGGTGGAGTCGCCCATCGTGAACTCGGAGAGACCCTCACCGCCCAGGACCACGCGCTGCATGTGCGGGGTGAGGCGCTCGGTGCGCACCACCTGGGCGACGTGGGCCTTCGGTGCCTTGCGTGCCGGACGTTCTGCCATGGCGGCGGCCTCCCCTGATCAAATGTTGCTTAGGCTTACCTAAGCTAACACCTCATCCGTGGAGAGTCGTGAGCAACCGCTTCAGTGCCCCGCCCAGGTTCCACCGCTCGGCCAACTCGTCCAGGGCCGCGGGATCACGGGGCTCGGCGGGCAGCGCGAGGTCGACGTCCGGCAGGGGTACGTCACCCGCGACGCGGACCACCGTCGGTGCGACGGCCACATACGCGCGGGACTCGTCGAGCCGCCTGCGCTGAGAAGGCGTCAGCTTGCTCTTCCGGTCGTCCACCGCGGCCATGATTCCGGCCAGGTCTCCGTACGCGTCCAGGAGTTTGGCCGCTGTCTTCTCGCCGATGCCCGGGACGCCGGGCAGGCCGTCGCTCGGGTCGCCGCGCAGCAGGGCCAGATCCACGTACCCGGAGCCGTCCACGCCGTACTTCTCGCGGAGCCAGGCCTCGTCGGTGAGCTGGAGGGAGCCGACGCCCTTGAGGGGGTACAGGACGCGGATGCCCCGCTTGTCGTCGACCAGCTGATAGAGGTCGCGGTCGCCGGTGACGATGTCGACCGGGCCCGTGGCGCGGCCGGCGTACGTGCCGATGACGTCGTCCGCCTCGTACGACGGGACGCCCACGCGGGCGATGCCGAGCGCGTCCAGGACGTCCTCGATGATCGGGACCTGCGGCGCGAGGGTGTCCGGGGTCTCCTCGGCGTCCGGGCCCTGCTCGACCTCCTCGGCGACGCGATGCGCCTTGTACGAGGGGATCAGCTCGACCCGCCAGTGCGGGCGCCAGTCCGCGTCCATGCAGGCGACCAGGTCGTCCGGGCGGTGATCCTGGACGAGCCGGGCGATGAAGTCGAGCAGACCGCGCACCGCGTTGACCGGTGTGCCGTCCGGGGCCTTCACGGAATCGGGGACCCCGAAATAGGCCCGGTAGTACAGGGACGCCGTGTCGAGCAGCATGAGCCGTCGCGTTCGCTGAGTCACCTTCGCATCATGCCGCACGGCACTGACAGCGCACCGAATGTGAACTGGAACACTCTTGCGTTTGATCTGCATAAGTCAGGGCAGGCGCCGGGCCGGAGCGCTCCGGTCGAGGATTCAACTATTTCGGCGGGCAAGTAAGCGGGCAGAAACCGCGTCGCTCCACGGCCCGCCGGCGGGGGAGGCGGGCCGTCTTGGTTCAACCCGAGAGGTGTATGTGTCCAGGCTGCAAGCCGAACACCTGTACAAGGTATTCGGCAGACGACCCGCTGACGCGGTGGAGAAACTCCGCCACGGAACCGACCGAGAGGAGCTGCGCGCCGAAGGCACCACTGCCGCGGTGATCGACGCCTCCTTCACGGTCGAGCCGGGCCAGATCTTCGTCGTCATGGGTCTCTCCGGATCCGGCAAGTCCACGTTGTTGCGCATGCTCAACGGGCTGTCGGAGCCAACGGCCGGACAGGTGCTGTTCGACGGTCAGGACCTGACGGGCCTGAGCGCCCGTGAACTGCGCGAGGTGCGCTCCAAGAAGATCAGCATGGTCTTCCAGCACTTCGCGCTCTTCCCGCACCGCAGCGTCCTCGAGAACGCCGGCTACGGCCTCGAGGTGCAGGGCGTGCCACGCGCCGAGCGCGAGGAGCGCGCCACCGTCGCGCTCGAACTGGCCGGGCTCAAGGGCTGGGAGAAGTCCTGGCCCGACGAGCTCTCCGGCGGCATGCAGCAGCGCGTGGGCCTGGCCCGCGCGCTCGCCACCGATGCGGACCTGCTCCTCATGGACGAGTCGTTCAGCGCGCTCGACCCGCTGATCCGCCGCGACATGCAGGACCAGCTCCTGGAGCTCCAGAAGCGGCTGAAGAAGACCATCGTCTTCATCACCCATGACCTGAACGAGGCCATGCGCCTGGGCGACCAGATCGCCGTCATGCGTGACGGCGAGATCGTCCAGATCGGCAACGCCGAGGACATCCTCGTCACCCCGGCCAACGACTACGTCGCCGCGTTCACGCAGGACGTCGACCGCTCCCGTGTCCTCACGGCGGGCGCGATCATGGGCGAGCCCGAGACGGTGTTCGGCACGATGACGCCCGACGGCAAGGAACTGCTCACCGCACAGGACGTGCTGTCCGCGGCCCCCGCCACGGTCAAGGCGGAAACGCCGATCATCGAGCTGTTCACGCCGTGCTCCACCAGTGACGTGGCCGTCGCCGTGACCGACGACGAGGGCAAACTCGTCGGCGTCGTGCCGCAGTCGCGGCTGCTCGCGGTGCTCGGCGAGCCGATGCCCGCGAGCGAGGAGAGCGGCGACGCGGTGCCCCCGGCCGAGGACAAGGGCGAAGGCCCCAGGAGCAAGGTGAGCGCCAGTGCCTAGGATCCATATCGGCGATTGGGTCGCGTCCGGAGTCGACTGGCTGCGCGACAACTGTGAGTGGCTCTTCGACTTCATCAAGCTGATCGTCGGGAACGCGTACGACGGCGTCAACGCGGTCCTCACCTCGCCAGAACCGCTGATTCTCATAGGCATCTTCGCCGTGCTCGCCTTCTGGCTGCGTGGCTTCCTCGCTGCCGTGGCGACCTTCGCGGGATTTGCGCTGATCGACTCGATCGAGCAGTGGGAACCAGCGATGAACACGCTGTCGCTGGTGCTCGTTTCCTGCGTGATCATCTTTGTGTTCGCGCTGCCGATCGGCATCTGGGCGGCGAAGAACCGCACCGTCAGCGGCGCGATACGCCCGGTGCTCGACTTCATGCAGACCATGCCCGCCATGGTGTATCTGATCCCGGGCATCTTCTTCTTCGGTGTCGGCCCGGTGCCCGGCATGGTCGCGACCATCGTATTCGCGATGCCGCCGGCCGTCCGCCTCGCCGAGCTCGGTATCCGGCAGGTCGACGAAGAACTGATCGAGGCCGCCGAGGCGTTCGGCACGCACCCGCGCAATACGCTGTGGCGCGTCCAGCTCCCGCTGGCGCTGCCCACGATCATGGCGGGCGTCAATCAGGCGATCATGCTCGCCCTGTCCATGGTCGTCGTCGCAGGCATGGTCGGCGGTGGCGGTCTCGGCTCCACCGTGTACGACGGCATCAGCTCCGTCGACGTCGCGCTCGGCTTCGAGGGCGGTATCGCCGTGGTCATCCTCGCGATGTACCTGGACCGGATGACCGGCGCCCTCAACCAGCGTGTCTCGCCGCTCGGCCGGCGCGCCCTGGCCAAGGCCAATGCGGCGCTCGGCGGTCTGAAGATCATGCAGTGGAAGCCGGCCACGCCGGTCGCCATGGTCGGTGTCCTTGTCCTGGCGCTCGTCGCCGGCGGCCTGAACATCTTCGGCGGTGACGACGAGGGGGCCAAGGTCTCCGCGAACGTGGGCCAGGGCCGTTCGGTCAAGATGGGCTACATCGACTGGCCCGAGGGCACCGCCTCCACGTACCTGTGGAAGAACGTCCTCGAACAGCGCGGCTTCAAGCCCGAGGTGCAGTCCCTCGAAGTGGGCGCCCTCTACAACGGCCAGTCACAGGGCAGCATCGACGTGCAGACCAACTCCTGGCTGCCGGCCACGCACGCCCCGTACTGGAGCAAGTACAAGGATCAGCTCGAGGACTACGGCAGCTGGTACAAGCCGACCTCGCTCGAGATCGCGGTGCCCAAGTACGTCAAGGGCGTCAAGACGCTCGACGACCTCAAGGGCAAAAGCGACCAGTTCAAGGGCAAGATCTACGGCATCGAGCCCGGCGCGGGCGAGACGAAGCTCTACGAGGACAAGGTCCAGAATGAGTACGGGCTCAAGGGCAAGTACGAGCTGGTCAAGTCCAACACCTCGGCGATGCTGGCCCAGCTGGACCGTGCGTACAAGAAGAAGGAGCCCATCGCGGTGACCCTGTGGTCGCCGCACTGGGCGTACGACAAGTACAAGCTGACCAAGCTGAAGGACCCCAAGGGCGCCTTCGGTTCCGGTGACGGCATCCACACGCTCGGCCGCAAGGGCTTCGCCAAGAAGGAACCGCAGGTCGCGAAGTGGCTGAAGGACTTCAAGCTCAGCGAGGCCCAGCTCACCTCTCTTGAGGGCGCCATCCAGGACGCCGGCAAGGGCAAGCAGGACCAGGGCGTCAAGAACTGGATGAAGAAGAACCCGGGCATCGTCGACAAGATGGCCCCGGTCGCCAAGGACACGTACGCGAAGGGCAAGCAAGCCGGCGCCGCGCCGAACATCGGCTACCCGGCGTGGGACGAGGGCATCGCCGCCACGTACCTGTGGAAGAACGTCCTTGAGAAGCGCGGCTACAAGCCGAGGACCACCAAGCTCGACGTCGGCCCGCTCTTCACGGGTCTTTCCACCGGGCAGGTCGACTTCGAACTCGACGGCTGGCTGCCGGTCGCGCAGAAGCAGTACTGGGAGAAGTACAAGAAGGATCTCGTCGACGTCGGGGCGTGGTACGACAAGACGTCGCTTGAGGTCGCGGTCCCGTCCTACGTCAAGGGCGTGAAGACCATGGACGACCTGCGCAAGAACAAGGACAAGTTCAAGGGCAGGATCATCGGCATCGAGCCGGGCACCGGTCAGATGACGCGTCTCAAGGACAAGGTCATGCCGGCCTACGGTCTGGACGACTTCGAGCTGACCAGCGCGGGCACGAGCTCGATGCTCGCCGAGCTGGAGCGCGCGTACGCGAAAAAGGAGCCGGTCGCGGTCGTGCTCTGGTCGCCGCATTGGGCGTACAACAAGTACGACCTCACGCGGCTGAAGGACCCCAAGAAGACCTGGGGCGCCAACAACCAGATCAAGACGTTGGCCAACAAGAGCTTCCCGAAGAAGTACTCGGAGCTCAACGGCTGGCTGAAGAACTGGCACATGAGCCCCGACGAGCTGATGAGTCTCGAGCAGGCCGTCCAGAAGGCCGGCCGGGGACATGAGGAGGAGGGCGTGCAGACCTGGGTCGACGCCCACCCCGGAATCGTCGACGAGATGGCCCCCGTGAAGTAGCGGCCCGGCCTCCCGAGACGGAGCCCCGTCCCCGATGCACTCGGTGACGGGGCTCCGTCGCGTCCGCGTATATCTCCGCCTCGTCCTGCGGATCAACGGGAGGCGCGACATTTGACGGGTGCGCATTATGCGTCACCTATTTCGCTGCTTCTGAGACGAGTGACGGATTTATGTCATTTCCCCGAGTGGATTCGGAATTGACTCGGCTGGCTCGATCATGAAAAAGTTGCCTGTGCGAACGGTTATCCCGAAGGGGAATTCGGGTAACTCGTCTTTCGCGCATGACCAATTGGGGGAAAGATGTTGAAGAAAGCCATGACAGTGGCGGGCAGTGCGCTGCTGTTCGTAGCCATAGGCGCGGGCACCGCTTCGGCCGAGAGCGGCTACAAGGCGAAGAACGTCGCCGGCGGACCGCCGCCTGGCGTCGCCTGCGCCACGGGCGGTTGGGCCGAGGGCTGCTATGAGGCCCGCGGTGACAAGATCTGGGTGCGCGACACCCGGAATGACGGGCACTACGCCGCTGTGTACTGGTGGCTGGGGGACGGGGCGTCCGAGAACCGGACTTGCCGTGACCACCACGGCAAAGCCGCTGGGTGGACTGTGTGCGACGGTCTCTCCAGTGTCATCGCGGAGCACGACACGATCACCATCTGGCCCGTGACGATGGAGGGTAGCCGCATCGTCCCCAACGGAGCCAGTCCTCAGACCATCGCCCCCACCTCTTGAGCGCCGGTAAGGAGATCACGTTGAACCGGAAGATCGCTGCAGTGACCGGTGCGGTCATTGCCACCGTTGCTCTGAGCACCACGATCGGCGCCTCTCCCGCGCTGGCTGCGGGGTCTGTGAAGAAGACGGCCAAGGCGGGCTCTGCCCCGCCGAGTGGTGTGCCTTGTTCGGTGGGCAAGGGGGTGACCGCTTGCTTCGAGAAGCAGGGCGACAAGATGTGGGTTCGTGACAACCAGGAGGACGGTCACCACGCCGTCGGTGGTTTCGGATTCGCCAACGGCGACTCGGACGTGTGGGATTACGAGTGCCACGACTACAAGGGTAAGGCCGGGGGCTGGACATACTGCAGCTGGGCCAGCACTATCCCTGAGTCCTCCACGATCACCTTCCGAGGTATGGAATTCAACGGCAGTACGCCGTTGTTCAACGGCGATGCCGGACCGGCGCAGTCGTCCAAGGCGTCCTAAAGCAAGGTGAGTTGACGCAGGCGGGCTCCGTGAATTATGCGGAGCCCGCCTTGTGTTGCTTCAACCGGGAGAGGATGCAGGGCGGAACATCTGCCTGTGTTCCTTCCTGTGTTCTCGTGCGGAGCCGTTGTGGGGCTGTGTCGGGATCGTACGAAGCGACGCGGCTTGACGGGGGCGCGGCGCCGGCCAGCGGCGCCCCATGCGCCGCCCCCTTGCGCTGCACCGAAGGCCCACCCGTCGGCATCATTGGCGTAGTGGGGCAGCGTCGAGCTGACGGACCCTATCGGGCCGACTGGGGCACCGGCCGCTAAAACCGCGTGAGCCAGCCGGGCGTGGGCTCTGCTGTGTGGGCAAGCCCACCCCTTTCGGCGTTCCCGGGGGCACCTCGGCTCCCTAGGCTGGGCAGCCTCCCCGCTGCTCGAACGTAAGTGCCCCTACGTGTCCTCTGCCCCTGCCTCCCCCGCGACCGTCCGCCTCTCCCGTACCGTCCTCGGTCTCGCCGTGGCCCTGGCTCTCTCCGCCGCCCTGCTCCTGGCGCATGTGGCAGGGGCGAGCTCCGCACCCGCCTCCGCCGGCACCGCGCGCCTCGCCGCCCTCGCCGAGGACGTCACCGACGCCGACGGCCACCGTTACGACGCGCGCGACCACACCGGCCGCACCATGGACGCCGCGCAGATCACGCAGGCCCCCGACGGCACCTACCTGGCCGCCTACCACACCCTCCTGGACGACGGCCGCTTCCATGCCGCCGTCGCCACCTCCCCCGACCTGCGGCACTGGCACCGCCGCCACGACTTCGGTCCCGGCACCCATCAGGCGTCGCTCGCCGACGACGGACACGGCGGGTACGTCCTCGCCTACGAGAAGGACCCGAAGAACCACATCGCCGTACGCGGATACGGGGATCGGGCGGCCCTGCTCGACGGGCGGGCAACCCGTGCCTTCGACGCCCCGCGCACCCTCTCGCGGTGCGCCGAGGGCACGCCGAGCATCACCGCCGTACGCGGCGACACCATCGAGCTCACCGGCCACTACCGCGCCGACTGCGACACCGACCGCCAGCTGCGCGCCACCCTGACCGGGTTCCGCGACTGGCACGCGACGCCCGACCGGCGGCTCGACCGGGCGCTGCGGACGTGGGGCAACAGCGGAAACTTCGGGGACCGGGCGCCCGTGCAGCTCGACGGGCGGCGCGTCCTCCTCGTGGAGGGGCAGCGGTGGCGGGGTGACTTCGGGAGCTGGCGGACCTACGCCTACGACCCCGCGAGCGGCCGGGCCGACCGCCTCACCATCTCCACCCACGGCAAAAGCCGCGCCTTCGCCAACCCCTCGGCGACCCTCCTCACCGACCCGCAGGGCAGGCCTGCGTTGCTGGTCAGCCTGTTCATACCGGCACAAGGAGCGGCTTCCGGCGAGGCGGGGCAGCTTGTCTACTGGCACAAGCTGTAGACAGCGGTCCTCGCAACGGGGCCAAACCGTTTGGCGAACATGCGTAGGGTGCAGAAAACCCAACAGGGTTGAGAGTGGACCGATGCGCAGAAGGGAGCCGAGGCGATGGACGAGCAGAAGGAAACCCTCCGGGTGGGCTCGGCCGTGCGGCGCCGCCGCCGGCAGCTGGAGCTCACCCTCGCTGTGGTGGCCGAGCGCAGCGGTCTCTCGGTGCCCTTCCTGAGCCAGGTCGAGAACGAGCGGGCGCGGCCCAGCAGGCGCTCCCTGCAGCGTGTCGCCGACGCGCTCCTGACGACCGACGTCGAACTGCTCGCCGCCGCGGATCCCGCGTGCACGGTCGACCTGATGCGCGCCGACGAGGGCGAGGGGGAGGGTTCGTCCCCCGACGTCCGGGTGCGCAACATGGTGCGCGGCCACCATCAGCTGCACGCCGTCGAGTTCACCGGCGACCATGACGAGGGCCGCGAGTTCCAGCACCGCAACGACGAGCTGATGTACGTGGTGGGGGGCGCCGTCGAGGTCGAGGCGGAGGGCAGGGCCTACCGCCTCGGGCGCGGCGACAGCCTCTATCTGACCGGCGGGGTGCGCCACCGCTGGCGGGCGACCGTGCCGGACAGCCAGGTGCTCGTCGTGGCCGTCGCCGACCACATCGAGGCCGTGGACGGCTCGCGGCGCTGAGGAGATCGTCACGGTGACGGGAGTGCGGGTCATCTCGCTGGTGCCTTCGCTGACCGAGGCGGTCGCGGTGAGCGCGCCGGGAGCGCTGGTGGGGGCCACGGAGTGGTGCAGCCATCCGGAGGACCTCGACGACCTCGGTGTCGTCCGCGTCGGCGGCACCAAGAATCCCGACGTGCGCCGGATCATCGCCCTCGGCCCCGACCTGGTGATCGCCAACGAGGAGGAGAACCGCGCGCCCGACCTCGCGGCGCTGCGGGCGGCGGGCATCCAGGTGCTCGTGACGGAGGTACGCGACCTGCCGGGCGCCTTCCGTGAGCTGACGCGGGTGCTGGCCGCGTGCGGGGCGGGGCGTCCGGGGTGGCTGGCCGACGCCGAGCGGGCGTGGGGCCAACTCCCCCTCCCTGACGCCCGGTTGAAGGCGGTGGTCCCGATCTGGCGGCGACCGTGGATGGTCCTGGGACGCGACACGTTCGCCGGGGACCTGCTGCGGCGCCTCGGCGTCGACAACGCGTACGCGACGCACGCCGAGCGCTATCCGCGCGTCCCCGTCGAGGAGCTGCGGGCCGCGAACCCGGACGTGGTGATCCTGCCCGACGAGCCCTACCGCTTCACCCCCGAGGACGGCCCCGAGGCATTCACCGCCCCCACGGCCCTGACCAGCGGCCGCCACCTCACGTGGTACGGCCCATCCCTGGGGGAAGCACCGACCGTACTCACCGCGGCGCTGCGAGCAGCCCGCCGTTGAGGAGGCCGCGGAGGGTTTGGGTGAGGGCTACTGCCCAGGCGGTCAGGAGCAGGGCGTACAGGGCGAGGGCCAGCCAGTCGTAGAACGCGAGGCCGGTGTGCTTGCCCAGGCCCTCGGCGCCCGTGACGCACGTGCCGACGGGGAACGTGAACGCCCACCAGGTCATCGCGAAGCGCATGCCGTGGCGCCGGGCCCGCACCACCATCGCGCCCGCGAGCGCCAGCCACAGCAGGGCGAAGCCCATCACCGGGACGCCGTAGAGCACGGCGAAGACGGCGAAGCCCTGGTCGTAGGGGGCGGGGACGACGCCTGACGCGGCGGTGTCGGCGAACTTGTTCACGGCGGTCGTCGACTGGCCCAGCGGGCCGAGGACCAGGAACAGGGCAGGGGTGAGCGCGAGGGGGTACGGGCCGCCGGTCAGCAGGCGGGCGAAGATCATCGGAAGCATCACCAGGGTGGCGAGCAGGCTCAGGCCGAACATCGCGAAGCAGGCGTACAGGAGCGTCTGTTGGGCCTGGCCCTGCGGGAGATGCGGTACGAGGAGCGGGCCGAGGGCGGCCGACACCATGGGGGCCACCAGGGGCAGCAGCCAGACGGGGGATGCGTGGGCCGGCTCGATGCGGTGCTTCACCACCATCAGGTACGGGATCGCGACGGCCGCCGCGAGGCCGACGACCGTGCCCGCGGTGAAGAGGACGGCGTCCAGCGCGACCGCCGCGGTCGTCCCGATCCAGTCCTCGCCCACGAGGACGGCGCCGCCGCCGACGGCGAGCAGGGCCATGGAGAGGCACCCGTAGAAGGGGGCCACGGCCGGGTCGAGGAGGTGGGCGCGGGCCTGGTCGCGGTGGTGGACCCAGTGCAGGGTCCGGGCGGCGAGCAGCGCGGCCAGCATCAGCAGGGAGAGCGCCCAGACCGCGGTGCAGGCGGTCCGCAGTCCGGGAACGTGGACCGGCAGGGTCGCGCCGGCGCCGGCGATGATCGCCGTGCCCATGACGGCGGCGTACCAGTTCGGGCCGAGATGGCGGGTGGCGCGGGTAATGCCGGTGGTGGTGGCGGCGGGGCTCGTGGGTGCCTGCGGGTGGGCGACGGTGACCATGCCTCCACGGTCGCCGTTCCGCGGGCCCCCCACCAGGAGGCATCTTCGTATGAGGGCATAACCTGGGCTTATGGGTACGACTTCTGGCTCCTCCGGTGTGTCCGATACGTCGCCGGGGGCATCGCCGCTCGCGCATCGCGTGCCGGACCTCGGGGCGCTCGAACTGCTGCTCGCCGTGGCGCGGCTCGGCAGCCTGGGGCGGGCCGCGAAGGAGCTCGGCATCACACAGCCCGCCGCGAGCAGCCGCGTCCGGTCGATGGAACGGCAGCTGGGGGTCGCGCTGGTCGACCGTTCGCCGCGGGGGTCGCGGCTCACGGACGCGGGCGCGCTCGTCACGGACTGGGCGCGGCGGATCGTGGAGGCGGCCGAGGCGTTCGACGCGGGCGCGCAGGCGTTGCGGGACCGGCGTGACTCGCGGCTGCGGGTCGCGGCGAGCATGACGATCGCCGAGTATCTGCTGCCGGGCTGGCTGATCGCGCTGCGGACGCAGCGGCCGGACACGGCGGTGTCCCTGACGGCGGGCAACTCGACCGCGGTCGCGGAGCGGCTGCTCGCGGGCGATGCGGACCTCGGCTTCGTCGAGGGGCTCGCGGTGCCGACCGGCCTCGACTCGGCGGTCATCGCCCACGACAGCCTGGTCGTCGTCGTGGCGCCGGGCCACGCCTGGGCCCGGCGCCGAAAGCCGTTGGGGGCCGGGGAGTTGGCGGCCACGCCGCTGATCCTCCGGGAGGAGGGGTCGGGGACGAGGCAGGTCCTCGACGCGGCGCTGGGAGGTCTCGCGCGTCCGCTGATCGAGCTGTCGTCCACCACGGCGGTGAAGGCGTCCGCGGTGAGCGGGGCGGGGCCCGCGGTGCTGAGTGAGCTCGCGGTGGGGGAGGAGCTGTCGGCCCGGCGCCTGGTGGCCGTCCCCCTGGAGGGGGTCCAGCTACGCCGTGCCCTCCGGGCGGTGTGGCCCACGGGGCATCGGCCTACCGGCCCGGCACGGGATCTGCTGTCGCTCACTCGGGCGGGGGCGCCGGCTTCCCCTGGGGGGTGAGTTCTGCTTCGCCCCTTCGGGGCTGGGGTCTGCTTTCACCTGCGGGTGGGATGTTTTTCCCGCCTCCGGCGGGGCTTCCCGCCCACCCACCCGTTGCCCCGGGGTAATCGGGCGGGTGGGTGGGAGAGGTCCTGCCGCGGGGAAACCCGGCGGTGCGAGGGCCGCTGCGTGCAGGCATGCCCCCGGCCAGAGGGCCACCCCCCCCGGGTGCGAGGGCGCCCGGCGTCAGCCCGTGCCCCCCGGCCCGCCGAACGCCCTCGCCGCGCGAACCAGCGCTGACATCACCCGCAGGTCGTCCCCCATTTCCGGGTGCCACTGGACCCCCAGGGCCCACCCCGCGGCCGTGGGGAGTTCCAGTGCCTCGGGGGTGCCGTCCGCCGCGTACGCCGACACCACGAGCCCCCGGCCGACGCGGTCCACCGCCTGGTGGTGATAGGCCGGGACCTCCGCGGCGGCGGGGACGATGGACTCGTAGAGCGAACCCGGCACCGGCTTCACCTCGTGCGTGCCGAAGACGCCCACCGTCTGCGCATGCCCCTCCATGTGCTGCACCAGCGTCCCGCCGCGCGCTACATTGAGCAGCTGCATCCCCCGGCAAATGCCGAGCAGCGGCGTCCCGGACGTCAACGCCGCCCCGATCAGCGCCAGTTCCCACGCGTCCCGCTCGGGTGCCGGGGGGCCTGTGCGCTCCTCACGCTCCGAGCCGTAACAGGACGGGTCGACATCGGGGCCACCCGCGATGACCACGCCGTCCAGCCTGGCGACGACAGCATCGGCGTACGAAGGATCATCCGGCGGAAGCATGGCGGTGAGTCCGCCCGCCGCCTGCACCAGACCCGGATAGCCGGCCGGGAGCAGCGCCGCGGGCAGCTCCCATACGCCCCAGCGCACTGTCGACTCCAGGTAGGTGCTGACACCGATCAGCGGTCGGCCTGTGGTCGTCGTGCTCACCCTCGTCTCCTCACACTCAGCCGCGACATGCTCAGTCGCGTTCCAGTTCCGCCTCCGCGGCCGCCAGCGCCGCGAACTCCTCCTCGGGCGCCCGCGCCACAAGATGCTTGCGGCTGTAGAGGCCGAAGTACGCGATCGCCACCACGTACACCGCGAGCGCGATCAGCGCCGCCGTCACGTCCACCAGGAACGTCGCGACCAGCGCCGAGCAGGCGAGGACCAGCGCCACCGACGACGTCAGCATGCCGCCCGGCGTGCGGTACGGCCGCTCCAGGTTCGGCTCCCTGCGGCGCAGCACGATGTGCGAGAGCGACATCAGGGCGTACGAGATGGTCGCCCCGAACACCGCCACGTTCAGCATCCGCGCGCCGTCCCCGGTCGCCGCGGCCAGGCTGAAGCCGATCGCCCCGGGGACCAGGAGGCCCAGGTAGGGAGCCTTGCGGCTGCTCGTGAGGGAGAGGAAGCGCGGCAGGTAGCCCGCCCTGGACAGGGCGAACAGCTGGCGCGAGCCCGCGTAGATCAGGGAGAAGAAGGACGCCACCAGGCCCGCGAGGCCCGCGTAGTTCACGATCCTGCTCAGCGCCGTCGCCTCACCTCCCGGCTGCAACGCCTCCACCAGCGGATTGCCCGCCTCCTGGATCGCGTTCGCGCCGCGCGCCCCCGCCGACGCGAAGAACGTGAGGAGCGCGAGCACGATGAGGATGGCCATGGACCAGCGGATCGCGCGGGGCAGGGTGCGGGCCGGGTCCTTCGTCTCCTCTGCCGCCAAGGGGACGCCTTCGACGCCCAGGAAGAACCACATGCCGAACGGGAACGCCGCCCAGATGCCCAACAACCCCATCGGCAGCCAGGAGTTGGAGCCGAACGCATCGGCCTCCACCGGGATGTCGTTCAGCTTCGACGCGTCGAAGTCCATGAACGCGCCGACCGCGAAGACGAGCAGCGCCGCCACCGCGATGCCCGTGACGACGAAGCTGAACCGCAGCGCCTCGCCGACACCCCACAGATGGATGCCGATGAAGATCACGAAGCAGGCCAGATACACCGGCCAGCCGGAGGTGAGCCCGAAGAGGCCGAGCGACTCGACGTAGTCGCCGATGAAGATGGAGATCGCGGCGGGCGCCAGGATGTACTCGATGAGGATCGCCGTGCCGGTGAGGAAGCCCCCCAGCGGGCCGAGCGCGCGGCGGGCGAAGCCGTAGCCGCCGCCCGCCGTCGGCAGGACCGACGACAGTTCCGCCAGCGAGAACACCATGCACGCGTACATGACGCCCATCAGCGCCATGGCGATCCCGAGGCCGCCGAATCCGCCCTCCGCCAGGCCGAAGTTCCAGCCTGAGTAGTCGCCGGACACCACGTACGCGACACCGAGGCCGGTGAGCAGCAGCCAGCCCGCGCTGCCCCGGCGCAGCGCTCTGCGCTCCAGATAGTCGTCCGCCGGTTCGGCGGCACTCGACTTGGGGGACTCCATGGTCATGGCACGGCTCCTATGTGACTGCGCGGCGGCGGCACTGCGGCGGGGTGACTCAATGGAACGGATGCATACCTTTGCCGTGCGACCCGCGAGAAATCAAGACCCCTGCGTTACGTCGCCGTTAATCGCGCCTCTCCCCGCCCCTCATCGCGCCCTTTATGTCAGAAAGCCCCGCAGCAGCGCGGCCGTACCGGCGCAGTGCTCGCGCATCATCTCCCGCGCCCCGTCCGCGTCCCCGTCGAGCACGGCCTCCACCAGAGCGGTGTGCTGTCGCTGCGAATGCTCCAGATTGCGGACCAGGAGCGGGATGCAGTCCAGAAGGTCGTTGACGGTCGCGCGGACCGCCGCGTACTGGGCGGTGAGCGAGGGGGATCCGCACAGCTCGGCGAGCGTCAGATGCAGCAGCGTGTCCAGGCGGCGGTACTCGGACAGGGGCGCCTCGTGCGTCTGTACGAGCGCCGCGCGCAGCCGCTCCCGCTGCTCCCCGCTCAGGCCGTGCGCCGCGCAGAGCCCGGCCGCGCCGACCTCGAGCACCTCGCGGAACCGCAGCGCGTCCTCGACGTCGACATCCGCGACGCGCCGCCGCAGCTCGTCCTCGCCGGCCGCCTCGGGGCGCGGGCGCACGAACGTGCCCCCGTACCTGCCCCGGCGCGACTCGACCAGGCCCTGGTCCTGGAGCACCTTGAGGACCTCGCGCAGCGTGACCCTGCTGATGCCGAGGCGTTCGGCCAGCTCCCGCTCGGACGGCAGGCGTTCGCCGCCGGGCACCAGGCCGAGGCGTACGACCTGGAGGATCTGTTCCAGGGCCTCCTCGAAGCCGTTGCCCGCCCGTACGGGGCGAAGGACCGGCGTGAGCCGGTCGTCGGCGGTCGCGGCGGAGCCATCCGGACCCGCCTCACCGGCGACGTCGGCATCCGTGTGCGACATCTGGCCGTACCCCCTTCCCAATTAATGGTTCTCGGCAATACCTTATGGCTCTCGGCTGACCCAAGGAGGCTTTTCCCGTGGCAGACCGCACACCACCGCTAGGGATCGAGGAGCTGCGTGCTCTCGTCGCGAGCGGCGAGATCGACACTGTCGTCCTGGCCTTCCCCGATATGCAAGGGCGGCTCCAGGGCAAGCGGTTCGCCGCCCCATTCTTCCTCGACGACGTCCTCGAGCACGGCACGGAGGGCTGCAACTACCTCCTGGCCGTCGACGCGGAGATGAACACCGTCGGGGGCTACGCGATGTCCTCCTGGGACCGCGGATACGGCGACTTCGCCATGCGCCCCGACCTGAGCACCCTGCGCCGCGTCCCCTGGAACGAGGGCACCGCGATGCTGATCGCGGACCTCGCCTGGAACGACTCATCGCCCGTCGTGGCCGCGCCCCGCCAGATCCTGCGCCGCCAGCTCGACCGGCTCGCCGAGCTCGGCTACACCGCCAACGTCGGCACGGAGCTCGAGTTCATCGTCTTCAAGGACACCTACGAGCAGGCCTGGGACGCGGGCTACAAGGCCCTGACCCCGGCCAACCAGTACAACATCGACTACTCGGTGCTCGGCACGGGCCGCATCGAGCCGCTCCTGCGCCGCATCCGCAACGAGATGGCGGCCGCCGGGCTCGTCGTCGAGTCGGCCAAGGGCGAGTGCAACCCGGGCCAGCACGAGATCGTGTTCCGCTACGACGACGCCCTGGTCACCTGCGACCAGCACGCCATCTACAAGACCGGCGCCAAGGAGATCGCGTCCCAGGAGGGTGTCTCGCTCACCTTCATGGCCAAGTACAACGAGGCCGAGGGCAACTCCTGTCACATCCACCTCTCGCTCGCCGACGCGGACGGCGCCAACGCCATGGCCGGCTCCCCGGACGACCCCGGTGGCATGTCGCCCGTCATGCGGCACTTCCTGGCCGGGCAGCTCGCGGCGCTCCGGGAGTTCTCCCTGCTCTACGCGCCCAACATCAACTCCTACAAGCGGTTCCGGCCCGGCTCCTTCGCGCCGACCGCCGCCGCCTGGGGGTACGACAACCGCACGTGCGCCCTGCGCGTCGTCGGCCACGGCCGCTCGATGCGCTTCGAGAACCGCCTGCCGGGCGGTGACGTCAACCCGCACCTCGCGGTCGCCGGACTCGTGGCCGCCGGTCTGCACGGCATAGAGCAGAAGCTCGAACTGCCCGAGGAGTGCACGGGCAACGCCTACACCGGTGACTACGCGCACGTCCCCACCACCCTGCGCGAGGCCGCCGAACTCTGGGAGAACAGCGCCATCGCCAAGGCAGCCTTCGGCGACGAGGTGGTCGCGCACTACAGCAACATGGCCCGGGTCGAGCTGGACGCCTTCGACTCCGCGGTGACCGACTGGGAGCTCCGCCGCTCCTTCGAACGCATGTGAGGCACCCTTGCTCGAGGTACTGAACCCGGCGACGGAAGAACTGGTCGCGACCGTTCCCGCTGCCACCGCGCAGGACGTCGACGCCGCCGTCGCGCGTGCGACATCCGCACAGGTCAAGTGGGCCGCCACGGCCCCCGCCGACCGCGCCCGCCTGCTGCGCCGCTTCGCGGTGACCGTCGACGAACACCTGGAAGAACTCGCCCAGTTGGAGGTCCGCGAAGCCGGTCACCTCATCGGCAACGCGCGCTGGGAGGCGGGCAACGTCCGCGATCTCCTGGACTTCGCGGCCGGGGGAGTAGAGCGGCTGAATGGCCGTCAGATCCCGGTGCCCGGCGGCCTGAACGTCACCATCCTCGAACCCCTCGGGGTCGTCGGCGTCATCGCGCCCTGGAACTTCCCCATGCCGATCGCGGCCTGGGGCACCGCCCCGGCGCTCGCGGCCGGCAACGCGGTCATCCTGAAGCCCGCCGAGACGACCCCGCTCACCGCGCTGCGCCTCGCCGAACTCGCCCTGGAGGCAGGGCTCCCCGAGGGCCTCTTCCAGGTGCTGCCCGGTGTCGGCGGCGTCGCGGGGAACGCCCTGGTCGAACACCCCGGTGTCGCCAAGATCGTGTTCACCGGCTCCACGGGTGTCGGCAAGCAGATCATGGCCAAGTGCGCCGACCGCGTGAAGCGCGTGACGCTCGAACTCGGCGGCAAGAGCCCGAACATCGTCTTCGCCGACGCGGACGTGGAGGCCGCCGCCCTCGCCACCCCCATGTCGTACCTGGACAACTCCGGCCAGGACTGCTGCGCCCGCACCCGCATCCTCGTCCAGCGCTCGGTCTACGACCGCTTCCTGGAGATCGTGCGGCCCGCTATCGAGTCGATCGTCGTCGGTGACCCGTCCGACGAGAAGACCCAGATGGGCCCGCTGATCTCCAGGTCCCAGCTGGAGCGCGTCCGCTCGTACGTCGCCGCCGGCACCGGAATCCACGGCACGGCCCCCGAAGGCCCCGGCTTCTGGTTCCCGCCGACGCTCGTCACCGACGCCGCCCCCACCTCGCCGGTGGCGACGGAGGAGGTCTTCGGCCCGGTCGCCGTCGTCCTGCCCTTCGACGACGAGGCCGACGCGATCCGCCTCGCCAACGCCACCGAGTACGGCCTCTCCGGGTCCATCTGGACCCGGGACGTGGGCCGTGCCCTGCGGGTCTCGGGAGCCGTCCAGGCCGGGAACCTGTCCGTCAACTCGCACTCCAGCGTGCGCTATTGGACCCCGTTCGGGGGTTACAAGCAGTCCGGGTTCGGCCGTGAGCTCGGCCCGGACGCGCTCGCCGCCTTCACGGAAACCAAGAACGTCTTCATCAGTACGGAAAGCACCAGCCCGGAAAGCACGGAGGCCTGAGCACCCATGACCGAACAGAACGTTTGCCGCCGCCTGGTGGGCCGCACCGCCGTCATCACCGGCGCCGGCAGCGGCATCGGCCTCGCCACCGCCCGCCGTCTCGCGTCCGAGGGCGCGCACGTCGTCTGCGGTGACATCGACGAGACCGCGGGCAAGGCCGCCGCCGACGAGGTCGGCGGGACCTTCGTCCAGGTCGACGTGACCGACGCCGAGCAGGTCGAGGCGCTCTTCAAGACCGCGTACGACACCTATGGCTCGGTCGACATCGCCTTCAACAACGCGGGCATCTCGCCGCCCGACGACGACTCCATCCTGGACACGGGCCTGGAGGCCTGGAAGCGCGTCCAGGAGGTCAACCTCACCTCCGTCTACCTGTGCTGCAAGGCCGCCATCCCCTACATGCGGCGCCAGGGCAAGGGCTCGATCATCAACACCGCCTCCTTCGTGGCGAAGATGGGCGCGGCGACGTCGCAGATCTCGTACACGGCTTCCAAGGGCGGCGTCCTGGCCATGTCCCGCGAGCTCGGCGTGCAGTTCGCCCGCGAGGGCATCCGCGTCAACGCGCTCTGCCCGGGGCCGGTCAACACCCCGCTCCTCCAGGAGCTCTTCGCCAAGGACCCCGAGCGGGCCGCGCGCCGCCTCGTCCACATCCCCGTGGGCCGCTTCGCCGAGGCCGACGAGCTCGCCGCGGCGGTGGCGTTCCTCGCCAGCGACGACTCCTCCTTCGTGAACGCCACCGACTTCCTCGTGGACGGCGGCATCGCCGGGGCGTACGTCACGCCCATGTAGTCAGTTCATCCTCCAGCAACCACCCCGTCAGCCGGGCGTCGCACGACGCCCGGCTGACCTGCGTAGACACGGGAGTGTGTTCGTGAACTTCAAGCGCCGCGCCGCCGCGGCAGCAGCAGTGATCGTCGTCGCCGGAGCCGGTCTCGTGACCGTCCAGGCCACCGCGGAAGCCACCCAGGCCACCCAGCCGGTGCGGTCCGAGCCGAAGGACTGCCCCTCGCTCACCGTCTCCAAGGGCTGGTACGGCGCGAACAGAGCGCGCCTCCAGAAGGTGATCGACACATACGGGACCTGCGGCGAGCGCCACGGCCGAGGCTCCGCCAAGCCCGTCGCCACCTTCGACTGGGACAACACGGTCATCAAGAACGACGTCGGCGACGCCACCATGTTCTGGCTCCTGCGCCACAGCAAGATACGTACGCCACCGGGCGCCGACTGGCACACCACCAGCCGCTATCTCACCGACCCGGCGGCCAAGGCCCTCGCCAAGGCCTGCCCGGCCACGCGGACCACCCTCCCCACCGGCCGCGACACGGACTGCGCCGACGAGATCGCCTCCGTCTACAGCGAGGGCACCACCACCGGCGGCGACGCGGCCTTCGCCGGCTTCGACCACCGGCGCATGGAACCCCAGTACGCCTGGCTCGCCCAGCTCACCCGCGGCTGGACCACCCGGCAGGTCAAGGGGTTCGCCGCCGAGGCCCGCAAAGAGAACCTCGCCGCGCCCATCGGCACCGAACAGCGCGTCGGCACGGGCAAGTTCACCGGCTGGGCCCGCTACTACGACCAGCAGCGCGACCTGATCCGTACGCTCAAGAAGGCCGGGTTCGACGTCTACGTGGTCTCCGCTTCACCCGAACCGGTCGCCGAGGTGTGGGCCGAGAGCGTCGGCGTCGACGCCCGGCACACCATCGGCATCCGCAACGTCACCGCGCACGGGAAGCTGACGGCCCGTCTGAAGGGGTGCGGCACCGTCAAGGACGGCGACGACTCGATGATCACGTACATCGACGGCAAGCGCTGCTGGATCAACCAGGAGATCTACGGCGTCCGGGGCGCGGCCGCCGAGAAGGTCCAACCGGCCTCCAGGCGCCAGGTGTTCGCGGCCGGGGACTCCGACACCGACATCTCCTTCCTGCGCGACGCCACGGCCCTGCGCCTCGTGTTGAACCGCAACAAGAACGAGCTGATGTGCCGCGCCTATGACAACGGCGACGGCCGCTGGCTGGTGAACCCCATGTTCATCGAGCCCAAGGGCAGGCTCGCGAAGCCGTACCCGTGCGCGAGCACCGGTTACACCGAACGCAACGGCGAGGCAGGCCCCGTACGCCGCGCCGACGGGTCCGTCATCCCCGACCAGAAGGACACGGTGCACGGGGCCTGACCTGGCCCGGGAGATTGATGTACGGTCCATGCGCATGCGCAACAGACGACATGCCCTGGCGTTGACGCTGGCCACGGCCGCCACTCTGGCCGCCGTGCCCGCGTCGCTCCCCGCGGCCGCCGCCACGCCCGCGAACTCCCCTGCCGCGAAGGCCCATTGCCCGCAGCTGTCCAAGAAGCTGACCTGGTTCGGCGACAACCGCGACCGGCTCCAGCAGATGATCGACGAGCGCGGACGCTGCGGCTCCCACCGGGGTCACGACGAGAAGCGTCCCGTCGCCGCCTTCGACTGGGACAACACCGTCGTCAAGAACGACATCACCGACGCGACGATCGCCTGGTCCCTGCGCCACGACAAGATCCTGCGTCCCGCCTCCTGGAAGTCCACCAGCAAGTGGATGACGGACGAGGCCGACAAGGCGCTCACCAAGGCCTGCGGCACCAAGGTGCCGGTCGGCAAGCCGCTGCCCACCTCGACCGACACCGACTGCGCGGACGAGATCTTCGAGGTCCGCGAGGACGGGAAGACGATGAGCGGCGGCGCCGCCTTCGCGGGCGAGTGGGACCACCGGCACACCGTCCCGCAGTACGCCTGGGTGCCCCAGCTCTTCGCCGGACACACCGTGCCCGAACTCACGTCGTACGCCGCGAAGGCCCGCAAGCAGGTGCTCGCCGCCCCCGTGGGCGCCACCCAGACCGTCGGCACACACGAGATCCCCGGCTACGCCCGCTACTACGACCAGCAGCGTGACCTCATCCGCACGCTCAAGCGGGCCGGGTTCGACGTCTACATCGTCTCGGCGGGCTCGGAGCCGGTCACGGAGGTCTGGTCGAAGAGCGTCGGCATCGACCGCGAGCACACCATCGCGATCCGCTCCGTCCTGGACCGCAAGGGCCGCATCACCACCTGGAACCAGGGCTGCGGCGACGTGCCGGTGAACAAGGGCGAGGCCATCCCCTACATCGACGGCAAGCGCTGCTGGATCAACCAGGAGATCTTCGGCGTCAAGGGCACGTCGGCCTGGGACAAGCAGGACCCGTCCCACCGCATCGCGCTGGGCGGCGGTGACGCCGACACGGACGTGACGTTCGTCGGTGACGCCACGGGCGCCCACCTCGTCCTGAACCGCAACAAGGACGAGGTCATGTGCCGTGCGTACGACAACGCCGACGGCCGCTGGGTCGTGAACCCCATGTTCATCGAGCCCTTGAAGCAGAAGCCCGGCCTCTACCCGTGCTCGACGGCCGCGTACAACGTGCCTGCCGGAGGCAAGGGCCCGGTCCTGCGCGAGGACGGCTCGGTGGTGCCCGATCAGGTGGACGCGGTGTTCTGATCTTCACGGCACGTCCTAGAGTGCCGGGATGAGCATGTCGCCCCCTCCCGGCTGGTACCCCGACCCGTCGGCGCCACCGACGCAGCACGTCGAGCGCTGGTGGGACGGGTCGGCGTGGACCGAGCACCGGCGTGCGCCCGAGACGCCCCACATGGGCCAGGCGCAGCCGGGGTTCGGCCCGCCTCAGCCGGTGCAGCCGGTGGGTGCCGGTGGAGGTGGCCGGGGCAAGGTGGTGGCTCTTGCCACCGCCGGCGTCGTCCTCGTCGCGTCGATCGTCACCGGCGTGGTGCTCCTGGGCCAGGACGACGGAGGCGAGCCAGAGGTCGAGGGGCCCGTGCCGGGCGCGTCGGAGCCGGTGGATTCGCCGTCGCCGACCTCGCCCTCGCCGACCACATCGGCGCCCGACCCCGACCCCTCCACCCTCGTCGACCAGCTCAACGGCATCACGATCCCCGTCCCCGACGGCTGGGAGAAGGCCGACAGCACGGTCGGCGGCGACCCCACCGTCCGCACCCCGGACGTCTACGACTGCCCCGGCGAGGGCAGCCTCTGCCGCCACGGCACGGTGTACTCGCGCACGTCGACGGCGACCGACGAACGCTCGCCCAAGGTGCTCGCGCTGAGGGACGTCGAGGACGCGGCCGACCGGGCGTACGACGAGGACAAGGTCGGCATGGAGCCGTTCGGCGGGATCGTCCGGCACGAGAAGGTCAAGGAGGGGACCGTGGCGGTCGCGGGCCGCTCCGGCTACCTCGTGCGCTGGCGCGTCCACACGGAGAAGGGCTCCGGCGGATACGTCCAGTCGCTCGCCTTCCCCTCCAGTGTCGGATCCGAGGCGATGGTGCTCGTCCGCTTCGCCATCGACGCCGGGACCGAGGCGCCGCCCCTCTCCGACATGGACGAGATCACGAGGGGGATCCGGGCGGTCGGTGACCCGGGGACGAGCGGCGGCGTGGGCAACAGCGTGGGCGCGACGCCCTGACGGCCCCTTCGACTACAGGAACGTGTGCCCTTCTCCGCGGTACGTCGGGACGGTCGCCGTCACGCGGTCGCCCTCGACCAGATGCAGTGCGTCGAACCGCTCGCACATCTCCCCGGCCTTGGCGTGCCGGAACCACACCTTGTCGCCGATCAGCAGATCGTCGGCGGGCGCGCCGAGCAGCGGGGTCTGCACCTCGCCCGCGCCTTCCTGCGGGTCGTAGCGCAGGCCCTCCGGGAGGTACGGGACCGGGGAGCGGTCGGCGCCCGCCGCACCCGACGCGGGGTAGCCGCCGCCGAGCACGGTCACGGTGCCCACGCCGGGACGGCGCACGACGGGCTGGGCGAAGAGCGCGGCCGGACGTCCGCTGAACGACGTGTAGTTGTCGAAGAGCCGCGGCACGTAGAGGCCCGACCCCGCCGCGATCTCGGTCACCGCCCGCTCGGCCGCGGTGTGCTGCACGCTGCCCGTGCCGCCGCCGTTGACGAACTCCAGGTCCGGCGCGACCGCCCGCACCGCGCGGATGGTCTCGGCCCGGCGCGCCGCGAGCTCCTTGCGGGCGGCGGCCTGCATCAGCCGGATCGCCCGCGAGCGCGCGGGACGGCCGGCGATCGCGTCACCGACCCCCGCCACATGTCCCTCGTACGCCATCACGCCCACGAGCCTGAAGCCCGGCCGACGCACCACGGCGCGGGCAAGGGCGGCGACTTGGGCGGGGGAGTGCAGCGGCGAGCGCAGCGCACCGATCCGCACCCGCCCGCCGAGGATCTTGTACGCGGTGTCCAACTCCAGGCAGACCCGCACCTCTTCGCGTCCGCCGTCCCTGGCCTCGTCGATGAGCCGCAGCTGCGCGGGGTCGTCGATCATCACGGTCACCGACGACGCGAGCTTCGGGTCGGCGGCGAGCTCGGCGAAGGCGGCGCGGTCGGCCGTCGGATAGGCGAGCAGGATGTCGTCGAAGCCGGACCGCGCGAGCCACAGCGACTCGGCGAGCGTGAAGGACATGATCCCCGCGAAGCCGTCGCGGGCCAGGACGCGTTCGAGCAGCGCCCGGCAGCGCACGGACTTGCTCGCGACCCGGATCGGCTTGCCGCCGGCCCGGCGCACGAGGTCGTCGGCATTGGCGTCGAATGCCTCCAGGTCGACGATCGCGACGGGGGCGTCGAGGTGTGCGGTGGCCCGGTCGTAGCGGGCCCGGTCTGCTGCACGGGAGGTCATGGCCGAAGCCTGCCAGACGGGATTACCCGAGGGTAGGGGGATGATCCGGGCAGATCGCCCGGGGCCGCGGACTGGTTCCCGCACGACCGGAATCTGCCCTTAGAGTTACGCGCAGAAGAGCGAGGAAACGGGGGGTGCATGAGCACGGAAGCGCGACGGGCCCCGGTCCCGCCACGTCCCACGGCTCCACCCCCGCCGCCGGGCCCGCCCGCGTCGATGCCGCCGCCCGCTCCATCGGCCCGCTTTCCCGACCTGAGTCCGTCCCCGGCGGATCCCGAGCCGTCCGACTCCGACGACGACCAGGACTCCCTCCTCGGAGATTTGCTCGCCCCCTTCGACCGGGTACGGCTGCCGCGACCTTCGACGTCGCCGGACGAGACGCGGCCCGCCGCGGGACAGACGGACGAACCGGACGACCTGGCAGCGCGTGACGCCGCGAGAAGCCGGCTCGCCCGCTCGACACGATCGTCCTCGGAGCCCGACAGCGCGGACGACGCCGCTGACGAGTTGCGGCGAGGCGCCGACGAGGCGGAGACACAGGACTCTCCACCTCCGCCGCCCGCGTCCGCGCGCTTCCCCGACGCGCCGCCGCCGTCGGCCACGACACCGGCGCGTACCGCTGACCCTGCCCCGGACCCCGCCCAACCTCCGCCGCCCCCTGCCACCCCGCCGCACGTCGGCGCCTCGGACACGGAGGAGTACCGGCTCCGTCCGCTTCCCGACGCACCGCCGCCGTCGGCGACGAGCGGGACACCGGCGCACACCGCCGACCCTGCCCCGGACCTCGCCCAGCCCCCGCCGCCCCCTGCCGCCCCGCCGCACGTCGGCGCCGCGGACGCGGCGGGGGCGCAGCACACCGCGGAGTACCGCCTCCGTCCGCTCCCGGACACACCGCCGCCGTCGGCGACGACCGGGACACCGGCGCACGCCGCCGACCCTGCCCCGGCCTCCGATACGCCCCCGCCGCACATCGGCGCCCCGGACACGGCGCAGGAGCGGCACGCCGCGGACTACCGGCTCCGCCCGCTCCCCGACGTAACGCCGCCGTCGGCGGCGCACACCGCCGACCCCGCCCCGGACCTCGCCCAGCCCCCGCCGCGCATCGGCGCCCCGCACACGGCGCAGGAGCGGCGCGCCGTGGAGTATCGGCTTCGGCCGCCTATGCCTTCGGTGGCGCCGCCGGACGCGGCGACCGCGGGCATATCAGGGCAACCGTCGCGGCCGGCAACCGATCCCGTCGCCGCACCCATATCCCCACCCCCACCCGCTCCCTCCCCCCGAACCGCCGCCGCCCGCCGCGCGGTCGGTGCCGTCGATCTGACGCCCGGTCCCGGAGCGGGGCGGCCCTTCGTGTCGTTCGCGCGGCCCGCGATGTACGACGACAGCACCACGCGGCTGCGCCCTGTCCGCACCTGGGCTCAGCCCCGCGTGACCGCCGCCGCTGCCTGCGTCGTGCTCGGCCTCGGCCTCATCGGCGGCGCGGCGACCGGCAGTTGGCTGACCGGCGGCTCCGAAGGAACGGCCACCACGCGCACCACGTACGCCGCTGCGGGCGAGCTCTGGCACAGCGTGCCCGTCGACCAGCTCTTCCCGGCCACCATCAAGGGAGAGGGCGCGGGCCCCGGCGGAGCCGACCGCACCTGGACCCGCGTCGCCGTGGCCCCCGACGCGCACTGCAAGAGCGCCTTCGACCCGCTCCTGCGCAAGGCCTTGGCCCCCGCGGGCTGCCTGCGGCTGCTGCGCGCCACGTACACGGACGCCACCCGCAGCCATGTCACCACCGTGGGCCTGCTGTTCACCAAGGCGGACGCCGACGCGATGCGCTCGCTGCGCACCCGCTTCACGGAGGAAGGCCTCGACCGGCGCCCCGACCTGATGCCACGGCCGTACGCCGCCAAGGGCACCCCGGCCGCGGACTTCGGCGACGCCCAGCGCGCCTCCTGGACCGTCTCCGTGCTCCCGGACGCCCCCGTCGTCGCCTTCTCCGTCTCCGGCTTCGCCGACGGCCGCACGCTCACCGAACCCGAGCCCGCCGAAGAGGCCATGAAGACGTCCGCCACCTCCGCCCCCGCCCAGGCGGGCCTCGGGCACGAGGCGCAGGGCATCGCCGACCGCGTGGAGCGGCGCCTGCGCAAGACCATCGCGGCCACGGAGAAGTCCTCATGAGAATTCGCCGCCCGGTCGTCGCCGCCCTCACCGCCGCACTCGCCTTGCTGCCCGCCACCGCCCACGCCGACGACGGCATACGAGCGCAGCAGTGGGCCCTCGACGCCATGCACACCAGCCAGGCCTGGCAGACGACCAAGGGCAAGGGCATCACGGTCGCCGTCCTGGACACCGGCATAGACGGCGAACACCCCGACCTGGCCGGCAGCGTCCTCGAAGGAAAGGACATGGTCGGCTTCGGTGCGAAGAAGGGCGACCGCCCCTGGGCCCGGCACGGCACCGCCATGGCCGGCATCATCGCGGGCCACGGACACGGCGCGGGCCGCGAGGACGGCGTGGTCGGCATCGCGCCTGAGGCCAAGATCCTGCCGATCCGCGTGATCCTCGAGGACGGGGACCCGGACCGCTCGAAGGCCCGCAACACCCGGGGCAACGCCCTCGCCGACGGCATCCGCTGGGCCACCGACCACGGCGCCGACGTCATCAACCTCTCCCTGGGCGACGACTCCAAGTCCGCGCACCCGGAGCCCGCCGAGGACGCAGCCGTCCAGTACGCCCTGAAGAAGGGCATCGTCGTCGTCGCGTCCGCGGGCAACGGCGGCGAGCGCGGCGACCACATCTCGTACCCCGCGGCCTACCCCGGCGTCATCGCCGCCACCGCCGTCGACGAGAGCGGCGAGCGCGCCTCCTTCTCCACCCGCCGCTGGTACGCCACGGTCAGCGCCCCCGGCAAGGACATCGTCATCGCCGACCCTGACCGGGAGTACTACGAGGGCTGGGGCACCAGCGCCGCCTCGGCGTTCGTCTCCGGCGCCGTCGCCCTCGTCCGCGCCGCCCACCCCGGCCTGACCCCGGCCCAGATCAAGCAGCTCCTGGTGGCCACCGCCCGCGACGTGCCGAGCGGTGGCCGCGACGACTCACGCGGCTTCGGCTTCATCGACCCGGCGGCCGCGATCGCCGAGGGCGGCAAGAAGAAGCCCGAGGGTCTGGAATCGGCGACGTACGGAAAGAAGTACTTCGGCCCCGGCCCGGACACGGACCAGGGCGACGACGGACCTGCCGGCTGGGTGGGGCCGGTGGCGGGCGGCTTCGGTGTCGTTCTGCTCGGCGCTGCCGTGTATCTGTGGCGTGGCCGCAGGGGAGCCCGCCCCGGCACCGCCCGATAGGGCCGGGCGCGCGGTCGATAGGCTCGTGACCGTGGCGAACAAGAACATCCCCGACCCCGGCTTCTCCGACGACGACGGCTCCGCCGATCCCCGGCTCACCGCGGCCCTGACCGCGTGGGCCGAGGACCGCACGGCCCACGGCCCCGTCCTGGAGGCGCTGACCGGAGCCCGGCTGCTCGTCCCCGTGGTCGCCGTGCTGGGCGAGGTCGAGGAGGACGAGAACGGCCTGCGCCGCGAGAAGTCCAGCGACATGGCGGTGCCCACCCTCAAGGCGGGCGACCGCAAGGCCCTGCCCGCGTTCACGTCGACCGAGTCCCTCGCCCGGTGGGACCCGGCGGCCAGGCCCGTCGCCGTCCCCCTGCACCAGGCGCTCCAGGCCGCCGCGCACGAGCAGGCCGACACGATCGTCCTCGACCTCGCGGGACCCGTCGCCTACGAGATCAACCGGCCCGCCCTGATCGCCCTCTCCGAAGGCCGCCACACCCCGGACCCGCTCTCCGACCCCGCCGTCACGGCCGCCGTGCGCGCGTCCGTCGCCGCCGAGCCCGCGGTCCTGCGCGCCTACCTCGGGGCGGGCAGCGCGGACGGCACCCTCGCGCTCATCCTCGACCCGTCGGCGGACCCCGCCGAAGCCGCCCAGCGCGTCGCCCGGCACATCGCGGCCGACGAAACACTGAGGGCCCGCCTGGTCAGCGGCCTCGACCTGGCACTGCTGCCGGCCGAGGCGACGCCACCGGGCGAGCCCTTCTACGTACGTCAGTGACGCACGTGTCCCACGTGATCGCTCAGCCGAAGACCGGGCCCGTGTACTTCTCGCCCGGACCCTGACCCGGCTCGTCCGGAACCTCGGACGCCTCGCGGAAGGCCAGCTGCAGCGACTTCAGGCCGTCGCGCAGCGGGGCCGCGTGGAACGAGGAGATCTCCGTGGCGCTCGCGTCCATCAGGCCGGCGAGCGAGTGGATCAGCTTGCGGGCCTCGTCGAGGTCCTTGTGGCCCTCGCCGCCCTCGGCGAGACCGAGGTTCACGGCCGCCGCGCTCATCAGGTGGACGGCGACCGTGGTGATCACCTCGACCGCGGGGACGTCCGCGATGTCACGGGTGAGGGTGTCGAAGTCGGGGGAGTCGGGCCCGGGGGCCGCGGACTCGGGGGTGGGGGTCGCGTCGCTCATGTCCCACACGATAAGCGGAGCCCCGCCCGGCGCGGTCCGCGGGAGTCCGCGGCAGCCCGTGGGCGCCGTTGGTTAGCCCCACCCCCGCGGAGCTGCTAACCTTGTGTAACGACCGGCCGGACACTCGCGTGCCACGCAGAGACCCGGCCCACAAGTGGAGGCTCCGCTTCCCACCTTGCTGCTCCCAGAGCGGCGGGTCACCGGTCAGGCGGCCGCAGTCCCCGAGACTACGGCAGGCCCGAGATGCGCCCCGCGGTCATCGCGGAGGTGCTCCGGTAGTAATGGAGCCCCTTCCTGTGATCGGTTGGGGCATTTTTTGTGTACTCACTCGGTTGGTCGAGATAACAGACGTAACGCGGCTGTCCGCCAGACCGCCGCGTGGTGCTACCGAGGAGGATCCATCAGCGCCGAGCCCCGCATCAACGACCGGATTCGCGTTCCCGAGGTGCGACTTGTCGGTCCCAGCGGCGAGCAGGTCGGGATTGTTCCGCTTGCCAAGGCCCTTGAACTGGCACAGGAGTACGACCTCGACCTGGTCGAGGTGGCGGCGACCGCCCGTCCGCCCGTGTGCAAGCTCATGGACTACGGGAAGTTCAAGTACGAGTCGGCCATGAAGGCCCGTGAGGCGCGCAAGAACCAGGCGCACACGGTCATCAAGGAGATGAAGCTCCGGCCGAAGATCGACCCGCACGACTATGACACCAAGAAGGGTCACGTCGTCCGGTTCCTCAAGCAGGGCGACAAGGTCAAGATCACGATCATGTTCCGTGGTCGCGAGCAGTCCAGGCCGGAACTCGGCTACCGACTGCTGCAGCGTCTCGCGAACGACGTCGAAGACCTCGGGTTCATCGAGTCGAACCCGAAGCAGGACGGCCGAAACATGATCATGGTCCTCGGTCCGCACAAGAAGAAGACCGAAGCCATGGCCGAGGCTCGCGAGGCCCAGGCGGTCCGCAAGGCGGACGCGAAGGCCAACCCGGGTCGCTCGCAGAACTCCGCCGAGGGGGAGGAGCCCGCAGAGGCTCCTGCCGAGGCTGCCGCCGAAGCTCCTGCCGAGGCCCCTGCCGAGGCTCCTGCCGAGGCCTGATCCCGGGACGCGAGTCCGGGGATCGCCAACTGACACATACGGTTCCCGGATGCCCGGTTTCACGACCGGGCATCCGAGTGCCACTGACGAGGAGAGAACGGCGCTATGCCGAAGAACAAGACGCACAGCGGTGCCAGCAAGCGCTTCAAGATCACCGGCTCCGGCAAGGTGCTCCGCGAGCGCGCCGGCAAGCGCCACCTGCTCGAGCACAAGTCGTCCCGTCTGACGCGTCGCCTCTCTGGCAACGCCGAGATGGCCCCGGGCGACGCCAAGAAGATCAAGAAGCTTCTCGGCAAGTGAGTCCGGGCGCACACCGCGCCTGAACTCTGACCGGGACCCAATCGATACCGGGTCGTGTGAGTCCAACCACGGCCCCGCTACAAGGAGTTAACAAGTGGCACGCGTCAAGCGGGCAGTCAACGCCCACAAGAAGCGTCGGGCGATCCTCGAAGCGGCCAGCGGCTACCGCGGCCAGCGTTCGCGCCTGTACCGCAAGGCCAAGGAGCAGGTCACCCACTCCCTGGTCTACAACTACAACGACCGCAAGAAGCGCAAGGGCGACTTCCGTCAGCTGTGGATCCAGCGCATCAACGCCGCTGCCCGCCAGAACGGCATGACGTACAACCGCCTCATCCAGGGTCTGAAGGCCGCCAACATCGAGGTGGACCGCAAGATCCTGGCGGAGCTCGCCGTCAACGACGCGAACGCCTTCGCGGCGCTCGTCGAGGTTGCCCAGAAGGCTCTGCCTTCGGACGTCAACGCCCCGAAGGCGGCCTGACGCCCGCCGCTCATCCAGCGTGACGTTCGGACCCGTAAGCCGCCTGGCTTACGGGTCCGACGTTGTTCGGCCACTCGTCTGCCGGCGCCTGACCGCTGCCGTCAGCGGGTCCGTCTCGGCTGGTCGCGCAGTTCCCCGCGCCCCTGGCGGGGGCCCTTGACGGGGCCCTCGCATATCTCCCGAAGGTGAGTTCATGACCGCCGCCCCTGAGTTGATCTCCCCCAAGTCCCCCCGCGTCAGCGCCGCACGGCGGCTCGCCAAGCGGAACTTCCGGGGGAAGGAGCAGCTGTTTCTCGCCGAGGGGCCGCAGGCCGTGCGGGAGGGGGCAGCGCATCCGGACACGCTCGTCGAGCTGTTCGCCACCGTCGAGGCCGCCGAGCGGTACGCCGACATCGTGGGGGAGGCCCGTGCCGCGGGCGCCCGGGTGCACCTCGCCGACGAGGACGTCATCGCCGACATCTCCACGACGGTCACGCCGCAGGGGCTCGTCGGTGTCTGCCGGTTCCTGGACACCTCCTTCGACGGCATCCTGGCCGCCAGGCCGAAGCTGGTCGCCGTCCTCGCGCACGTCCGTGACCCCGGGAACGCCGGCACCGTGCTGCGCTGTGCCGACGCGGCGGGGGCCGACGCCGTCGTCCTGACGGACGCCTCCGTGGACCTCTACAACCCCAAGTGCGTGCGCGCGTCGGTCGGTTCGCTGTTCCATCTGCCGGTCGCCGTCGGCGTACCCGTGGAGCGGGCCGTGCAGGGGCTGAAGGACGCGGGCGTACGCATCCTCGCCGCCGACGGAGCAGGTCAGGACGACCTCGACGACGAGCTGGACAAGGGCACCATGGGCACGCCGTCCGCCTGGGTCTTCGGCAACGAGGCCTGGGGGCTCCCGGAGGAGACCCGCGCACTCGCCGACGCCGTGGTGCGCGTTCCGATCCACGGCAGAGCCGAAAGCCTCAACCTCGCGACGGCCGCGGCCGTGTGCCTCTATGCGTCCGCCCGTGCACAGCGTGCGGCTGGAGGGTGCCGTTCCGTCACCCCCAGCTAGTAGGGTGACGGGCTCGGAGGCCTCCTGCGCCGGTCCGAGAGGTGGGGTACGGGGAATGAGCATCGGCACGAGCGGATCACCGGGAGTACAGGACATCCTGTCCACTCGCGCGGACCATGGCGCCCTCGGTGACCTCGGCGGCCTCGGTGTCGACCCGGACGACCTGCCCGACGGCCTCGTGGTCGCGGACGAGACGGGCCACGTCATCTGCTTCAACGCCGCGGCCGCGCGGATCACCGCGGTGGACGCCGACGAGGCACTGGGCGCCCCACTGGAACGAGCGCTTCCGTTAGAGGACCTCGAAGGCCGCCGCTGGTGGCAGCTGACCGACCCGTACGGCGGCCTCGCCACCCGCTTCGCCCAGCCCGAGCGCAATCTGCTGCTCCCCGGCGGGCGTGAGGTCCTCGTCTCCGCGCGCTACGTGCGCACCGCGCCCACCGGCCCCGTCCGCCGCGTGGTCGTCTCCATCCGCGACACCGAGGCCCGCCGCCGCACCGAGCGCAGCCACGCGGAGCTGATCGCCACCGTCGCCCACGAGCTCCGCTCGCCCCTCACCTCCGTGAAGGGCTTCACCGCGACGCTGCTCGCCAAGTGGGAGCGCTTCACCGACGACCAGAAGAAGCTGATGCTGGAGACGGTGGACGCCGACGCCAACCGCGTCACGCGGCTCATCGCCGAACTCCTCGACATCTCCCGCATCGACTCCGGCCGCCTCGAACTGCGCCGGCAGCCCGTGGACATCGGCGCCGCCGTGGGCCGCCACATCCAGGCCCATGTCGCCTCCGGCCAGGACGCGGAGCGCTTCCTGGTCCGGATCGAGCAGCCGATGCCCGATCTCTGGGCCGACCCGGACAAGATCGACCAGGTGCTCAGCAACCTGCTGGAAAATGCCGTGCGGCACGGCGAGGGAACCGTCACCATCGACGTGGCACCCTCATCGTCCCCGCGCGAGCGGGGCGGGGCCGAGACGGCCGTGACCGTGAGCGACGAGGGGACCGGCATTCCGGAGGAATCGATGGGCCGCGTCTTCACCCGCTTCTGGCGGGGCAGCAAGCGCGGCGGGACGGGACTGGGCTTGTACATCGTGAAGGGCATCGTGGAAGCGCACGGCGGGACGATCACCGTCGGCCGCGCGCCCGGCGGCGGCGCCCAGTTCCGATTTACGTTGCCCGTGGGCACTCCGGCGTATCTCCTGTGACCTTCCCCGGTCACCACTGATCACCTCTGATCCGCCTGAGCACGGCCCGCGGGCTCATTCACCCGCGTCACCCCCGTTAGACTCGATCCTTGGCACGTTTGCGTCCCTGATCTGTGGACGATTCGTCTCCGAGTCGTAGACGGGGACCATCACCAGCCAACCGGAAGCACGGGAAGAGATGTCGGCACCGAACAAGTCGTACGACCCTGTTGAGGTCGAGGCACTGAAACCTGAAGAGATCGAGCGCATGCGGGACGAGGCGCTCGCCGCCTTCGCCGCCGCCGGCGACCTCGAAAAGCTCCAGGAGGCCAAGGTCGCGCACACCGGCGGCACCTCGCCGCTGGCCCTCGCCAACCGCGAGATCGGCGCGCTGCCCCCGCAGGCCAAGGCCGAGGCCGGCAAGCGCGTCGGCATGGCGCGCGGCGCGGTCAGCAAGGCGCTCGCCGCCCGCCAGACCGAGCTGGAGGCCGAGCGCGACGCCCGGGTGCTCGTCGAGGAGGCAGTGGACGTCACGCTGCCGTACGACCGCGTCCCGGCCGGTGCCAGGCACCCGCTGACCACGTTCATGGAGCGTGTCGCCGACGTCTTCGTCGCGATGGGCTACGAGATCGCGGAGGGCCCCGAGGTCGAGGCGGAGTGGTTCAACTTCGACGCCCTGAACTTCACCCCGGACCACCCGGCCCGGCAGATGCAGGACACGTTCTTCGTCCAGGGCCCCGAGGGTGCCGTGGGTGACGAGTCCGGTGTCGTGCTGCGCACGCACACCTCGCCCGTGCAGGCCCGCGCCCTGCTCGAACGCCGTGAGCCGCCCGTCTACATCGTCTGCCCCGGCCGCGTGTACCGCACGGACGAGCTGGACGCGACGCACACCCCGGTCTTCCACCAGATCGAGCTGCTCGCCGTGGACGAGGGCCTGACCATGGCCGACCTCAAGGGCACCCTGGACCACATGGTCCAGTCGCTCTTCGGCGCGGACATGAAGACCCGCCTGCGCCCGAACTACTTCCCGTTCACCGAGCCGTCCGCCGAGATGGACATGGTCTGCTACGTCTGCCGTGGCGAGTCCGTGGGCAACCCCGACCGCCCCTGCCGCACCTGCGGCAGCGAGGGCTGGATCGAGCTGGGCGGCTGCGGCATGGTCAACCCGAAGGTGCTCACCGCCTGCGGCGTCGACCCCCAGAAGTACAGCGGATTCGCCTTCGGGTTCGGCATCGAACGGATGCTGATGTTCCGCCACAACGTCGAAGACATGCGAGACATGGTCGAGGGTGACGTCCGGTTCACCCGGCCCTTCGGGATGGAGATCTGATGCGGGTCCCGCTTTCCTGGCTGCGGGAGTACGTCGATCTCCCCGCCTCCGAGACCGGCCGTGACGTACAGGCCAAGCTGATCGAGGTCGGCCTCGAGGTCGAGACCGTCGAGCGGACCGGGGCCGGCCTGACCGGCCCGCTGGTCGTCGGCAAGGTCCTCACCATCGAGGAGCTCGAGGGCTTCAAGAAGCCCATCCGTTTCTGCACGGTCGACGTCGGTCAGGCCAACGGCACGGGCGAGCCGCAGGAGATCGTCTGCGGCGCGCGCAACTTCGCGGTCGGCGACAAGGTCGTCGTCGTCCTCCCGGGCGCCGTCCTGCCCGGCGACTTCAAGATCGCCGCCCGCAAGACGTACGGCAGGACGTCGCACGGCATGATCTGCTCCGGCGACGAGCTGGGCATGGGTGACGACGGCAGCGGCGGCATCATCGTCCTGCCGCCCGAGCACGAGGCCGGCACCGACGCGATCAAGCTGCTCGAGCTGGTGGACGAGGTCCTGGACATCGCCGTCACGCCCGACCGCGGATACGCGCTCTCGATGCGCGGTGTCGCCCGCGAGGCCGCCATCGCCTACGGCCTTCCGCTGCGCGACCCGGCGCTCCTGGACGTGCCCGCGCCGAACGCCGTCGGCTACCCGGTCAAGATCTCCGACCCGCGCGGCTGCGACCGTTTCACCGCGCGCACGGTCACGGGCCTGAAGCCCGAGGCCCGGTCGCCGATCTGGCTGCAGCGCCGCCTGCAGAAGGCGGGCATGCGCCCGATCTCGCTCGCCGTCGACATCACCAACTACGTGATGCTGGAGCTCGGCCAGCCCCTGCACGCCTACGACCGCTCCCGCATCCAGGGCACGATCGGCGTGCGCCGTGCCGAGCAGGGCGAGAAGTTCACGACGCTCGACGGCACCAAGCGCGTCCTCGACGCCGAGGACCTGGTCATCACCGACGACCGCGGCCCGATCGGTCTCGCGGGCGTCATGGGCGGCGCGAACACCGAGATCGCCGACCACGAAGAGTCGGCGGGCACCACCGACGTCGTCATCGAGGCCGCGCACTTCGACGCGATCTCCATCGCCCGCACGGCCCGGCGCCACAAGCTGCCCTCCGAGGCGGCCAAGCGCTTCGAGCGCGGCGTCGACCCGCAGGCCGCGTCCGCCGCCGCGCAGCGCACGGTGGATCTCCTCGTGCTGCTCGCGGGCGGCACCGCCGAGGCCGGCGTCACCGAGGTCATCGCGCCCTCCGCGCCGCACACGATCGCCATGCCCGCCGATCACCCGGACAAGGTCGCCGGCGTGGAGTACGGCCGCGAGACCGTCGTGCGCCGCCTCCAGGAGGTCGGCTGTGACGTGTACGGCCAGGACGCCCTGACCGTCACCGTGCCGTCCTGGCGTCCCGACCTCGTCGAGCCGAACGACCTCGCCGAAGAGGTCATCCGCCTCGAGGGGTACGAGAACCTCCCCTCGACGCTGCCCAAGCCCCCCGCGGGCCGCGGCCTGACCGGCCGGCAGCGCCTGCACCGCCGCATCGGCCGCGCCCTCGCCGGCAGCGGCTTCGTCGAGGCGCCGAACTACCCCTTCATCGGCGAGCAGGTCTTCGACCAGCTGGGCCTGGAGCCCGGCGACCCCAAGCGCCGGGTCGTCAAGCTGGTCAACCCGCTCTCCGACGAGGAGCCCGCTCTTCGTACGACGCTGCTTCCGGGGCTGCTCGGCGCGCTGCGCCGCAACGAAGGCCGCGGCAGCCACGACCTGGCGCTCTTCGAGACGGGTCTGGTCTTCCAGCCCCGTGACGAAGCCCGCGTCGCGGTCCGGCTGCCCGTCGACCGCCGTCCCACGGACGAGGAGATCGCCTCCCTGACCGAGGCGCTCCCCGTGCAGCCGCGGCACGCCGCCGTCGTGCTCGCGGGCGCCCGCGAGCAGGCCGGCTGGTGGGGCAAGGGCCGGCCGTCCGAGTGGGCCGACGCGGTCCAGGCCGCCCGTGTCCTGGCCGCCGAGGCGGGCACCGAACTGCTCGTGCGCCAGGGGCAGTACGGCCCGTGGCACCCGGGCCGGTGTGCCGAGCTCGCCGTCGTGATCGACGGAGCGGAGCAGGTCATCGGGCACGCGGGCGAGCTGCACCCGCGCGTGGTCAAGGCACTCTCGCTGCCCGCGCGCGCCTGCGCGATGGAGCTTGACCTGGACCGTCTGGAGGAGGCGAGCACCGGTGTCCCGCAGGGCCCGAAGATCTCCACCTTCCCGGTCGCCACGCAGGATGTCGCGCTCGTCGTCGACAGGGGCGTGCCCGCCGCCGACGTGGAGAAGGTGCTGCGCGAGGGCGCGGGTGAACTCCTGGAGTCCATCCGGCTGTTCGACGTCTTCGAGGGCGAGCAGATCGGCGAGGGCAAGAAGTCCCTGGCGTACGCGCTGCGCTTCCGCGCGGCCGACCGCACGCTGACCGTCGACGAGGCCTCCGCGGCCCGGGACGCGGCCGTCGCCCTGGCGGCCGAGCGGACCGGCGCGGTGCTGCGCGGAGCGTAGTCACCGCCAGTAGTCGCCGCCAGGCGCACAAGAGGCGCAAAGAAGGGCGTATCCGGGTCTCCGGGTGCGCCCTTCACTCGTTTGAGTGACTAGCCAGCCCTCCATGGTCCGATCGGCTCATACGGTCGACAGAATCGGTGCGGCCGCAGGGCCTTGATCTGTACGGCCTGCGCGGTCCGCACGCTGAACAGGGCCGTAGGGGGGCCGTCGGCATGATCCGTATCAGGGCTGGAGATCCTCGCCGGGCGCTGCTCCGGGCGAGGAACCGGGCCGGGCTCCGGGCGAAGGCCGGGACGAAGGGGTCCAGGGTGGATCCGCCGCGCGTCCGGCGCGTCCTCACGCTCGGTCTTCCCGCGGTGTGGGGCGCGGCCGCCATCACGTACAAACTCGTGTGCCCGCTCGCCCAGCAGAACGGCCTGGGGGCCCGGATCGTCACCAGCGCGGTCTTCTTCGCGGTCGGCACCGGTCTGATATTGCAGGCCCGCGGCACGCTGCTGCGGGAGTTGCGCCAGCTGCGGGAGGTCGCGGGCGCCGCACAGAACGTCCTGCTGCGCCCGCTGCCGCCGCGCGTCGAGGGCCTCACGGTCGCGGCCGGGCGGGTCTCCGCGTCGCGCGGCGCCTCCGTCGGCGGGGATCTGTACGAGGTGATGGCCACCGATCACGGCGTGCGGGTGGTCATGGGTGATGTGCGCGGACACGGCCTGACCGCCGTCGGTACGGCCGCCGCGGTGCTCGGCAGCTTCCGCGAGGCGGCCCACGAGGAGGCCGAACTGGCGCACGTGCTGCGGAAGTTGGAGCGCTCCCTGGGTCGGCATCTGCGGGAGCGTGCGCGGGCCGAGCACCCGGCGAACGGCGCTCCTGCGCCGGAGAGTCCGGCGGCCGAGGAGTTCGTCACCGTACTGCTGATGGAGATCGGCCCGGAGGGCGAGCTGACCGCGCTCAACTGCGGTCACCCCTGGCCCTACCGCCTGAACGGGCACGCCGAGCTCGTCGCCGACGGGGATCCGCTGCCGCCGCTCGGGCCCTTCCCGCTCCCCGCCGACCTGCCTCTGCTGCACTGCGGGCCGCTCCTTTCCGGGGAGGCGCTCGCCCTGCACACGGACGGCATGGAGGACGCGCGGGACGCGGCCGGACGGTTCTTCCCGCTCCAGGCGGCGCTCACCGAAGCGGTGCGGGTCCCGCCGGTCGCGCCCCAGACGGTGATCCGCACGGTGTACGCCCAACTCGCGCGCCACGCGGGGCGGTTGCCCACCGACGACGCCGCGCTCCTGGTCCTGCGGAACGACCGCCGCCGGGTGCCGGTCCAGCAGGGGGAGACGGTGCGTCGGCAGAGCACCATGACGTGACGCACCGTCAACCTCCGCCGGCCTTGCGCCGCCCGGCCCCGCCTGTAGGTGTCGGGCAGACGGCGGGGCGGGCGGCGCCGGTGTGGGCCGCCGTACTTTTCGAGGGGGAGCCGACGGCCCGGCCGGCCTCCTTGTGAGGAATCTCAGTCAAGCGTGACGGGAGTGGCGACGGCAGAGCGCACACCCCCCGGATTCGGGCGTTCCGTTCACACCCCGTGTGAAGTCACCTCTACTACGCTGGCCACACCGAGCCACCGGAGGGCCTCCATGCAGCCCAATACCCTGCTCGACGCGATCCTCGACGAGGCGGGAATCTCTCACGCGGGCCTGGCTGCCCACGTCAATCAGGCGGGGAGGAGGCGTGGCCTCGCCCTGCGGTACGAACACACTGCCGTGTCACGGTGGTTGAAAGGCCAGCGCCCACGAGGCCAGGTGCCCGACCTGATCTGCGAGGTACTCGCGGGGCGGCTCCAGCGCACCGTCACCCTCGACGACATCGGCCTCGGCGTGCCGGGCCTGCCGGCCGTCGGGCACCACTCCATGGCCTCGACGCTCTCCGGGTTCGTGGAGCGGGCCACGGCCTTGTGGCGCTCGGACGAACAGCAGCGCCCGCACCTCCTCGGCGCCCCCGCGGTCACGGGAACACCCGCGGTGATGCCGGTCTGGGAGTGGGAGAACCCGCCCGAGGACGTGGACGTCTCGCGTGGCGGCAGACATCCGGTGAGCACGGCCGACATCGACATGATGCGCGCGGCCCGCGCCCACTACGAGCAGATGTACCGCAAGACCGGCGGCATCGCGACCCGCACTCGCATCGTCGGTTTCCTCAACGCCGAGGCCGCGCCGCTGCTGCGCGGCAGCTACACGGACGAGACAGGGCGCCAACTGCACAGATCCACCGGCGGGTTGGTGGCCATCGCGGGCATCTGTGCCTATGACTCGGACGCACACGGCCTGGCCCAGCGCTACTTCCACCAGGCCCTGCGCCTGGCGAAGGCCAGCGGGGACAGGGGGCTCGGCGCCTACGTCATCGCGCTCCTCGTCAACCAGTCGCTGTTCATGCGCGAGTACCGCCAGGCGGTGGCCTTCGCGGAGGCCGCGCTGCGCGCCGCGGGGCGCGAGCTGACCCCGGCCCTGGCCTCCGATCTCTACGCCATGCAGGCCAAGTCGTACGCACACCTGGGCGACGGCAGCAGCGCGCTGTCGTGCATCCGGCGTGCGGAGGTCGCGGCGGATCGCATCCGGCGTGGACGTGAGCCGGACGAAACCGGCTATGTCCAGCCCGGACTCGTCAACGTACAAGTGGCGGAGGCGCTGCTCAGCCTCGGCGACCTCTCGGGGGCGTACGAACACGCGGCCGCGGCGGTGGACACTCCGGCACATGACAGGGGCCGGGTCCATCGGCTCGCCATGCTCAGCCAGATCGAACTGCGCCAGGGGAACACCGACGAGGCCGTGGCCACGGCGGTGGAAATGGCGGAACAGGCACGGGGGATGGAGTCTCAACGGCTGCGCGACCGGCTGCGGGCCGTGCGGGAACATCTGGTCCGCAGCGACTGCGCGGGCACGGCCGAGGCGGCCGAACTCATCGACGGGGCGCTGCGCGTTCCGCTGTGACCTGAAGGGTGCACCACTGCTCTGAATCTCCTCCTGCTGCGATATTGCCATCTACTCGGCGGAAGGTGGCAGAACCGTGCAGTGGACGAAACAAAGCGAACAAACTGTGTATGGAAATCGATGGTTCACGGTCAATCTGGCAGATGTGGAGCTGCCCGACGGCCGGCACCTCGATCACTTCCTGATACGGCTGCGGCCCGTCGCCGTGGCCACCGTCGTCAATGAGGCCAACGAGGTGCTGCTGCTTTGGCGCCACCGCTTCATCACCGACAGCTGGGGCTGGGAACTCGCGGCCGGAGTCGTCGAGGACGGGGAGGATCTCGCGTACGCGGCCGCCCGGGAAATGGAGGAGGAGACCGGCTGGCGGCCGGGCCCGTTACGACACCTGCTCAGTGTCGAGCCGTCCAATGGGCTCACCGATGCCAGACACCACATCTACTGGTCCGACGAGTGCACCTACATCGGTCATCCCGAGGACGACTTCGAGTCCGACCGCCGTGAATGGGTCCCACTCAAACTCGTCCCTGACATGGTGGCCCGCGGAGAAGTACCCGCCGCCAACATGGCGGCGGCACTACTCCTCCTGCACCACCTGCGTCTGGGCCAGGACGCGCACTAACGGCCGATGGCCTGCCAGATCGCCACGGCGAGCGCACCGACCGCCGTCAAGGCGAGCAGGGCGGGCAGCGGCCATCGTGTGTGCTCGAGTGCGGTGATCCTTACGGTCAATTCATCCTGGTTCTTGACGCTTTGTTCGTCGTGTTGGGTGAGCAACGCCAGCTGTCCGTCGACGCGGGTCAGGCCCACGTCCAAGCTGCGGCGTAACTCGGCGAGTTCGTGCGGGACCACGCGATGCTCGGGGTCGGCGGTCACTGGTCCGCTCCTCTCTGTAGCTGTCGATCCCCCTGCTACGCACGGAAAGTCAACTCGCCTGGTGGCCGGGGCGGGAGAGTGTGCGAAGGGCATATGCGAGCCCATGACGCACACGGTGTGTGAACGCCGCGGGCCCGGCACTCGATCGAGTGCCGGGCCCGCTTGCGGTGCGAAGTGCCGGGTGCAGGTGTGAGCCGCGTCAGCCGTACGGGTAGAAGCCCGAGCCGGACTTGCGGCCGAGCCGGCCCGCGTCCACCATCCGCTGGAGCAGCGGGGGAGCGGCGTACAGCGGCTCCTTGTACTCGGCGTACATGCTGTCGGCGACCGAGGCGACGGTGTCGAGACCGATCAGGTCCGCGAGCTTGAGCGGGCCCATCGGGTGGGCGCAGCCCATCTCCATGCCGTTGTCGATGTCCTCGCGGCTGGCGATGCCCGACTCGAACATCCGGATCGCGGAGAGCAGATACGGGATGAGCAGGGCGTTGACCACGAAGCCCGAGCGGTCCTGGGCGCGGATCGCGTGCTTGCCGAGCACCTTCTCGACCATGGACTGCGCGCGGCTGATCGTCCCTTCGGACGTCGTGAGCGCGGGGATCAGCTCGACGAGCTGCTGCACCGGTGCCGGGTTGAAGAAGTGGATGCCGATGACCGCGTCGGGGCGGGACGTCGCGACGGCCAGCTTGACCAGCGGGATGGACGAGGTGTTGGAGGCGAGGATCGCGTCCTGCCGGGTCACCACCTGGTCGAGCACCTGGAAGATCTCGGTCTTGACGGCCTCGTTCTCGACGACCGCCTCGATGACGAGGTCGCGGTCGGAGAACTCCCCGAGGTCGGTCGTGAAGCTGAGGCGGGCGAGCGTCTCGTCCCGCTCCTCCTCCGAGATCTTGCCGCGTTCGGCGGCCTTGGAGAGAGAGTTGTAGAGCCGGGTGCGGCCGATCTCCAGAGCCTCGCCGGTGGTCTCCGCGACCATCACATCCAGTCCGGAGCGGGCGCAGACCTCCGCGATCCCGGCGCCCATCTGGCCACAGCCCACTACTCCGACGCGTGCGATGTCGGGCATAGAGTCGGTCACCTCGTGCCTTTCGCTGATCAACGGGCGGGCAGTCCCCCGTACGGTTGCGGTGTCTGCCCCAGCGGTGAACGTTACCGCCGAACCTACGGTGCATGACGTGCCGGGTCGGGCATGCTGTCCGGTACAAGCAGCGGTTCCGGCGGATATGCAGGCCAGGGGGCGAGCGGATGAGGCGTATGTCACGCCGAGGTTTCACGATTGCGGCAGCCGCGATGGTGGCGGGGCTCACAGCCGCGGGGGACGCGGCCGCCGTGCCCGGGAAGGCCCCCTCGCGCCGCGAGCTGCGGGGCATGTGGCTGGCGACCGTCGCCAACCGCGACTGGCCCTCCAAGCCCGGACTCACGGTGGCCGAGCAGCGCGCGGAGCTGATCGGACACCTCGACACGGCCGTACGGCGTCGGCTGAACGCCGTGATCTTCCAAGTGCGGCCCACCGCCGACGCCTTGTGGCCCTCCCCGTACGAACCATGGGCGGAGTGCCTCACCGGCGTGCAGGGCAAGCACCCCGGCTGGGACCCGCTGGGCACCGCCGTGGCCGAGGCGCACCGCAGGGGACTTGAACTGCACGCGTGGTTCAACCCCTTCCGTATCGCCAACCACACGGACCCCTCGCGGCTCGTCCCGACACACCCCGCGCGACTGCACCCCGACTGGGTCGTGCCGTACGGCGGGAAGCTCTACTACAACCCCGGCCTGCCCGAGGTGCGCCGCTTCGTCCAGGACGCGATGCTCGACGCCCTGCGCCATTACGCCATCGACGCGGTGCACTGGGACGACTACTTCTACCCGTATCCGGTCGCCGGGCAGGTCTTCGACGACGACGACGCCTTCGCGCGCTACGGCGGCGGTTTCCCGGACCGGGCCGCCTGGCGGCGCGACAACATCGACCGTCTGGTGCGGGAGATGGCGACGCGCGTGAAGAAGGTGCGGGGGCGCGCGCAGTTCGGGATCAGCCCGTTCGGGGTCTGGCGCAACGCCTCGACCGATCCGCTCGGTTCGGACACCCAGGCCGGGGTGCAGACCTACGACAACCTGCACGCCGACACCCGCGGCTGGGTCAAGAAGGGCTGGCTCGACTACATCTGCCCGCAGCTGTACTGGAACATCGGCTTCACCGTGGCGGACTACGGCAAGCTGCTGCCCTGGTGGGCCGATGTCGTGAAGGACACGGGCGTGCGCCTGTACGTGGGGGAGGCCCTCTACAAGGCGGGCGACCCCGCACAGCCCGCCGCCTGGCAGGACCCCGCCGAGCTGTCCCGCCACCTCACGTACGCCAAGGGGTTCCCGCAGGCCCGCGGCCATGTGTACTTCTCGGCGAAGGAAGTGGGCGTGGACAAGATCGGCGCGATGGCGCGCGTGGTGGCCGACCACTACCAAAAGCCGGCCAAGCCACCCCGCTGACGCCGGTCGGGTCCGTCGCCGGACGTTATGAGGCCGGGTCCTGGTGCCGTACGACGGTGTCGGGGCCCGGTGACAGCAGCGTCTCGTGGCCGTCGTCGAAGCGGACGCGATACGGCGGGCCGCCGTTCGCGCCGAGCACCTCGACGACCCGTGCGATCCGGTCGTGCTGCCCGACGGTCCTGCCGTGCAGCACCAGCTCGTCGCCTACGGTTGCACGCATCTGGAGCGACCTCCTCGTCCCACCCTGCGGTTGCTTTCCGTGGCCGCAAGTCTACGTCCGGTGGCGGGACCTTGGGCCCCGGCTGTCGGTGTCTAGCCGCGCGCCCGTTGGGTCACCGCGATGCACACGAGGACGGCAGCGGCGGTCAGTGGCGCGGCCGGGGTGAGGTGCTCGCCGAGCAGGAACACCGACCAGACCAGCGTGAGCAGCGGCTGCGCCAGCTGGAGCTGGCTGGCCTTGGGCACGCCGATCGCGGCCATGCCCCGGTACCAGACGACCAGGCCGAGGAACTGCGAGCCGATGGCGGCATAGAGCAGTCCCGCGGTGCTGTGCCCGGTGAGCTGGAAGGACTCGTGCTGTAGGGCGAAGGCGGCGCCGATCACGGCGAGCGGCAGGCAGCCGACCAGCGCCCAGCCGATGACCTGCCAGCCCGGCATCTCGCGGGCCAGGCGCCCGCCCTCGGTGTAGCCGGCCGCGCAGATGAGGAGCGAGGCGAAGAGGTAGAGGTCGGCCGTCGAGAGGGCGCCGCCGCTCTGCTGGACCGTGAACGCGATCACCGCCGCCGCGCCGGCGAGGGCCGCCGTCCAGAACGTCCGCGAGGGGCGGGCCCCGGTGCGCAGCGCCGAGAACACGGCGGTGGTCAGCGGGAGCAGGCCGACGACGACGGCCGCGTGGGCGGTGGTGGAGGTCTGCAGGGCGAGCGTGGTGAGCAGCGGGAAGCCGACGACGACGCCGGCGGCCACGACCGCGAGCCCGGCCCAGTGGCGGCGGGCGGGCAGCGGGATGCGCAGGGCGAGCAGGGCGCCGCCCGCGATGACCGCGCTCAGGACGCAGCGCAGGGCCACGAACGACCAGGGGCCGATGCCCTCGAGGCCCCAGGCGGTGGCGGGGAAGGTGAGCGAGAAGGCGGTGACGCCGAGCGCGGCCATGACGGTGCCGCTGCGGCGTGAGCCGTTCTGGGAGATCGCGGTCGTGGTGACCGCTATCCGGTTCGGGCGAGTAGCGCTATCCTGTGCTGTCATGCACGAGAGTAGCAGTGTCGCTGAGTTGGCCAAACGGTTGCGAGACGAGCTGGACCGCTACTCTCCAGGTGGAAAGCTGCCGTCGAGCCGGGCGCTGGTCGAGCGGTTCAGGGTGAGCCCGGTGACCGTGTCGCGGGCCCTGGGACAACTGGCCGCGGAGGGCCTGGTCGTCACCCGGCCCGGCGCCGGAGTCTTCCGCGCCGAACCGCAGGCCGCCGCGGCGCCGACGGGCGACACCTCCTGGCAGGAGGTGTCGCTGAGCGCCGACGCGGCGACGGAGCTGGTGCCGCGCGCGGTGGACGCCTCCGGGGTCCTGGTCACGCTCGCGGCGCCCTCGCACGGCGTCATCGAGTTCAACGGCGGCTATCTGCACCCCTCGCTGCAGCCTGAGCGCGCCATGGCGGCGGCCCTCGCTCGGGCGGGGCGGCGGCCCGGCGCGTGGGGGAGGCCGCCGATCGACGGCCTGCCCGAGCTGCGGGAGTGGTTCGCGCGGGGGATCGGCGGCGCCATCACGGCCGCCGAGGTGCTGATCACCGCGGGCGGTCAGAGCGGGCTCACCACGGCACTGCGGGCGCTCGCCCCGCCCGGCGCGCCCGTCCTGGTCGAGTCGCCGACCTACCCCGGCATGCTGGCCATCGCCCGCGCCGCGGGGCTGCGGCCGGTACCGGTGCCGGTGGACATCGACGGTGTACGTCCCGACCTGCTCGCCGCGGCGTTCAAGGCCACGGGGGCGCGGGTCTTCGTCTGCCAGCCGCTGTTCCAGAACCCGACGGGGGCGGTGCTCTCGGCCGAGCGCCGCCCGGAGGTGCTGCGGATCGCGCGTGAGGCCGGGGCCTTCGTCATCGAGGACGACTTCGTGCGCCGTCTCGTCCACGAGGACGCGGGGCCACTGCCCAGGCCCCTGCAGTCCGACGACCCCGACGGGGTCGTCGTGCACGTCTGCTCGCTCACCAAGGCCACGTCGCCGAGCTTCCGCGTGAGCGCGCTCGCCGCGCGCGGACCGGTCCTCGAACGGCTGCGCGCGATCCAGGTCGTCGACCACTTCTTCGTGCCGCGACCGCTTCAGGAGGCGGCGCTCGAACTGGTCGGTTCCCCGGCCTGGCCGCGCCATCTGCGCAACGTGGCAGGAGAGTTGAAGGACCGCAGGGACACGATGGCCGCGGCGCTGCGCCTCCACCTGCCCGAACTCGCCCTGCCGCACATCCCCGCGGGCGGCTACCTCCTGTGGCTGCGCCTGCCCGACGGCACGGACGAGGCGGCCCTGGCGGGAGCGGCACTACGCGCGGGCGTCGCGGTGGCCCCCGGCCGCCCCTACTTCGCGGCCGAACCCCCGGCGGCGTACGTACGCCTGAGCTTCGCGGCGGTCGCGGGGGTCGGCGAGATCGCGGAGGGGGTACGGAGGCTGCGGGGGGCGTGTGACGAGGTGTGGGGGGCCTCCCGCTGAGGGGGCCCGGCGGGGCGGCTGCGAGGCTTGCGGCCATGACCGACGCACACCACACGCTCCCCGCCGGATACGAGATGTCCACCGACGCGGCCCGGCTCGACGCCGCCCGCGTGCATCAGTGGCTCTCCACGGACGCGTACTGGGCCATGGGAAGAACCCGCGAGAAGCAGGACCGGGCAATCGCCGGATCGCTCAACTTCGGGGTCTACGAAGCGGCTTCCGGTAAGCAGGTCGCGTACGCCCGTGTGGTCACGGACCACGCGACCTTCGCCTGGCTCTGTGACGTGTACGTCGACCGTACGGTCCGCGGCAAGGGCCTCGGGAGCGCGCTCGTGGCCGCCGTCCGGGACCACCTGGCGCCGTGCGGCCTGCGGCGCATCCTGCTGGCCACGGCAGATGCGCACGAGGTGTACGAGAAGATCGGGTTCAGCGCTCTCGAGGACCCGTCGAAGTGGATGGAGCTGGGCCTGCAGTGAGCGCCTTACGCGTGTACGCGGTGGTGAGGATCAAGTCCTTTGCGGGGCCCGCGACTCGCCACCGCGTTCGCCAGTGGTCCTCGTCGTCCACCTCGAAATCGCCGCGGTAGAGGTCGAGCGCGCACGGGTGGTCGGCCGTGTGGCTGCCGGTGCGCAGGTCCAGGTCGTGGAAGGGGCGGCCGTCGGCGAACCGGACGTGCGCGGTGCCCGGGTCGTCGCCCGGCACGAAGCGGAGGGTGCGCTCGGCGGGGCGGGGAGTGCCGCGCCAGGTGAACGTGCCGGACTCGTGGTGCAAGAGGCCGCCGTCGTCGGACGGGGTGAACACCGTCGTGCCCGAGAAGTACCCCTCCGCGTCGCCCGCCAGATCCCGCGCCGTCCGTTCCACCTGCCAGGTCCCGGCCAGGTACGCCAGCACGTCCGGCACGCCGTGTCGCGTGCCGTCGTGCGTGGCTGCTTCATCCGGAAAGGGCATGCCCGCAGGCTACGCGGCCGCCGCTCCCGGCCCACTCCCCGGGATGTCTACTTGTCGACGAATCCGAGACTGTTCTCGTCGTACCGCGTCCCGGCGACCGCACCCGCCGGCGCCGCCGCGTCGATGGCCGCGAGCTCCTCGGCGGAGAGCTCGACGGCCAGCGCGCCCAGGTTCTCCGTGAGGTACTTCTCCCGGCGCGTGCCCGGGATCGGCACCACGTCGTCGCCGCGGTGCTGGACCCAGGCCAGGGCGAGCTGCCCGGCGGTGACGCCCTTCTCATCGGCCAGCGTGTTGAGGGCGGCGACGATGGGCAGGTTGCGCTCCAGGTTCCCGTCGGCGAACCGCGGCTGCTTGCGCCGCATGTCCCCTTCCTCAAGACCGGTGACCGAGGTGTAGCGCCCGGTCAGGAAACCGCGGCCGAGCGGCGAGAACGGCACGATGCCGACGCCGAGTTCGCGGCAGACCGGCGCGATCTCCGCCTCCAGGTCCCGCGTCCACAGCGACCACTCGCTCTGCAGCGCGGCGATCGGATGCACCGCGTGCGCCCGACGGATCGTCTGGGCGCTCGCCTCGGAGAGCCCGAGGTGACCCACCTTCCCGGCCTCGACGAGCTCGGCCATCGCGCCGACGGTCTCCTCGATGGGCACGTCCTGGTCGACGCGGTGCAGGTAGTACAGGTCGATGTGGTCGACCCCGAGCCGCCGCAGCGAGGCGTCGCACGCCTGTCGTACGTAGGCCGCGTCGCCCCTGATCCGTGTCGGCTCGCCGAGGCGGTTGGCGAAGCCGAACTTGGTGGCGACGACGGCCTGCTCGCGGCGGCCGGCCAGCGCGCGGCCGATCAGCTCTTCGTTGTGCCCCTCGCCGTAGAAGTCGGACGTGTCGAGCAGGGTGACGCCGAGGTCGAGGGCGCGGTGGAGCGTCGCGATCGACTGCGCGTCGTCCGATGCGCCGTACGCGTGGCTCATCCCCATGCAACCGAGCCCCTGCGCCGAGACGGTCAGTGCACCGAGACGGCGGGTGGGAATGCTGGTCATGCCGGTACCTCCAGGTGGAGCCGTGTGCCCGTGTCGGGCGGACGGCTCCGACCCTAGGAGCTGGAGTCGACTCCAAGTCAAACCATTTGTACGGGCGTTGAGACGGTCACCTCTGGTCCGCCGCCGCGTACAGCGCCGCCACGTCGATCTTCTTCATGCCGAGCATGGCGGCCATGGCGCGCTGCGCCCGTGCCTCGTCGGGGTCGGACACGAGCTCGCCCAACGCGGCGGGGACGACCTGCCAGGAGAGGCCGAACTTGTCCTTGAGCCAGCCGCAGGGGCCTTCCTCGCCGCCCTCGGAGAGCTTGGTCCAGTAGTGATCGACCTCTTCCTGGTCGGCGCACTCGATCGTGAAGGAGACCGCCTCGTTGAAGGTGAACTGGGGGCCGCCGTTGAGCACCAGGTACGGCAGGCCGTCGAGCTCGAAGTCGACGGTCATCACGGTCCCGGCCGGCCGCGGCCCGGCAGCGCCGTAGTGGGCGACGTTCGTGATCTTCGAGTTCGGGAAGACCGACACGTAGAACCTGGCGGCGTCCTCGCCCTGCGTGTCGAACCAGAGGGTGGGCGTGATGCGGGGCATGACTCTCTCCTGTCGTCGGCGTGGAGTGGCACGGCGTGTGTCTGTCTGTACTGACCCTCGCCCGCACGCAAACTCATCGCCACCCGCGTGAGCGTGGGTGAAAAGCTGTGGCGACAGCGGCCTCCCCGGGCTCTGGCGGCGGGTTTCGCGCCCTGCTTCGCTCAGTGGTCCGGGGCGCTCAGCTCGATGGCGCGCTCCATGCAGCGCAGCCGGGCGCGCGAGAAGTCGTACGGCATCTTGCCGATCGCTTCGAAGGCGCTCATCGACACGTCCTCCTCGCCCTTCAGGTCGGCGTCGTACAGGTCGAAGAGCTCTTCCTCGGCCTCTTCGAGCCCGGCAGCCTCGATGGCCTGCTCCAGGGTCTTCTGGAAGGCGCATCGCCGGACGGCGATCTCCTCGACGCGCGGGTCGTGAGGATCGACGGTGTCGTCCAGCGCCTCCTCGGCTTCGTCGAGGCGGTCGGCTTCGGCCCGTAGCCCGGGGTCGGCTGCGAGCACGATGCACACACTGGCCTGGAGAGCGGCGCCCAGCGGGCCGAAGATCCGTTCCGATACCAGCAGGCTGTCCAGGTCGGACCGGCGCAGGGTGTCCGAGGGCAGATCCCGGAGCCGGCTGGCGACCAGAGGGGAGAGAAGGCCCAGAGGGCTGCCCGCCTCCCGAAGCTGGTGCACGGCCGCACGCCGGCGCCGGAGGGCCGCTTCCTGGGCGGCCAGGGTCTCCTCCAGCCGCTCCAGGGTCTCATCGATGGTCCGAGTGCCGTCGAAGGAGGTCCTGATGTCGTCCAGGCTGATGCCGGCATCCGTCATCTTGCGGATCCACAGCAGGCGGATCATGTCGTCGTGGCCGTAGCGGCGTTTTCCGTCCCCGCCCCGCTCGGGCTCCGGCAGCAGACCGATGGCGTGGTAGTGCCGGACGGCTCTGGGCGTGGTTCCGGCGAACGCGGCGGCATCACCGATCTTGACCTGCCGGGGCGTGGTGAGGGGGAAGTCCATGAGGGGCCTTTCGTGCGGTACTCCCTGCACGACACCACATGACGCCACGGCAGGTGCAAGGTCTCGCGGCACCGTGCCTGCGGGACCTTCGTTGCATAAAAGTGCGGCCATGCGTATAGTCATGCCATCCAAGAGGAGGGTTCCATGGCGGTACGTGCAGCAGTGGCGGGAGCGAGTGGGTACGCGGGCGGTGAATTGCTGCGGCTGCTGCTCGTCCACCCCGAGGTGGAGATCGGTGCCCTCACCGGCAACGCGAACGCGGGCCAGCGCCTGGGTGCGCTGCAGCCGCACCTGATGCCGCTCGCCGACCGCGTCCTGGAGCCGACCACCGCCGAGGTCCTCGCCGGTCACGACGTCGTCTTCCTGGCCCTGCCCCACGGCCAGTCCGCCGCCGTCGCCGAGCAGCTCGGCCCGGACGTCCTCGTGGTCGACATGGGCGCCGACTTCCGGCTCGAGGACGCGGCCGACTGGGAGAAGTTCTACGGCAGCGAGCACGCCGGGACCTGGCCCTACGGACTGCCCGAACTGCCGGGCGGGCGTGCGGCCCTCGAGGGGACCAAGCGCATCGCGGTGCCCGGCTGCTATCCCACCGCCGTCTCGCTCGCGCTCTTTCCCGCGTACGCCGCCGGGCTCGCCGAGGCCGAAGCGGTCGTCGTCGCCGCCTCCGGCACCTCGGGCGCCGGCAAGGCCGCCAAGCCGCATCTGCTCGGCTCCGAGGTCATGGGCTCCATGTCGCCCTACGGCGTCGGCGGAGTCCACCGGCACACCCCCGAGATGATCCAGAACCTCTCCGCCGCCGCGGGCACCCCCGTCACCGTCTCCTTCACGCCCACCCTGGCCCCGATGCCCCGCGGCATCCTCGCCACGTGCAGCGCGAAGGCGAAGGCGGGGGTCACCGCCGAGAGCGTGCGCGCCGCGTACGAGAAGGCCTACGCGGACGAGCCCTTCGTACGCCTGCTTCCCGAGGGACAGTGGCCCGCGACCGCCGCCGTGTACGGCTCGAACGCCGTGCAGATCCAGGTCGCGTACGACGAGGCGGCGGGGCGCGTCATCGTGATCAGTGCCATCGACAACCTCACCAAGGGCACCGCGGGCGGCGCCCTGCAGAGCATGAACATCGCCCTCGGCCTCGACGAGGCCACCGGGCTCTCTACGATCGGAGTCGCGCCGTGAGTGTGACGGCAGCTAAGGGATTCACGGCGGCGGGCATCGCCGCCGGGATCAAGGAGAACGGCAACCCGGACCTGGCCCTCGTGGTCAACACCGGGCCCCGCCTGGCCGCCGCGGGCGTCTTCACCTCCAACCGCGTCAAGGCAGCCCCCGTCCTCTGGTCGGAGCAGGTCGTCAAGGGCGGACTCGTCTCGGCCGTCGTCCTCAACTCCGGTGGCGCCAACGCCTGTACGGGCCCGCAGGGCTTCCAGGACACGCACGCCACCGCCGAGAAGGTCGCCGAGACCCTCGGCCTGAACGCGGGCGAGGTCGCCGTCGCGTCGACCGGGCTCATCGGCGTCACGCTCCCCATGGACAAGCTCCTGCCGGGCGTCGAGGCCGCGGCCGGTGAACTCTCCGCGCACGGCGGCGAGAAGGCCGCCATCGCCATCAAGACCACCGACAGCGTGCACAAGACAGCCGTGGCCGAGGGTGAGGGCTGGACGGTCGGCGGCATGGCGAAGGGCGCGGGCATGCTCGCCCCCGGGCTCGCCACGATGCTCGTCGTCCTGACCACGGACGCCGACCTGGAGGCCGACGTCCTGGACAAGGCGCTGCGGGACGCCACGAAGGTCACCTTCGACCGCGTCGACTCCGACGGCTGCATGTCGACGAATGACACGGTGCTGCTCCTGGCCTCCGGAGCCTCTCAAGTCAGCCCGGAATACGCCGAGTTCGCCGAGGCCGTCCGTACCGTCTGCGACGACCTCGCACGCCAGCTCATCGGCGACGCCGAGGGCGCGAGCAAGGACATCCGGATCGAGGTCGTGAACGCCGCCTCCGAGGACGACGCGGTCGAGGTGGGCCGTTCCATCGCCCGCAACAACCTCCTCAAGTGCGCCCTCCACGGCGAGGACCCCAACTGGGGCCGCGTGCTCTCCGCCATCGGCACCACGAAGGCCGCCTTCGAGCCCGACCAGCTGAACGTCGCCATCAACGGCGTCTGGGTCTGCAAGAACGGCAGCGTGGGCGAGGACCGCGACCTCGTCGACATGCGCTACCGCGAGGTCAGGATCACCGCCGACCTGGCGGCAGGCACCGCGGAGCCGGTCGTGATCTGGGCCAACGACCTCACCGCCGACTACGTCCACGAGAACAGCGCGTACTCCTCATGAGCGGCAATATGAGCGGCAACACGAGCGGCAATCCGACCGCGCGGAAGCACACCGCGCTCCCCAAGGCGCAGATCCTCATCGAGGCGCTGCCCTGGCTGACCCGGCACCGCGGCAAGACCGTCGTCATCAAGTTCGGCGGCAACGCCATGGTCGACGAGGAACTGAAGGCCGCCTTCGCACAGGACGTCGTCTTCCTGCACCACGCGGGCCTCAGGCCCGTCGTCGTGCACGGCGGCGGCCCGCAGATCAGCAAGGCCCTCGACCGGCACGGCATCGTCAGCGAGTTCAAGGCGGGCCTGCGCGTCACCACCGAGGACGCCATGGACGTCGTACGCATGGTGCTCGCCGGACAGGTGCAGCGTGAGCTCGTCGGGCTGCTCAACCAGCACGGCCCGCTCGCCGTCGGCCTCACCGGCGAGGACGCGCACACCATCACCGCCACCAAGCATCAGCCCCGTATCGAGGGCGAGTTGGTCGACATCGGCCGCGTCGGCGAGATCACCGAGATCGACACCGGCGCCATCGAGGCGCTGCTCGCGGACGGCCGCATCCCGGTCGTCTCCTCGATCGCCCGCTCCCAGGATGACGGACATGTCTACAACGTCAATGCTGATACGGCGGCTGCGGCACTTGCGGCTGCGCTGGACGCAGAGACCCTGATGGTCCTCACGGACGTCGAGGGGCTCTACGAGGACTGGCCCCACAGCGACGAGGTGATCAGCCGCCTCACGGCCAAGGAGCTGGAGAAGCTCCTGCCCGAGCTGGCCAGCGGCATGGTCCCGAAGATGGAGGGCTGTCTGCACGCCGTGCGCAACGGCGTCGAGACGGCCCGCGTGATCGATGGACGGGTCCAGCACTCGATCCTGCTGGAGATCTTCACCGACGAGGGCATCGGCACGATGGTCGTGCCCGACAAGCCCGACGTATCCGACGACGTGACAGAGGGGGAAGCGGCATGAGCGGCAACGAGGAGCTGACCCAGCGCTGGCAGGACGCGCTGATGGACAACTACGGCACGCCCAGGCTGCCCCTCGTCCGCGGCGCGGGAACCAAGCTCTGGGACGCCGACGGCAAGGAGTACGTCGACTTCGTCGGCGGCATCGCGGTCAACGCGCTCGGCCACGCCCACCCGGCGGTCGTCGAGGCGGTCAGCACCCAGATCGCCTCCCTGGGCCATGTCTCGAACCTCTTCGTCGCGGAGCCCCCGGTCGCCCTGGCCGAGCGGCTGCTCCAGCTCTTCGGGCGCGAGGGCCGGGTGTACTTCTGCAACTCCGGCGCCGAGGCCAACGAAGGCGCCTTCAAGATCGGCCGGCTGACCGGGCGTGCGCACATGGTCGCCACGGACGGCGGCTTCCACGGCCGGACCATGGGCGCGCTCGCGCTCACCGGCCAGCCCGCCAAGCAGGAGCCGTTCCTGCCGCTGCCCGGCGATGTCACGCACGTCCCGTACGGCGATGTCGAGGCCCTGCGGGCAGCGGTCACCGAAGAGACGGCCCTCGTCGTCATCGAGCCCATCCAGGGCGAGAACGGCGTGGTCGTGCCGCCCGCGGGCTACCTCAAGGCCGCCCGCGACATCACCACGGCCACCGGCACCCTCCTCGTCCTCGACGAGGTGCAGACCGGAATCGGCCGTACCGGCCACTGGTTCGAGTACCTCGCGCACGAGGGTGTGCGGCCCGACGTCGTCACGCTCGCGAAGGGTCTCGGCGGCGGACTGCCGCTCGGCGCGACGGTCGCGTTCGGCGCGGCGGCCGGGCTCCTCAAGCCCGGTCACCACGGAACGACGTTCGGCGGGAACCCCGTGGCGTGCGCCGCGGGACTCGCGGTGCTCGACACGATCGAGGCCGACGGACTCCTGGAGAACGTGAAGCGGGCGAGCGAGAAGCTGCGCGACGGAATCGAGTCACTCGGACACCCGCTCGTGGGCCATGTCCGGGGCGCGGGCCTGCTGCTGGGTATCGTGCTCACCGAGCCGCTCGCGCCCCAGGTGCAGCAGGCGGCTCAGGACGCCGGCTTCCTGGTGAACGCGCCCGCCCCTGACGTCGTACGGCTGATGCCGCCGCTGAACGTGCGCGACGACGAGGTGGACGCGCTCATCGGGGCGCTGCCAGGCGTGCTTGACCAGGCCACCGCGGCCGACGGGGACGGACGATCCGGAGAATGAGACGACGATGAGCCAGGCGCAAGGCAACGAGCACGCGGAACTCCCGGATCACTCCGGGCCCGCCGTGCCGCAGACCCGCACCGCACGCCACCGCCGGATCGTGGACATCCTCAACCGGCAGCCGGTGCGCTCCCAGAGCCAGCTGGCGAAGCTGCTCGCCGACGACGGCCTCACGGTCACCCAGGCGACGCTCTCGCGGGACCTGGACGAGCTGAACGCCGTGAAGATCCGCAACGCCGAGGGCGACCTCATCTACGCGGTGCCGAGCGAGGGCGGCTTCCGCACGCCGCGCGCGCCGCTGGGGGAGTCAGCCAAGGAGGAGCGGATGCGGCGCCTCTCCGCGGAGCTCCTGATCTCCGCGGAGGCCTCGGCCAACCTGGTGGTGCTGCGCACGCCGCCGGGCGCTGCCCAGTTCCTCGCCTCGGCGATCGACCAGGCGGAACTGCACGACATCCTGGGAACGATCGCGGGAGACGACACCCTGATGCTGATCAGCCGGGAGGCCACGGGGGGTCAGGCGCTGGCGGATCACTTGCTGAGGCTGGCGTCGAACGAGCACTAGCCGGGCGGAATCTACTCGCCCGTCCGCCGTGCCCGGTGTGACATCCACGCGGCGACAAGCGCCCCCGAGATGTTGTGCCACACGGAGAACACGGCGGCGGGCAGTGCGGCGAGCGGGCTGAAGTGGGCGGTGGCGAGCGATGCCGCGAGCCCCGAGTTCTGCATGCCGACCTCGAAGGCCATGGCCCGCGACGCGGGCGGCCCGAGCCGGGCCAGCTTGCCCGCGCCGTAGCCGAGCGCGAGGCCGAGGCCGTTGTGCAGGACGACGGCGACGAACACGAGCAGGGCGGCGGACTTGATGGCCGCCGCGCTGCCCGCCACCACCACGGCCACGATGACGGCGATGGTCAGCGCGGACAGCCACGGCAGGGCGCTGAGCACCCGCCCGATCCAGCGGCCGAACAGCAGGCGCACGACGAGACCGGCGAGGACCGGCAGCAGCACGGTCTTGAGGATGTCGGTGACCATCGATCCCGCGTCCACGGGCAGGTACTCGCCCGCGAGGAGCAGGGTCAGCGGCGGCGTGATGAGCGGCGCGAGCACGGTCGAGACGGTGGCCACGGAGACGGACAGGGCCACGTCGCCGCGCGCCAGGTAGGTCACCACGTTGGACGCGGTCCCGCTCGGCGCGCAGCCCACGAGGATCACGCCGGCCGCGAGCTGCGGGGAGAGCCCGAGCGCGTGGGCGATCAGCCAGCCGAGCCCCGGCATGATCACGTAGTGCGCGACGAGGCCGAGCGCGACGGCCCAGGGCCGCTTGACGACGCCCTGGAAGTCGAGCGGGGTCATGGTGAGCCCCATGCAGAACATCACGAGCCCCAGGAGGTACGGGACGTTCGTGCCCCAGCCCTTGAAGGTGTCCGGCGTCAGCAGGCCGAGCGCGCCGGCGGCGAGCACGAGGACGGGGAAGACCGTGACGGCGAGGCGGGCCGCCCTGTCACCGCTCTCCGTTGAACTGGGGATCGTCTGTTCGGTTTGCACCCGGCGATGCAACGCCGCCGCGCGGCACGGACGCAAACCCGTCTCGATATGTGGTCGCTACACGGAGCTGGTGCGGCCGGAGAGTCCGGTGCGGCCGGGCAGTCCGGTGCGGCCACTCAGTACCGGGTGATGGCGGTCGGCCCCGACGCCGTCCCGATCGCCATGTGCGGCCGCTGTCGCGGCTCGGCCCAGTTCAGGATGCGGGCCATGGCCTCGCCGGGCACGGACACGCAACCCGCCGTCGCCCCGCGGCCGTTGACGTGCAGGAAGATCCCGGCGCCGCGGCCGCGCACCGGGCGTTCGTAGTTGAAGCCGATGACGAGGGCGTGCGTGTACTGGGGGTCGTACGTGATGAGGTGCTCGGACTCGGCGGCGCGGCAGTCGGCGGGGCGGGGCTGGGTCCAGCGGTTGTAGGAGCGGGAGTCGTTGTCCTGGCACCACCAGGAGTCCTTCGTGACCCGGCGGTACGGATAGGTCGTGCCCGACGGTTCGGCCCTGATCCCGAAGGCGTACGGGAGGCGGAAGAGCCCGGTGGGGGTCGTGTTGGTCCCCTGCTTGCGGGTGCCGCCCTCCGTCAGGCCGTTCGCACCGAAGCGTGCCGCCGCCGACCCGGTCTTCGTCCAGCGCCCGCCGCTCCGGTCCCACCAGGCGACGGTGCCGGTGGTGGAGCCGGTGCGGGCGGCCTCGGCGGTGATGAGCTGGCTGCCGCCGCCCGTGTCGGCCATGCGGTCCGGCAGCGGCGGGTTCGCGCCCGGAGCGGCCCCGAGGGTTCCGGTGACGGCGAGCACGAGGGCGGCTGCGGAGGCGAGAACGGCGGCACGGGGGCGCATGGCTCAGACCGTAGTGGGGGGCAAGGGCAGCGGCAGCCCCGGCAGGCCGTCGATGCTCCGTGCGATGTACTCCTTCTTGCTGAAGTAAGCGCTGAGCGACGCGTCGTCCTCGCGGGCGAAGCGCTTGGCGTGCAGGTCGCGGTCCTCGTCGTACGACATGAAGGGCACCGCGTATCCGCAGGTGTCACGGATGAGTTCGGCCGTCACGACGATGATGGCGCGCAGGCCGTGCGGCGTCGGGTCTATGTCGGGGAAGTGCCCGAGCAGCTCAGCCCAGCGCGGGTCGTCGCGGAAGACGGGTTCGCCGCGCCCGTGCACCCGGACGATGTTCGGAGGCCCCTGGAAGGCGGTCCACATCAGGGTGATGCGGCCGTTCTCGCGCAGATGCGCGACCGTCTCCGCGTTGCTGCCCGCGAAGTCCAGGTAGGCGATGGTGAGATCGTCGATGACGGCGAGGGAGCCGGTGAGGCCCTTGGGGGAGAGGTTGATGGTGCCGTCGTCCGCCAGCGGCGCGGTGGCGGTGAAGAAGACGGGCTGGGCCTCGATGAAGGAGCGGAGTCTGCCGTCGATGCGTGCGTGAGTCTTTCCCATGGCCATGGATTATTCGCCGAGATACTTCGACTGTCTAATGACTTCCGGGGTCGCCGCGCATCAGGGCTGGATTGACGAAACATACGGAGTTCTGCATACTCATGCATGACGGCGATTGCAGGCTAAGGAGTACGTGAAGTGAGCAGCAACAACGGCGGTGACGTCCGGCTCTGGGGCGGCCGGTTCGCGGACGGCCCGGCCGAGGCACTGGCCAAGCTGTCGGCGTCGGTCCACTTCGACTGGCGCCTCGCGCCGTACGACATCGCCGGGTCCCGCGCCCACGCGCGCGTGCTCCACAAGGCGGGGCTGCTCACCGAGGACGAGCTGACCCGCATGCTGGGCGGCCTCGACCAGCTCGAGGCCGATGTGGCCGACGGCTCCTTCGTGGGCACCATCGCCGACGAGGACGTCCACACCGCCCTGGAGCGTGGCCTGCTCGAACGCCTCGGGGCCGACCTCGGCGGCAAGCTGCGCGCGGGACGCTCGCGCAACGACCAGGTCGCGACGCTCTTCCGGATGTACCTGCGGGACCACGCCCGCATCATCGGCGGCCTGATCGCCGACCTTCAGGGCGCCCTGGTCGGCCTCGCCGAGGCGCACCCCGACGTCGCCATGCCGGGCCGTACGCACCTCCAGCACGCCCAGCCCGTGCTCTTCGCGCACCACGTCCTCGCGCACGTCCAGTCCCTCTCCCGGGACGCGGAACGCCTGCGGCAGTGGGACGAGCGGACGGCCGTGTCTCCGTACGGCTCCGGCGCGCTCGCGGGATCCTCGCTCGGTCTCGACCCGGAGGCCGTCGCCGCGGACCTCGGCTTCGAGCACGGCTCGGCCGCCAACTCCATCGACGGGACGGCGTCCCGGGACTTCGCGGCGGAGTTCGCCTTCATCACCGCGATGATCGGCGTGAACCTCTCCCGGATCGCCGAGGAGATCATCCTCTGGAACACGAAGGAGTTCTCCTTCGTCACGCTCCACGACGCCTTCTCGACCGGCTCGTCGATCATGCCGCAGAAGAAGAATCCGGACATCGCCGAGCTGGCGCGCGGCAAGTCCGGGCGGCTCATCGGCAACCTGACCGGCCTGATGGCGACGCTCAAGGCGCTTCCGCTCGCGTACAACCGCGACCTCCAGGAGGACAAGGAGCCGGTCTTCGACTCCTGCGACCAGCTCGAGGTCCTGCTCCCCGCCTTCACCGGCATGATGGCGACGCTCACCGTGCACCGCGAGCGCATGGCGGAGCTGGCCCCGGCCGGCTTCTCGCTCGCCACGGACATCGCCGAGTGGCTGGTCAAGCAGGGCGTGCCGTTCCGTGTCGCGCACGAGGTCGCGGGCGAGTGCGTCAAGGAGTGCGAGGCGCACGGCATCGAGCTCGACCAGCTCACGAACGAGCAGTTCGCCAAGATCTCCGAGCACCTGACCCCCGAGGTCCGCACCGTCCTGAACGTCCCCGGCGCCCTGGCGTCCCGCAACAGCCGCGGCGGCACCGCCCCCTCGGCCGTCGCCGTCCAGCTCGCCGAGGTCAAGGCCGATCTGACGGTTCAGCAGGAGTGGGCCGCGGCGCGTAAGTGAGGCCGGGGCAGCGCGTGCCGCGTTGACGTGGGCATCGCGGGTTACGTTGGTCGTCTTCGCAAGGAGCCGAAGGAGTCGACCGAACGGAGCCCGCGATGCCTTTCTCGCGTCTGGCCGCAGCAACGACCCCCACCGCCCACATCGGCTTCGGCCTGGCCGCCGTCGGCAGGCCCGGCTACATCACGCTCGGCCGTGACGCCGACCTGCCGCCGTCGCGCAGTGTCGAGGCCCTGCGCGAACGCACCCTCGAACTCCTGGACGCCGCCTACGCGTTGGGTGTGCGGTACATCGACGTGGCGCGTTCCTACGGCCGCTCCGAGGAGTTCCTCGCCGACTGGCTGAACGCCAGGCCCGACATCCACGACGTCGTCATCGGCAGCAAGTGGGGCTATACGTACACGGCCGCGTGGAACGCCGACGCCGCGGGCCCGCACGAGGTCAAGGACCACAGCCTGGCCGCGTACGTCCGCCAGCGCGAGGAGAGCGCCCACCTGCTCGGTGAACGCCTCGACCTCTACCAGATCCACTCCGTGACTCCGGAGAGCCCCGCCCTCACCGACAAGGAACTGCAGGCCAAGCTGGCCGAGTTGGCGTCCACGGGCGTGACGGTCGGGCTTTCGGTGAGCGGCCCTCAGCAGGCGTCCGCGATCCGCGCCGCGCTCGAAGTGACCGTCGACGGCGAACCGCTCTTCCGTACGGTCCAGGCGACGTACAACGCCCTGGAGACATCGGCGGGCCCCGCGCTCGCCGAGGCCCATGACGCGGGGCTCACCGTGCTGGTCAAGGAGGCCATGGCCAACGGCCGCCTCGCCGGCCCGCAGGCTCCCGCCGCCCTGCGCGAGACCGCCGAGGCCACCGGGCTCGGCTGCGACGCCGTCGCCCTGGCCCTGGTGCTCCGGCAGCCGTGGGCGGGGGTGGTCCTCTCCGGCGCCGCCACCTCGGTCCAGCTCGTCTCCAATCTGCACGCGGCGGCCGTGGACCTCGACGCCGGGCAGCTTGAGCGGCTCGCGAGTCTGGTGGAGGAGCCCGTCGCGTACTGGGAGCGGCGCGGGCAGTTGCCCTGGCACTGAGAGAACGTCGGAGGCCACCCCTCCGCTGAGAGCCGCGCCTATCTCATGAGACAAATATGTCTCACATGGCTTATGGTTGTCTCATGTCAGTCGATCGCGATCAGGTGCTGCGCAGCGCAGCGGCGCTCCTCACCCGCAAGGGCTCGGCCACGATGGACGAAGTGGCGCGCGCGGCGGGGATCAGCCGGGCCACCCTGCACCGCCACTTCGCCGGGCGCGACGCCCTCGTGCGCGCCCTGGAGGAGCTCGGCATCCAGGAGTGCGAGGCCGCCCTCGAGGCGGCCAGGCTCGGCGAGGACAGCGCCCAGGAGGCGCTGCGCCGCCTGGTGAAGGAGATCCAGCCGGCCGCCGGGCTGCTCGCGTTCCTCGTCACCGAGAACCAGCTGTTCGAGGACGACGCCCAGCACGAGGGCTGGTCCCGGCTCGACGACAGCATCGGCGCGCTCTTCCGGCGCGGCCAGGAGAGCGGAGAGTTCCGCATCGACCTGAGCCCCGTCTGGCTCACGGAGGCGCTGTACGGCCTCATCGGCGCGGGCGCCTGGGCCGTACTGGACGGCCGCGTGGCCGCCAAGGACTTCACACACATGATCGCCGAGCTGCTGATCGGCGGCGCACAACGGAGAGTGGAATCATGACCAGCATCGAACAGCGGACCGCCTCGGCGGAGGTCGAGCGCAGCCCCGGCCGCTGGCTCGCGCTCGCCGTGCTGGTCCTGGCCGTGCTGCTCGTCGCCGTGGACGCGACGGTGCTCGGCCTCGCCACCCCCTACATCAGCGAGGACCTCAAGCCGACCGGCACGCAGCTGCTGTGGATCGGCGACATCTACTCGTTCGTCATCGCGGGTCTGCTGGTCTCGATGGGCAGCCTCGGTGACCGCATCGGCCGCAAGAAGCTGCTGCTGATCGGCGCCGTCGCCTTCGGCGCGGTCTCGGTCCTGAACGCCTACGCGACCACGCCCGAGCTGCTCATGCTGGCCCGTGCGCTGCTCGGTGTCGCCGGTGCGACGTTGATGCCGTCCACGCTCGCGCTGATCCGCAACATCTTCCACGACCCCCGCGAGCGCAGCCTCGCGGTCGGCATCTGGGGCGCGATGGCTTCGGCCGGTGCGGCCGTCGGTCCGGTCGTCGGCGGCTTCCTGCTCGAACACTTCTGGTGGGGCTCGGTTTTCCTGATCAACCTGCCGGTGATGGCGGTCCTGGTGGTCGTCGGCATCAAGCTGCTGCCCGAATCGAAGAACCCGGCGCCGGGCCCCTGGGACCTGATCAGCGTCCTGCTCTCGCTCGTCGGCATGATCGCCGTCGTGTACGCCATCAAGGAGGCGGCGGCGCACGGCATCCGCTGGGACATCGGGGCGGCGGCCGTGCTCGGCGTGGCGGCGCTCACCTGGTTCGTGCGACGCCAGCTCACGCTGACGGCGCCGCTCCTGGACATGCGCCTTTTCCGCAACCGGGGCTTCTCCGGGGCGGTCCTCGCCGACCTGTTGACCGTCCTCGGCCTTTCCGGCCTGGTCTTCTTCCTCTCCCAGTTCCTGCAACTGGTCCAGGGGCGGCGGCCGTTCGAGGCGGGCCTTGCCGAACTACCGGCCGCGGTGGGCGCGGTGGCGGCCGGTCTGATCGCGGGCGTGGTCGCGCGGCGGTTCTCCGTGCGCGCGGTGGTGGCCGGCGGACTCGCGGCGGTGGGCATCGCGTTGGCGGCGCTCACCACGCTGGAACAGAGCACCGGCTATCCGCTGCTCGGCGCCTCGCTCCTGGTCGTCGGCATCGGCGCGGGCTTCTCGTTCACGGTGACCGCCGACGTCATCCTCTCCAGCGTGCCCAAGGAGCAGGCGGGTGCCGCGTCCGCGGTCTCCGAGACGGCGTACGAACTGGGCGCCGCCCTGGGCATCGCCCTGCTCGGCTCCATCGTCACCGGTGTCTACCGCGACTTCACCGCCCCGGCGGGCACTCCGCCCGAGGTGGCCTCGGCCGCGCACGAGTCACTGGGCGGCGCGGTGGAATCCTCCGCGAGCCTGCCCGCCCACGAGGCCCAGGCCATGCTGGCCTCGGCCCAGGACGCCTTCGTCGACGGCCTGCGCCTGGCGGCGGGCGTGGGCGCGGGCGTACTCATCGCCACGGCGGTGGCGGCATGGTTCCTCTTGAAGGGCTCAAAGCTGGAGGACAGCGCCCCGTAAGGGGCGCGGGGCTGTGACAGCGCGCGGCTCCGCCGCGCGGGCGGGCCCCTGTAAGGGGCGCGGGGAACTGCGCGCTCAGCCACGGACGGCCCGCAGGCGACGAACGACGGGAAAGCGAAACGCCCGCCCGGCGCTGCCGGAGACCCCCAGCGCGGGGGCGAGCCACTGACGCGCCCTGTAAGGGGCGCGGGGAACTGCGCGACAAGCCACAGCGGGCCCGCAGGTCACGAAAGACCGGAGTGTGAAAAGCCCGCCCCGGCGCCGGGGACCACCCGGCGCCGGGGACCACCCGGCGCCGGGGCGGGCGCACAGCAAACCAGTTCCCGGCGGCTACGCAGCCTTCGCCTTCGTGGCGTACATGTCCACGTACTCCTGACCGGAGAGCTGCATGACCTCCGTCATCACGGAGTCCGTCACGGCGCGCAGCACATAGCGGTCGCGGTCCATGCCCTCGTAGCGCGAGAACTCCATCGGCTCACCGAAGCGCACCGTCACGCGGCCCGGACGCGGCAGGCCCTTGCCGCCGGGCTGGAGCTTGTCCGTGCCGATCATCGCGAAGGGGACGACGGGCGCACCGGTCATGAGGGTCAGCCGGGCGATGCCGGTACGCCCCCGGTACAGGCGGCCGTCGGGGGAGCGGGTGCCTTCGGGGTAGATGCCGAAGAGCTTGCCCTCCTCCAGGACGCGTCGCCCGGTCATCAGCGCGGCGACACCGCCGTGGCCGCCGTCGCGGTCCACGGGGATCATGCCGGAACCGGTGAAGAACCAGGCCATCAGGCGGCCCTTGAGCCCCTTGCCCGTGACGTACTCGTCCTTGCCGATGAAGTACACGGGACGCGGGCAGACGAGGGGCATGATCATCGAGTCGATGAACGTGAGGTGATTTCCGGCCATGATGACCGGGCCTGTGCCCGGAATGTTCTCGGCGCCTTCCACCCGAGGGCGGAACATCAGACGCAAGATCGGTCCGAGCACAGCCTTGATGAGCGCGAGACGGGACAACGGGCCCTCCGGTGTCAACGGGTCGACGACGAGTATGTGCAGGTGAGGACGATACTCGCGGGTCCACGCTCACCGCACATCGGGTTCACGCACTGGATACGCAGAGTTGACATGCAGATGCGTGGTGGAGCCCTCGAACCGCTCTCCCTGTGATGACGTTATCCCCGTGTGCCCCATGTGGCGCGTCCTAGTGGCCCTTGTCACGCACCGAGGTCACGCGCTGCCACGGAGTTCCGGGCGCTGCGCGGCGCGCCGATGCCCACCGAAAGGACCCCACCCCGCACACCAGTCGCCATCCGGCGTCACCCTTCCGTTCGGTCCAGGGTCTCCCGTCCGTCACGTGCGGCCACCTACGATCGTGCCGCTTTGTCAGGTGCAAGGCAGTACATCGGGAGGAGCGCTCAATGGCCACACAGAAGTCGGGTCGGTCGGGGTCGGGGGAGCGGAGCCCGGGGCGGCGCGCAGTACTGGGAGCGGCGGTCCTCGGGGCGGGCACGGCCGTCGTGGGACTGCCCGGCGTGGCGAGAGCCGACGCCAGGCACGGGAACAGAGACCTGCCGGTGCCCACGGTCGTCGCGCACCGCGGCGCCAGCGGCTACCGGCCCGAGCACACGCTCGGCGCGTACCAGCTCGCCCTCGACATGGGCGCCCACGTCATCGAGCAGGACGTCGTGCCCACCAAGGACGGCCATCTCGTATGCCGTCACGAGAACGACATCACCGCGACGACGGACGTCGCCGCGCACCCCGAGTTCGCGTCCCGCAGGACCACCAAGTCCGTGGACGGCACCTCGTTCACCGGCTGGTTCACCGAGGACTTCACGCTCGCCGAGCTGAAGACGCTGCGCGCCAAGGAGCGCATCCCCGGCACCCGCCAGCGCAACACCCTCTACGACGGCCGCTGGGACGTGCCGACCCTGGAGGAGGTCCTCCGGTGGGCCGACAAGCAGGGCCGTGAGCGCGGCAAGCGGGTCTGGCTGCACATCGAGACCAAGCACCCCACGTACTTCCGCAAGCTGGGCCTGGGTTTGGAGGAGCCGCTCGCCAAGCTGCTGCGCAAGTACGGCCGGCACAAGAAGAGCTCGCCCAACTTCCTGCAGTCCTTCGAGCCCAGCAGCATCCAGCGCCTGAACAAGCTGGTCGACCCGCCGCTCGTGGTGCTCCTGTCCACCGCGAACTCGCGCCCCTGGGACTTCGTCGAGGCGGGCGACCCGCGCACCGTCGCCGACCTCATCAAGCCCGAGGGCCTGAAGTGGATGGCGTCGTTCGCGCAGGGCATCGGCCCCACCCTCGACCTGATCATCCCGAGGAAGCCGGACGGCAGCCTCGGCACTCCGACCACGCTGGTCGAGGATGCGCACAAGGCGGGCCTGATCCTGCACCCGTACACGATGCGCAACGAGAACACCTTCCTGCCCGCGAACTTCAGGAAGGGCACCGACCCGGCGGCCTACGGCGACGCCTTCGGGGCCTTCAAGGCGTACTTCGAGACGGGCATCGACGGGATCTTCTCCGACAACTGCGACACCGCGCTGCTCGCCCGCGAGGACTTCGTCAACGGCTGACCGCCCGGCCCCGGTTGGGGTGACAGACGCCCGCCCCGGCAACCTCCTGCCGGGGCGGCCGCGTCACGCCCTGCATGACTCACTCGCTCATCCCCACGCTGCGCCCGCTGCTCGCCGCCGAGGCGTCCGCCGCGGCGCACGGCTCGGGCGCCGACCCCGGTGACCTGGAGCAGGCCGTCTGGCTGCGCCTCCTCGAACGCATGGACGCCGCCGACCCACCCGCCGACCCGGCCACCTGGCTGCGCGCCGCCGTCGCCTCCGAGGCGCGCCGCAGCCGGCGTACGCAGGAGCGCGAGGTGGCGTACGCGGCCGAGCCCACCGACGACTCCGAGTGCGGGCCCGAGCAGCGTGCCCTGCGGGCCGACCGTGACCGCACCCTGCACGCGGCGGTGCGCAAGCTGCCCGGACGGTGCCCCGGTCTCATGGCGGCGCTGCTGTCCCCCAAGGACCTCACCTACCGGGAGATCGCAGGTGAGTTGGGAATGTCACAGGGCAGCCTGGGGCCTGAACGTTCCCGTTGCCTGGGATGCCTGCGCAGAATGCTCGCGGCGGAGGTTGCAGCTCCTGACCCGCGGGGAATGGAGCGATAGACAACCGGCGGAGCAGGTGAGCGGGAGGCATGCACACATGGGCATGAGCGTGACCATCTCGGAGGCGGGCGGACAGGACGCCGAGAAGATCCTCAAACTGCAGTACCTGTGCTACCAGAGCGAGGCCGAGCTGTACGGCGACTACTCCATCGAGCCGCTCACGCAGTCCCTCGACTCCATCAAGGCCGAACTGACCACCGGGAACGTGCTGGTGGCCCGCCTCGGGGACGAGGTGGTCGCGTCGGTGCGCGGCACGGTCGACGCCGACGGAACGGCGCGGATCGGAAAACTCATCGTCCACCCCAGGATGCAGCGTCACGGCCTGGGCGGCCGGCTCCTGAACGCGATAGAGGGGCGCCTGGGTGCGGGCGGCACCGCCAAGTGCTTCCAGCTCTTCAGCGGCCACCGCAGCGAACAGAATCTCCAGCTCTACCGCAAGCACGGGTACGTGGCGGTGGGCGCCCAGCAGGTGAACGAGCGGCTGACGCTGGTCACGCTCTCCAAGGAGGCCAGCGCGAGCGCCTATGCGACCAGCGTCTGAGCGCACACCGGGCGACTGCGGGCCGGCCGTGGCTGGTCGCGCAGTTCCCCGCGCCCCTACGGGGCGCTCTTCCTCCGCGCCTTGTTCAGCCAGAAGATCGCCGTGACCGGGAGGATCACCGGGATGAACAGATAGCCCATCCCGAAGTCCGACCACACCGTGGCGTCGGGGAAGGCGGACGGCTCGACGAGCGTCCATGTCCCCACCGCCAGGACGCCCACCAGCTCGGCGGCGCAGCACACCAGCGCCGCCCTGCGGGCCTTCTCGCCGCCGCGCACGAGCGAGTACGTGATGAAGCCGTAGACGAGACCCGCGAGCGCGGAGAGCGTGTACGCGAGCGGGGCCTTGTGGAAGTCCGTCGAGATCTGTACAGCCGAGCGCGACACGGCGCCGACCACCATCACCCCGTACAGCCACACCAGAAGGATGCCCGGCCCGGTGATGAGCCTCTGCTTCTGCCGCTCCGGTTTGGTCACCGTCACCTCAGCCTCCCCAGATGTCGTAGAGCCGTACCTGCAGCACGGCGAGGACCACGCCACCCGCGGCGACCGTGATGGAGCCCCAGCGGGTGCGCTCGGCCAGGGACATGAAGCCCGCCGCCGGGATACAGGCGAAGGAGCCGATCAGATACGCGATGAAGATCGTCATGCCCTGCTCGGGCTTCTCGCCCCGGGCCAGCTGGACGATGCCGACGATCAGCTGGACCGTGGCCAGGAAGGTCACCACGCCCATGCCGATGAAGTGCCAGTCCTTGGTCGGCTGGTCCCGGTAGGCGGCGAAGCCGCACCACGCGGCGAGCGCGAGCGCGGCCACGGCGGTCGCGATCGTCAGGGCAACAAGCATGCCGTGACTTTATTACGGGCCCTATGACCCGATGCGCGCACCCCTAAGGCCCCATGCGCCCGCCCCGGGGGGTCCCCGTACGCTCGGACACCATGAAGATCCACGCTGAAGCGCTCCTGTTCGACAACGACGGCACCCTCGTCTCCTCGATGGAGTCGGTGTACCGCTGCTGGACGCGGCTGGCGCAGGAGTACGGGATCACCGCCGAGGAATTCGCCCGGGTCGAGCTGCACGGCCGACCCGCCGCCGAGATCATCGCCGACATGCTGCCCGCCGAGCGCGTGGCCGAGGCCGTCGCCCGCATCGAGGAGCTCGAGGTCTCGGACGTCGCGGGCGGTGTCGTGCTGCTGCCCGGCACCCGTGAGCTGCTCGCATCGCTGCCCCCCGAGCGCTGGGCCGTGGTCACCTCCGCCGGGCGGCGCCTCGCCGAGGCCCGGCTCGCGGAGGTCGGCATCGACGCCAAGACGGTGATCGCCGCCGACGACATCACGCGCGGCAAGCCCGACCCGGAGCCCTTCCTGCTCGCGGCCGCGAAACTGGGCGTCGACCCGGCGCGCTGCGTGGTCTTCGAGGACGCGCCCGCGGGTCTCACGGCGGGACGCGCGGCCGGCATGACCACCGTGGCGTTGGCCACAACGCACACGGTCGGCGAGCTCTCCGCCGACGTGGTCGTGAAGGACCTCTCGGCCGTGTCCGCACTGGTCACCGAGGGTGGCGTGGAGATCTCCACCGAGGACTGAGCAGTCACCTCCCGTCGTCCGCACCTGTCCACCGGTTGTCCGTATAGCGGACAACCGTGGCAGGCCGCGGACGCACGCGTGTTTTACTGGTCCACATGACCACGACGAGCAGCCGCACCCCTGCGACCGAGGCGATCACGACGCCCGGTGCTCGTTGTATGTGTCGAATGTGCGCCTTCTGAGGGCCCCCGCACCACCCCTGAGCATCGCGCCCCGAAGCGAAGCCGCTGTGCCGCGCCCCTGTGCGACGTACGCCTTACCGGCGGACGAGACGTAGGAAGCGAGCCTGCCCCGCGCACACCTCCTCCGGTTCCTTTCGCCACCGCGAGAAACCGTGCCGCGTTCCCCACGAATGCCCCGTGCCCGGCGAGAACCGCGCCGCGCACTCGACAGTGACGGAAACCCCTGTGATCACCACTTCCGGCCTGACCAAGGTCTACCGCTCACGCGGTCGTGAAGTAACTGCCCTCGACGGCGTCGATCTGCATGTCCGCGAAGGCGAGGTGTACGGCGTCATCGGCCAGTCCGGCGCCGGAAAATCCTCGCTGATCCGCTGCGTGAACCTCCTGGAGCGCCCCACCGCCGGCACCGTCAGCGTCGGCGGCCAGGACCTCACCGCCCTCGCGGGGCGCGGCAGCCGCGCGAGCAAGGACCTGCGCCGGGCGCGCAGCCGCATCGGCATGGTCTTCCAGCACTTCAACCTGCTGTCCTCGCGCACCGTCAAGGACAACATCGAGCTGCCCCTGGAGATCCTCGGCCTCAGCGGCGCCGAGCGCTCCCGCAAGGCCCTCGAACTCCTCGACCTGGTCGGCCTCGCCGACAAGGCGAAGTCCTACCCGGCGCAGCTCTCCGGCGGCCAGAAGCAGCGCGTCGGCATCGCCCGCGCGCTCGCCGGCGACCCGAAGGTGCTGCTCTCGGACGAGGCGACCAGCGCCCTCGACCCGGAGACCACCCGCTCCATCCTGGGTCTCCTGCGCGACCTCAACCGGCAGCTCGGCCTGACCGTCCTGCTGATCACGCACGAGATGGACGTCGTCAAGAGCGTCTGCGACTCCGCCGCCCTCATGGAGAACGGGCGGATCGTCGAGTCCGGCACCGTCACCGAGCTGCTCGCGACGCCCGGCTCGGAGCTGGCCGCCGCGCTGTTCCCGGTCAGCGGCGCGGCCACGGGCGCCGACCGCACCGTCGTCGACGTGACCTTCCACGGCGAGGCCGCGACCCAGCCGGTCATCTCCCAGCTGTCGCGCACGTACAACATCGACATCTCGATCCTCGGCGCCGCGATGGACACCGTCGCGGGCAAGCAGGTCGGCCGCATGCGCATCGAACTGCCCGGTCGCTTCGAGGAGAACGTCGTGCCTATCGGCTTCCTGCGCGAGCAGGGACTGCAGGTGGACATCGCGGGCGAAGACCCCGTGAGCACGCCGAAGGACGCCACGCTGCTGGTCAAGGAAGGTGCCAAGTGACCTGGTCGGAGATGCAGCCCCTGCTGGAGCAGGCCTGTTGGGACACCCTCTACATGGTCGGCTGGTCGACGCTGATAGCCGTCGTCGCCGGACTTCCGCTCGGCATCCTGCTGGTCCTCACCGACCGCGGCGGGCTGCTGCAGAACACGGTCGTGAACAAGCTCATCGGGCAGATCGTGAACATCGCGCGCTCGATGCCCTTCATCATCCTCATGGTCGCGCTGATGGGACTCACGCGCTGGATCACGGGTACGACGATCGGCCGTGAGGCCGCCATCGTGCCGCTCGCGATCGGTGCCATCCCGTTCTTCGCGCGCCTCGTGGAGACCTCGGTGCGCGAGGTCGACGGCGGTCTCGTCGAGGCCGTGCAGTCGATGGGCGGCAACACCTGGACCGTCGTACGCAAGGTCCTCGTGCCGGAGTCGCTGCCCTCGCTGATCTCCAGCACCACCACGACGATCGTCACGATCCTCGGCTACTCGGCCATCACCGGCGCCGTCGGTGCGGGCGGCCTCGGCGACATCGCCATCCGCTACGGCTACCAGCGCTTCGAGACCGAACTGATGTGGATCACCGTCGGCGTCCTCGCCGTCGTCATCTCGATCATCCAGTTCGCGGGCGACTACGCGGCCCGCAGGCTGCACCGGCGCGGCGGCCACTCGGGCGCGGCACCGCGTCTGCGCTTCCTCAAGCTCGCGCCGTCGAAGGCCTCCTGACCGGCACCGTCGACGGATTCCCGAAACTCACCCCGCACATCCCATCGCGGGGCGTACCACCCATGGAGAAAGGCACTTTTCGTGCGTAACACCGCCAAGATCACCACCGCTGTCCTCGCCACCGGAGCCCTCACCCTCGGGCTCTCCGCCTGCGGCTCCGACAAGGGCTCCGCCGCGGGAGACAAGGACGGCCCGCTCATCGTCGCCGCCACTCCCACGCCGCAGGGCGAGATCCTCGACTACGTCAAGAAGAACCTCGCGAAGAAGGCCGGCCTCGACCTTGAGGTGAAGGAGTTCACCGACTACGTCACGCCGAACACCGCCGTCGAGCAGGGCGAGGTCTTCGCCAACTACTTCCAGCACAAGCCGTACCTGGACGACTTCAACAAGAAGAACGGCACGGACATCGTGCCCGTCCCGGGCGCGACGGTGCACCTGGAGCCGCTCGGCGTCTACTCCAAGAGCGTCAAGAAGCTCGGCGACCTCAAGAAGGGCGCCACGGTCGCGCTCCCGAACGACACCACGAACGAGGCCCGCTCGCTGAAGCTCCTGGCCGACAACGGCCTGATCGAGCTCAAGAAGGGCGTCGGCTACGAGGCCACCCCCAAGGATGTCTCGAAGAACCCGAAGAACCTCAAGTTCAAGGAGATCGAGGCGGCCCAGGTGCCCCGCTCCCTCGGTGACGTCGACGCCGCGGTGATCAACGGCAACTACGCCCTCGAGGCCAAGCTCAGCCCGGCCAAGGACGCCCTTGTCGCCGAGCCCGCCAAGGGCAACCCCTACGGCAACTTCCTCGCCGTGAAGAAGGGCGACGAGAACGACCCGCGCGTGAAGAAGCTCGCCAAGCTCCTCACCTCGCCCGAGGTCAAGAAGTTCATCGACGACAAGTACGACGGCGCCGTCGTCGCGGCGTTCTGATCATGCGTACGCCCGTCATCGCCGCCGCGGGAGCACTCGCCCTCACGCTCGGGCTGACCGCGTGCGGCAGCGGATCCGGCTCGGGAGGCGGCGACGGTGACACGCTCACCGTCGGCGCCACCCCGACCCCGGCCGGCGAGGTCCTCACGTACATCAAGCAGAACCTCGCGAAGAAGAAGGGACTCGACCTCCGGATCACGGAGTTCACGGACTACGTCACGCCGAACACCGCGCTCCAGGAAGGGTCCCTCGACGCCAACCTCTACCAGCACGCCCCGTACCTCGAGGACTTCAACAAGTCCAAGAAGACGGAGCTCACGCCGGTGACCGAGGTCTATCTGCCGCCGATGGGGGTGTACGCGAAGAAGGCGAAGGACGTCACCGAGCTGCCCGCCGGTGCGACCGTCGCCATCCCCAACGACACCACCAACGAAGGCAGGGCGCTGCAACTCCTCGCCTCCAAGGGCGTCATCGGGCTCAAGAAGGGGGCCGGTTCGACCGCCACCCCCGAGGACATCACGTCCAACCCGAAGAAGCTGACCCTCAAGCCCCTGGAACCCGCCCAGTTGCCCCGCTCCCTGGAAGACGTCGAAGCCGCGGTCATCAACAACAACTACGCGCTCGACGCCAAACTGAATCCGAAGAAGGACGCCATCCTTCTCGAGTCGCCCAAGGACAATCCGTACAACAACGTGCTCGCCGTCAAGAAGGGCGACGAGGACGACCCCAGGGTCGAGAAGCTGGCCGAACTGCTCACCTCACCCGAGGTGAAGCAGTTCATCAAGGACAAGTACAAGGGCTCCGTCCTGCCCGTCGAAACGAGCTGACGCACAGTCCGTTTCCGCCCCCACCACGGGGTCCGCTCCTGATGAAGGAGCGGACCCCGTGGTGCGTTTGCGCGTCGACATGCTGCATGCTGGGCTCTTCAGCAGGCCCGAGGGTTCCAGGTTACGGAGCAGCGCATGACTACCTTCCCCGATATCTCCATCAGCACGGAGCGGTTGGTGCTGCGCCCGTTCGAGGAAGCCGACGTCTCCGCGTACGCGGAGATGATGAACGACGAGATGGTCACCGCCTGGACCTCCGTGCCCCAGCCCTACACCGAGGACGACGCCCGCGACTGGATCAACCATCTCGCGCCCGCCGAGCGCACCGAGGGCCGCGGCATCGCCCTCGCCGTCACGGAGTTCCTCACCCAGCGCCTGGTCGGCATCGTGCAACTGCGCGACACCAACTGGCGCGTACGCTCCTGCGAACTCAAGTACGTCGTCGCCCCCTGGGCCCGCGGCGAGGGCTACGCGTCGGAGGCGGCACTCGCCACCGCCCAGTGGCTCTTCAACGACCAGCGCTTCGAGCGCATCGAGCTGCGCACCGCCGCCGACAACACCGCTGCCCAGCAGGTCGCACAGAAGATCGGCTGCATCAGCGAGGGAGTCCTGCGGGGCGCCTGGATAGCGCGTACGCGCAACGGCGGCGACCCTTTCGGCGGCTGGATCGAGGTCCGCACCGACCTCATCGTGTGGAGCCTGCTCCCCGAGGATCTCGAAGGAGTCGGCGAGCAGCTCGCCGACAGCGGGTTCACGGCTTTCTCCGACTGGAACTGACCCCACAAGCACCTCACGGCCCCACCAGGTACGCTCGCCCCTGGCCGCACGCGGTTGCCCCCTACACGCGACACCCGGCCCCTCAGACGATCCGCGAGAAACCAGGAGACAGACGACGATGGCCGACCGCGTCACGGTGATCGGCTGGGACGGTTCGCCGCTGACCGCCGCTGCGCGCTCGGCGCTCGGCGCCGCCACACTCGTCGCGGGCGCCGCCCACCACCTCGCGCTCACCGCGGTCCCGCCGACGGCGGAACGGATCCGCCTGGGCAGCGTGAGCCTGGCCGCCCGCCGTATCGCCGCCCACCGCGGCACCGCCGTGGTCCTCGCCGACGGCGACCCCGGGTTCTTCGGCGTCGTACGCACGCTGCGCGCCCCCGAATTCGGCCTCGAGGTCGAAGTCGTGCCCGCCGTCTCCTCCGTCGCCCAGGCCTTTGCCCGCGCCGGGATGCCCTGGGACGACGCCGAAGTCGTGGTTGCCCACCCCCGCACGCTGCGCCGCGCCGTGAACGTCTGCCGCGCGCACCCCAAGGTCGCCGTCCTCACCTCGCCCGGCGCGGGCCCGGCCGAGCTCGGCCTGCTCCTCCAGGGCGTGCACCGCACCTTCGTGATCTGCGAGGAGCTCGGCACCGAGCGCGAACAGGTCACCGTCCTGACCTCGGACAAGGCCGCCGACCACACCTGGCGCGACCCGAACGTCGTCATCGTCATCGGCGGCCCGCCCGCCACGTCCGACACCGGCTGGATCGCCGGCCGTGACCCGGGCACTTCGCGCGGCTGGGCGCTGCCCGCTCCCGCCTACGGCGGCGACGCCCAGCTCGGCGAGGGCGAGAGCGACCGGCTACGGGCCGTCCAACTCGCCCGCATCGGCCCGCGCGTGGGCGACCTGGTCTGGGACATCGGCTGCGGCAGCGGCGCCTTCGCCGTGGAGGCGGCACGTTTCGGCGCCGCCGTCATCGCCGTCGACGCCGACCCCGACGCCTGCGCCCGCACCACGGCGGTCGCCCGCCACTTCGGCGTACAGCCGCAGATCCTGCACGGCACCGCGCCGCACGTACTCGAAGACCTGCCCGAGCCCGACGTCGTACGGATCGGGGGCGGGGGAGCCGAGGTGGTCTCCGCCGTCGCCGACCGCCGCCCGGCGCGCATCGTGACGCACGCGTCGACCCGTGACGCGGCCGAACTCATCGGCCGGGGTCTGACGGAGCACGGCTACACCGTCGAATGCGCGCTGCTGCAGTCCGTCGAACTCGACACGCGCGCGTGGACGGAGCGAGAGCGGACCGTGGTCTTCGTGCTCTCCGGACAGTTGCCCGATCGCGCCCCGTGACCCTGCTGCCGCATGGTGCGGGGTAGGCTGGCCGATCGTTGTACCGCACCGAGTGTCCGGCAAATAGTTGGTCAATGTCCGGAAAGCTCGCCCGTTTTGGGGGGTGTGTGGTACGGCAGGACCGGAGGGCGCGCAACGTGGCGCAGCCCACAGCGGGCCGTTGCGGATCAAGGCGCCGCGGTGGCAGCCCGACCGGGACAATGCCTGTTGTCCGTACGCGGTTCGTGCCGCGTGGCGCGCACGCTCGTTGAGAATGACGGGCGGTTGGTGCGCCGCTCCGGGCAATGGGGCTTCCCCGGCCGACGGCTGAGGGGCGGTCGAAGAAGCACTAACCGATGGGCGAGGGGTTACGCATGACCGACACCGGCCAGGTCCCGGGCGAGGGACTGCCGGAGAACGCAGGCATGGTGGAGCAGCCGGGCGTCCCCGCCCCGGGCGCGTACACCTACCTCGACCCCTCCGAGAGTCCCGCCGAGAGCGTCGCCCCCGCGGACGATGACGACCTGCTGCTGATGCCGGGCGCCCAGGGCGCCTGGAGCGAGGCGCAGTCGGCAGCCGGCCAGCCAGGCATGGGGCAGCCCGTGGGAGACCCGCAGGCGAACCAGTACGCCCCGGGGGCCGACCCCTCCATGCCGGGCCAGGCCACGGCCGGCCAGGCGGCGGGCGAGCAGCCGGTGGGCGAGTCCTCGACGGGCGGCCTGCCGATGGGTGGCCAGTCCCACGGCGGCCAGCACGCGGCGGCTCCGCACGCGTTCGCCCAGCAGTCCGCCGGACAGCCGCACGCCACGCACCAGCCGGGCCCGCACGAGACCGCCGGCCGCGACAGCGGCTCGGTCGACCTGAACGGCGTCCACTTGCCCGGCGCTCCCACTCCGGCGCCCGCGTCGCACCCCGGTCCCTCCCGCCGCCCGCTCCACCGGGGGCCTTCGGGTCCCGCCGTGCCCGACGCCTCGGGCAGCCCCGTACGCTCCCTCGCCGACCGCGGCCCGGCCGGTGCGCCGCAGCACGCGGCGCCCGTACGGCACGCGGGGCCGCCCACCGTGGGCCCCGAGTACCTCGACATCCCGCGTGACGGGGACGGGATGCCCAGAGGGACGCGGCTCGGCGAGAACGTGCCGCAGGGCGCGACGCCGTGGACGCCGCAGCCCCAGCCGCAGCATGCGCAGCCTTCGCCTCAGCCCTCGCAGCCCGTCACACCAGCAGAAACGGTCGTCCCGGACGCCCCGGACGCCACTCCCGTCACAGGGGAAACACAGGGCGCGCAGGACGCACAGGCCGCACTGGACGCACAGGGCATACAGAACACGCCTGACGCACAGGGCACGGTGGACGTACCCGCGCCCGCGCCCGAGGCCCCGCAGTCCGTGGTGACCGACCCCGCGGCCCCGGCCGCCGCCGAGGCGCCCGCGACCGCCTTCCCGCAGGCCGCGGAGGCCGCCGATCCCGCCGTCGCGCAAGGCACCGAGGCCGACGTCCAGTTCGCGCAGGCCACCGCCGAGGCAGGGCAGCCCGCGTTCGCCGTGGACGCCGAGCAGCCGTCGGCCGAGCAGGCATCGGCTGAGCAGCCGTCCGCCGCGCAGCCGTTCGCAGGGGACCCGGCCGCCTCCGCCCCGGAAGCGGACCAGGAGCCCGCGCCCGCACAGAACTCCGGTCAGCCGCAGTTCGCCATGGCGGGCGCGCAGCCCTGGTCGGACGCGCCGCTCGCCGGGGCGGGACCCGCGGCCCATGGCCCGCACGTCCACCAGGCTCACCAGGTCCAGCAGCCTCAGCAGTACGGCGATGTTCCCGTGGCGCAGGCGCCGCAGGCCGATGAGTTCCCGGCGGGCCCGAACCAGCACTTCGCGGAGCCCCAGGCGCCCGCGCCCCTCGGCCAGTTCGTGCCGGTCGAGGGCTCGGTGCCGACCACGCCGCACTTGGCGCCGACGCCTCCGCACGCCCTGTCCGTACCGCCCGAGCACGTCGAGGCCCCGCAGCCGGAGCCCGTCGCCCCCGAGGCGCAGGCGGAGCCCGCCGAGGCAGAGGCCGCCCCGCAGGCCGCCGACACTCCGGAGTCGCCGGCCACGGTGGAGGCCCCCGAGGTCCCTGAGGCCCCTGGGGCTCCCGAGGCTCCCGAGGCTCTCGCGGCCCAGGAGCCGTCGGCCCCCGCCGAAGCAGAGGCAGCCGTCGAAGCAGCCGAGCCTGCCGCGGCAGCCGAGCCCGTCGAAGCCACTGGTGGCCCCGAGTTCGTCGAGGCTCCCGAGCCCGTGGCCCCGCAGCCCGCGGCCACCGTGCCCGCGCCGCGTGACGGAGGGGAGCCCGCCATGGCTCCGGCCCCGGAGACGCCGGAGGAGCCCGTGGCCGTGGCGCCCGAGCCCGCGGAGATGGCAGCCGAAGCCGCGCCCCTGGAAGTGGTCGAAGCACCCGCCGAAGCGGAGGGAGCGCCGGTGGCCGACGCCCCCGAGCCCTTGCTCATCGTCGAGGCCGGCCCCGCCGAAGCTGCCGCCCCGGTGGCAGCCGAGGACGCGGACGCCGAGCCCGTACAGGAGCCGGAGCCGGTCCAGCAGCCGCAGACGCCCGCGGCCCCCGGCTACGACGACGCCGAGCGCGAGGCCGTGCTGCGCGTGATGCGCGAACGCCGTGACATCCGCAACGGCTTCCGCAGCGACGCCATCCCGCACGAGGTCCTGCTGCGCGTCCTGGAGGCGGCCCACACGGCACCCTCCGTGGGCCACTCCCAGCCCTGGGACTTCGTCGTCATCCGCTCGGCGGACACCCGCCGCACGATGCACGAGCTGGCCATGCGCCAGAAGGACGCGTACGCGAAGTCGCTGCCCAAGGGCCGCGCCAAGCAGTTCAAGGAACTGAAGATCGAGGCGATCCTCGACACCCCGGTGAACATCGTCGTCACGGCGGACCCGACCCGCGGCGGCCGCCACACCCTCGGCCGGCACACCCAGCCGCAGATGGCCCCGTACTCCTCGGCACTCGCCGTCGAGAACCTCTGGCTCGCGGCGCGTGCCGAGGGTCTCGGTGTCGGCTGGGTCAGCTTCTTCGACGAGCGCGAGATGGTCAGGACCCTCGGCCTGCCCGAGCACCTCGAAGTGGTGGCCTACCTCTGTGTCGGATACGTCGACGAGTTCCCCGAGGAGCCCGAGCTGATGCAGGCAGGCTGGTCCAAGCGCCGCCCGCTCTCCTGGGTGGTCCACGAGGAGACGTACGGCCGCCGCGCCCTGCCCGGCGAGGACCCGAGCGACCTCCTTGCGGAGACCGTCTCCAACATCCGTCCGCTGGACGCGAAGGCGCTCGGCGAGGCGTGGGAGCGGCAGAAGCGGATGACGAAGCCGCCGGGCGCGCTCGGCATGCTGGAGATCATTTCCGCGCAGCTTTCCGGCCTCTCCCGGCAGTGCCCGCCGCCGATCCCGGAGCCCGCGGCCGTCGCGATCTTCGCGGGCGACCACGGGGTGCACGCCCAGGGCGTCACCGCTTGGCCCCAGGAGGTGACCGCGCAGATGGTCGCCAACTTCCTCGGCGGCGGCGCGGTCTGCAACGCCTTCGCCAACCAGGTGGGCGCCGAGGTCTGCGTCATCGACGTCGGCGTGGCCAGTGAACTCCCGGCCACCCCCGGCCTGTTGCCCCGCAAGATCCGGGCGGGCACGTCCGACATGACGACCGGCCCCGCGCTGAGCCGCGAGGAGGTCAAGGCGGCCGTCGAGGTGGGCATCGAGACCGCCCGCGACCTGGTGGCGGCGGGCAACAAGGCCCTGCTCACCGGCGAGATGGGCATCGCGAACACCACGGCGTCCGCGGCCCTCATCTCCGTCTACACCGACACCGACCCGGGCGAGGTGACCGGCCGCGGCACCGGCATCAACGACGAGATGCACAGCCGCAAGGTCGACGTCGTGCGCCGCGCCCTCGAACTGCACCAGCCCGACCCGGCCGACCCGATCGGCGTCCTCGCGGCGATCGGCGGCCTGGAGCACGCGGCGATGGTGGGCCTCCTCCTGGGCGGCGCCTCCCTCCGTACGCCGGTGATCCTGGACGGCGTGAGCGCCGGCGCGGCGGCTCTGGTCGCCCGAGCCATCGCCCCCGAGGTCCTCGCGGCCTGCATCGCGGGCCACCGCAGTGCGGAGCCGGGCCACGTGGCGGCCCTGAACAAGCTGGGTCTGCGCCCCCTGGTCGACCTTGACCTCCGCCTGGGCGAGGGCACAGGCGCCCTCCTGGCCCTCCCGGTGGTGCAGAGCGCGGCGCGCGCGATGCACGAGGTGGCCACGTTCGACTCGGCGGGCGTGACCGAGAAGTAGCCGCACGAGGAGGCTCCGGGGCGAAGCCCCACCGGCGGAGCCGCACATCGACACAGCCGGGCAGGGCGGGGCTGGGGGAGAGACCCCGCCCCGCCCCAGCCATACTGAACGCGCACGTCACAGCACCAACGCAGCCGCCCCACCGTCGTAGCGGCACCCGCAAAGCCCCGCGCCCCGCACGAGGAGCCTCCCGCCATGGCCGAAAGCCCCGCCTACCCCGTAGGCCTCCGCCTCACCGCCCGCCACACGGTCGTGCTCGGCGGCGGCCAGGTGGCCCAGCGCCGCCTGCCCGCCCTGATCGCGGCGGGCGCCGACATCCTCCTCGTGTCGCCGACGGCGACCCCCTCGGTGGAGGCGATGGCGGACGCGGGGGAGATCACCTGGGAGCGCCGGCGGTACGAGGCCGGTGACCTCAAGGACGCCTGGTACGCCCTCATCGCCACCAGCGACAGCGAGGCCAACACGGCGGCCTCCGCGGAGGCCGAGGCCCAGCGGGTCTGGTGCGTCCGCTCGGACGACGCCGACGCCGCCACCGCCCTGACCCCGGCGACCGGCCGCTCCGCGGGCGTCACGGTCGCCGTCCTCACCACGGACATCCACGGCCGCGACCCCCGCCGCACCGCGGCGATCCGTGACGCGGTCGTCGAGGGCCTGCGCGACGGCACCCTCGTGGCGCCCCACCACCGCACCCGTACCCCCGGCGTGTCCCTCGTCGGCGGCGGCCCCGGCGACCCGGACCTCATCACGGTCCGCGGGCGGCGCCTCCTCGCCGAGGCCGACGTTGTCATCGCCGACCGGCTCGGTCCCCGCGACCTGCTCGACGAACTCCCGCCGCACGTCGAGGTGATCGACGCAGCGAAGATCCCGTACGGCCGCTTCATGGCCCAGGAGGCCATCAACAACGCCCTCATCGAGCACGCGAAGCAGGGCAAGTCGGTCGTCCGGCTCAAGGGCGGCGACCCCTTCGTCTTCGGGCGCGGCATGGAAGAGGCGCAGGCGCTGGCCGAAGCGGGCATCCCCTGCACCGTGGTGCCCGGCATCTCCAGCTCGATCTCCGTGCCCGGCGCGGCGGGCATCCCCGTCACGCACCGCGGGGTCGCCCACGAGTTCACGGTGGTCAGCGGCCACGTGGCCCCGGACGACGAGCGCTCCCTGGTCGACTGGGCGTCGCTCGCCAAGCTGCGCGGCACCCTCGTGATCCTGATGGGCGTGGACAAGATCGGCAAGATCGCGGCGACCCTGACCGCGCACGGCCGGTCGCCCGAGACCCCCGTCGCCCTGATCCAGGAGGGCACCACCGCGGCCCAGCGCCGCGTGGACGCCACGCTCGGGACCGTCGCCGCCGAGGTCACCGCCCACGAGGTGAAGCCCCCGGCCGTCATCGTCATCGGCGATGTGGTGAACGTGGGCCCGGACAGCCCCGCCTGATCGCCCCCAGCTCCCGCGTAACCACCGGTAACCCGCCGCCGCCAAGGCGTTGGCACCACACCCAGGACAAGGCAGTATCACCCTGTGGCTGATCTCATCACCGTTGACGACCCCACCGACCCGCGCCTGCGCGACTACACGGGCCTGACCGACGTCGAACTGCGCCGCAGGCGCGAGCCCGCCGAGGGCCTCTTCATCGCCGAGGGCGAGAAGGTGATCAGACGCGCCAAGCAGGCGGGCTACGAGATGCGCTCGATGCTGCTCTCCGCCAAGTGGGTCGACGTCATGCGGGACGTCATCGACGAGGTCCCCGCCCCGGTGTACGCGGTCAACCCCGACCTGGCCGAGCAGGTCACCGGCTATCACGTGCACCGCGGCGCCCTCGCCTCGATGCAGCGCAAGCCGCTGCCGACTTCCGACGAGCTCCTCACCAGGGCGCGCCGCGTCGTCGTCATGGAGTCGGTGAACGACCACACCAACATCGGGGCGATCTTCCGCAGCGCCGCCGCCCTGGGCATGGACGCGGTGCTGCTCTCGCCGGACTGCGCGGACCCGCTCTACCGCCGCTCGGTGAAGGTCTCCATGGGCGCGGTGTTCTCCGTCCCCTACGCCCGCCTCGAATCCTGGCCCAAGGGTCTGGACGGCGTACGCGAGGCGGGCTTCAACCTCCTCGCGCTCACCCCGGACGAGAAGGCCAAGACCCTGGACGAGGCGGCGCCCCACCGCATGGACCGGGTCGCCCTCATGCTCGGCGCGGAGGGCGAGGGCCTCACCACGAAGGCCCTGATGGCGGCCGACGAATGGGTCCGCATCCCGATGGCCCACGGCGTCGACTCCCTGAACGTGGGAGCGGCGGCCGCGGTCGCGTTCTACGCCGTGGCGACGGGCCGCCCTCAGCTCTGAGAGCCAGGCCCCGGATCGAGCCGCTGGCTCTGCTGTACGTCGCGCACCTCGTGCGCGCCGCTGCCGCCGAGCCCGCGCGCAGGCCCTTGGCACCCTTGGGCCGCCGCGATCCCCAGGGCCACGAGCAGCGTCACGACCACGAAGACGAAGAGCCGCTGGCGCAGCAGCCGCGGGTTGGCGGGCCGCCGCGCGCCACCGGAGCGCGTCGTGTTCCGGGCCTGCCCGGGACGCGAGCCGGACCGCGATGAGCTGGAGCCGCCCCGCGAGGGGTGCGGCCGCGAGGAACCCGTGCGGGAGGAACCCGTGCGCGAGGATCCGGTCCGGGAGGAGCCGGCCCGCGAGGAACTCGGCCGCGAAGAGCTGGGCCGCGGCGGGGGAGTGCCCTGCGGATTTCGCCGCTGGGTGCGCTGGTCCGCGTACTCCTCGGCCATCCGTCCCGTCGGCCGGTCCTGGTCCTGCCGGGGCGCGGGCGGCCGCGGGTCCGTCAGGCCCTGTGCCTCGCGGGCCGCGATCTCCTTGAGCCGGAGCGACAGTTGAAGCGTGCTGGGACGCTCCTCGGGGTCCTTGGCCAGGCAGGCCCTGATCAGCGGGGCGAGCGCGTCCGGGACCCCGCTGAGCTGCGCCTCTTCGTGGACGACGCGATAGAGCATGACCTCTGAACTGCCGTGCCCGAAGGGTGAGTCCGCCATGCCCGCGTACGCGAGGGTGGCGCCGAGGGCGAACACGTCCGTCGCCGGGGTGACGGCGGCGCCGCGCACCTGCTCGGGCGCGAGGAAGCCGGGCGATCCGACGGCGGTGCCCACGTGGGTCAGCGTCGAGGCGCCGGTGGCCCAGGCGATGCCGAAGTCGATGATCCGCGGCCCCTTCGGGGACAGCAGGATGTTCGACGGCTTCAGGTCACGGTGCACCACACCGGCCTCATGTACGGCGACGAGGCCCTCGGCGAGCGCCGAACCGACCACCGCCACGTCGGCCGCGGAGAGCGGCCCCTCGGCGGCGACCTTGTCGTGCAGGGAGGGCCCGGGTACGTACTGCGTGGCGAACCACGGCCGGTCGGCGTCGAGATCGGCGGCGACGAGCCGCGCGGTACAGCCGCCGCGGATGCGCCGGGCCGCGGAGACCTCGCGCGCGAAACGCGACCGGAACTCCTCGTCCTCCGCCAGATCGGGCCGGATCACCTTGAGGGCGACGCGCTGCCCCCGCCGGTCCGACCCCAGGTAGACGACCCCCATGCCGCCGGCGCCCAGCCGCCTGTGCAGTCTGAACGAGCCGACGACACGCGGGTCCTCGCGCCGGAGCCGCATCATCGCCATGTCCATCCCCGCTGCCCGGTTCGTTGTCGTGCCACAGCTTACGTTTCCGTGGCCGGGCAGGTGCAGAGGCCGCGCCCTCGCGGCCCGACCGATTGTCAGTGCCGGGTGGGAAACTTGAAGAGTGGTCAGGGCGCGGGGGGAAAGCGGCTGTTGTCAGGGTCGTCCACCCCAACCATCCATCGCTGAAGGGGGATTGATCCCGTGAAAGGTGATCGCGTGGAGATAGTCGTGGACGCCGGGGACACGACACGGACGTATGAGGTGGTGGCGAGCCGGGCGGGCCGCCGGGTGGAGACGGCGGTCCGCAGAGGGGTGGTCGAAGTGAGCGAAGTCACCCGCAGCGGCTCGGTCGTGCGGACCGCGCGCTTCATGTCCACCCGTGTCCTGGCTCTCGTCGAGCAGCCCGTCCCCCGGGAGGACACATCGGAGCAGGCCGCCCGCCCCCTCCGGGAAGACCCTGAGACCTAGGACCCCGTCTCCACCCACGGGAGTACATGACCGACGATCGGTCATCCTCCGGGAGGCCCGGCAATCGGTACGAGGGCATGACGACCCAAGCCCTCGGCGCACCTAGATTTGAGGTCAAGCGGCGGGTGCAGCACTCGTCCCCCGAGGTCAGACACCCGCCGCTGCCAAATTCATACAGACTCGGTCAGGAGAGGAATCATGGCGGACACGGCACCGCGGGCAATGGTCCGCACGCAAGGACGTAAGGCTTTCGCCACGTTCGGCGTCCGCCCGTCCGGCACGCGTCACCCCTTGGTGGCGACGGCCATGGTTCTTCCTCTGGCGGCCCTGCTGGTGGTCGTCTTCGGCGGCTGGGAAGCAGTGGTCACACAGGCGTCGTCCGTGGGCGTGATGCTGGGGCGCTGAGCGGCGCCCCGGGCCCGGATGAGCGGTCCGGGCGGGGACATCCGGCCAGGAAACCCCGTGGGGACGGGGGTGCGGCGGACGGCACGAGAAATGCCCGCGCAGCTGGGGAGCTGCGCGGGCACTTCTTTGCGCGGGGGCTCTGCGGGTAGATCACCGGCTGCGCCGAGCTCGTCCTCACTCGCCGGACGGGCTCTTACAGCCCGTCCGGCGATTGAGGACATCTTGTGCGGGGGTCCAGGGGCCGGGCCCCATGGTTTCGGGAAGGGGCGGGGTGGGGGAGAAGAATCCCTCACCGGGCCATGCGCCACGATGCGTACGCTCACGGAAGTACCGATCGACGCACCCCGGGGGACCCGTGACCGCCACAGCCACCGCCTTGTTGCCGGCCCTGACCGCCCAGGTCCGCGCCGCGGCGCACCGCACCCCTCGTACCGGCGCCTGCGCCTGCGCGCCCGAAGCCGTCCTGGCGGACCGGGACGACGCCACCGTCGTCCGGCACGGCGGCACGGTCGCCAAGGCGCACGCCCCCGGCACGGACCCCACCGACCTCGCGGCCCGCCTGAAGGTCGCCGCCGCCCTCCACGGCACCCTCCTCCCTCCGCTCGGCGAGACGGCGATCCCGCTGCACGGACGCCTCGTCACCCTCTGGGAGGCCGGCACCCCGGTGGACCGCGACGACCCCGACGCCGCCCCCTGGGAAGCCGCCGCCACCCTCCTCGCCCGCCTGCACTCCACACCCCCGGCGCAACTCCCGCACCCGCTCCCGGACATGCGCGGCCCGGCGAAGGCGGCTCGGGCGATGACGCGGATGCGGGCCGCGGGACCGCACCCCGCGGCCGCCCCCGTCGAGCGCGCCTGGGCCACGCTCCCGGCCTGGGCCCGCGCCGAGGCCCCCGCGCCGCTCCCCAAGCTCCTGTGCCACGGCGACCTGCACCTGGGGCAACTGGTCCGTACGGCCGAGGGGCGCTGGCTGCTCATCGACGTCGACGACCTCGGCCTCGGCGACCCGGCCTGGGACCTGGCCCGCCCCGCGGCCTGGTACGCCTGCGGCCTCCTCCCTCCGGAGGAGTGGACCCGCTTCCTCACCGCCTACCGCGCGGCACGCGGCCCGGCGGTCCCGGCGGACGGCACGGACCCCTGGCCCGCCCTCGACGTACCGGCCCGCGCCCTCACTGCGCAGACCGCCGCCCTGGCCGTCGCCAAGTCCGTCAGGGAGAACAGGACCCTGGACGAGATCGAGCAGGCGGTGGTCGACGCGTGTGATCGAATGGCCGCCCTCCCGCCGGAGTTGGCCCCCACCACCACGAAGTAGGGTGCAACGCACCGAAGCCGGGCAGAGTTCCGGCGAAGCAGTCACGACCGGCGAGGAGTTGAGCCGACCATGCAGTGTCCCAAGTGCCACGCACCGATGCACACGTACAACCGCAATGGCGTCCAGATCGAGCAGTGCAGCGGTTGCCGCGGGATATTCCTCGACTACGGCGAGCTCGAGGCCCTGAGTCGGGTCGAGTCCCAGTGGGGCGGCCAGCAGGCCCCGCCACCGCCGCCCGCCCCGCAGGGCTACCCGGCCGCTCCCGCCCCGGCGTGGGGCGCTCCGCAGCACGGCGGCCACCACGGCGGCCATGGCGGGCACTACGGCCACAACAAGCGGCACAAGAGCTTCGGCCACATGCTCTTCTCCTCCTGACCGGAGGGAACGACGAAGCCCCCGGCCGTGGGAACGGCCGGGGGCTTCGTGTGGATGGTGCGCGATACTGGGATTGAACCAGTGACCTCTTCCGTGTCAGGGAAGCGCTCTCCCGCTGAGCTAATCGCGCGGGTCAACCTGCGTGTGCTGCGTACTGCGTGCGCGATACTGGGATTGAACCAGTGACCTCTTCCGTGTCAGGGAAGCGCTCTCCCGCTGAGCTAATCGCGCGGGGATCCTTGCGGACCAGATCTTCGGTTGTTCTGCGTGCGCGATACTGGGATTGAACCAGTGACCTCTTCCGTGTCAGGGAAGCGCTCTCCCGCTGAGCTAATCGCGCTTGGAGGTGGAGACGGGATTTGAACCCGTGTAGACGGCTTTGCAGGCCGTTGCCTCGCCTCTCGGCCACTCCACCAGGAGTGCGGGGGTTCGGGAAGATCCCCCACTTCCTGCGAGCGGACGACCAGGTTCGAACTGGCGACCTCAACCTTGGCAAGGTTGCGCTCTACCAACTGAGCTACGTCCGCTTGTCTTTCCCGGCCCGCTTGCGCGTCCCGGCGACGTGTTGAACTCTAGCGGATTCCTGGGCCAGTACAAAAACGCGTTTGCGCAGCGTGCTGCGCTGTCACCGGCCCGGGGCGCGACCAGGACGCCGGTCATAGACTCACAGTCGTGCACAGCGCCCCTCAGATGTCCTCCCGGCCGCCCTCCGGGGCGTCCCTGCCCATGGCGCGCTTCGGCGGCCTGCTCGCGACCGGCCTCAGGGACGTGACCAGCGATCCCTCGGCGCTGGAGTCCCACGGCTTCTGGGCCGTCACCGCCGACTTCGAGGGCGGACTCGTCTGTGCCCGCTTCGACGACGTACGGGCGGAGCCGGTGCCCGCTCCGGTGGCCGGCGCGTGGCGGGGGCCCGCCGCCGGTGACTGGACGTCGTCGCTCGACCGCGCCGCGTACGTGGACGGCGTGCGGCGCGTGCGGGAACACATCGCGGCCGGGGACGTCTATCAGGCGAATCTCTGCCGCGTGCTGTCCGCGCCGCTCGCGGACCACGGAGACATCGACGCCCTGACCGTGCTCCTCGCGCGCGGCAACCCCGCTCCGTACGCCGGAACGATCCGCCTGCCGGATCACGGCGTCGAGATAGCCACGGCCTCGCCCGAGCTGTTCCTGCGCCGCGCGGGACGCGTCGTGGAGTCGGGGCCGATCAAGGGGACGGGCCGGACCGAGGCCGATCTCCTGGAGAAGGACTACGCCGAGAACGTCATGATCGTGGACCTCGTCCGCAACGACCTCGGGCGGATCTGCGTGACCGGCTCCGTGACCGTGCCCGACCTGTGCGTGGTCGAGAAGCACCCGGGTCTGGTCCACCTCGTCTCCACCGTCCGGGGCGAGCTGCGCCCCGACGCCGGCTGGCCCGAGATCTTCGCCGCCGCCTTCCCGCCCGGTTCCGTCACCGGCGCCCCCAAGTCCAGCGCCCTGCGCATCATCGACGCCCTGGAGACCGCGCCCCGCGGCCCGTACTGCGGCGGCATCGGCTGGGTCGACGCCGACCGGGGCACCGGCGAACTGGCCGTCGGCATCCGTACCTTCTGGATCGACCGCGCTCAGGGTGTGCTCCGGTTCGGCACCGGCGCCGGAATCACCTGGGGCTCGGACCCCGAGGGGGAGTGGCGGGAGACCGAGCTGAAGGCGGAACGGCTGCTGGCGGTAGCGTCGGGAGTGTACGAAGTGAGTGGAGGGACCCCTTGGTGAAGATCTGGCTCAATGGCGGACTGCAGGACTTCGAGACGGCCCGTGTCTCCGTGCTCGACCACGGGCTGACCGTCGGCGACGGCATCTTCGAGACGGTGAAGTCGGTCGAGGGGCGCCTTTTCGCGCTGACCCGGCACCTGGACCGGCTCGCCCGTTCGGCACGCGGTCTCGGCCTGCCCGAGCCGGACCTCGACGAGGTGCGCGCGGCCTGTGCCGCCGTTCTCGAAGCCAACCCGATGCCGCTCGGGCGGCTGCGCATCACGTACACCGGAGGTCTCTCGCCGCTCGGCTCGGACCGTGGCGACCAGGGGCAGACGCTCGTCGTCGCCCTCGGGGAGGCGCCCAGGCGCCCCGACACGACCGCCGTGATCACGGTGCCGTGGACCCGCAACGAACGGGGCGCCCTGACCGGCCTGAAGACCACCTCGTACGCCGAGAACGTCGTCGCCCTCGCGCGCGCCCACGAACAGGGTGCTTCGGAGGCGCTGTTCGCCAACACGGTGGGGCAGCTGTGCGAAGGCACGGGGTCGAACGTCTTCGTCGTGATCGACGGCGAGATCCATACCCCGCCGGTCGCCTCCGGGTGCCTGGCGGGCATCACGCGCGCGTTGGCCGTCGACTGGACGGGCGCGCGCGAGACCGACCTGCCGTTCGACGTACTGGACCGCGCCGACGAGGTGTTCCTGACCTCGACGCTCCGTGACGTCCAGGCCGTGCACCGGGTCGACGGGCGCGAACTGCCCGGCGCGCCGGGACCGGTGACCGCCAAGGCGATGCGTGTCTTCGCCGAGCGGGCGGCGGACGACCTCGACCCGTGATCGATCGGGCAACAGGCCACAACTGCTTGGCATGCTGATGACGCACGAGCCGCAGGGCGGGTAGAACTCCACTGATGACCACGACCCTGCGGCCGACCGGGCCGCTTCAGCAGAGCGCTGACGGCGCGAAGTCACGCACGTACGAAGTGCGCGTGAACAGCCGTCCTGTGGGCGGGATAGAACTCGCCACGCATCCCGTCTTCGGGCCCGGTGTCGCCGAGATGCGGGATCTGAGCATCAAGGAGCCCGACCGCAGGCGCGGTCGCGCCACCGTCGCGGTGCTCGCCGCCGAGGAGGTGGTGCGCGGCTGGGGCTGCGAGCGGATCGAGGTGGCCGTGCCCGCCGAGGCCGCGGCGGCCCACCGCCTGGCCGTGTCCCTCGGGTATGTGGAGCGCAACCGCCACATGGTCAAGCCCCTGGCGGACGGGCCGCCCGCGCTGCCGGCGGGCGTCGAGGGGCGGCCGATGACCGAGGGCGAGTACGAGGTCTGGCTGGCCCGCGAGAAGGAGGACTACGCCCAGACCTGGATCGAGCGCGGCGTCCCGGAGGCGGAGGCGCGCGCCAAGTCCGACGCCGACCACGCGGACCACCTGCCGCAGGGCATCGCGACCCCCGGGACCCGCCTCAGCGTGCTCACCCACGAGGGCACGGCGGTCGGCACCCTGTGGCTGGCGCGGCGCGGCGCCGACGCGTTCGTCTTCGACGTCGAGGTCGACGAGGAATACCGCGGACGCGGGCACGGCCGGTCCCTGATGCTCCTCGCGGAGACCCAGGCCCGTGAGGCGGACCTCGGCCGCCTCGGCCTCAACGTCTTCGCGGGCAACATCCCGGCCCTGCGTCTGTACGAGTCGCTGGGCTACGAACCGGTCATGTACTACGTCTACAAGCAGCTGCTCTAGGCGTCTCGTCCGGAGGGCGCAAGCAGGCTGTCCGCGATCTTCTCGACGCGCTCGCGCAGGCCCTCCTGGCTCTTGCCGCCGTCGAGGCGCTCGCCGTCGATGACGTACGTCGGTGTCCCGGTGACGCCGATCGCCTTGCCCTCGGCCTGGTCGGCGTCGACGATCAGGATGTGCCGGCCGTCGACCAGCGCGGTGTCGAACTCCTCGGCGTCCAGGCCCAGTTCACGCGCGGTCTCGACCAGGAAGGGCTCGCCCCTGCGGTCCAGGTCCTCGACCCCGCCGAGCACGGCCTCGACGTACGGCCAGCCCTGTCCCTGCTCGAAGGCCTCCTCGGCGGCCTGGGCGGCGGCGAAGGCGTGCTTGTGCTTCTCGAGGGGGAAGTGGCGCAGCCGCAGGTCCACGCGGTCGCCGTAGCGGGCGCGGAGGGCGCGGACGTCGTCGAGGGCGGTCCGGCAGTCCGGGCACTGCAGCTCGCACCAGATGTCGATGACGAGAGGGCCGGCGGGAGCCGCGGGGGCAGAGTCGCTCATGGGGCCAGTCTTCCAGCATCGCGTCCGCCTCCCCACCGGGGCCGGGGACGGCGACCGGAACCTGCGGAGGAGCCGCGACCCTGATATGTCCCTGAAGTCCGCTCGGGGCGTGGCCTGTGGGGGCCCGCCCGGTGCAGGATGGAGGGGAGGACAGTGCCAGTCAGGGCCACCGTCCACGCCCGCACGCCTGGAGGACCGGATGATTGCCGAGACCGTCTGTTCCGCCGTGTCCGCGGCCGGCCTCGGCATTGCCGCGATCACGGCCTATCGCAAGCGTTTCCTCGCGGCGACGCGGCTTGCCGCCTATTCGCTGGTCCCGGTCGGCCTGGTGATGACCGGCGTCGTCGGGTGGCTGGCGGACACCGCCTTCAGCATGAAGGCGTGGGCGGGCTTCGGGGTCCTCGGCGTCGCCTGGCTGCTCTTCATGATCACGCGCGCGGTGGAGCGCCGCTCCGGAGGCACCCGCAAGGAGCGCAAGGCCGCGAAGGCGGCCCAGCGCGAGGCAGTGGCCCCCGCGGCGTCCGCACCCTCGCTGGGCCAGGGCGCCCGGCCGGCCGCGCAGCCCGCGGAGCGGCCGAAGGCGGCCGCGCCCAAGGAGGACTTCAGCGACATCGAGGCCATCCTGAAGAAGCACGGCATCTGATAGCTGAGGTAGGTCCGACAGCCGCAGTCGGCGGCGATGGTCGTCAACATCCGTCCGCGTTCGATGAGCGCCGGGCTACCTCGTTCGAGTGGACGGCCATGCCGCCGGGTCTGACGAGATCCGTCGCTGGTCGGCCACCGGGCAAACACGCGGGACGCTGGGCTTTTACAGGTCAGGGGTGTCGCGAACTCCCGGGCCCGCCGGGGGTATTGGTCATCCGCACCCCCGGGACTAGGTCATCATCGCCGCGAGATGCTGGACACCGCACCGGGCGATGCCGCCCCGCCGACCGATGAGCGAGCCGCGACGGAAGAGCCCAAGGGCTGTCTGTTCGCGCTCTCCCAGCCACCCCTGATGATCTTCCTGGCGGTGATCGGCGTCCTGCTCCTGATGGGTTCCCTGCACGATCTGCTGGGGCTGTAGCGGGCGGCGTCACCCGCGCGGGACGGCAGGGGCTCAGCCCGCCGCTTCCTTGCGCCGGGCGCGGTAGGCGGCGACGTGCAGCCGGTTGCCGCAGGTGCGGCTGTCGCAGTAGCGGCGCGAGCGGTTGCGCGAGAGGTCGACGAAGGCGTGCCGGCAGTCCGGGGCCTCGCAGCGCCGCAGCCGCTCCTGCTCGCCGGCGACGACGAAGAACGCAAGGGCCATCCCGCAGTCCGCCGCGAGGTGGTCGGCGATGGAGGCGCCGGGCGCGAAGTAGTGCACGTGCCAGTCGTAGCCGTCGTGATCGGTGAGCCGGGGCGTGGTGCCCGCCGCCGCGATCAGTTCGTTGATCACCGCCGCGGCGGCCTGCGGCTCGGGCGCCGCGAAAACCTCTTGGAAACGTCCGCGGATGTGCCGGACGCCGGCCAGGTCACGCTCCGTGAGCACGCCGACGTCACTTATGTCATGGCTTCGTACGAAAGCGCCCAGGGCTGCCAGGTCCGGGAGCCCCTCCGTGTCGGTGCTCGCCGCGTCCTCGGTGTCCGGCGCGGTGTTCACCAGATCGACCACGGCGTCGAGTGCGCACCGGGTGTCGTGGGTGATCAGCACGATTTGCTCCCTGGCCTGGGGGTAGTGGGGCCTGCCCCGCTCATGGAGAGCCGGGAAGGGTGCCCGCCGATGCTGGCCGATGCTAGCGGCTTCACGACACGCACACCGGCGCCGTCCCCGCGGAAATCCGCGGCGACGGCGCCGGTGTGTCTGCATGTGCGGTTGTCGTGCCCGAGCCGTCGCCCCGAGTCGGACGGCGCCAGGCGCTCTCGCGCGGCCTGGAACTAACTTTCGGCCAGGATGTGCGAGAGCTCCGTATCCAGATCGAAGTGGCGGTGTTCCGTTCCGGGCGGCACCGCCGCGTCGGTTCGCTTCAGGAACGATTCCAGGGCCCGCGCCGGGGCCTCGAGCAGAGCCTCACCCTCGGGGGAACTCAGGGCGATGCAGACGACGCCCTGACCGTGGCTCCGGGACGGCCAGACTCGGACGTCGCCGGTACCGGTGGGCCGGTGCAGGCCCTCGGCGAGGAGGTCGCGGGCGAACACCCACTCGACGGTTTCCTCGGCTCCGGTGTGGAAGGTGGCGTGCACGGCATAGGGATCGGCCGTGTCATACCGCAGTCCTGCGGGTACAGGCAGTGAGGACTCGCTCGACACAACGAGGCGCAGGTGCAGCTCGCAGCTGACCGTGGTGTTCATAAGCGCCAGGGCCTTTCGCTCAGTGTGCGCTCGGGGATTCGCACGTCGGCGAAATCGACATGCCACCTACGGTGCCGTTGTAAACCCCTCTGAGGGTTTTGGGTGTCTTTAGGTAGCTCGTACGGCGGGTTGTTCGTTCGACGGGTACAGCCATTCCAGTGACGGGTTTCCGTCCGGTAGGGTTTGGCCGTATGAATACGGGGAGTAACGAGCCGGGGGTTGCCGAAACAATCACCGGTACGAAGGACGAACAGCCGCTCGGGTCGCGTGCGCCGGAGTACATCCAGGCCCGCAAGGCGCTGCACCTCAGCTGGCAGGTGGGCGTGTTCATCGTCGGCCTCGCCGTGGTTGCCGCGGGCATCGTGATGCTGCCGCTGCCGGGCCCCGGCTGGCTGGTGATCTTCGGGGGAATGGCGATCTGGGCGACCGAGTTCGTCTGGGCCCAGCTGGTGCTTCGCTGGACGAAGCGGAAGGTCACCGAGGCGGCGCAGCGTGCGCTCGACCCCAAGGTGCGCCGCCGGAACATCATCCTGACGACCGTCGGTCTGGTGATCGTCGCCGTGCTCGTCGCGGTCTACGTCTGGAAGTTCGGTCTCGAGATGCCATGGAAGATCAAGGAGTGACCTCCGGGTGACTCCACGGCGGTCGGAGGCACCCGCTGACATGCGGTAATGTTCTCCGTGCGCCCGGGGCGATTAGCTCAGTGGGAGAGCGCTTCGTTCACACCGAAGAGGTCACTGGTTCGAACCCAGTATCGCCCACCCCGGAACTGCGGCCCGGAGGCTTTTAAGCCTCCGGGCCGCAGTCGTATTCGCTTCATTTTCCGTGCGGCGGAAGGAAATTGATACTCCGTCGGCTGCGGCACGGGAAAAGCGGAGTCAGTGCATTCTGCCGAGAACGTCACGGACCCGGCGTGCGTCACGCAGCCGTTGTTCGTACGTCGCGCCGATCGCCAGGAGCAGAAGACCCGCGAGGGCCGGCGGCAGCCAGCGCGGCAGGGCGTCCACCACTTGGACGATGTAGGGCGCCAGTTCGTGCAGGGCGTCCAGGGCGAGGACCGTGCCGCCGAGCACCAGGGGCGCCTGCAGCCGGTGCCGGGCGCCCGCCAGCGTGATCAGCAGGGCCGCGACGCCGAGGAGCAGCGGCCGCTGCCAGTGCGGGTCGCCCCAGGCGGCGACGAGGCTGGGCAGGAGGGTTGCCGCGAGGCCGGGCCCGTACGCCGTCCAGGAGGACGTCTCGGGGGTGCGGCGGCGCCGCAGGGCGCCGATCAGGAGCGCGGGGACGGTGACCGGCAGGGTGTAGGCCTCCGGGGTCCCGACGTCCCAGGCGGCGAGACGGACCCAGGTCGCCAGGACGAACAGCGCCCCGGCCGCGTACCCGACAGGGCGGCGGTCCGTGCGGAGTGCGGTGCCCGCGGCGATGAGACCGCCGAGCGCGAGGGCCAGGGCGAGGGTCGTCGCGTGCCCCGCGGTGAGGGCGATCGCCAGCCCACCCGCGACCGCCCCGGAGATCTCGGTCGGCGGTGCCAGCGGGCGACGGCCGAGCCGGGCCCCGGCGAGGGCGGTGAGCGCCGGAACGGTGAGCGTCAGGAGCCCCGTGTAGTCCGCGCGCAGGCCCCCGGCGGCTCCTGCGGCGCAGGCGAGCGCGGTGGCGTACGCGACGGCCGCACAGCCGGCGACGAACCCCGGACGGCGGTCCGCGAGACCGGTGGCCGCCGCCACGAAGAACACCGTCAGGGCGGCCGACGTGCCGAGCGTGGCGGAGGTCGTGGCCAGCGCAAGGAACCCGACGCTCACCGAGGAAACAACCGCCAGGCTCAAGGAGGTGAGGGCAACCCCCTTCGGGCCGGAGCGCGACGCGAGGGCGAGGAGGCCCGCCGTGAGCACCGCATAGGCCGATACGCCCGCTGCGTAAGGAAGTTGGAGGGCGACCGGAAGGATGGAGAGAGCGGCCCAGGCAAGCCCCAGGGCGCCGGAGCGGGTGATGTCGCGGCGCGGCAGGGGCGAGGCAGGGGGTGGCGCTGCGGTGGGGCTGGAGTGGTGGGGAGTGGTGGGTGTGGGCGGGTCGGCGGGGGAGCGTGGGTGTGGTTTCCGTTGTTCGGTCAGGCGGGGCATAAGGCGGGGCGTTGCGAGCAGGACCGCGGCGACGGTGGCCAGTACTAGTGAGGCCATGGCGGGGTGCTGGATGGACAGTTCGGGTACTGGGGACGCGTCGCCCAAGTCCTGCGGTGCGCCCGTCCAGATTCTTCCGGCCCAGCTGACGGGGCCGGCGACCGCGGCGACGAGTGTGGGGAGCGTCCACAGCACCGCCAGCCCGTGCACCAGGAACCCCGCACCGACGACGCCGCGCACGACCGGCCGCAGCAGTGCGGTGCGTACGACCGCCAGGAGCGCGACGGCACACGCCAGATAGCCGGGCACCGTCCACGCGGAGGGCAGCGCCTCGCGCAGCACGCCACCGGTCGCCGCCGTCACGAGCAGGCCGCCCGCGAACGCGGCACCCGTTGCCTGAGGGGGCCGGGGGATCCGCCACGCCGTCGCCAGTGCGATCGACGCCGCCAGCAGCAGAAGCGCGCCCGCTCGCACCGCCTCAGGCAGATCCACCGCCGACCAGGACAGATACCCGGCGCTCAGCGCACCCCACAGGCCCGTGGTGCAAGCACCGACGGCCGCGACGACCCGGACGGCGGGTTCACTCACCCGCAGCGCGACGGCGACATCGAACGCCGCCGTCACCAGAAGCGCCGCCCCCGCCCCGTGGACACCCGCGTCCGCCGCGAGCGCCCCGAGGAAGAGCGGGAGTTGCGCGCTCGCGACGGCCAGCGGCAAGGGCAGCCGCAGCTCGCGGAAGACAAGGCCGTACGCCGTCCACACCGCGGCGAGCACGGCCGACGCGGCCGCCGTGAAGCCGAGGGCGTCCGTCCGCGGCAGGGCGACGGCATGGAGGGCGTACGCGTCCAGGACGGTCAGGGCGAGGCCGAGCGCGGCCACCGTCTCCGCCGTCGAACGCAGCTTCCGGCGCAGCAGCAGTGCGGGCACGCCGAGCGCCGTCAGCGTCACGGCCGTCAGGACGGCGCCGCGCCCGCCGATGCCCAGGTGTCCCCAGCTCACCAGCGTGAAGGCGACGGCCGCGATGGCCAGGAGGATGCCGCCCAGGGTGAGCAGCGCGTTCTGCACGTTCGGCGGGGTGGCCTCCGGGGCGCGAACCGGCCGCGGGGGAGGGGGCGCGGGAGCCGCCACCGTGCTGAGGGCGCCCAGGAGCCAGGCGCGGCGTTGCAGCAACTGCGTCCTGCGCGCGTCGAGATGGCGCAGCTCCAGGTCGAGGATCCTGAGCTCCTCGGCCGGGGGCGGAATGTTGGTCATGCCGGGGAGTGTGGTCCCGGACACAGCCACAGGCATCGGTGCGGATACTCAGGACGTACTCAGATCGGCTCCCGACCGGCAGACTCGGTCCATGGACTGGAGTCACTACCGCTTCCGCAGCATCTGGAACGTGCCCGCGCCCCCCGCCGAGGTGTTCGCGGCCCTGGAGCGCGCCGAGGACTATCCGGTGTGGTGGCCCCAGGTGCGGGAGGTGACGCCCGTCGACGAGCGCAGCGGCACGGCGCGTTTCCGCTCCCTGCTGCCGTACGACCTGTTCGTCACCGCCGAGGAACGGCGCCGCGACCCCGCCGCCGGAGTCCTGGAGATCGCGATGACCGGGGACCTGGAGGGCTGGGCGCGCTGGACCGTCACGGCGGTGCCGGGCGGCACACGGGCGCTCTACGCCCAGGAAGTGGTGGTCCGGAAACCGCTGATGCGACGCCTCGCCGTGCCCGGAAGACCCGTCTTCCTCCTCAACCACGCGCTGATGATGCGTGCCGGCGAACGCGGGCTGAGGTCGCACCTCGGGCGGAGCTGAAGGTCCTCGCACAAGCGGTTTGAAGGAAACCCGCGAAGACCTGTATTGTTCAGTCCGTTCCCGGGCGATTAGCTCAGTGGGAGAGCGCTTCGTTCACACCGAAGAGGTCACTGGTTCGAACCCAGTATCGCCCACCCGGAGAATGCCGGTCCGTCGTCGACGGACCGGTTTTTTCATGCCCGCGATCAGTAGGAGCAGTAATCGTCGGGCTTCGATCGTCAGGCCGCCGCCGGGAGTTCGGGGCGCAGCGGCCACGCGGGGTCCACCGCCTCCGGCGTACCGCTGCGCGCGAACCAGGCCTGCAGCCCGCGCGCCTGCGCCGCGTGCCACACCGCCTGCAGCGCGTGCAGCTCGGCCGCCGAGAGCCGTTCGAGGCGCGAGGCGAAACGCTTGCCCACGGCACGTACGACATCCAGCGCGGCCTGCGCGTCGGCCGCCGCGTCGTGCGCCTCGTCCAGCTCCACCGCGTAGTGCGCGCACAGATCGGTCAGCGTGCGACGGCCCTTGCGGTAGCGGTCGAGCTGCTTGTCCAGGACCCGGGGGTCCAGGACGCACAGGGGTGAGCCCCCCATGTAGTGACTGAGCGACGACGCGCGGTGCCTGCGCAACTCCCGGTCCAGGATCGTCAGGTCGAAGGGTGCGTTCATGACGACGATGGGGCGGCCCGCCGCGCCCTGTTCCGCCAGCTCCCTGGCTATCTCCTCCATCACCGGCGCGGGCCAGCGGCCGTTGTGCTGCAGATGTTCCTCCGTCAGGCCGTGCACCGCGGTGGCGCTCTCGGGCACCGGAACGCCCGGGTTCACCAGCCAGCGCGTGATCCGCGGGCGGGTGCCCGCGCCTTGCTGGACGACGACGGCGGCCGACACAATGCGGTCGGTCTCGACGTCGACGCCCGTGGTCTCCGTGTCGAATGCGGCCAAGGGCCCCTCGTACCAGCACGTCATAGTGACGCAACTCCTCGATCATGTCCGGCAGATGGCTTTCCTCCCCTGCCCACCCCGGTGATACCCGGGCCGTTTGCGCTGTACGCGGCCCGGAGACAACAGAGGTACAGGGCTTGGGAATTGACCGGCCCGAAGCGGGGATTCACCGGTTCGGAAGGCTTGTTGGACATGGCGCTCGCGCAGCCCGAACAGGGTGGGCTGCTGCCCGAGCGGATCGCACCGCCGCGCGGCACACTCGCCACCACCGCCTGTATGGAGACCCTTCAGGTGGGCTATCTGCACGCCGTCGCCGCAGCGGCGGGGTGCTCGCTCTCCCAGCCGTTTCCGGACAACGGCATCGACTGGCACGTCAGCCACAGCGCCCCCGGGCACACCATCGACGACGAAGTCACCATCAAGGTGCAGCTCAAGTGCACCTACCAGATACCGCCGAACCCCCCGGGGCCGGCCTTCTCCTTCACGCTCGACAACCCGCACCTGGAGAAGCTCGCGCGGACCCCGGTCTCGGTGCACAAGATCCTGGTCGTGATGCTCGTGCCGCGGTCGCAGGACGACTGGCTGCGCGCGGGTCATGAGCGGCTCGACCTGCGGCACTGCTGCTACTGGACCAACCTCGCCGGACACCAGGTGACCGGCCGGCGCAGGACCACCGTGCGCGTCCCGACCTCGCGGATCTTCGACGACAAGGCCCTCTGCGAGATCATGACGCGGGTCGGGACGGGAGGGAGACCCTGATGCACCGCCCGATCGAAGAGCCACTACGCCCCGTTCGCCCGCACCCCGTGGAACCCGCGGGCAGCTGGGCCGCTCCGGCGGACCGGCTGGGTCCCCCCGATCCCTCGCAGGTCGATCCCGCCGTGCTCGGCGCGCTGCTCGGCCGGCACGGCTGGCGCCGGCGCGGGGGAGCGGCGGGGCGCTACGCCCGCTGGACCCCTCCCGGGCCCGGCGGGGGCGGCACGAGTCTGCTCGTGCCGGAGAACAAGGCCTTCCCCGACTGCGAGGACCTGCTCGGCGAGGCGCTCACCGCCCTGGCGCGCAGCGCGTCCCCGTCGGCGCGTGACGTCCTCGTCGGGCTCACCGTGCCCAGCGACGAGATCCGCTGGTGGCGCGATGTCCCGGCGGGCCCGGCGGGCGCCGCGACGTGGACGGCGGAGGAACAACTGCGGGCGGCGGCGCGGCAGATGCTGCTCGCGGGGGCCCTGGCGGCGCGCGGCCGTGCCGGGTACTACGGGGCGCGGCACCGCGGGCCCGCCGCCGCGTCCCTGGAGAGCGTCCTGGTCGGGCCCGCTCCCGGGGGGCGCAGGCTCACCGCGTTCGTGCCCGTCCTGGCCGGGCGGCTGCTTGCGGTACGGCTGCACCAGGCGCTGTACGCGGTCCGCGAGGCCGTCGACTATCAACGCGCCACTGGTGGCATGGACGCCTTCGACGGAGCGGTGGAGGCGGGCGCCAGCCATGAGCTGACGGAGGCCGTCGTGGCCCTGGTGCGGGGCACGGAGGGGGCACGGGTCGCCGTGGAGTGGGCGCCGGCCGCCGGGGTGCCCGAGGGGTGCGCCGTCGATGCCGGGCCCGTGGAGTTCTCGCCCGGTGACCTGCCGGTGCTCAGGGAGGCGAGCGCCCGTTATCTGCGGGACGAGCCGGCGATGCCGGTGCGGCTCACGGGGGCCGTGGTGCGGATGCGGCGGTCGGGGCCGCGGGGTGACGGGACGGTGCGGGTCCGGGTGCTCGCGGGGGCCGACGTGCCCCACGTACGCATGACCCTGGACGAGGAGTCGTACCGCATCGCGGGCCATGCCCATCTGGTGGGGCTGCCGATCCGGGTGCACGGGCGCCTGGAGAGCCGGGGCGGGTTCCGGCGGCTCACCGGGGCCTCCGGGGTGGTGCCCGTGCAGGTGGACGAGGGGGAGAGGGACCGTCTGATGAAGTCGCTCCAGGAGAATCTCGACTTCTTCGAGGAGGCGTGCAGCGGGGACTGAGGCGGGGCGGGGCCGAGGCCCGGGGGAGAACCGTTTCGCGGTGGGCGCCCCCGGCTCGGTACGATTCGTTTCGCGTGCAGGAGCAGATCTGCCGCGACCCCCTTCAGGTAGGAGAAGACCGGTGTCAGACGTCCGTGTGATCATCCAACGCGATTCCGAGCGGGAAGAGCGCGTGGTGACGACGGGCACTACGGCCGCCGAACTCTTCGCCGGGGAGCGCACCATCGTCGCCGCCCGCGTGGCCGGTGAGCTGAAGGACCTGGCGTACGCGGTACAGGACGGCGAGGAGGTCGAGCCGGTCGAGATCTCCTCCGAGGACGGCCTGAACATCCTGCGCCACTCCACCGCGCACGTCATGGCGCAGGCCGTACAGGAGCTCTTCCCCGAGGCCAAGCTGGGCATCGGCCCGCCGGTCCAGAACGGCTTCTACTACGACTTCGACGTCGAGAAGCCCTTCACTCCCGAGGACCTCAAGGCCATCGAGAAGAAGATGCAGGAGATCCAGAAGCGCGGCCAGCGCTTCTCGCGCCGCGTCGTCACCGACGAGGCGGCCCGCGAGGAGCTCGCCGACGAGCCGTACAAGCTGGAGCTCATCGGCATCAAGGGTTCCGCCTCCAGCGACGACGGCGCGGACGTCGAGGTGGGCGGCGGCGAGCTGACCATCTACGACAACCTCGACGCGAAGACCGGCGACCTGTGCTGGAAGGACCTCTGCCGCGGTCCCCACCTGCCCACCACCCGCAACATCCCGGCGTTCAAGCTGATGCGCAACGCCGCGGCGTACTGGCGCGGCAGCGAGAAGAACCCGATGCTCCAGCGCATCTACGGCACCGCGTGGCCCACCAAGGACGAGCTCAAGGCCCACCTGGAGTTCCTCGCCGAGGCCGAGAAGCGCGACCACCGCAAGCTCGGCAGCGAGCTGGACCTGTTCTCCATCCCGGAGCAGATCGGCTCGGGCCTCGCGGTCTTCCACCCCAAGGGCGGCATCATCCGCCGGGTCATGGAGGACTACTCGCGGCGCCGCCACGAGGAGGAGGGGTACGAGTTCGTCTACACCCCGCACGCCACGAAGGGGAAGCTCTTCGAGACCTCGGGCCACCTGGACTGGTACGCCGACGGCATGTACCCGCCCATGCAGCTCGACGAGGGCGTGGACTACTACCTCAAGCCCATGAACTGCCCGATGCACAACCTGATCTTCGATGCGCGCGGGCGTTCCTACCGTGAACTGCCGCTGCGCCTCTTCGAGTTCGGCACGGTGTACCGGTACGAGAAGTCGGGTGTCGTGCACGGTCTGACCCGTGCCCGGGGCTTCACGCAGGACGACGCGCACATCTACTGCACCAAGGAGCAGATGGCGGACGAGCTCGACACGACGCTCACCTTCGTCCTGAACCTCCTGCGTGACTACGGCCTGACCGACTTCTACCTGGAGCTGTCCACCAAGGACCCGGAGAAGTTCGTCGGCTCGGACGAGGTCTGGGAAGAGGCCACCGAGACGCTGCGCAAGGTCGCCGAGAAGCAGGGCCTCCCGCTGGTCCCGGACCCGGGCGGCGCCGCCTTCTACGGCCCGAAGATCTCCGTGCAGTGCAAGGACGCCATCGGCCGCACCTGGCAGATGTCGACCGTGCAGCTCGACTTCAACCTGCCGGAGCGCTTCAACCTGGAGTACACCTCACCGGACGGCACGAAGCAGCGTCCGGTGATGATCCACCGCGCGCTCTTCGGTTCGATCGAGCGGTTCTTCGCGGTGCTCCTCGAGCACTACGCGGGCGCGATGCCGCCGTGGCTCGCCCCGGTCCAAGCGGTCGGCATCCCCGTCGGGGACGCGCACATCCCCTACCTCCAGGAGTTCGCGGCCGAGGCCAAGAAGAAGGGCCTGCGGGTCGAGGTGGACGCCTCGTCCGACCGCATGCAGAAGAAGATCAGGACGCAGCAGAAGCTGAAGGTCCCGTTCATGATCATCGTCGGTGACGACGACATGAACGCGGGCACGATCTCCTTCCGCTACCGCGACGGCTCGCAGGAGAACGGCATTCCGCGCGAGCAGGCGCTCGCCAAGCTCCTGGACGTGGTGGAGAGCCGCGTACAGGTGTGACCTGAGACGAGAGGCCCCCGGGACGTTCAGCGGTTCAGCGTCCCGGGGGCCTCTCGTCGTCCTTGGGGTCCTCCCGCGCGAACACCTGGAGCAGCCACGACGAGAACGACCCCGTCACGGCGCCCAGCAGCGCGAGGCCGCCGAGCATCACGCCCACCGCGATCAGGCGCCCCACGGGTGTCACGGGCGCCACGTCGCCGTAGCCCACCGTCGAGAGCGTGGCCGCGGTCCACCACACGGCGTCCCCGAAGGTACGGATCGTCGCGCCCTGAGCCGCGTGCTCGTGCTGGTAGACGGCGAGCGCCCCGGTGAAGCCGAGGAGCAGCGCGGAGAGACCGGCGTACGCGACCACGCGCGCGTGCAGCGTGAGCCGCGGCCGCCCGCGCCTGCGCTGGACGGCCTCGTAGACGTGCACGACGCGCAGTGGCCGCAGCAGGGGCAGCAGGAGGACCAGGGTGTCCAGCCAGTGCGTGCGCACGAAGCGGGGCCCCTGCCCGCTCAGCCGCCACCGCACCGCGTAGTCCACGGCGAACGCGGCCCAGGCCGCGAGGAGCACCGCCAGGCAGACGCCGCGCCAGCCCCGGGGCAGGCCCGAGGCCAGGACGAGGACCGCGTACGCGGTCAGGTAGAGCAGCGAGGCCACCCCGAGCGGCGCCTCCGTGCGGTTCTCCCAGCGTGCCTGACGCCTTTCATCGCTCATCGGTCCAGCTTCGCCGTGCCGGGCCCGGCGGGCGCCCCGCCGACACGCTTCGATCGGAGCAAGTCATATGCTGCACTGCATGACGAGTGAGCCGGAGCAGCAGATCGGAGTGGGGACGCAGGACGCGTTCCAGCGCCTGTGGACGCCCCACCGGATGGCGTACATCCAGGGCGAGAACAAGCCGAGCGGTCCGGGCGCCGACGACGGCTGTCCCTTCTGCTCCATCCCGGCGAAATCCGACGAGGACGGCCTGGTGATCGCCCGGGGCGAGCATGTCTACGCGGTGCTCAACCTCTACCCGTACAACGGCGGCCACTTGATGGTCGTGCCCTACCGCCATGTCGCCGACTACACGGAGCTGACCGCTCCGGAGACGGCCGAGCTGGCCGGGCTCACCAAGCAGGCCATGACCGCGCTGCGCGCCGCGTCAGGCGCGCACGGCTTCAACATCGGCATGAACCAGGGCACCGTGGCGGGCGCCGGCATCGCCGCGCATCTGCATCAGCACATCGTGCCGCGCTGGGGCGGTGACACGAACTTCATGCCGGTCGTCGGCCACACGAAGATCCTGCCGCAGCTGCTCGCGGACACCCGCAAGATGCTGGCCGACGCCTGGCCCGCCGCTCTCTGAGGCGCCTCACGCGTCGTACACGTCCGCCTTCCTCGGCATGGGGTCCTGGACCATCCCGCTGAGGAGGCCGGAGCGGTTGCCGAACTTCTCCGTGTTCACGCCGTTCTCCTCGAGCACCCTGATGGCCGCCGAGTGCACGACGCGGAGCACCGGGGTGGCCGCGCGCAGCGCGTCGTCGGCCATGAAGCGGTGCCGCCACGGCTTGTCCGCCCAGGCGTGCCGCAGGCCGAACGGCTCGGGAAGCACCAGCTTGCCGCCGAGGTGGTCAAGGATCGGCGGATACCACGTGAAGGGCGCCCGCACCGCGAGGCGCACCACCTCGTCGGCGTCGACCAGCGGCAGCTTGCGCTCCGTGGTCTCCCAGAACTTGATGGGCTTGGCGACCTGCTTGACCTTGGGGTCGGGCTTGCTGGTGAACAGCGAGTGGACCGGGCCGAGCGCGTGGCCGGTGACCTCGATGCGCAGGGTCTCGTGCAGGACGGTCACCGTGATCAGCATCGTGATGACCAACTGGCCGTCCCAGAGCGTGAACTGGACGCCGAGATAGTGCCGGTTACCGCTGCCGAACTGCTGCTCGTTGCAGATCCGCTGTATCTCGTGGCCGCGGACCTGATAGGCCTCGACCTCCGTGCCGCCGGGGCGGGCGACCGCCTTGGCGTTCTCCCCGATGGGGGAGACGATCCAGTGCTTTATCGAGGGGGTCGGGAAGCCGCCGGTGTGCAGCGGGCCGCGTTCGAGCAGCCGCAGCTGGTCGTGCACCGCCCGTATGACGTCCCAGCTGCGGAACGGGTGGATCTCCGTGCCCTCCTTGGCGGAGACCAGCTCCTCGGCCAGCTGCCAGCTGCCCCAGCGCGTGCCCATGCCCAGTATTCCCTTGGGTCCCGCGTAGAAGACCGAGTTGCTCTGCTGCTCCGCCGAGAGACGCGCGAGCCCCTGCCGGAGCTGCTCGGCGGCCGTCTCGCCCGGGCTGCCGGGCACCGCCTCGGGGATCTTGGCACCGATGCCGCCGCCGGAGAGCAGGCTCCCCCAGCGCTCGCGCAGGTCCCGCGCGGTGCGCTCGGCGATCAGCTTGGCCCAGAACCAGCCCAGCACAGGAACGACGATCGCCGCGCGGATGTACCAGCCGAGGAGACCGCCGATCGGCAGCTTGACGAGAAAGATCACGGCAAGCACGCCCACGGCGACCAGGACGGCCGTCGCGATGGCGCTCGCCCGCTTGTTGTCCCGCTTGACGACCGCCTGCTTGATCGAGAAGAGCAGCAGCCAGACGAGCAGCCCCGGCAGGAACAGAAGCCCGCACAGCACCATCACGACCGTGAGCCAGCGGTCGCGGTCCTTGCGGATGTTGTTCGCCGCGAGGCAGTGCTCGACGATCGACTGCGGCTCCATGCCGAAGGACTGGATGAGCGGCTTGCGGGCGCCGCCGAGCATCCTGACCTGCACCGCCCGTGCGAACGCCTCACCCAGATTCGGTGCGAAGAGCGACCAAAGCCCTTCCTTCACCTCGGACTTGTGCCATTCGTTGTTGGCATCGAGGATCTTCGACACCTTGTCGTCGCGGTACGCGGCCGACGCGAGGGCGTGGGTCGCCGCCGTCTGTCCTGCGGCCCCGGACAGCGGGACCTGGGCCCCGGGCCTGAAGTCGAATACGTCGTCCGCCACTGCCGCCCCCATCGCCGCCAAGCTTGCTGCTGCGGCTCTTCCCGACTTCCTTGCCCGGCACACCTGTTGATCAGGTCATCAGCGTATCCGGGCGCGCCGACATCCGGCAGGGCGCATCCGTGCGCCCTGCCGGAAGCCCGCAACTAGGAGACGTCCTGGGCCTGTTCACGAATCCTCTCGGAGAGCTGGGGCGGCATCGGTTCGTGGCGGGCGTAGGTGCGGCTGAAGCGGGCTGTGCCCTGCGAGAGCGACCTCAGGTCCACGGCGTAACGCCCGATCTCGATCTCCGGCACCTCGGCCCGCACCAGCGTGCGCCCGCCGGGCGCCTGCTCCGTGCCGACCACCCGGCCGCGGCGCCCCGAGAAGTCGCTCATCACCGACCCCACGTGATCGTCGCCGACCAGGACCCGCACCTCCGCCACCGGCTCCAGGAGGTGGATCTTGGCATCGGCCGCGGCCTCGCGCAGGGCGAGCGCGCCCGCCGTCTGGAACGCGGCGTCCGAGGAGTCCACCGAGTGCGCCTTGCCGTCGAGCAACGTGATGCGTACGTCGATGAGGGGGTATCCGGCGGCCACACCCTTCGCGGCCTGTGCGCGCACGCCCTTCTCCACGGACGGGATGAACTGCCGGGGCACGGCGCCGCCCACGACCTTGTCGACGAACTCGATGCCGCTGCCGCCCGGCAGCGGCTCGACCTCGATCTCGCAGATCGCGTACTGGCCGTGGCCGCCGGACTGCTTCACATGGCGGCCCCGCCCCGCCGACTTGCCCGCGAACGTCTCCCGCAGGGAGACCTTGTGGGCCACGACGTCGACCTGCACGCCGTACCGGCTGCGCAGCCGCTCCAGGGCGACATCCGCGTGCGCCTCGCCCAGGCACCACAGGACCACCTGGTGGGTGTCCTGGTTCTGCTCCAGGCGCATCGTCGGATCCTCGGCGACCAGGCGCGAGAGCCCCTGGGAGAGCTTGTCCTCGTCCGCCTTGCTGTGCGCCTGGATGGCGAGCGGCAGGAGCGGGTCGGGCATGTCCCAGGGCTCCATCAGGAGCGGGTCGTCCTTGGCCGAGAGGGTGTCACCCGTCTCGGCGCGGTTCAGCTTCGCGACGCAGGCCAGATCTCCCGCGATACAGCTGCTGAGCGTGCGCTGCTGCTTGCCGAAGGGGGAGGAGAGCGCCCCGACGCGCTCGTCGACGTCGTGGTCCTCGTGGCCGCGGTCGGCAAGGCCGTGCCCCGAGACGTGCACGGTCTCGTCGGGACGCAGGGTGCCGGAGAAGACGCGTACGAGCGAGACGCGTCCCACGTAGGGATCGGACGCCGTCTTCACCACCTCGGCGACCAGCGGCCCCTCGGGATCGCAGGTGAGCGCGGGCCTGGCCTTGCCGCCGGGGGTGGTGACGGCCGGCGCCGGGTGCTCCAGGGGGGTGGGGAAGCCGCCCGTGATCAGCTCGAGGAGCTCCACCGTGCCGATGCCCTGCCGGGCACCCTCGGCGGCGGGGGCCGCCGCGAGCACGGGGTGGAAGATGCCGCGTGCCACGGCCCGCTCCAGGTCGTCGACGAGGGTCTTGAAGTCGAGGTCCTCGCCGCTGAGATAGCGGTCCATGAGGGACTCGTCCTCGCTCTCGGCGATGATCCCCTCGATCAGTTTGTTGCGTGCGTCCTCGATGAGCGGGAGCTGGTCCTCGCCCGGCTCGGACTCCTTGCGCTCGCCGGACGCGTAGTCGAAGACCCGCTGCGAGAGCAGCCCGACCAGACCGGTCACCGGCGCGTGCCCGTCGGGCCCCTTGGCGCCGTGCAACGGCAGATACAGCGGCAGTACGGCGTCGGGGTCGTCGGCGCCGAAGGCCTCGGCGCAGGTCCGCGTCATCTCGCCGAAGTCGGCGCGGGCCGCCTCCAGGTGCGTCACCACGATGGCCCGCGGCATGCCCACCGCCGCGCACTCCTCCCAGACCATGCGCGTGGCGCCGTCCACGCCGTCGGCCGCCGAGACGACGAAAAGGGCCGCGTCCGCGGCGCGCAGACCGGCCCGTAACTCGCCGACGAAATCGGCGTACCCGGGGGTGTCCAGAAGGTTGATCTTGTAGCCGCCCCATTCGACGGGGACCAGGGACAGCTGTACGGAGCGCTGTTGCCGGTGCTCGATGTCGTCGTAGTCCGAGACGGCGGTGCCGTCCTCGACACGGCCCGCGCGGTTCACCGCCCCCGCGGTCAGCGCGAGGGCCTCCACCAGAGTCGTCTTGCCCGATCCGCTGTGGCCGACCAGCACCACATTCCGTACGGACGCGGGGTGGTCGGCCGCCGTAGCCCTGCCGGCGGCTCCGGGGTGTGCGTTCGCCTTGTCGCCCATGCCTTGGCCTCCCGGTCACGTGCGCGATGAGGAGGCACAGCCCCCTCGGGGATGCTGGCTGCTCGCGGACACGCGGGGCCGTGTGCGGGTCGGCTCCGGCGACGCCCGCGGTGCTTTCGAGCTTTCCACTCGGGTCACTGTGCGTCCATACGTCGTACGCGATCGTGAGGGGGCGAGCCGGTCTGTCAACGGCGTGACTACGATGGGCCAGCCGGTGGCCAACAGGGCCGCGCGGCTCACCGACCCCTCGGGAAGGCCATGCTGAACAAGTACGCGCGTGCATTCTTCACGCGTGTTCTCACACCGTTCGCCGCGTTTCTCATCCGTCGCGGCGTGAGCCCCGACGCGGTCACGTTCATCGGCACGGCCGGTGTGGTGGCGGGCGCGCTGGTCTTCTTCCCCCGCGGCGAGTTCTTCTGGGGCACGATCGTCATCACGCTCTTCGTGTTCTCCGACCTCGTCGACGGGAACATGGCGCGGCAGCTGGGACGCTCCAGCCGCTGGGGAGCCTTCCTGGACTCGACGCTCGACCGGGTCGCCGACAGCGCGATCTTCGGTGGCCTCGCGCTCTGGTACGCGGGCTCGGGCGACAACGACATCCTGTGCGCCGTCTCCATCTTCTGCCTGGCCAGCGGCCAGGTGGTCTCGTACACGAAGGCGCGCGGCGAGGCGATCGGCCTGCCCGTCGCGGTCAACGGCCTGGTGGAGCGCGCCGAGCGCCTGGTGATCTCGCTGGTCGCCGCGGGCCTCGCGGGGCTGCACAAGTTCGGGGTCCCCGGCATCGACGTCCTGCTGCCCATCGCGCTGTGGATCGTCGCCGTCGGCAGCCTCGTCACGCTCGTCCAGCGCGTCGTGACCGTGCGCAAGGAGTCCGCGGAGGCGGACGCGGCCACGCACGCGCAGGGCAGTGAGGCCACGTCGTGAAGGACCGACTGACCGACGCGCTCTACGGAGCCGCCTGGAGCTCGGTCAAGAGGCTCCCGGAACCGGTGGCGGTGCGGCTCGGCCGGACCATCGCTGACGCCGTATGGAAGCGCCGCGGCAAGGGCGTCCTGCGTCTTGAGGCGAACTACGCGCGCGTGGTGCCCGACGCGAGCCCGGAGCGCCTGCGCGAGCTGTCCAGGGCGGGCATGCGCTCGTACCTGCGCTACTGGATGGAGTCGTTCCGGCTGCCGTCGTGGAGCCGGGAGCGCATCAAGGGCGGCTTCGACGGCAAGGACCTCCACTACCTGACGGAGGGCCTCGCCTCCGGCAAGGGCGTCATTCTGGCCCTTCCGCACCTGGGCAACTGGGACCTGGCGGGCGCGTGGGTCACCACGAAACTGGACACGCCCTTCACGACGGTCGCCGAGCGCCTCAAGCCCGAGACGCTGTACGACCGTTTCGTCGCCTACCGCGAGGGCCTGGGCATGGAGGTCCTGCCGCACGAGGGAGGCTCCGCCTTCGGCACCCTGGCGCGCAGGCTGCGGGCGGGCGGCCTGGTCTGCCTCGTCGCGGACCGGGACCTCTCGGCCTCCGGGGTCGAGGTCAAGTTCTTCGGGGACACCGCGCGGATGCCCGCGGGGCCCGCGATGCTCGCGCAGCAGACGGGGGCGCTGTTGCTGCCCGTCACCCTCTGGTTTGACGAGACGCCCGTCATGAAGGGGCGTGTTCACGCCCCCATCGACGTCCCCGAGACAGGTACCCGCACGGAGAAGACGTCTGTCATGACGCAGGCGCTGGCAGACGCCTTCGCCACGGGTATCGCCGACCATCCGGAGGACTGGCACATGCTGCAGCGCTTGTGGCTCGCTGATCTCGACCCCGCCAAGGGGCCCGCCGACGGCTCCGCGCACCCCGGCGAGGGGACCACGCCGTGAGGATCGGCATCGTCTGCCCCTATTCGTGGGACGTGCCGGGCGGCGTCCAGTTCCACATCCGTGACCTCGCGGAGCACCTGATCCGCCTGGGGCACGAGGTGTCCGTCCTGGCCCCCGCGGACGACGAGACCCCTCTGCCGCCGTACGTCGTCTCGGCGGGCCGCGCCGTCCCCGTGCCGTACAACGGTTCGGTGGCCCGGCTCAACTTCGGGTTCCTGTCGGCCGCGCGGGTGCGCCGCTGGCTGCACGACGGCACGTTCGACGTCATCCACATCCACGAGCCGACCTCGCCGTCCCTGGGGCTGCTCACGTGCTGGGCCGCGCAGGGGCCGATCGTCGCGACGTTTCACACGTCCAACCCGCGCTCGCGCGCGATGATCGCGGCCTACCCGATCCTGCAGCCCGCCCTGGAGAAGATCAGCGCGCGCATCGCGGTGAGCGAGTACGCGCGCCGCACGCTGGTCGAGCACCTGGGCGGCGACGCGGTCGTCATCCCGAACGGCGTCGACGTCGACTTCTTCGCCAAGGTCGAGCCCAAGGCGGAGTGGCAGGGAGGGACGATCGGCTTCATCGGACGCATCGACGAGCCGCGCAAGGGCCTCCCCGTGCTGATGAAGGCACTGCCCACCATCCTCGCCGAGCGCCCCGACACCCGGCTGCTCGTCGCGGGCCGCGGCGACGAGCACGAGGCCGTCTCCTCGCTGCCCGTCGAGATGCGCGAGCGCGTGGAGTTCCTCGGCATGGTCAGCGACGAGGACAAGGCGCGCCTGCTGGCCAGCGTCGACGTGTACGTCGCGCCCAACACCGGCGGCGAGAGCTTCGGGATCATCCTCGTCGAGGCGCTGTCGGCGGGCGCACCCGTGCTCGCCAGCGACCTGGACGCCTTCGCGCAGGTCCTCGACCAGGGCGCGGCGGGCGACCTGTTCACCAACGAGGACGCGGACTCGCTGGCCGCGGGGGCGCTGCGGCTCCTGGGCGACCCCGAGCGCCGCGACGAGCTGCGCGAGCGCGGCAGCAAGCACGTGCGCCGCTTCGACTGGTCGACGGTGGGCGCCGACATCCTCTCGGTGTACGAGACGGTGGCGGACGGGGCCGCCGCGGTGGCCGCCGACGAACGCACCGGTCTGCGGGCGCGGTTCGGCCTCGCGCGGGACTGACCGTGGCCGGTCGCGGGAGCCCGGCGGTCATAAGGGCGGGCCGCCTGGACTAGCCTCGGGCCGGTGACCTCGACACTGATCTGGATCGCGGTAGCCCTCTTCGCGATCGGCCTCTACCTGAGCTGGACCGCGGGCCGCCTCGACCGGCTGCACGCACGCATCGACGCGGCCCGCGCCGCCCTCGACGCCCAGTTGCTGCGCCGCGCGTCGGTCGCCCAGGAGCTGGCCACCTCGGGGGTGCTCGACCCGGCGGCCTCCATCGTGCTCTACGAAGCGGCGCACGCGGCCCGGCAGGCCGAGGAGGAGCACCGTGAGGTCGCCGAGAGCGAGCTCAGCCAGGCCCTGCGGGCGATCTTCGGCGAGGTGCAGCAGGTCGAGGCGGTGCGCGAGGCTCCCGGTGGCGACGAGGCGGCGTCCGAGCTGGCCGCGGCCGTACGCAGGGTGCCGATGGCCCGGCGCTTCCACAACGACGCCGTACGCGCGGCCCGTGCCCTGCGCCGGCACCGCAAGGTCCGCTGGTTCCGCCTCGCGGGGCACGCGCCGTTCCCCATGGCCTTCGAGATGGACGACGAGCCGCCGGTCGCGCTGGCCGACCGGGCGAGCCGCTGACCAGGGGCGTCCGGGAAAAATGAGCCACCGGTCGTCCATTGGCCCTTGCTGTGGACTGGTGGCCGGGAGTTTCCTCGTAGGCGCAGTAACCCGTCTTCAGCGAGCGAGGTCAACTCCGTGTCCAGCACCCTGCCCAGCAGCACCCAGTCGCCCGAGACCGGCACCGCGCGCGTCAAGCGCGGCATGGCCGAGCAGCTCAAGGGCGGCGTCATCATGGACGTCGTCAACGCCGAGCAGGCGAAGATAGCCGAGGACGCCGGCGCAGTGGCCGTCATGGCGCTGGAGCGGGTCCCCGCCGACATCCGCAAGGACGGCGGCGTCGCCCGGATGTCCGACCCGAACATGATCGAAGAGATCATCGAGGCCGTCTCCATCCCGGTCATGGCCAAGTCCCGCATCGGCCACTTCGTCGAGGCCCAGGTCCTGCAGTCCCTCGGCGTCGACTACATCGACGAGTCCGAGGTCCTGACCCCGGCCGACGAGGTCAACCACAGCGACAAGTTCGCCTTCACGACCCCGTTCGTGTGTGGCGCCACCAACCTGGGCGAGGCCCTGCGCCGTATCGCCGAGGGCGCGGCCATGATCCGCTCCAAGGGCGAGGCCGGCACCGGCAACGTCGTCGAGGCCGTGCGCCACCTGCGCCAGATCAAGAACGAGATCGCCAGGCTGCGCGGCTTCGACAACAACGAGCTGTACGCCGCCGCCAAGGACCTGCGCGCCCCGTACGAGCTGGTCAAGGAGGTCTCCGAGCTGGGCAAGCTGCCGGTGGTCCTCTTCTCGGCCGGTGGCGTCGCCACCCCCGCCGACGCCGCCCTGATGCGCCAGCTCGGTGCCGAGGGTGTCTTCGTCGGCTCCGGCATCTTCAAGTCGGGCGACCCGGCCGCGCGCGCCGCCGCCATCGTGAAGGCCACCACCTTCTACGACGACCCCAAGATCATCGCGGACGCGTCCCGCAACCTCGGCGAGGCCATGGTCGGCATCAACTGCGACACCCTCCCCGAGTCCGAGCGCTACGCGAACCGCGGCTGGTAGGGCACCCCACAGATGACTGACACCCCTGTGGTCGGCGTCCTGGCACTCCAGGGCGACGTACGGGAGCACCTGATCGCCCTGGCCTCGGCGGACGCCGTGGCCAGGCCGGTCCGGCGCCCCGAGGAACTGGCGGAGGTGGACGGCCTGGTCATCCCCGGCGGTGAGTCCACCACGATCTCCAAGCTGGCCACCCTGTTCGGCCTCGCGGAGCCGCTACGCGCGCGCGTGCGCGCCGGTATGCCGGTCTACGGCACCTGCGCGGGCATGATCATGCTCGCCGACAAGATCCTCGATCCGCGCTCGGAGCAGGAGACGTTCGGCGGCATCGACATGATCGTGCGCCGTAACGCCTTCGGGCGGCAGAAAGAGTCCTTCGAGGCGGCCGTCGACATCGCCGGCATCGACGGTGACCCCGTGGAGGGTGTCTTCATCCGCGCCCCCTGGGTCGAGTCGGTCGGCGCGCGCGTCGAGGTGCTCGCCGAGCACGAGGGACACATCGTCGCCGTGCGCCAGGGCAACGCCCTCGCTACGTCGTTCCACCCCGAGTTGACGGGCGACCACCGCATGCACGAACTGTTCGTCGGGATGGTGCGGGGGAACGCGGCGGCGCGATCCTAGTAGGATCCGGGGGTCCCCCTGGTCCCTTAGGGTCGGGGGAGTTCGTTCTGGTTGGGTAACGCGAAGGAGACAGGCAGATGTCCGGCCACTCTAAATGGGCTACGACGAAGCACAAGAAGGCCGTGATTGACGCCAAGCGCGGCAAGCTCTTCGCGAAGATGATCAAGAACATCGAGGTCGCGGCCCGCACGGGCGGCGCCGATGTGTCCGGTAACCCGACCCTCTTCGACGCCATCCAGAAGGCCAAGAAGAGCTCGGTCCCGAACAAGAACATCGACTCCGCGGTCAAGCGCGGCGCCGGTCTCGAGGCCGGCGGCGCCGACTACGAGACCATCATGTACGAGGGCTACGGCCCCAACGGCGTCGCGGTGCTCATCGAGTGCCTCACGGACAACCGCAACCGCGCGGCCTCGGACGTACGCGTCGCGATGACCCGCAACGGCGGCTCCATGGCCGACCCGGGCTCCGTCTCGTATCTCTTCAACCGCAAGGGCGTCGTCATCGTCCCCAAGGGCGAGGCGGGTCTCTCGGAGGACGACGTCCTGGGCGCGGTCCTGGACGCGGGCGCCGAAGAGGTCAACGACCTCGGCGAGTCCTTCGAGGTCCTCTCCGAGGCCACCGACATGGTCGCGGTCCGCACCGCGCTCCAGGACGCCGGCATCGAGTACGACTCGGCCGACGCCAACTTCGTCCCGACCATGCAGGTCGAGCTGGACGAGGACGGTGCCCGGAAGATCTTCAAGCTGATCGACGCGCTGGAGGACAGCGACGACGTGCAGAACGTCTTCGCCAACTTCGACGTGAGCGACGAGGTCATGGAGAAGGTCGACGCGTAGCGCTGTCGCGAGCTGAGCGGATTCGGCGGGCCGGGTGGGACACACGTCCACCGGCCCGCCGCTGTTGTCAGTGGCAGCGGATAGCCTGGCCCGAAGTCAAAGATCGTTGCCGCGACGAGGGGAGGGGGCGCGCATGCGCGTACTGGGGGTGGACCCCGGACTGACCCGGTGCGGTGTGGGAGTCGTCGACGGAGTGGCCGGACGCCCGCTGACCATGCGCGGCGTCGGTGTCGTCCGGACGCCGCCGGACGCCGAGCTCGGCCACCGACTGGTCGCCATCGAGCAGGGCATCGAGCAGTGGCTCGACGAGCACGACCCCGAAGTCCTCGCCGTGGAGCGGGTGTTCAGCCAGCACAACGTGCGTACGGTCATGGGGACGGCCCAGGCGAGCGCCGTGGCCATGCTCTGCGCGTCCCGGCGCGGCATCCCCGTCGCCCTGCACACACCCAGCGAGGTCAAGGCCGCCGTGACCGGCAGCGGCCGCGCGGACAAGGCGCAGGTCGGCGCGATGGTCACCCGCCTCCTGCGGCTCGACGCACCGCCCAAGCCCGCCGACGCCGCGGACGCCCTCGCCCTCGCCATCTGCCACATCTGGCGCGCCCCGGCCCAGAACCGCCTCCAGCAGGCCGTGGCCCAGAACCGCCTCCAGCAGGCGGCGGCCCTGCACGCGTCGAAGACCCCGAAAGCCCCGACCGCCCGTACAGCCCGGGCAGCACAGAAAGGCCGTACCGCATGATCGCCTTCGTCAGCGGCCCCGTCGCCGCCCTCGCCCCCGATTCCGCGGTGGTCGAGGTCGGTGGCATCGGCATGGCCGTCCAGTGCGCGCCGAACACCCTCTCCACCCTGCGCGTCGGCCAGCAGACCAAGCTCGCCACCTCCCTGGTCGTCCGCGAGGACTCCCTCACGCTGTACGGCTTCGCGGACGACGACGAGCGCCAGACCTTCGAGCTCCTGCAGACCGCGAGCGGCGTCGGACCGCGCCTCGCGCAGGCCATGCTCGCCGTGCACAGCCCCGACGCCCTGCGCCGCGCGGTCGCCACCGGGGACGAGAAGGCGCTCACCGCGGTCCCTGGCATCGGCAAGAAGGGCGCCCAGAAGCTGCTCCTGGAGTACAAGGACCGCCTCGGCGAACCCCTCGGCACGGGCGGCCCCGCCATCGGCACCCCGGTCACCTCCGGCTGGAGCGACCAGCTGCACGCGGCGCTGATCGGCCTCGGGTACGCGACGCGCGAGGCCGACGAAGCCGTCGCCGCCGTCACCCCGCAGGCCGAGGCGTCCGAGAAGCCGCAGGTGGGCCAGCTCCTCAAGGCCGCGCTCCAGACGCTGAACCGCACCCGCTAGCACGTGCCGGCCCCCACACCACCTGAACCACATCGCGAGGCGAGCACATGAACTGGGACGAGACCACCGACGACACGACCGCCCCGGCAGGCGCGGCCGAGCGGCTCGTGGGTGCGTCCGCGGACGGCGAGGATCAAGCGGTCGAGGCCGCCCTGCGTCCCAAGGACCTGGGCGAGTTCATCGGCCAGGAGAAGGTCCGCGAGCAGCTCGACCTCGTCCTGCGCGCCGCCCGCGCCCGAGGAGCCACCGCCGACCACGTGCTGCTCTCCGGAGCTCCCGGCCTCGGCAAGACCACCCTCTCGATGATCATCGCGGCCGAGATGGGCGCCCCGATCCGCATCACCAGCGGCCCGGCCATCCAGCACGCGGGCGACCTCGCGGCGATCCTCTCCTCCCTCCAGGAGGGAGAGGTGCTCTTCCTCGACGAGATCCACCGGATGTCGCGGCCCGCCGAGGAAATGCTCTACATGGCGATGGAGGACTTCCGCGTCGACGTGATCGTCGGCAAGGGCCCAGGCGCCACCGCCATTCCCCTGGAGCTGCCGCCCTTCACCCTGGTCGGCGCCACCACCAGGGCGGGCCTGCTGCCGCCGCCGCTGCGCGACCGCTTCGGCTTCACCGCGCACATGGAGTTCTACGAACCCGCCGAGCTGGAGCGGGTGATCCACCGCTCCGCACAGCTACTCGACGTGGAGATCGACCCGGCCGGCGCCGCCGAGATCGCCGGACGCTCGCGCGGCACGCCCCGTATCGCCAACCGCCTGCTGCGCCGCGTACGGGACTATGCCCAGGTCAAGGCCGACGGAGAGATCAACAGGGACATCGCGGCCGCCGCCTTGAAGGTCTACGAGGTGGACGGCCGCGGCCTCGACCGCCTCGACCGCGCGGTCCTGGAGGCCCTGCTCAAGCTCTTCGGCGGCGGACCCGTCGGCCTGTCGACGCTCGCGGTCGCCGTGGGGGAGGAGCGCGAGACGGTCGAGGAGGTCGCCGAGCCGTTCCTGGTGCGGGAGGGACTGCTCGCACGCACCCCCCGCGGCCGGGTCGGCACCCCCGCCGCATGGGCGCATCTCGGCCTTGTTCCACCGCGGCAGGCGGGCGGAATCGGACAAGGGGACCTGTTCGGGGCGTGACGGCGCGCGTACTCGCCCGGTCAGGAACTGCGGTGCCATGCTGAGCGTTGTTCGTTAGGTGCGGACTCGCTTAGACTCCGCCGATGCCGCCCTTGTGGGCGGCGTGCCCACCCCCGTCCATCAGGCCGCTTATCTGCGCGGTCATGCGAAGGAAACTCCGTCCCGTGAATATCGTGACCCTCCTCCCCTTCATCGTGCTCATCGGGGCCATGTTCCTGATGACGCGCTCCGCCAAGAAGAAGCAGCAGGCGGCCGCGCAGATGCGCAATGAGATGCAGCCCGGCACCGGCATCCGCACGATCGGGGGCATGTACGCCACCGTCAAGGAGGTTCACGACGACGCCGTCCTCCTTGAGGTGGCTCCGGGTGTGCACGCGTTCTACGCGAAGAACTCCGTGGGCGCCGTCCTCGAGGACGACGAGTACAACCGCATCGTGCACGGCACCAGTGCCGTGAAGTCGGACGACCCCGTCGTCCCGGACGACGCCTCCTCCCTCACCGAGACCGACGAGCCCGCCGCCGACGCTTCCGACGACTCGCCCATCGACCTCGGCAAGAAGGACGCGGACAGCGCCCCCAAGGCCGACGACGCCGAGCCGAAGAAGACCGACGGCGAGTCCGACGCGAAGTAACCACCACCGGGGTCCGTGGGGTGCGCCGCTCGCGCCGCCGCGGTCCCCGTAGTGCGTGGTTTCGTGACGGGTCTCGACACCATTTCATGGCCGCCCGACCCGGAGACTCCCCGCTCAGCGCGGGGCAGTGCACCGGACGCCGGGGCGGTTGGACAGGGAGAACGAGAAGGTGGCAGCACCCAAGAAGGGCCGAAGGCAGAGCGCCCCGGGCAAGCCGGGACGCTCTTTGGTCTTCATCCTGATCGCCCTCGTGGCGCTCACCGGAGGGATGTTCCTCTCCGGGAACACCACGCCTCGCCTCGGCATCGACCTCGCCGGCGGCACGAGCATCACGCTCCAGGCGAAGGACGAGCCGGGCCAGAAGAAGAGCGCGATCAACCCGACCAACATGAACACCGCGGTCAGCATCATCAACAACCGCGTCAATGGTCTGGGTGTGTCCGAGGCCGAGGTGCAGACCCAGGGCGAAGACAACATCATCGTCAACATCCCCAAGGGCACGAACGAGAAGCAGGCACGCGAGCAGGTCGGCACGACCGCTCAGCTCTACTTCCGTCCGGTCCTGACGGTGGCCAGCGGTGAGCCCACTCCGGAGCCGTCCGCCAGCTCGTCCGGCAAGGACAAGGACAAGGACAAGGGCGACAAGAGCACGAACACGCCCGAGGCGACCGACAAGGGCGACGACAAGTCCTCCTCGACCCCGACCGCCACCGGCTCGCCCAGCCCGCAGGGCCGCGCCGTCTCCGACGGCCTGAAGGCCGACGCGACTCCGACGCCCAAGGCCTCGGACAAGGGCGGCGACAAGGACAAGGGGGCGCCGACCCCCACTCCGTCCGCCGACCCGGCCACCGCGGCACTGCAGAAGAAGTTCACCGAGCTCGACTGCACGGACAAGGCGCAGCGCGGCAAGGTCGGCGACGGCGTCAAGCCGTCCGAGCAGACCATCGCCTGTGGCAAGAACAACGCCGGCCAGTGGGAGAAGTACGTTCTTGGCCCCGCGGAGCTGAACGGCAAGGACGTCGACGACGCCAAGGCCACGATCAACCAGCAGAGCGGTGCCTGGGTCGTCAACATGGAGTTCACGGGCGGCGGCTCGAAGAAGTTCTCCAAGACCACCAGCAAGCTCTCGCAGCAGCAGCCCCCGATGAACCAGTTCGCCATCGTCCTCGACGGTGAGGTGGCCTCGGCCCCCAGCGTCAACACGACGCTGAACTCCAACGCCGAGATCTCCGGCAGCTTCACCCAGGAGTCGGCCCAGGACCTCGCGAACATCCTGTCGTACGGCGCGCTGCCCCTGACCTTCCACGAGCAGAGCGTCACCACCGTCAGCCCCGCGCTCGGCGGCGAGCAGCTGCACGCCGGTCTGATCGCCGGCGCCATCGGCCTCGCGCTCGTCATCATCTACCTGGTGGTCTACTACCGCGGCCTCTCGCTGATCGCCATCGCGAGCCTCCTTGCCTCGGCGGCCCTCACGTACACCCTGATGACGCTGCTCGGCCCGGCCATCTCCTTCACCCTGAACCTGCCCGCGGTGTGTGGTGCGATCGTCGCGATCGGTATCACCGCGGACTCGTTCATCGTGTTCTTCGAACGCGTCAGGGACGAGGTCCGCGAAGGGCGCACGCTGCGGCCCGCCGTGGAGCGTGCCTGGCCGCGTGCCCGGCGCACCATCCTGGTCTCCGACTTCGTGTCGTTCCTCGCGGCCGCGGTGCTCTTCATCGTGACCGTCGGCAAGGTCCAGGGCTTCGCGTTCACGCTCGGCCTGACCACGCTGCTCGACGTCGTCGTGGTGTTCTTCTTCACCAAGCCCCTGATGACCATCATGGCGCGCAAGAAGTTCTTCGCGAACGGCCACAAGTGGTCCGGTCTCGACCCGAAGCGTCTCGGCGCGAAGCCGCCGCTGCGCCGCACCCGCCGTGCCACTGGTTCTTCCGTTGGCCCTGTCGACCCGAAGGAGGCGTGAGGTGTCGAAGCTCGGCAATCTCGGCGCCAGGCTCTACCGCGGTGAGGTCGGCTACGACTTCGTCGGCAAGCGCAAGATCTGGTACGGCATCTCGATCCTGATCACCATCACGGCCATCGTCGGCCTCGCGGTGCGCGGCCTGAACATGGGCATCGAGTTCGAGGGCGGGGCGGTCTTCACCACCCCGAAGACCAGCGTCTCGGTCGCGCAGGCCGAGAGGTACGCGGAAGATGCCTCCGGTCACGACGCGGTCGTCCAGGAGCTCGGCTCGGGCGGCCTGCGCATCCAGGTCGCAGGCGTGGACACCGCCAAGTCCGACCAGATCAAGGCGGAGCTCGCCAAGGACATGGACATCAAGTCCGAGTCCATCAACGCCGACCTCGTGGGCCCCAGTTGGGGTGAGCAGATCAGCAAGAAGGCCTGGACGGGCCTGATCATCTTCATGGTCCTCGTGGTGATCTATCTGGCGATCGCCTTCGAGTGGCGCATGGCGGCGGCCGCGCTGATCGCCCTGATCCACGACATCACGATCACCGTCGGTGTGTACGCACTGGTGGGCTTCGAGGTCACCCAGGGCACGATCATCGGTCTGCTGACCATCCTCGGTTATTCGCTGTACGACACGGTGGTGGTCTTCGACAGCTTGAAGGAGCAGTCGAAGGACCTCACCAAGCAGACGCGGTGGACCTACAGCGAGGTCGCCAACCGCAGTATCAACAGCACCCTGGTGCGCTCGATCAACACCACGGTCGTCGCGCTCCTGCCGGTCGCCGGCCTGCTCTTCATCGGCGGCGGCTTCCTCGGCGCGGGCATGCTCAACGACATCTCGCTGTCGCTGTTCGTCGGCCTCGCGGCCGGTGCGTACTCCTCGATCTTCATCGCCACGCCGCTCGTCGCCGATCTCAAGGAGACCGAGCCGCAGATGAAGGCGCTCAAGAAGCGCGTCCTCGCCAAGCGCGCCGCCGCGGCGGCCAAGGGCGAGTCCGTGGAGAGCCCCGCACGGGACGAGGACGACGACGAGTCGCCGGACGACCTGCCCCAGGACGCGGCCCCCGCCGGCGTCGTCGGCCCGCGCACGCAGCCGGCCTCCCGGGGCCGGGGCCGCGGCCGTCCCTCGGGGAAGCGCCGATGACCGAGCTCGCCGGCACGTCGGAGCTGCTGCTCAGCCGCATCCGGGACGTCCCCGACTACCCCGAGCCCGGGGTGACGTTCAAGGACATCACCCCGCTGCTCGCGGACCCGGAGGCCTTCGCCGCACTCACCGAGGCCCTCGCGGACCTCGCCGTGCGGTACGGCGCCACGAAGATCGTCGGCCTTGAGGCCCGCGGCTTCATCCTGGGCGCCCCGGTCGCGCTGCGCGCCGGGCTCGGCTTTATCCCCGTACGCAAGGCGGGCAAGCTCCCCGGAGCGACGCTCGCCCAGTCGTACGACCTGGAGTACGGCAGCGCAGAGATCGAGGTGCACGCCGAGGACCTCGCCGCCGACGACCGCGTCATGATCATCGACGACGTCCTGGCCACCGGCGGCACCGCCGAGGCGTCTTTGCGGCTCATCCGCCGCGCGGGCGCGCGGGTCGCCGGGGTGGCGGTCCTGATGGAGCTCGGCTTCCTCGGAGGCCGCGCCAAGCTGGAGACGGCCCTGGAGGGCGCCCCGCTGGAGGCCCTCCTCACCGTCTGAGCAGCCACCACACACACCCTGAGGCGGGCCCGGAGGAATCCGGCGCCCGCCTCAGGCGTTTCTCCCGTAGTGAGCCGTCTCACGGGCTGAAGGCGAGCCGAAGGTCCAGGATCGATACCATGGGTTCTTCGGGGCCTGACCGGGGGACCCGGATTGCGCACAGGGAGCGCCTCTTGCCAGACGAGTCCAAGGCACTCACCGCCGCCAAGGCCGCAGAGCAGGCCAAGAGCGCGGCGGCACCCGCTGCCGCGCCCGCGAAGGGCACGCCGCCCGCCAAGGGCGCGACGCCGGCGAAGCGGGAGAGCACGCCCCCCAGCAGCACGTCCGCACCGAGCACGCCGGGCGACAGCGGCCCCCGCGAGAGGCCGGCCGTCGAGCCGTCGCGCCCCAAGCCCCCCACCGAGGCCCGCGCGGGCAGCACGACGCCCACGCCCCGCCCCACCGCGGCCAAGAACGAGCGCTCCGGCTCCTCCAACCGCGTGCGGGCCCGTCTGGCCCGCCTCGGCGTCCAGCGTTCGAACCCGTACAACCCGGTCCTCGAGCCCCTGCTGCGGATAGTGCGCAGCAACGACCCCAAGATCGAGACGGCGACGCTGCGCCAGATCGAGCGCGCCTACCAGGTCGCCGAGCGTTGGCACCGCGGTCAGAAGCGCAAGAGCGGCGACCCGTACATCACGCACCCCCTCGCCGTGACGACGATCCTCGCCGAGCTCGGCATGGACCCGGCCACCCTGATGGCCGGGCTCCTGCACGACACCGTCGAGGACACCGAGTACGGCCTGGACACCCTCAAGCGCGACTTCGGCGACCAGGTCGCCCTGCTCGTCGACGGCGTCACCAAGCTGGACAAGGTCAAGTTCGGCGAGGCAGCGCAGGCCGAGACCGTGCGCAAGATGGTCGTCGCCATGGCCAAGGACCCCCGCGTCCTGGTCATCAAGCTCGCCGACCGCCTGCACAACATGCGCACGATGCGCTATCTCAAGCGCGAGAAGCAGGAGAAGAAGGCCCGCGAGACCCTTGAGATCTACGCTCCACTGGCGCACCGCCTGGGCATGAACACCATCAAGTGGGAGCTGGAGGACCTCGCCTTCGCGATCCTCTACCCCAAGATGTACGACGAGATCGTGCGCCTGGTCGCTGAGCGCGCCCCCAAGCGCGACGAGTACCTCGCCATAGTGACCGACGAGGTCCAGGCCGACCTGCGCGCCGCCCGCATCAAGGCCACCGTCACAGGACGCCCGAAGCACTACTACAGCGTCTACCAGAAGATGATCGTCCGCGGCCGTGACTTCGCGGAGATCTACGACCTGGTGGGCATCCGCGTCCTCGTCGACACGGTCCGTGACTGCTATGCCGCTCTCGGTACGGTCCACGCGCGATGGAACCCGGTCCCCGGCCGGTTCAAGGACTACATCGCGATGCCGAAGTTCAACATGTACCAGTCGCTGCACACGACGGTCATCGGCCCCAACGGCAAGCCCGTCGAGCTCCAGATCCGTACGTTCGACATGCACCGCCGCGCCGAGTACGGCATCGCCGCGCACTGGAAGTACAAGCAGGAGGCCGTCGCCGGCGCCTCGAAGGTGCGCACCGACGTGCCGCGGAAGGCCGGCGGCAAGGACGACCACCTCAACGACATGGCGTGGCTGCGCCAGCTCCTGGACTGGCAGAAGGAGACAGAGGACCCCAGCGAGTTCCTCGAGTCGCTGCGCTTCGACCTGTCGCGCAACGAAGTCTTCGTGTTCACGCCCAAGGGCGACGTCATAGCGCTCCCTGCGGGCGCGACGCCGGTCGACTTCTCGTACGCGGTCCACACCGAGGTCGGCCACCGCACCATAGGAGCCCGGGTCAACGGCCGGCTCGTGCCGCTCGAATCGACCCTGGACAACGGCGACCTGGTGGAGGTCTTCACCTCCAAGGCGGCCGGCGCGGGCCCATCCCGCGACTGGCTCGGCTTCGTGAAGTCGCCGCGGGCGCGCAACAAGATCCGCGCGTGGTTCTCCAAGGAGCGCCGCGACGAGGCCATCGAGCAGGGCAAGGACGCCATCGCGCGCGCCATGCGCAAGCAGAACCTGCCGATCCAGCGCATCCTCACGGGCGACTCCCTGGTCACCCTCGCGCACGAGATGCGCTACCCCGACATCTCGTCCCTCTACGCGGCGATCGGCGAAGGCCACGTCACCGCGCAGTCCGTCGTGCAGAAGCTCGTCCAGGCGCTGGGCGGCGAGGAAGCCGCCAACGAGGACATCGCCGAGAGCACACCGCCCTCGCGCAGCCGCAGCAAGCGCCGCGCCAACGCCGACCCCGGTGTCGTCGTCAAGGGCGTCGAGGACGTGTGGGTCAAGCTGGCCCGCTGCTGTACGCCGGTGCCGGGGGACCCGATCATCGGCTTCGTCACGCGCGGCAGCGGCGTATCGGTGCACCGGAGCGACTGTGTGAACGTCGACTCGCTCTCCCGCGAGCCCGAGCGCATCCTCGAGGTCGAGTGGGCACCCACCCAGTCCTCGGTCTTCCTGGTCGCGATCCAGGTGGAGGCCCTGGACCGTTCACGCCTGCTCTCGGATGTCACGCGCATCCTCTCGGACCAGCACGTGAACATCCTGTCCGCGGCCGTCCAGACCTCCCGCGACCGGGTCGCCACCTCGCGCTTCACCTTCGAGATGGGCGACCCCAAGCACCTGGGCCATGTGCTCAAGGCGGTCAGGGGAGTCGAGGGCGTCTACGACGTGTACCGAGTGACGTCGGCGCGCAGGCCGTAAATCGGGCCACTACGTAGAGGGGCTCCCGTACGCGATGTACGGGAGCCCCTCTGCGTAGCCTCTACGTAGCGTGCGAAAACTCAGCCGCCGAACTCGTGCAGACCCTTCAGGGCCTGGTCGAGCAGCGCCTGGCGACCGTCGAGCTCCTTCTGGAGCTTGTCGGCCTTGGCGTTGTTGCCCGCCGCACGCGCCTTCTCGATCTGCTCGACCAGCTTGTCGACGGCGGCCTGCAGCTGACCGGTCAGACCCTCGGCACGCGCACGCGCCTCAGGGTTCGTCCGGCGCCACTCGGCCTCCTCGGTCTCCTGCAGGGCACGCTCCACCGCGTGCATCCGGCCCTCGACCTTCGGCCGCGCGTCACGCGGGACGTGGCCGATGGCCTCCCAGCGCTCGTTGAGCGTACGGAAGGCGGCGCGCGCCGACTTGAGGTCCTTCACCGGGACGAGCTTCTCGGCCTCCTCGGCCAGCTCCTCCTTCAGCTTCAGGTTCTCCGTCTGCTCGGCGTCCCGCTCCGCGAAGACCGAGCTGCGCGCTGCGAAGAACACGTCCTGGGCGCCGCGGAAGCGGTTCCACAGATCGTCCTCGTGCTCGCGCTGGGCGCGGCCCGCGGCCTTCCACTCCGTCATCAGGTCGCGGTAGCGCGCGGCCGTCGGACCCCAGTCGGTCGAGTTGGAGAGGGCCTCGGCCTCGCCGACCAGCTTCTCCTTGGTCTTGCGGGCCTCCTCGCGCTGGGCGTCCAGCGAGGCGAAGTGGGCCTTGCGCCGCTTGGAGAACGCCGAGCGGGCGTGCGAGAAGCGGTGCCACAGCTCGTCGTCCGACTTGCGGTCCAGGCGCGGCAGACCCTTCCAGGTGTCCACCAGGGCACGAAGGCGCTCACCCGCCGCCCGCCACTGCTCGCTCTGGGCCAGCTCCTCGGCCTCGACGACCAGCGCCTCCTTGGCGTGCCTGGCCTCGTCCGACTGCTTGGCCTTCTGCACCTTGCGCTCTTCGCGGCGCGCGTCGACGGTCTCGACGAGCTTGTCCAGGCGCGTGCTCAGGGCGTCCAGATCGCCGACCGCGTGTGCCTCGTCCACCTGCTGGCGCAGGTGGTCGATGGCGGTCATGGCGTCCTTGGCCGACAGGTCGGTCGTCTTCACCCGGCGCTCGAGAAGTCCGATCTCGACGACCAGACCGTCGTACTTGCGCTCGAAGTAAGCCAGGGCCTCGTCAGGAGACCCCGCTTTCCACGAACCGACCTCGCGCTCGCTGCCGTCGGCCTTGCGCACGTACACGGTCCCCGTCTCGTCGACGCGGCCCCACGGGTCGCTGCTCACAGCGCCTCCTCCACATGATGCCTGCGCAGGGCCTCGGGGCCCCCGGCATCGTCCACAGTTTCGTCACCGCCAACATAGGCGACCGGCGGGGCGGCTGTCCGCATCCCGCGCGTCCGAAGTTTGCCTCCCGGCGGTCAGGATTTCGACACGGTCGCCTTGTTGATGACGACCGTCGCGTTCGGGGCGCCGTCGCCCTGGCCGGTGCTCTCGCCGGCGTCGGCGATCTTCTTGAGCACCTTCATCCCGGAATCGGAAATGGTCCCGAACGGTGTGTAGTCGGGCGGGAGCTGACTGTCCTGGTAGACCAGGAAGAACTGGCTGCCTCCGGTGTCCCGGCCCGTCTTCTTCTCGGCGTTGTACCGGTTGGCCATCGCGACCGTGCCCGCCGGATAGACGTTCCCCTTCAGGCGCTTGTCCTTGAGGTTCTCGTCCGGGATCGTGTAGCCGGGGTCGCCCTCGCCGGTGCCCTTCGGGTCGCCGCACTGCAGGACGTAGATGCCGCCCGCGGTCAGCCGGTGGCACTTGGTGTGGTCGAAGTAGCCCTTCTTCGCCAGGAAGTCGAAGGAGTTGACCGTGTGCGGGGCCTTGGCCGCCGACAGGTTCAGGTCGATGTCGCCGCAGGTGGTGGCGAGCTTCATCGTGTAGTCGGCCGACTTGTCGACCGTGAGCTTCGGTTCCTTCTTGAAGCTGAGCGGCTTCACCTTGCCGCCCGCGGGCTTCTTGCAGGGGTCCGCCTTGGTGGTGGGGCTCGCGTTCGCCTCGTCGTTGCTCGCGCTGTCGCCGTCGAAGGCTCCTGCCGCGTACGACACCGCGCCGCCCGCCAGGATCACCGCGAGCGCCGAGGCGATCACCGCGTTGCGCATCCGCGCCCTGCGCCGCGCGGCCTCCCGGCGCTGCTGCTGCCGCAAGAACTTCTCCCGGGCGAGCTGACGCCGCCGCTGATCGTTGCTGACCACCGGGTTCTCTCTCCTCTGCGTGGATGACCGCTTCTGTTAGCCCCGTACCGTATATGGGTTAGCTGTGGAATCGGGAGCGCCGGTAGGCTCTGATCTGCCGCGATCCCGCGCGGTCACCTCCGCCGCACTACGAACGAAGGACGATCGTGCTCATTGCCGGGTTTCCCGCCGGGGCCTGGGGCACCAACTGCTACGTGGTCGCCCCCGCCGCAGGCGAGGAGTGCGTGATCATCGACCCGGGCCACCAGGCCGCCGAGGGAGTCGAGGACGCGCTCAAGAAGCATCGGCTCAAGCCCGTCGCGGTCGTCCTCACCCATGGCCACATCGACCATGTCGCCTCGGTCGTCCCGGTCTGCGGCGCGCACGACGTGCCCGCGTGGATCCACCCCGACGACCGGTACATGATGAGCGACCCGGAGAAGGCCATAGGCCGTTCCTTCGGCGCGCAGCTGCTCGGCGAACTGACCGTGGGGGAGCCCTCGGACGTCAAGGAGCTGGCCGACGGCGCCCGGTTGAAGCTCGCCGGTCTGGACTTCTCCGTCGCGCACGCGCCGGGGCATACGAAGGGGTCGGTGACGTTCCAGTTGCCCGAGTCCGCCGAGGTCCCCTCGGTGTTCTTCTCGGGTGACCTGCTCTTCGCCGGCTCCATCGGCCGCACCGACCTGCCCGGCGGATCGCACGACGAGATGCTCGCGTCGCTGGCGCGTGTGTGCCTGCCGCTCGACGACTCGACCGTGGTCCTGCCCGGTCACAACGAGCACACGACCATCGGCCGTGAGCGCGCCACCAACCCGTATCTGCGCCAGGTGGCCGCCGGCCTGGGAGCCGACGCTCCCCGACGAGGAATGTGACGAGAGAAAACCCGTGAGCACCTTCAAGGCCCCCAAGGGCACGTACGACCTCATCCCGCCGCGTTCCGCGAAGTTCCTGGCGGTGCGCGACGCGATCTCCGCGCCCCTGAAGAACTCCGGCTACGGCTACGTCGAGACGCCCGGCTTCGAGAACGTAGAGCTGTTCTCGCGCGGCGTCGGCGAGTCCACCGACATCGTCTCCAAGGAGATGTACGCCTTCGAGACCAAGGGCGGCGACCAGCTCGCCCTGCGTCCCGAGGGCACCGCCTCCGTGCTGCGCGCGGCCCTGGAGGCCAACCTGCACAAGGCGGGCAACCTCCCGGTCAAGCTCTGGTACTCGGGCTCGTACTACCGCTACGAGAAGCCGCAGGCGGGCCGGTACCGCCACTTCTCGCAGGTCGGTGCCGAGGCGATCGGCGCCGAGGACCCGGCTCTGGACGCCGAGTTGATCATCCTCGCCGACCAGGCGTACCGCGCGCTCGGCCTGCGGCAGTTCCGCATCCTGCTGAACTCGCTCGGCGACAAGGAGTGCCGCCCCGTCTACCGCGCCGCGCTGCAGGACTTCCTGCGCGAGCTCGACCTGGACGAGGAGACACGTCGACGTATCGACATCAACCCGCTGCGGGTCCTCGACGACAAGCGCGCCGAAGTCCAGAAGCAGCTGGTCGGCGCCCCGATGCTGCGCGAGTACCTGTGCGACGCCTGCAAGGCGTACCACGAGGAGGTCCGCGAGCTGATCACGGCGGCGGGCGTCGCCTTCGAGGACGACGAGAAGCTGGTCCGCGGCCTGGACTACTACACCCGCACGACCTTCGAGTTCGTCCACGACGGCCTCGGCTCGCAGTCCGCGGTCGGCGGCGGCGGTCGCTACGACGGCCTGTCCGAGATGATCGGCGGCCCCTCGCTGCCGTCGGTCGGCTGGGCGCTCGGCGTGGACCGCACGGTCCTGGCCCTGGAGGCGGAGGGCGTGGAGCTCGAACTGCCCTCGGCGACCAGTGTGTTCGCGGTGCCGCTGGGCGACGAGGCGCGCCGGGTGCTGTTCTCCAAGGTGACGGAGCTGCGCAAGGCGGGCGTCGCGGCGGACTTCTCGTACGGCGGCAAGGGGCTCAAGGGAGCCATGAAGAACGCGAACCGTTCGGGCGCGCGGTACACCGTGGTCGCCGGTGAGCGGGATCTCGCCGAGGGCGTCGTGCAGCTGAAGGACATGGAGTCCGGCGAGCAGAGCGCGGTCGCGGTGGACGAGATCGTGGGCGAGCTGAAGGCCCGGCTGGGCTAGGCGGCCGGGGTCGGGTGCGGGCAGTTTTTCGCCCCCTCCGCCCCTACCCGTCCCGAACCCGGGGCTCCGCCCCGGACCCCGCTCCTCAAACGCCGGAGGGGCTGAATTCTTCAGCCCCTCCGGCGTCCTCACTCCAGCAACCCGAACCGCATCGCACTGGTCACCGCCGCCGTGCGGTCGTCCACCCCCAGTTTTCCGAAGGCTCGCAGCAGATGGGTCTTCACCGTCGACTCGGCGACATGCAGCGGCCGCCCGATCTCCGCGTTCGTGCACCCCTCGGCGACCAGCCGCAGCACCGCCGTCTCCCGCCCGGTGAGCCGGGGCCGCTCCGGACGGGTCCGCAGCTGGTCCACCAGGCGCGCCGCCACCGAGGGAGCGAGCACGGTCTCCCCGCGAGCAGCCGCCCGTACCGCCTCTGCCAGCTCTCCCCGCGCCAGGTCCTTGAGCAGATAACCCGCCGCGCCCGCCTCCACGGCCCGCAGGATGTCCCGGTCCGTCTCGTACGTGGTGAGCACGATGACCCGGCAGGAGAGCCCGGCCGCAGCCATCCGCTCGATCGAGTCCGCCCCGCCGCCACCCGGCATCCGCAGGTCCATCAGGACGATGTCCGGACGCAGTTCGGCGGCGAGCGCCTCCGCCCGTGGTCCGCTGGCCGCCTCCCCGACGACATCCAGGTCCGGCTCGGCGTTCAGCATGGCGCGCAGCCCTTCGCGTACGACGGGATGGTCGTCCGCCAGCACGATGCGGATCACGGATCGGTCCTCTCGGGGATCGGCAGCAGGACGGTGACGGTCGTGCCGTCGCCGGGGCCGCTCGTCACCTCGGCGGTGCCGCTGACCTCGGCGGCCCGCGCGCGCAGCCCCCGCAGGCCGTACCCGGGGTGCGGCAGAACGGGGTCGAAGCCGCAGCCCGTGTCCCGCACCGCCAGGGCGAGCGAGCCCCGCGCGTAGTCCAGGGCGACGCTCGCCGACGCGTCCGGCCCCGCGTGCCTGCGGACGTTGGCGAGAGCCTCCTGGCAGGCGCGCAGGGCCACCACTTCGATGCCGGGCGGCAGCGGGCGCACATCGCCCCGCACGCGGACCTCGGCCTCGTGCCGGGCGGCCAGGCGCCGCAGGGCGTCCGGCAGCGAACCGCCGTTCAGGTCGGCCGGCGCGCCACCCGCGACCAGGGCCCGCGCCTCCGCGAGGTTCTGCCGGGCCGTCGACTCCATCAGCGCCAGATGGCGGCGGGCGGCGGACACGTCACGCTCCAGCTCCGCGTCGACGGCCTGGATCAGCATGAGGACGCTGGTGAATCCCTGGGCCAGCGTGTCGTGGATCTCGCGCGACATGCGCTCGTGCTCGGTGAGGGCACCGCGCTCGGCGGAGAGGCGGGCCACCTCCTCGCGGCTCGCCTCCAACTCGGCGATGAGGTCGGCTCGTTCGACGCTCTGCTCGATGATGCGGACGGTCCAGCTGCCCATCGCCACCGAGAAGACCAGCGTCACCACGGCGAAGACCGAGTTGTAGAAGACATCTTGTGAAGAGGGCCGCCAGAGCACGGCCCAGCCCGCCACGGGCGCGATGTTGATGACCGTGACCGCCACGAGCGCCCGGCGCATCCGCAGGCAGATGAAGCACATGGGGATGAGCGCGAAGGACATCAGACGGGTCTGGCCGACCAGCATCCCCGGCGCCAGGAACAGCCCGATCGTGCCCGTCACGAAGATGAGGGCCCGCCGTTCGTCGGTGCCCTCCTCGACCAGGACGCAGCGGCCGAACCACACGTACCAGGGGACGAGGAGCAGCAGCAGCCCCGCCGTGGTGAGCCGGACGGGCCACCCCGGCTCCGCCGTGCCGAGCACGAATACCAGGGTGGCCAGCCACACCACGGCGAAGTACGTGTCCCAGATCCGGAAGGTGCGCTGCCAGATGTTCGAGTCGCGCGGCCCGGCCGGCTCGCTCATCCGTCGCGCCGGTTCTTCCAGCGGAAGGTCAGCAGACACAGCACCAATCCTCCGACGCACCAGGCGCCGAGCACCAGAGCGATGCGCCCGTACTCCCAACTGCCCGCCTGTTCGAGGACGCTCGCCGATTCGGGCAGGAACACCCCGCGGAAGCCCTGGCACATCCACTTCAGCGGGAAGAGCGCGCTGATGTCCAGCATCCAGTCGGGGATCGTGTCGATGGCGATGTAGACGCCCGAGATGAACTGCAGCACCAGGAAGGGCAGCACGACGACCGACGTGGCGCTGCGCCCGGACTTCGGGACGCTGCTGATGGCGATGCCGAGGAGCGCGCAGCCGGTGAGGCCGAGGACGAAGATCCAGCCGAAGGTCAGCCACGTGTCCGCGGTCGTCGGCAGCTCGACGTCGAAGAGCGTCACACCGACGACCAGCAGGGCCGCGGTCTCCAGGAGCCCGGTGACCAGGACGAGCCAGATCTTGCCGAGGAAGTACGCGGCCGGGGGCATCGGGGTGCCGCGCAGGCGCCGCAGGATCTTCTCGTCACGCTCGATCGCGATGGAGATGCCGAGCGACTGGAAGCTGGTGGACATGATGCCTGCGGCGATCATCGCGGCCACGTATAGCTGTGAGGCCGTGATGCCCGCGCCCTCCACGTCGTCGCTGAAGATCGACGCGAAGAGGAAGAGGAAGACGACGGGGAAGGCGAAAGTGAAGATCACCTGCTCGCGCAGCCGGAAGAACTGCCGCAGCTCCATCGCGCCGTGGTGCAGCCCGAGCCCCCAGGCGGAGGGCAGGCGCGGCTGGGCCCGCTCGGAGCGGCGTACGTCGGTGGTGGGCGCGGTCGATGTCATCGCGTGGCCTCCTGGCCGGTGAGTCGCAGGTAGACGTCCTCCAGGGAGGGGCGGCCGATGCGCAGCCCCGGGATCTCTCCGTCGAAGCGGGCCGTCAACTGGGCGACGGTCCGCGTCGGGGTCCGGGTGTGCTCCACGCGCGGGGTCCCGTCCGGCTCCGCCCACTCGACGACGGCCTCGGTGCCGTACTGCCCGCGCAGGGCCGTGGGTGCGCCCTCGGCCACCACCCGGCCGTCGGCGATCACCGCGAGCCGGTGTGCGAGCGCCTCCGCCTCCTCCAGGTAGTGCGTGGTGAGCAGGATGGTCGTGCCCTCGTCGGCGAGGCCGCGGATCAGGCTCCAGAACTGACGCCGCGCGGCCGGGTCGAAGCCCGTCGTCGGCTCGTCCAGGAGCAGGAGCGCGGGGTCGCCGATGACGCCGAGCGCCACGTCGAGGCGGCGGCGCTGGCCTCCGGAGAGGCTCTTGACGCGGCTCGCGGCCTTCTCCTCCAGGCCGACGAGCGCGATGGCCTCCTCGGGGTCACGCGGGTTCGGGTAGTAGCGGGCGAACTGACGTACTGTCTCGCGCACCGTCAGCTCGACGGGCGCCGACTCGTCCTGCCAGACCACACCGACGCGTGAGCGCCAAGCCCGTCCGGCGGACGCGGGGTCCACGCCGAGCACGGCGACATCGCCGCCGTCCCGTGCGCGATGGCCCTGCAGGATCTCCACCGTGGTGCTCTTGCCCGCGCCGTTGGGGCCGAGGATGCCGTAGACCTCCCCGTGCCGGACGGCCAGGTCGATGCCGTCCACGGCGGTCACCTCGCCGTAGCGCTTGCGCAGTCCCCGTACGTCCACCGCGAGGTCGCCCGTGGCCGTGGCGTCCTGGGTCGTCGTGCCGTCGTATGGCGTCATGCCGTCGAGCGTCGTGGCGAACCGAACGCTCCGGGACCTCCGTGCGTACCTCCTTATGTCCATCGAACGGTGGACACCCGCGTGCGTGCGGCACAATGTCCCTGCCCCCAGGCCCCCCAAGCGACGGAACGGCGTGATGAGCAAGACGACCCCGGCAAGCGGAAGCCGCCCCTCCCAGCAGGATCACGACCACGGGGGAAGGGACGCGGACGCGCCACGCAGTGTCGGCGGGAGCCGTGCGTTCGCGCTGCTCCTGGTGATCACGGGCGCCGCGGGGCTGCTCGCGGCGTGGGTCATCACGCTGGACAAGTTCAAGCTCCTGGAAGACCCGGACTTCACGCCCGGCTGCAGCCTCAACCCGGTCGTCTCCTGCGGCAACATCATGACGAGCGACCAGGCGTCGGTCTTCGGGTTCCCCAACCCGATGCTGGGCATCGCCGCCTACGCCGTCGTGATCTGTGTCGGCATGAGCCTTCTCGGCCGTGCGCGCTTCCCGGGCTGGTACTACCTGACGCTGAACGCGGGCACGCTCTTCGGGGTCGCCTTCTGCACCTGGCTGCAGTACCAGTCGCTGTACGAGATCAACTCGCTGTGCCTGTGGTGCTGCCTGGCCTGGGTCGCCACGATCGTCATGTTCTGGTACGTCACGTCGTTCAACGTCCGCAACGGCTTCCTGCCCGCGCCCTCCTGGCTGCGCACGTTCTTCGGCGAGTTCACCTGGGTGCTTCCGGTGCTGCACGTCGGCATCATCGGCATGCTCATCCTCACGCGCTGGTGGGACTTCTGGACCAGCTGACGGGAGCCGGCCGGCAGGCAGCGCCGACGGCGTTGTCAGTGGGCTGACGTAGGGTTCGATCCGTGGAGCCCGACCTGTTCACCGCAGCCGCCGAGGACCGCCAGGAGAAGGACCCTTCGACAAGTCCCCTGGCCGTCCGGATGCGCCCGCGCACCCTGGAAGAAGTCGTCGGTCAGCAGCATCTGCTGAAGCAGGGCTCGCCCCTGCGCAGGCTGGTCGGCGAGGGCGGCGGAGGACCGGCGGGACCCTCGTCGGTGTTCCTGTGGGGCCCGCCCGGCATCGGCAAGACGACCCTTGCGTACGTGGTCTCCAAGGCCACCAACAAGCGCTTCGTGGAGCTCTCCGCGATCACCGCGGGCGTGAAGGAGGTCCGCGCGGTCATCGAGGGCGCCCGCAGGGCCATGGGCGGCCACGGCAAGGAGACCGTCCTCTTCCTGGACGAGATCCACCGCTTCAGCAAGGCACAGCAGGACTCCCTGCTGCCGGCCGTCGAGAACCGCTGGGTGACGCTGATCGCGGCGACGACGGAGAACCCGTACTTCTCGATCATCTCCCCGCTCCTGTCCCGCTCCCTGCTCCTCACGCTCGAACCCCTCACGGACGACGACCTGCGCGGTCTGCTGCGCCGGGCGCTCACCGAGGAACGGGGCCTGGGCGGCGCGGTGGAGCTGCCCGAGGACACCGAGGAGCATCTCCTGCGGATCTCCGGCGGCGACGCCCGGCGCGCGCTCACCGCCCTGGAGGCGGGCGCCGGCTCGGCCATCGCCAAGGGGGAGAAGGAGATCACCCTCCAGACCCTGGAGGAGTCCGTCGACCGCGCGGCGGTGAAGTACGACCGAGACGGCGACCAGCACTACGACGTCGCGAGCGCCCTGATCAAGTCCATCCGCGGCTCGGACGTGGACGCGGCCCTGCACTACCTGGCCCGGATGATCGAGGCCGGCGAGGACCCCCGCTTCATCGCACGCCGCCTGATGATCTCCGCGAGCGAGGACATCGGCCTAGCCGACCCCACGGCACTGCCCACGGCGGTCGCCGCCGCCCAGGCCGTCGCGATGATCGGCTTCCCGGAGGCCGCGCTCACCCTCAGCCACGCGACGATCGCCCTCGCCCTGGCCCCGAAGTCGAACGCCGCGACGATCGCCATCCAGTCCGCCCAGGCCGACGTCCGCGCGGGCCTCGCGGGCCCCGTCCCGCCCCACCTGCGCGACGGGCACTACAAGGGAGCGGCCAAGCTCGGCCACGCCCAGGGCTATGTGTATCCGCACGACGTGCCGGGCGCGATCGCCGCCCAGCAGTACGCACCGGACGCCGTGGCGGCCAAGCGCTACTACCAACCCACGCGCTACGGAGCCGAGGCTCGGTACGCGGACGTGGTGGAGCGCGTGCGCGAGCGCCTCAAGGGCGAGTAGCCCCGGGCCGCCGCCGCCCGCGGCTGAGGCACCCCCCGTCACCCGGTACACTTGCCCGAAGTGCTGCGTCCCGTGTCCGGTCTCGTACCGGCACCACCAGAACGGGACATCCAGCCGGAGCCCCGGACCTCACCGTCCAGGGACCTCCAGGAGCGTCGCGCACCGTCGAAGGTGTCGCGGGCAGCCCACCACCATCTCGTACTCCGGGAAGCGGTCGGTGGGCCACTCGCGTGCTGCACATAGTGCCCAGACCAGGGAGCGGCTGCCCGCCGGATCCAGAACCACCGGATCCGATGGGTTTCCCAGGCTGCGGATGCGACCTCCCCTAACCCTGGTGAAGCCGATTTCACATTGAACAGAGAGGTTGGTTCATGCCGAACCAGTCCCGCCCCAAGGTCAAGAAGTCGCGTGCCCTCGGCATCGCGCTGACCCCGAAGGCCGTCAAGTACTTCGAGGCCCGCCCCTACCCGCCGGGCGAGCACGGCCGTGGGCGCAAGCAGAACTCGGACTACAAGGTCCGTCTGCTCGAGAAGCAGCGTCTGCGCGCGCAGTACGACATCAGCGAGAAGCAGATGGCCCGTGCCTACGACCGCGCCAAGAAGGCCGAAGGCAAGACCGGCGAGGCCCTGGTCATCGAGCTCGAGCGCCGTCTCGACGCCCTGATCCTGCGTTCGGGCATCGCCCGCACGATCTACCAGGCCCGTCAGATGGTCAGCCACGGCCACATCGAGGTCAACGGCGGCAAGGTCGACAAGCCGTCGTTCCGTGTCCGTCCCGACGACGTCGTGATGGTCCGCGAGCGCAGCCGCGAGAAGCCGCTGTTCCAGGTCTCCCGTGAGGGCGGCTTCGCCCCCGACGGCGAGATCCCGCGTTACCTCCAGGTCAACCTGAAGGCCCTGGCCTTCCGTCTGGACCGTGACCCGAACCGCAAGGAGATCCCCGTGATCTGCGACGAGCAGCTCGTCGTCGAGTACTACGCCCGCTGACCCGGACGTAGCTCTCCCTGCTTCAGCCCGTCGCCCGCCCTCCCTTCGTGGTGGGGCAGGCGGCGGGTTTTTGCGTTGCCCTTCGAGCCGGCGCCCAGGGCCCGTGACACCGCGGCGTCCGGGGTGAGCCGGGTCCCGACGGCCACGCACTCCTCGTACCGCGCATCTCCCAGCTGCTCGCGGGCCTGCGACTCGCACAGCGCGTGCGGCCCGCCGAAGTTCCCGGAGCCGAACAGCGGCAGGCCCACCGAGGGCCAGATGCGGGACGCGGCGCCCTGCAGCACCGCGGCCTCGGCCGGATCGCCGTCCGCCACGGTGAAGAGCGCGAGCAGCTCGATCGCGAGGACCGTGCCGAGCAGATCGTGAAAGGCGTGGTCAAGGGCAAGACACCGCATCACCAGGTCACGGGCCGTCGCCGCCTCACCGCGCGTCCACGCCGCGAAACCGAGGACATACAGGGCGTACGCGAGAGTCCACCGCTCGCCGTGGTCCTCGCAGACCTGGCGCACGTCCTCGCAGAGCTCCACCGCATCGGCCAGCTCCCCGCGAAAGGCGAGGGCCATCGCCAGCTCGACCTGGCCCATCAGGACGTTGCTGTTGAGCTCGCCGATCTCGCGGTACTGCTCGAGGGCCGAGCGCAGCAGGGTCTCGGCGCGCGGCATGTCGTCGTTGAGGAGCGCCAGGCAGCCGATGCGGTGCACCGCGTACGCCGCCGCGATGGCGCTGCCGGTACGTTCCGCCTCGTCCTTGCACTCCTGCAGCGCCGCGAGCGCCGCGACCGTGTCGCCCTGCAGCACCGCGACATAGCCGAGCACCCAGAGGGCCTTGAGGCGGGAGTCGTCGTGGCCGCCGTCCAGCTCGAGTGCGCGGTCGAGCCAGTGCCGGCCCTCCGCGAGTCGCCCGCAGCCCACCCAGTAGAACCACAGGCTGCCCGCCAGATACTGGCCCAGATGCGTCTCGTCCGGCTCGGTCAGGCAGTACTCGAGGGCGCCCCGCAGATTGGGCAGTTCGCAGTCGACGAGCTCGGCGACCCGCGCCTGGCGCGGCGAGAACCAGTCCAGCTCGCACCAGGTGGCGAGCCCCATGTACCAGTCGCGGTGCCGGCGCCGCATGCGCGCGGCGTCGCCGGTCGCCTCCAGCCAGTCGGCGCCGTACGCCCGGACCGTGTCGAGCATGCGGTAGCGGACGCCCGCCGGGCCTTCCTCGCGGGTCACGACGGACTGCGCGAGCAGCTCGCCGAGCACGTCGAGGACGTCGTCCGCGTGCAGGCCGTCACCGCTGCAGATGTACTCGGCCGCCTCCAGGTCGAAGGGGCCGCAGAACACCGAGAGCCGTGACCACAGCAGACGCTCGCCCGCCGTGCACAGCTCATGGCTCCAGCCGATGGCCGTACGCAGGGTCTGGTGGCGTGGCGGCACATCGCGCCGTGTGCCGGTCAGGAGCGCGAAGCGGTCGTCGAGCCGGGAAAGCAGCTGCGCGGGCGAGAGCGCCCGCAGCCGCCCCGCCGCCAGCTCCACCGCCAGCGGAATCCCGTCGAGGCGTCGGCAGAGCTCCGCCACGTCGGCTTCGTTCTCCTCGTCCAGGGTGAAGCCGGGGAGCCCCGACGCCGCCCGGTCGGCGAACAGCGCGGCGGCGTCCTGGGTGGGCAGCGGCGCGAGGGGAAAGATCCGCTCGCCCCCGGTGTCCAGCGGCCGGCGTCCCACCGCGAGGACACGGAGCCCGGGGGAGTGGTGCAGCAGGTCCCCCACCAGCGACGCGCATGCCTCCACCAGGTGCTCGAACCCGTCGACGACGAGGAGGACTTCCCGCTCCGCGAGATGGTCGAGCAGCGACCTGCGCGGGGTGCGGCGGGTGTGATCGGTCAGGTTCAGCGCGTCGGCGACCGCGTGTTCGACCAGATCCGGGTCCCTGACCCCGGCGAGCTCCACCAGCCAGGCGCCGTCCCGCGGCTCGGCACCGGAGGCGGCCCGGACGGCCAGACGGGACTTGCCGACGCCACCCACACCGGTCACGGTGACCAGCCGCGCCGACTCCAACGCGGCGGTGAGCGCGGTCAGTTCGGCGGTGCGTCCGACGAAGGCGTTGAGCTCCAGGGGAAGGTTCCCCGGTCTCGGGCGCTGTGTGGGGGAGCTGTGCCGGTGGGCGCCCGTGCGCTGATCGCGTCGCATGAGATACGGAGCGTACCGATGCGTAAGCAGTCCGTACAATCACTTCAGGTAACTCCCTTGCGCTTGCACGGTAATGCGGTGCGGAGCCTTGGCCCCGGCGCGATAGGGTCGGGGGACGACTTTTCGATGTTCAGGGCCGATGATCAGGGAGCGGTGCAGAGTGTCCGGTGGAGAGGTGGCCGGGATCCTGGTGGCCGTCTTCTGGGCGATCCTGGTCTCCTTCCTGGCGGTGGCGCTGGTGAGGCTGGCGCAGACGCTCAGGGCGACCACCAAGCTGGTCGCGGAAGTGACCGAGCAGGCCGTCCCGCTGCTCGCGGACGCCTCCGAGGCGGTGCGCTCCGCGCAGACGCAGATCGACCGGGTCGACGCCATCGCGTCGGACGTCCAGGAAGTCACGTCGAACGCGTCGGCGCTCTCCACGACGGTGGCCTCCACCTTCGGCGGGCCCCTCGTCAAGGTCGCGGCGTTCGGTTACGGGGTGCGCAGGGCCCTGGGCCGCAAGGCAGGACCCGAATCAAACAATGTGCCCCCGGCGCCCGCCCGACGTACCGTGATCGTGGGGCGCACGGTGCCCTCCGCGCGGCGGCGGGGCAAGCGGAAGAAGGACTGACGCAGCGATGTTCCGCCGTACGTTCTGGTTCACCGCGGGCGCCGCTGCCGGTGTGTGGGCCACCACCAAGGTCAACCGCAAGATCAAGCAACTGACCCCCGAGAGCCTCGCGGCCCAGGCCGCGAACAAGGCGGTCGAGGCAGGTCACAAACTCAAGGACTTCGCTCTCGACGTCCGCGACGGCATGGCCCAGCGCGAGGCCGAACTGGGCGAGGCCCTGGGCCTCGAAGCCCCGGTCGACCCCGAACTGCCCGGGCAGCGCCGGGTGGTCGTGGCCATCGAGAACGGCAAGACCAGCAAGACCGACAAGAACACGCAGGGCAAGTACCTCTCGAAGTCGAAGTACTCGTACAACCGGAATGAGGACCACTGATGGAGTCGGCCGAGATTCGCCGCCGCTGGCTGAGCTTCTTCGAGGAGCGCGGGCACACCGTCGTCCCTTCGGCGTCGCTCATCGCGGACGACCCGACTCTGCTCCTCGTCCCCGCGGGCATGGTGCCCTTCAAGCCCTACTTCCTGGGTGAGGTCAAGCCGCAGTTCTCGCGCGCCACGAGCGTGCAGAAGTGCGTGCGCACGCCCGACATCGAAGAGGTCGGCAAGACCACGCGGCACGGCACGTTCTTCCAGATGTGCGGCAACTTCTCCTTCGGTGACTACTTCAAGGAAGGCGCCATCAAGTACGCCTGGGAGCTGCTCACCAGCTCCGTGGCGGACGGCGGCTTCGGCCTCGACCCCGAGCGCCTGTGGGTGACGGTCTACCTCGACGACGACGAGGCCGAGACCATCTGGCGCGAGAAGGTGGGCGTCCCCGCCGAGCGCATCCAGCGCCTGGGCAAGAAGGACAACTACTGGTCCATGGGCGTCCCCGGACCCTGCGGCCCCTGCTCCGAGATCAACTACGACCGCGGCCCCGAGTTCGGCGTCGAGGGCGGCCCGGCCGTCAACGACGAGCGGTACGTGGAGATCTGGAACCTGGTCTTCATGCAGTACGAGCGCGGCGAGGGCACCTCCAAGGAGGACTTCGAGATCCTCGGCGAGCTGCCCAGCAAGAACATCGACACCGGCCTCGGCCTCGAGCGCCTCGCGATGATCCTGCAGGGCGTGCAGAACATGTACGAGACCGACACCCTGCGCGTCGTCATGGACAAGGCCACCGAGCTGACCGGCGTGCGGTACGGCGCCGAGCAGGGCTCGGACGTCTCCCTGCGCGTGGTCGCCGACCACATGCGTACGTCCGTGATGCTCATCGGCGACGGCGTCACGCCCGGCAACGAGGGCCGTGGCTACGTCCTGCGCCGCATCATGCGCCGCGCCATCCGCAACATGCGTCTGATGGGCGCCACCGGCCCGGTCGTGAACGAGCTCGTCGACACGGTCATCAAGTCGATGGGCGAGCAGTACCCCGAGCTCCGATCCGACCGCAAGCGCATCGAGACCGTCGCCCTCGCCGAAGAGGCCGCCTTCCTCAAGGCCCTCAAGGGCGGCACGAACATCCTCGACACCGCCGTCACCGAGACCAAGGCCGCCGGCGGCAAGGTCCTCTCCGGCGACAAGGCGTTCCTGCTGCACGACACGTGGGGCTTCCCGATCGACCTCACCCTGGAGATGGCCGCCGAGCAGGGCCTCTCCGTGGACGAGGACGGCTTCCGGCGCCTGATGAGGGAGCAGCGGGAGCGCGCCAAGGCCGACGCCCAGGCCAAGAAGACCGGTCACGCCGATCTGCACGCCTACCGCGAGATCGCCGACGCCTCCGGCGCCACGGACTTCACCGGCTACAGCCTCACCGAGAACGAGGCCTCGATCGTCGGCCTCCTGGTCAACGGCGTCTCGTCCCCCGCCGCCCGTGAGGGCGACGACGTCGAGGTCGTCCTCGACCGCACCCCCTTCTACGCCGAGGGCGGCGGCCAGATCGGAGACACCGGCCGGATCCGCCTCGACAACGGCGCGGTCGTCGAGATCCGCGACGTGCAGAAGCCGGTCCCCGGCGTGCACGTCCACAAGGGCACCGTCCAGGTCGGTGAGATCACCGTCGGCGCACCCGTCTGGGCCTCGATCGACGCGCGCCGTCGTACGGCCATCGCCCGCGCCCACTCCGCCACGCACCTCACGCACCAGGCGCTGCGCGACGCGCTCGGCCCGACGGCCGCCCAGGCCGGTTCCGAGAACCAGCCCGGCCGCTTCCGCTTCGACTTCGGCTCCCCGTCGGCCGTGCCCACGGCCGTCATGACGGACGTCGAGCAGAAGATCAACGAAGTCCTCGCGCACGAGCTCGACGTACAGGCCGAGGTCATGTCGATCGACGAGGCCAAGAAGCAGGGCGCCATCGCCGAGTTCGGCGAGAAGTACGGCGAGCGGGTCCGCGTGGTGACCATCGGCGACTTCTCCAAGGAGCTGTGCGGCGGCACGCACGTGCACAACACCGCCCAGCTCGGCCTGGTGAAGCTGCTCGGCGAGTCGTCCATCGGTTCGGGCGTCCGCCGCATCGAGGCCCTGGTCGGCGTCGACGCGTACAACTTCCTCGCCAAGGAGCACACGGTCGTCGCCCAGCTCCAGGAGCTGATCAAGGGCCGCTCCGAGGAGCTGCCCGAGAAGGTCGCCGCCATGCTCGGCAAGCTCAAGGACGCGGAGAAGGAGATCGACAAGTTCCGCGCGGAGAAGGTCCTCGCGGCCGCCGCCGGACTCGTCGACAGCGCCAAGGACGTACGCGGCGTCGCGCTCGTCACCGGCCAGGTGCCGGACGGCACGGGCGCCGACGACCTGCGCAGGCTCGTCCTCGACGTACGCGGTCGCATCCAGGGTGACCGCCCGGCCGTGGTGGCCCTCTTCACGACGGCCAACGGCCGCCCGCTGACGGTCATCGCCACGAACGAAGCCGCGCGTGAGCGCGGCCTCAAGGCCGGCGACCTCGTCCGTACGGCCGCCAAGACCCTCGGTGGCGGTGGCGGCGGCAAGCCGGACGTCGCCCAGGGCGGCGGCCAGAACGCCGCGGCCATCGGTGACGCCATGGCCGCGGTCGAGCGCCTCGTCGGCGAGACGGCCTGATGTCTGATTCAGGCGGGGGCATGCGCAGGGGCCGGCGTCTGGCCATCGACGTCGGTGACGCCCGGATCGGGGTCGCCTCGTGCGACCCCGACGGGATCCTCGCCACTCCGGTCGAGACGGTGCCGGGACGCGATGTCCCGGCCGCCCAGCGCCGCTTGAAGCAGCTCGTCGACGAGTACGAACCTATCGAGCTCGTCGTCGGTCTCCCTCGCTCCCTCAAGGGGGGCGAGGGCCCGGCGGCCGTCAAGGTCCGCGCCTTCACCCAGGACCTCGCCCGCTTGGTCGCCCCCCTTTCGGTGCGGCTCGTGGACGAGAGGATGACCACAGTGACGGCCAGTCAGGGCCTGCGCGCCTCGGGCGTGAAGTCCAAAAAGGGCAGGTCTGTCATCGATCAGGCGGCGGCCGTCATCATCCTTCAGCAAGCACTGGAGTCCGAACGGGCGTCAGGTAAAGCTCCGGGCGAGGGCGTCGAAGTGGTCATCTGATCGCGATACGGTAACGTTCCGCGCGATGCGGCGGTGTTCGAACAGCTGCCGCACAGCATCAAGAGGCGGAACGGTTGCCCGAATACTCGGACGGCGGCCCCGCCTCGCGGCTTGTAGGGGATCGATGACTGAGTATGGCCGGGGTCCAGGCTCCGAACCGTGGCATCCCGAGGACCCGTTGTACGGGGACAGCGGATGGGGAGGACAGCAGGCCGCGAGCGGCCAGTCCCCCTACGGCGGCCAGGGGCAGTACCACCCTCAGCAGCATGCCCAGAACCCTCAGCAGCATGCGCAGCAGCCGCAGCAACCCCACCAGGCGCAGTACGACGACTGGAACACGGGCCAGCAGCAGGCTTACGGCCAGCAGCAGTACGGCGGCCCGGCCGGTCAGCAGCAGTACAACGGCGGGCCCGAGCAGCAGTACAACGGCGGCTGGGACACCGGCCAGCAGGGCCAGGCCGCGTACACCGCCGACCCGTCGGATCCCTACGGCCACCAGCAGAGCGGCTACGGCGCGGAGAGCGCGGACTACTACAGCACTCCGGACGCCTACCCCCCGCCAGAGCCGCCGTCCCGCCGCCGCGGTGAGCCCGAGCCGCAGCAGGACTGGGACCCGGGCCCGGACCAGGGCGAGCACGCCTTCTTCTCGGGCGGCGATGACGACGAGGACGACTACGACGACGAGCCGCCGGGGCGCCGGGGCGGCCGCGGTGACCGCAAGGGCGGCCGGGGCGGCAAGAAGCCGAAGAAGCGCCGCAACGGCTGCGCCTGCCTGGTCGTGACGCTGGTCTTCGCCGGTGGTCTCGGCGGGGTCGGCTATTTCGGCTACCAGTTCTACCAGGACCGTTTCGGTACGTCGCCGGACTACGCGGGCGAGGGCACGGGCCTCGCAACCGTCGACATCCCCAAGGGCGCCGGCGGCTATGTGATCGGCCAGAAACTGAAAGAGGCCGGGGTCGTCAAGAGCGTGGATGCTTTTGTCTCCGCGCAGGCGCAGAATCCCAAGGGTGATTCCATTCAGGACGGCGTTTATGTCCTGAAGAAGCAGATGTCGGCCAAGAGTGCGGTCGACCTGATGCTCAGCCCGAAGAGCCGCAATAACCTCATCATTCCCGAGGGACGGCGCAATTCGTGGGTCTATTCTCAGATCGACACCCGCCTGGAACTCGACAAGGGGACAACGGCGAGCGTCGCCAAGAAGGAATGGAAGAGCCTCGGCCTTCCTGACTGGGCGAACACCAACAAGGACATCAAGGACCCATTGGAAGGGTTCCTCTACCCCTCCAGCTACGCGGTCGCCAAGGGGCAGAAGCCCGAGGCCGTCCTGAAGAAGATGGTGGCCCACGCCGCGGAGAAGTACGACGAGTTGGGCCTGAAGTCGCAGGCTGACAAGCTGCAGTTGAAGGACCCGCTCCAGGTCCTCACGGTGGCCAGCCTCGTCCAGGCCGAGGGTATGACGCACGACGACTTCAAGAAGATGGCGGCTGTCGTCTACAACCGCCTCAAGGTGTCCAACACCGTCACCAACCAGAAGCTCGAATTCGACTCGACGTACAACTACCTCAAGGGCCAGAGCGAGATCAACATCCCGATCGCCAAGATCCGGAGCGATCCTGACCCGTACAACACGTACTTCCACAAGGGCCTTCCGCCTGGGCCGATCGGGAACCCCGGCGACGAAGCCCTGGCGGCCACGTTGGCACCGGATGGTGGCGGCTGGATGTTCTTCATTTCCGTCGACGGAAAGAAGACGCAGTTCACCAAGACGCTGTCCGAGCACGAAAAGCTGGTCCGTGAATTCAATGAGCGGCAGAAGAATGGCGACTGAGCGCGGCCGCCGAGCCGCGGTTCTCGGCTCCCCCATCGCCCATTCCCTCTCCCCGGTGCTGCACCGCGCCGCATACGGGGAGCTGGGTTTGGTCGACTGGACGTATGACCTGTTCGACGTCGACGAGGCAGCGCTGCCCGGGTTCCTCGAAGGGCTCGGCCCCGAGTGGGCCGGGCTTTCGCTGACGATGCCGCTCAAGCGCGCGGTGATCCCGCTGCTCGACGAGATCAGCGAGACCGCCGCTTCCGTCGACGCGGTCAACACCGTCGTCTTCACGGAGGATGGCCGTCGCGTCGGCGACAACACCGACATCCCCGGCATGATCGCCGCCCTCCGGGAGCACGGCATTGAGCAGGTGGAGTCGGCCGCGATCCTCGGCGCGGGCGCCACCGCGTCGTCCGCGCTCGCCGCGCTCGCGCGGATCTGCACCGGCGAGGTCGTCGCGTACGTACGCAGTCAGGCGCGCGCCGCCGAGATGCGGCAGTGGGGCGAGCGCCTCGACGTGGAGGTGCGGACGGCGGACTGGGCGGACGCCGAACAGGCGCTGAGCGCGCCGCTGGTGATCGCAACGACCCCGGCGGGTGCCACGGACGCGCTGTCGGCCGCCGTGCCCGAGCGGCCCGCGACCCTCTTCGACGTCCTGTACGACCCGTGGCCCACCGCGCTGGCGGCCCGCTGGTCGATGTACGGCGGGGCCGTGGTCAGCGGACTCGATCTGCTCGTGCACCAGGCGGTGCTGCAGGTCGAGCAGATGACCGGGCGCTCGCCCGCGCCGCTTGCCGCGATGCGCAAGGCAGGGGAACACGCGCTCGAAGGACGCTGAGGTCCACGGCCCCGGCAGTCCGGCTGGTGGACCAGGGGCCGGGGCCGCCGTCCCGACGTGGGAGGATCGGGGGTGGCGGGCCAGGGCCGCGCACCCGGTCGCGCCACGCAGTTCCAGGCGCGAGCATGAGGAGCACCGTTGAGCAGGTTGCGTTGGCTGACCGCGGGAGAGTCCCACGGACCCGCACTTGTCGCGACGCTGGAGGGTCTTCCCGCCGGCGTGCCGATCACCACGGAGATGGTGGCGGACCACCTGGCCCGGCGGCGCCTCGGCTATGGGCGCGGTGCGCGCATGAAGTTCGAGCGCGACGAGGTCACCTTCCTGGGCGGCGTCCGGCACGGCCTGACCATGGGCTCGCCGGTCGCGATCATGGTGGGCAACACCGAGTGGCCCAAGTGGGAGCAGGTCATGGCGGCCGACCCGGTCGACCCGGAGATCCTCGCCGACCTGGCCCGCAACGCCCCGCTGACCCGGCCCAGGCCCGGCCACGCCGACCTCGCCGGCATGCAGAAGTACGGCTTCGACGAGGCCCGTCCGATCCTGGAGCGCGCCTCCGCCCGTGAGACCGCGGCCCGCGTCGCGCTCGGCGCGGTCGCCCGCTCCTACCTGAAGGAGACGGCCGGGATCGAGATCGTCAGCCATGTGACCGAGCTGGCGAGCGCCAAGGCTCCGTACGGCGTCTACCCGACCCCCGCCGACGTCGAGAAGCTGGACGCCGACCCGGTGCGCTGCCTCGACGCGGACGCGAGCAAGGCGATGGTCGCGGAGATCGACCAGGCCCACAAGGACGGCGACACCCTCGGTGGTGTGGTGGAGGTCCTCGCGTACGGCGTGCCGGTCGGCCTCGGCTCGCACGTGCACTGGGACCGGCGACTCGACGCCCGCCTCGCCGCCGCGCTCATGGGCATCCAGGCCATCAAGGGCGTCGAGGTCGGCGACGGCTTCGACCTCGCACGGGTGCCGGGCTCCAAGGCGCACGACGAGATCGTCTCCACCGAGGACGGCATCAAGCGCACCTCCGGCCGCTCCGGCGGCACCGAGGGCGGCCTGACCACCGGTGAACTGCTGCGCGTACGCGCCGCGATGAAGCCCATCGCGACCGTGCCGCGCGCGCTCGCCACCGTGGACGTCGCCACCGGCGAGGCCACCAAGGCGCACCACCAGCGCTCCGACGTGTGTGCCGTCCCGGCCGCGGGCATCGTCGCCGAGGCGATGGTCGCGCTGACCCTGGCCGACGCCGTCGCCGAGAAGTTCGGCGGCGACAGCGTGCCCGAGACCCGGCGCAACGTGCGGTCGTACCTCGACAACCTCCAGATCCGGTGACCGGCCCGCAGATCGTTCTGGTCGGCCCGATGGGCGTGGGCAAGTCGACGGTGGGCGCACTGCTCGCCGAGCGCCTCGGCACCGTCTACCGCGACACCGACGCCGACATCGTGGCCGCGCAGGGCCGGGAGATCGCGGAGATCTTCGTGGACGAGGGCGAGCCGCACTTCCGCGACCTGGAGCGCCGGGCCGTGCGTACGGCGCTCGCCGAGCACGAGGGCATCCTCGCGCTCGGCGGGGGCGCGATCCTCGACGAGTCCACGCGCGCGCTCCTCGCGCCGCTCCCCGTCGTCTATCTGTCGATGGACGTCGAGGAGGCGGTCAAGCGCACCGGCCTGAACGTCGCGCGTCCGCTGCTCGCGGTCAACCCGCGCAAGCAGTGGCGCGAACTGATGGACGCCCGCCGCCACTTGTACGCCGAAGTCGCCCGCGCCGTCGTCGCCACCGACGACCGCACCCCCGAAGAGGTAGCCCAAGCGGTCCTCGACGCACTGGAGTTGAAGGAAGCATGACCGAGATGACCGAGACGTCGGGGCAGACGCCCACCCGTATCCAGGTCGGCGGCACCGCGGGCGCCGAGCCGTACGAGGTGCTCGTCGGACGGCAGCTCCTGGGCGAGCTGCCCGGCCTGATCGGCGAGGGCACCAAGCGCGTCGCGATCATCCACCCGGAGGCGCTCGCCGAGACCGGCGACGCGCTGCGCGAGGACCTGGCGGGACAGGGCTTCGAGGTCGTCGCCATCCAGGTGCCGAACGCCGAGGAGGCCAAGACCGCAGAGGTCGCCGCGTACTGCTGGAAGGCTCTCGGGCAGTCCGGCTTCACCCGCAGCGACCTCATCATCGGTGTCGGCGGCGGAGCCACCACGGACCTCGCCGGTTTCGTGGCCGCGACCTGGCTGCGCGGGGTCCGCTGGATCGCCGTGCCGACCACCGTGCTCGGCATGGTCGACGCCGCGGTCGGCGGCAAGACCGGCATCAACACCGCCGAGGGCAAGAACCTGGTCGGCTCCTTCCACCCGCCGACGGGCGTGCTGTGTGACCTGGCCGCGCTCGACTCGCTGCCGGTCAACGACTTCGTCTCGGGCCTCGCGGAGATCATCAAGGCCGGCTTCATCGCCGACCCGGTGATCCTCGAACTCATCGAGGAGGACCCCGAGGCGGCGCGCAGCCCGCAGGGGCGGCACACCGCCGAGCTGATCGAGCGCTCCATCAAGGTCAAGGCCGAGGTCGTCTCCGGCGACCTCAAGGAGTCGGGCCTGCGCGAGATCCTCAACTACGGCCACACCCTCGCCCACGCCATCGAGAAGAACGAGCGCTACAAGTGGCGCCACGGCGCGGCCGTCTCCGTGGGCATGGCCTTCGCGGCCGAACTCGGCCGCCTCGCGGGACGCCTCGACGACGCGACCGCCGACCGGCACCGCGCCGTCCTGGAGTCGGTCGGCCTGCCCTTGAGCTACCGCTACGACCAGTGGCCCAAGCTCCTGGAGACCATGAAGGTCGACAAGAAGTCCCGCGGTGACCTGCTGCGGTTCATCGTCCTGGACGGCCTCGGCAAGCCGACCGTCCTGGAGGGACCCGACCCCGCGGTGCTGCTCGCCGCGTACGGCGAAGTGGCGAACTAGCGCCCGAGAAGCGCTGAATCGGCCCGCCGGAACAAGCCACGGGCACCCTGCGGCCTCCCCGGCCGTTCACACAACGTCGGCCGGGGACGGTACCGTTCGGTAACGGGTGGCCCCGGCCGCCGCCCGACCAGCGTCAGTCGCACGAGACGGAGTGGCACCGGATGCAGCACGCAGTGGGGTCTCCGCTGCCGCCGCCCCATCAGCCGGGGCACGGACCGGCCACCGGCTGGTCCCCGGCCGCACATCACCCGAGCGGTCCGCCGCCGGGCGGAGCGCCGGGCGGCCCACCGCCTCCCGCGCCGGGATTCGCCGGCGCACCGCACCCGCAGGGCACGGCCCCCCATCCACCGGGACCGGCCCCGCACCCGCACGCCCCGGCGCCCCAGCACGTGGCGCCCGGCCCCCCGCAGCACGGCCACATCCCGGGTGCCCCCGTGCCCCCGACCCCGGACACCACCGGCCACATCCAGCTCCCGCCGGGCGGCCCCGTCGCCATGCCGAGCCCCCCGCCCGGCACGGCCCAGGCGGACACCGGCGGCACCACGCTGGCCGTCCTCCTGATCGGCCCCGCCGGCGCGGGCAAGACGAGCGTGGCCAAGTACTGGGCGGAGCACCGCAGGGTGCCGACCGCCCACATCAGCCTGGACGACGTACGCGAATGGGTGCGCTCGGGCTTCGCGGACCCCCAGTCGGGGTGGAACGACCACTCCGAGGCGCAGTACCGCCTGGCCCGCCGCACCTGCGGTTTCGCCGCACGGAACTTCCTGGCCAACGGCATCTCCTGCATCCTCGACGACGCGGTCTTCCCCGACCGCCCGGTCGTCGGCCTCGGCGGCTGGAAGCGCCACGTGGGCCCCGGTCTGCTTCCGGTGGTCCTGCTGCCGGGCCTCGAGATCGTCCTGGAGCGCAATGCCGAGCGCAGCGGCAACCGCCGTCTGACGGACGAGGAAGTGGCCCGCATCCACGGCCGCATGGCCGGCTGGTACGGCTCGGGCCTGCCCATCATCGACAACTCCCAGCTGGACGTGCCCGCCACCGCCCGGGTCCTCGACGACGTCCTCGCCCGCTCCATCGCGAGCCCGCCGCAGTGGTAGCCGCTCGGTCGGACGCGCTCGACCGGCCGACCCGAGCCCCCGCTCATAGGCTCGTCCCATGTCTGAGGTGTACGCGGCCCGCCGAGAGCGGCTGAGGGAGCGTTGTGCCGCGGGCGGCAGCGCGTCGGCGCTGGTGTCCCGCCCCGCCAACGTGCGGTATCTCGCGGGGGCGGCGCCACAGGGTGCCGTGCTCCTGCTGGGCAGCAGCGAGGATCTGCTGCTGTGCTCGGGGCCGCCCGGTGACGAGCAGAGTGAGGGGCGGCCCGACGAGGCGCTGCGCGTCCAGCTGCTCGACGCGGCCGGTGGCGACCCCGCCGTCGCGGGAGCCGGTCTCGCGGCCGGGCAGGGCGCCGACTCACTCGCCGTCGAGGAGCACGACCTCACGGTCGCCCGGCATCGCGCGCTGGGGTCCGTCGCGCCGCGGCTGCGTCTCACGGACCTCGGGGGAGCGGTCGAGCAGCTGCGGCTCGTCAAGGACGAGGAGGAGATCTCCTGCCTGCGGATCGGCGCCGAGATCGCCGATCAGGCGCTCGGTGAGCTGCTCGAATCGATTCTCGTGGGGCGTACGGAACGCCATCTCGCCCTGGAGCTCGAGCGCCGCCTCGTCGATCACGGCGCCGACGGACCCGCCTTCCCGACCTCCGTCGCCACCGGGCCGAACGCGGGCCGGGGCGGGCACCGGCCGACCGACCGCCGGGTGGAGGAGGGAGATTTCCTCTCCGTGTGCCTGGGCGCCGGCTATCGCGGTTATCGTTGTGAGATCGGGCGTACGTTCGTCATCGGTACGTCTCCCGCGGACTGGCAGATCGAGTTGTACGACCTCGTCTTCGCCGCTCAGCGGGCGGGCAGGGAGGCTCTCGTACCGGGCGCCGCCTACCGCGACATCGACCGTGCGGCACGTCATGTGCTGGACTCCGCCGGGTATGCGGACGGCCTCGCTCCGTTGATGGGACATGGGCTGGGGCTCGAAATCGACGAGGACCCGCAGTTGGCGCCCGCAGCCATGGGTAAACTGGACGCCTGCGTGCCGGTCACCGTCGAACCGGGGGTTCACCTCCCGGGACGGGGTGGTGTCCGGATCGATGACACGCTCGTCGTGCGCCCCGAGGCGGACGGCGGACCCGAGCTACTCACCATCACGACCAAGGAGCTGCTCGCGCTCTAGCTTTTTCGAGCTGTGCGCGTGCGCCGGGGTCGTCCACGTCAGTCCAGGAGATTCCGCAACCGTGGCTTCCACGAACGACCTCAAGAACGGCCTGGTGCTCAAGCTCGACGGGGGCCAGCTCTGGTCCGTCGTCGAGTTCCAGCACGTCAAGCCCGGCAAGGGCCCCGCCTTCGTGCGCACCAAGCTCAAGAACGTGATGTCGGGCAAGGTCGTCGACAAGACCTTCAACGCCGGCGTGAAGGTCGACACGGCGACGATCGACAAGCGCGACATGCAGTTCTCCTACATGGACGGCGACTACTTCGTCTTCATGGACATGGAGACGTACGACCAGCTGCACGTCGACCGCAAGTCCGTCGGTGACGCCGCCAACTTCCTGATCGAGGGCTTCACGGCCTCCGTCGCGCAGCACGAGGGCGAAGTCCTCTACGTCGAGCTGCCGGCCGCCGTCGAGCTGGTCATCCAGGAGACCGAGCCCGGTGTCCAGGGCGACCGCTCCACCGGCGGCACCAAGCCCGCGACGCTGGAGACCGGCCACCAGATCCAGGTGCCGCTCTTCATCACCACCGGCGAGAAGATCAAGGTCGACACCCGTGACAGCGGCTACCTCGGCCGGGTGAACAGCTAACCGTGGCTGCTCGTAATACGGCCCGCAAGCGCGCCTTCCAGATCCTCTTCGAGGCCGACCAGCGTGGCGCGGACGTGGTGACGGTCCTCGCGGACTGGGTGCGCCACTCGCAGGCTGACACACGGCAGCCGCCGGTCAGCGAGTTCACGATGGAACTGGTCGAGGGGTACGCGGAGCACGCGCGCCACATCGACGAGCTGATCTCGCAGTACGCCGTCGGGTGGACCCTGGACAGGATGCCGGTCGTGGACCGCAACATCCTGCGCCTTGGTGCCTACGAGCTGATCTGGGTCGACGCGACCCCGGACGCCGTGGTGCTCGACGAGTGCGTGCAGCTCGCCAAGGAGTTCTCCACGGACGATTCGCCGTCCTTCGTGAACGGCCTGCTCGGCCGCTTCAAGGACCTGAAGCCGAGTCTGCGCCGCGACGAGGCGTAGCCGAGGCCGAACGCCGCTCAGAGGGCCCGCAGCGCACTGCTGCGGGCCCTCTGGCATGTCCCGGGGCTCCTGGGGCCACCGTGACCCTCGGAAGGTCTCAAGGCCCACGTAAAACGCCGGGGTGGCCGGAACCCGATCGGTTCCGGCCACCCCGGCGGTACGTTTCTGCTCAAGTGTCCCTTGAGGGATCAGACGTCGTCGTGAGCGACGGCGCGGCGCGCGTCCGCGTCCAGGACGCCCCAGCTGATCAGCTGCTCGGTGAGAACCGAGGGCGACTGGTCATAGATCACGGCGAGGGTGCGCAGGTCGTCCTGACGGATCGAGAGCACCTTGCCGTTGTAGTCACCGCGCTGCGACTGGATCGTGGCGGCATACCGCTGGAGGGGGCCCGCCTTCTCCTGCGGGACGTGCGCGAGGCGCTCCAGATCGAGCACGAGCTTCGGCGGCGGCTCGGCCGCGCCGCCGGGAGCGGTTCCGGGCAGCAGCTCCTGGACCGGGACGCCGTAGAAGTCCGCCAGCTCGGCAAGGCGCTGTACGGTCACGGCGCGATCGCCGCGTTCGTACGAACCGACCACGACCGCCTTCCAGCGTCCCTGGGACTTTTCCTCGACACCGTGGAGGGAAAGGCCCTGCTGGGTACGGATGGCGCGGAGTTTGGCCCCGAGCTGTTTGGCGTATTCGCTGGACATATAGCTCCCCGGACGAAGAACGGTAACTCACTGTGAGGTTACGCAGCGTTACTTGGGTGCGTCAAGCCGAATGGTCCGTACCGGCACTTCCGAGGGGGGTCGTGACCGGGGACGTTTCCGGTGCTGGTACCGTGGATGGCGCAATTTCGACGTCCTTTAAGGTCCGTCCCGTGAGGCGGAGAAGGAGGTCCGTTTCATATGGACTCGCACGACACGAATGAACCCGATGTCGCCCGGCCCGTGCTCGAAGGCCCGGACATCGCACGGGTGTTGACCCGTATCGCGCACGAGATCGTCGAGCGCGCCAAAGGCGCCGAAGACGTGGTGCTGCTCGGCATTCCCACACGCGGCGTCTTCCTCGCGCGGCGACTCGCCGACAAGCTCGAAGAAATCACCGGACGCAGTATCCCGGTTGGCTCACTCGACATCACGATGTACCGCGACGATCTGCGCATGCATCCGCCGCGCGCACTGGCCCGCACCGAGATTCCCGGTGACGGCATCGACGGCCGCCTCGTCGTCCTCGTCGACGACGTGCTCTTCTCCGGTCGCACCATCCGCGCCGCCCTCGACGGTCTGAACGACATCGGGCGCCCGCGCGCGGTGCAGCTCGCCGTCCTCGTCGACCGCGGCCACCGCGAACTCCCGATCCGCGCCGATTACGTCGGCAAGAACCTCCCCACGTCGCTGCGGGAGACGGTCAAGGTCCAGCTCGCCGAGGAGGACGGCCGCGACGCCGTGCTGCTCGGTGCCAAGCCCGCTTCCGCGTAGGACCGGCTTTCCTGCGGGACCCGGGGCACACCCCTGCGCGCCCGCATGCCCGCACACCTCCCCATGACGGAGTAAACCCAGATGATGCGACACCTCATCTCGGCCGCCGACCTCACCCGCGACGACGCCGTTCTCATCCTCGACACCGCCGAGGAGATGGCCCGGGTCGCCGACCGGCCGATCAAGAAGCTTCCCGCCCTGCGCGGCCGCACGATCTGCAACCTGTTCTTCGAGGACTCGACCCGGACCCGGATCTCCTTCGAGGCCGCCGAGAAGCGCCTCTCCGCCGACGTCATCAACTTCGCCGCCAAGGGCTCCAGCGTCTCCAAGGGCGAGTCCCTCAAGGACACCGCCCAGACCCTGGAGGCGATGGGCGTCGACGCCGTCGTCATCCGGCACGGCGCGTCCGGCGCCCCCTACCGCCTCGCCACCTCCGGCTGGATCGACGCCCCGGTGATCAACGCGGGCGACGGCACCCACCAGCACCCCACCCAGGCGCTGCTCGACGCCTTCACCATGCGCCGCCGCCTCGTCGGCCGCGACGCGGGCCTCGGCAAGGACCTGGCCGGCAAGCGCATCACGCTCGTCGGCGACGTCCTGCACAGCCGGGTCGCGCGCTCGAACGTCGACCTGCTGCACACCCTGGGCGCCGAGGTCACCCTGGTCGCTCCGCCCACGCTCGTCCCCGTCGGCGTGGACAACTGGCCCTGCGACGTGTCGTACGACCTGGACCGGGTGCTCCCGAAGTCCGACGCGGTGATGATGCTGCGCGTGCAGCGCGAGCGCATGAACGCCGCGTTCTTCCCGACCGAGCGCGAGTACTCGCGTCGCTACGGCCTGGACGGCGAGCGCATGGCGAAGATGCCCGAGCACGCCATCGTGATGCACCCCGGCCCGATGGTCCGCGGCATGGAGATCACCGCCGAGGTCGCCGACTCCGACCGCTGCACGGTCATCGAGCAGGTCGCCAACGGCGTCCACACCCGGATGGCCGTCCTCTACCTGCTCCTGGGCGGCAACGAACCCGCCGTCACCCACACCCGCCCCACCGGTTCCGAGGAGAAGTAAGACATGAGCAAGACCCTGATCCGTGGTGCGAAGGTGCTCGGCGGCGACGCCCAGGACGTCCTGATCGACGGCGGAACGATCGTCGAGGTCGGCTCCGGCATCGAGGCGGGCGACGCCACCGTCGTCGAGGCCGAGGGCCAGATCCTGCTGCCCGGCCTCGTCGACCTGCACACCCACCTGCGCGAGCCCGGCCGCGAGGACAGCGAGACCGTCCTGACCGGCACGCAGGCCGCCGCCTCCGGTGGCTACACCGCCGTGTTCGCCATGGCCAACACCTTCCCCGTCGCCGACACCGCCGGTGTCGTCGAGCAGGTCTACCGCCTCGGCCAGGAGGGCGGTTACGCCGACGTCCAGCCGATCGGCGCCGTCACCGTCGGCCTCGAGGGCAAGAAGCTCGCCGAGCTCGGCGCCATGCACGAGTCCGCGGCCGGCGTCACCGTCTTCTCCGACGACGGCAAGTGCGTCGACGACGCCGTGATCATGCGCCGCGCCCTGGAGTACGTGAAGGCCTTCGGCGGTGTCGTCGCCCAGCACGCGCAGGAGCCGCGGCTCACCGAGGGCGCCCAGATGAACGAGGGCGTCGTCTCCGCCGAGCTGGGCCTCGGCGGCTGGCCCGCCGTCGCCGAGGAGTCGATCATCGCGCGTGACGTGCTGCTCGCCGAGCACGTGGGCTCGCGGGTGCACATCTGCCACCTGTCGACCGCCGGCTCGGTCGAGATCGTCCGCTGGGCCAAGTCGCGCGGCATCGACGTGACCGCCGAGGTCACCCCGCACCACCTGCTCCTGACCGACGAGATGGTCCGCTCGTACAACCCGGTCTACAAGGTCAACCCGCCGCTGCGCACCGAGCGCGACGTCATGGCGCTGCGCGAGGCCCTGGCCGACGGCACCATCGACATCGTCGCCACCGACCACGCCCCGCACCCGCACGAGGACAAGGACTGCGAGTGGGCCGCGGCCGCCATGGGCATGGTCGGCCTGGAGACCGCGCTCTCCGTCGTCCAGCAGACGATGGTCGAGACGGGCCTGCTCACCTGGGCCGCCGTCGCCGACCGGATGTCCGTCAAGCCCGCCGAGATCGGGCGGGCCACAGGCCACGGACGCCCCGTCTCGGCAGGTGAGCCCGCGAACCTCACGCTCCTCGATCCGGCTTACCGTGGAGTCGTGGACCCGGCGGGCTTCAGCTCGCGCAGCGGCAACACCCCCTACGAGGGCCGTGAGCTGCCCGGTCGCGTGACGCACACGTGGCTGCGGGGCCGCGCCACGGTCGTCGACGGGAAGCTCGCGTGACATCTCTTCTGGAACTGGCCGCCGAGAAGGAATCGGCGGAGGTGACCGACTGGGCCGCCCGTGCGGGCTGGGTCGTCGGGCTCCTGCTCTTCATCGCGCTCGTCTACTGGCTGATGCGCGAGGGCTGGAAGTGGCGCGGCACGCTCCAGGGCGACCTGCCGGAGCTCCCCGCCGCGCCGTCCGAGCCGGGTCCGGCCAGACTTGAGCTGAGCGGCCGCTACCACGGCTCGACCACGGCGGGACAGTGGCTCGACCGCATCGTGGCGCACGGCCTGGGCACCCGCAGCCGCGTCGAGCTCACGCTCACCGACGCGGGCCTGGACGTCGTACGCCCCGGCGCGGCCGACTTCTTCGTCCCGGCCGCGCAGCTGCGCGAGGCCCGCCTCGACAAGGGCATCGCCGGAAAGGTCCTCGCGGAGGGCGGTCTGCTGATCGTCACCTGGGAACACGGCGAGAAGCTCATCGACTCGGGCTTCCGCTCGGACCACGCGGCCGAGCAGGCCCAGTGGGTCGAGGCCATCAACAACATGATCAACAAGACCAGCACTACGGAAGGCACCGCACGATGACGACCTCCACAAGGGGAGCCTCGAAGACTCCCGCCGTACTCGTCCTGGAGGACGGCCGCATCTTCCGCGGCCGCGCCTACGGGGCCGTGGGGGAGACCTTCGGCGAAGCGGTGTTCTCCACCGGCATGACCGGTTACCAGGAGACCCTCACCGACCCCTCGTACCACCGCCAGGTCGTCGTCATGACGGCCCCGCACGTCGGCAACACGGGCGTGAACGACGAGGACGACGAGTCCGCCCGCATCTGGGTCTCCGGCTACGTCGTGCGCGACCCCGCGCGCGTGCCCTCCAACTGGCGCTCCAAGCGCTCGCTGGACGAGCAGCTCACCGCCCAGGGCGTCGTCGGCATCTCCGGCATCGACACCCGCGCCCTCACCCGCCACCTGCGTGAGAGCGGCGCCATGCGCGTCGGCATTTTCTCCGGGGAGGCGGTCGCGGACGACGCGGCCCTGCTCGCCCGCGTCAAGGAGGCCCCCCAGATGGTGGGCGCCAGCCTCTCCTCCGAGGTCGCCACCACCGAGTCGTACGTCGTCCCGGCCATCGGTGAGAAGAAGTTCACCGTGGCCGCGCTCGACCTCGGCATCAAGGGCATGACCCCGCACCGCATGGCCGAGCGCGGCATCGAGGTGCACGTCCTTCCCGCCACCGCGACGCTGGAGGACGTCTACGCGGTCAACCCGGACGGCTTCTTCCTGTCGAACGGCCCCGGCGACCCCTCCACCGTCGACCTGACCGTGGTCAAGGGCGTCCTGGAGCGCAAGACCCCGCTCTTCGGCATCTGCTTCGGCAACCAGATCCTCGGCCGGGCGCTCGGCTTCGGCACGTACAAGCTGAAGTACGGCCACCGCGGCATCAACCAGCCCGTGCAGGACCGCACGACCGGCAAGGTCGAGGTCACCGCGCACAACCACGGCTTCGCCGTCGACGCGCCCCTCGACAAGGTCTCCGACACGCCCTACGGCCGCGCCGAGGTCTCTCACGTGTGCCTGAACGACCAGGTGGTGGAGGGGCTGCAGCTCCTCGACCAGCCCGCGTTCAGCGTTCAGTACCACCCCGAGGCGGCGGCCGGTCCGCACGACGCCGCCTACCTGTTCGACCGCTTCGTATCGCTCATGGAGGGCCAGCGTGCCTAAGCGCACCGATATCCAGTCCGTCCTGGTCATCGGCTCCGGCCCGATCGTCATCGGCCAGGCAGCGGAGTTCGACTACTCCGGCACCCAGGCCTGCCGCGTGCTCAAGGCCGAGGGCCTGCGCGTCATCCTGGTGAACTCGAACCCGGCGACGATCATGACCGACCCGGAGATCGCCGACGCGACCTACGTCGAGCCGATCACCCCCGAGTTCGTCGAGAAGATCATCGCCAAGGAGCGCCCCGACGCGCTCCTGCCCACCCTCGGTGGCCAGACCGCGCTCAACACCGCGATCTCCATGCACGAGCAGGGCGTCCTGGAGAAGTACGGCGTCGAGCTCATCGGCGCCAACGTCGAGGCCATCAACAAGGGCGAGGACCGCGACCTCTTCAAGGGCGTCGTCGAAGAGGTCAACAAGAAGATCGGGCACGGCGAGTCCGCCCGCTCGTACATCTGCCACTCCATGGACGACGTCCTCAAGGGCGTCGACGAGCTCGGCGGCTACCCCGTGGTCGTGCGCCCCTCCTTCACGATGGGCGGCGCCGGTTCCGGCTTCGCGCACGACGAGGAGGAGCTGCGCCGCATCGCCGGACAGGGCCTCACGCTCTCGCCGACCACCGAGGTGCTCCTGGAGGAGTCCATCCTCGGCTGGAAGGAGTACGAGCTGGAACTGATGCGCGACAAGAACGACAACGTCGTGGTCGTCTGCTCCATCGAGAACTTCGACCCGATGGGCGTGCACACCGGCGACTCGATCACCGTCGCCCCGGCGATGACGCTGACCGACCGCGAGTACCAGACCCTGCGGGACGTCGGCATCGCGATCATCCGCGAGGTCGGCGTCGACACCGGCGGCTGCAACATCCAGTTCGCCATCGACCCGACGGACGGCCGGGTCATCGTCATCGAGATGAACCCGCGTGTCTCGCGGTCATCGGCGCTCGCGTCGAAGGCCACCGGATTCCCGATCGCGAAGATCGCGGCGAAGCTGGCCGTCGGCTACACGCTGGACGAGATCCCGAACGACATCACCGAGAAGACCCCGGCCTCCTTCGAGCCGACGCTCGACTACGTGGTGGTCAAGGCCCCGCGTTTCGCCTTCGAGAAGTTCCCCTCGGCGGACTCGACCCTGACGACCACCATGAAGTCGGTCGGCGAGGCCATGGCGATCGGCCGCAACTTCACAGAGGCGCTGCAGAAGGCGCTGCGCTCCCTGGAGAAGAAGGGCTCGCAGTTCACCTTCGTGGGCGAGCCCGGCGACAAGGCTCTTCTTCTGGAAGAGGCCGTCCGGCCGACCGACGGGCGCATCAACTCCGTCATGCAGGCCATCCGCGCGGGCGCGACGCCCGAGGAGGTCTTCGAGTCCACGAAGATCGACCCGTGGTTCGTCGACCAGCTCTTCCTGATCAAGGAGATCGCGGACGAGCTCGCCGCCGCGGAGCGCCTGGACGCCGACCTGCTCGCCGAGGCCAAGCGCCACGGCTTCTCCGACCACCAGATCGCTGAGATCCGCGGCCTGCGCGAGGACGTCGTCCGGGAGGTGCGCCACGCGCTCGGTGTCCGCCCGGTCTACAAGACGGTCGACACCTGCGCCGCCGAGTTCGCCGCGAAGACGCCGTACTTCTACTCCTCGTACGACGAGGAGAACGAGGTCGCCCGGCGCGAGAAGCCCGCGGTCATCATCCTGGGCTCGGGCCCCAACCGCATCGGCCAGGGCATCGAGTTCGACTACTCCTGCGTCCACGCCTCCTTCGCGCTGAGCGACGCGGGCTACGAGACCGTGATGGTCAACTGCAACCCCGAGACCGTCTCGACGGACTACGACACCTCCGACCGTCTCTACTTCGAGCCGCTGACGCTCGAAGACGTGCTTGAGATCGTCAACGTCGAGGCGCAGGCTGGCCCGATCGCGGGCGTCATCGTCCAGCTCGGCGGCCAGACCCCGCTGGGCCTCGCGCAGGCGCTCAAGGACAACGGCGTGCCGGTCGTGGGCACCTCGCCCGAGGCCATCCACGCCGCCGAGGACCGCGGCGCCTTCGGCCGCGTGCTCGCCGAGGCCGGTCTCCCCGCGCCCAAGCACGGCACCGCGACCACCTTCGCCGAGGCCAAGGCCATCGCCGACGAGATCGGCTACCCCGTCCTCGTACGCCCGTCGTACGTGCTCGGCGGCCGCGGCATGGAGATCGTGTACGACGAGACCCGCCTCTCCGCGTACATCGAGGAGTCGACCGAGATCAGCCCCTCGCGGCCGGTGCTCGTCGACCGCTTCCTCGACGACGCGATCGAGATCGACGTGGACGCGCTCTACGACGGCGAGGAGCTCTACCTCGGCGGCGTCATGGAGCACATCGAGGAAGCCGGCATCCACTCCGGTGACTCCGCGTGCGCGCTGCCCCCGATCACCCTCGGCGGCCACGACATCAAGCGGCTTCGCGCCTCCACGGAGGGCATCGCCAAGGGTGTCGGCGTCCGCGGCCTCATCAACATCCAGTTCGCGATGGCCGGGGACATCCTCTACGTCCTCGAGGCCAATCCGCGCGCCTCGCGCACCGTCCCCTTCACCTCGAAGGCGACCGCGGTGCCGCTGGCCAAGGCCGCCGCGCGCATCTCGCTCGGCGCGACCGTCGCCGAGCTGCGCGCCGAGGGCATGCTCCCGGCGACCGGTGACGGCGGCACGCTGCCGATGGACGCGCCGATCTCCGTGAAGGAAGCCGTCATGCCGTGGAGCCGCTTCCGCGACATCCACGGGCGCGGCGTCGACACCGTCCTCGGCCCGGAGATGCGCTCCACCGGCGAGGTCATGGGCATCGACACGGTGTTCGGCACGGCCTACGCGAAGTCGCAGGCCGGCGCGTACGGCCCGCTGCCGACCAAGGGCCGCGCCTTCATCTCGGTGGCCAACCGCGACAAGCGCTCGATGATCTTCCCGGCGCGTGAACTGGTCGCGCACGGCTTCGAGTTGCTCGCCACGTCCGGCACGGCCGAGGTGCTCAAGCGCAACGGCATCAACGCCACGATCGTGCGCAAGCAGAGCGAGGGCGAGGGCCCGAACGGCGAGAAGACAATCGTCCAGCTGATCCACGACGGCGCGGTCGACCTCATCGTCAACACCCCGTACGGCACCGGTGGCCGCCTCGACGGCTACGACATCCGTACGGCGGCCGTGTCCCGCTCCGTGCCGTGCCTGACGACGGTCCAGGCGCTCGCCGCCGCCGTCCAGGGCATCGACGCGCTCAACGGCGGGGACGTGGGCGTCCGTTCACTCCAGGAACACGCGGAGCATCTGACCGCGGCCCGCGACTAGCAGCCCACCAGGGGGACACCGATCCGGTGTCCCCCTTCTGGTGAGCACACCTGAGGACCCCTGAGGACACCCACATGTACAAATTCTTCTTCGACCTCGTCTTCAAGCGTATGGACCCCGAGCAGGCCCACTACCTGGCCTTCCGCTGGATCCGCCTTGCGGCCCGCGTCCCCGTCCTTCGCACGTTCATCGCCGCCGTGCTCGCGCCGCGTCACAAGGAGCTGCGCACCGAGGCCCTGGGCCTGCGGATGCACGGCCCCTTCGGTCTCGCCGCGGGCTTCGACAAGAACGCCGTCGCGATCGACGGCATGTCGATGCTGGGCTTCGACCACATCGAGATCGGCACCGTCACGGGGGAGCCGCAGCCCGGCAACCCCAAGAAGCGCCTGTTCCGCCTCGTGCAGGACCGTGCGCTGATCAACCGCATGGGCTTCAACAACGAGGGCTCGGCGGCCGTGGCCGAGCGCCTGGGGGCCCGCAAGGCCGTCTTCAGGACGGTCGTGGGCGTCAACATCGGCAAGACCAAGGTCGTCCCCGAGGATGAGGCCGCCGCCGACTACGTGAAGTCGACCGAGCGCCTCGCCGTCCACGCCGACTACCTCGTGGTGAACGTGTCGTCCCCGAACACCCCCGGCCTGCGCAACCTCCAGGCCACCGAGTCGCTGCGGCCGCTCCTGACCGCCGTACGCGAGGCAGCCGACCGCAGCGTCACCGGACGCCGCGTGCCGCTCCTGGTGAAGATCGCCCCCGACCTGGCGGACGAGGACGTCGACGCGGTCGCCGACCTGGCCGTCGAGCTCGGCCTGGACGGCATCATCGCCACGAACACGACCATCGCGCGCGAGGGCCTCGGTTTGCAGTCCGAACCTTCGCTCTACGGAGAGACCGGCGGTCTGTCGGGCGCGCCCCTCAAGGAGCGCTCCCTGGAGGTCCTGCGCCGCCTCTACGCGCGCGTGGGCGACCGCATCACGCTCGTGGGCGTCGGCGGCATCGAGAACGCCGAGGACGCCTGGCAGCGCATCCTCGCGGGAGCCACCCTGGTGCAGGGCTACAGCGCGTTCATCTACGAGGGGCCCTTCTGGGGCCGCGCCATCCACAAGGGGCTCGCCGCACGCCTTCGGGCGAGCTCGTACGCCACCCTCGCCGAGGCTGTCGGCGCCGACGTAAGGAAGACCGCATGAGTGCCCTCGAACCCTTCGGCAGCCGCCTTCGCCACGCCATGGACGAGCGTGGGCCGCTCTGCGTCGGCATCGACCCGCACGCCTCCCTGCTGTCCGCCTGGGGCCTGAACGACGACGTCACGGGCCTGGAGAAGTTCACCGGGACCGTCGTCGACGCGCTGGCCGGCACGGTGGCGGTCTTCAAGCCGCAGAGCGCGTTCTTCGAGCGCTTCGGCTCGCGCGGCATCGCCGTCCTGGAGAAGGCGGTCCAGGAGCTGCGCGCGGCCGGCGCCCTGGTGGTCATGGACGCCAAGCGCGGCGACATCGGCTCGACCATGGCCGCGTACGCCGAGACCTTCCTGCACAAGGACTCGCCGCTGTTCTCCGACGCCCTCACGGTCTCCCCGTACCTCGGCTACGGCTCGCTGCAGCCGGCCGTCGACCTCGCGCGCGAGAACGGCACCGGGCTCTTCGTCCTCGCCCTCACCTCCAACCCCGAGGGCGCCGAGGTGCAGCACGCGGTGCGCGAGGACGGCCGCACGATCGGCGCGACGATCCTCGGGCACCTGGCGGCCGACAACGCCGGTGCGCGGCCCCTGGGGTCCTTCGGCGCCGTCGTCGGGGCCACGCTCGGGGACCTGTCCTCGTACGACCTCGCGATCAACGGCCCGCTGCTCGCCCCCGGCATCGGGGCGCAGGGAGCCACCCCGGCGGACCTGCCGGGGGTCTTCGGGGACGCCGTGCGCAACGTCGTGCCGAGCGTGAGCCGGGGTGTCCTGCGTCACGGTCCCGACGTGGCGGGTCTGCGCGTCGCCGCGAGCCGCTTCGCGGACGAGATCCGTGAGGCCGTCGCCTCGGCCTGAGGTCTTCCGATGTCTTCTGAGGTCCGCCGAGGGTGTTTTTCCGTCTTCGAAGGTCGTGTCCGGCCACGTCCCCACGTTTCGCTGATGACTCCCGGGGCCAAATCCGGGGTGAAATGCCCGAAATGCACACCTCGACAGAGGCTGACCAGGACTTTTCGTCTGTTCTCGCTGACTCTGGCGGCCATGCCCGCTAGTCTCCGACGAGAGCGAACGGGCAAGCGCGTTGCACGTTGCTCACCAGGTGTGGGGCGACTAGGTTCCTCACCGGTCCGTATCCGACAGTTCGACATCCGAGGTGACGTAGGCGTGGCTCTTCCGCCCCTTACCCCTGAACAGCGCGCAGCCGCGCTCGAAAAGGCCGCCGCGGCTCGCCGGGAGCGGGCCGAGGTCAAGAATCGACTCAAGCACTCCGGCGCCTCTCTTCATGAGGTCATCAAGCAGGGTCAGGAGAACGATGTCATCGGCAAGATGAAGGTCTCCGCTCTCCTGGAGTCCCTGCCGGGCGTGGGCAAGGTCCGCGCCAAGCAGATCATGGAGCGTCTTGGCATCTCCGAGAGCCGCCGTGTGCGCGGTCTCGGCTCCAACCAGATCGCCTCCTTGGAGCGTGAGTTCGGTGGTGGCGCTGCCTGACGTTCTCAGGCACTCCTGAGAACCTGGATAATCGCTGCATGGCTGCAACATCCCGGGGGACGACCCCCGTGCCCCCGGACGTACGTCCGCGGCTGACCGTGCTCTCCGGCCCCTCCGGGGTCGGCAAGAGCACGGTCGTCGCTCATATGCGCAAGGAACACCCCGAGGTCTGGCTCTCGGTCTCGGCCACCACCCGGAAGCCGCGCCCCGGCGAGAAGGACGGTGTCCACTACTTCTTCGTCTCCGACGACGAGATGGACAAGCTGATCGCCAACGGCGAGCTCCTGGAGTGGGCCGAGTTCGCGGGCAACCGCTACGGCACGCCGCGGGCCGCCGTCCTGCGGCGCCTGGAGGCGGGCGAGCCCGTCCTCCTGGAGATCGATCTGCAGGGCGCACGTCTGGTCCGCGAGTCGATGTCCGAGGCGCAACTGGTCTTCCTCGCTCCGCCGAGCTGGGAGGAACTGGTCCGCAGGCTCACCGGCCGGGGGACCGAGGCGCCCGAGGTCATCGAGCGCAGGCTCGGTGCGGCGAAGATCGAACTCGCCGCCGAGGCCGAGTTCGACACCACCCTGGTCAATACCTCCGTCGAGGATGTAGCGCGTGAGCTGCTAGCCTTGATGAAAGTTGTTTGATCTTCTTCATCCTCAGTAACCCGGACTGGCCCTCAATTTCCATTCGAGGGACAATCCCCATCGGAAGGCAGAGAGTGTCCTCTTCCATCACTGCGCCCGAGGGCATCATCAACCCGCCGATTGATGAGCTCCTCGAGGCAACCGACTCGAAGTACAGCCTCGTGATCTACGCCGCCAAGCGCGCGCGCCAGATCAACGCGTACTACTCGCAGCTCGGTGAGGGCCTGCTGGAGTACGTCGGCCCGCTGGTGGACACCCACGTCCACGAGAAGCCGCTCTCCATCGCGCTCCGCGAGATCAACGCGGGCCTGCTGACGTCCGAGGCCATCGAGGGCCCGGCCCAGTAGTCTCCGCTTCTTTTCTTGCAGTTCTTCACCACAGGCTCGGCAGCGCGACTGCCGGGCCTGTGGTGTGTCATGGAGTCGTACGTCCCCGGATGCGGGGATCACAAGTGCGGGGAGGCACGGTGGGCAAGCCCAAGGTCGTACTGGGGGTCAGCGGCGGGATCGCCGCGTACAAGGCCTGTGAGCTGCTGCGGCGGCTGACCGAGTCGGGCCATGACGTACGCGTCGTGCCGACCGCGTCGGCGCTGCATTTCGTGGGCGAGGCGACCTGGTCGGCGCTGTCCGGCAACCCGGTCTCGACCGAGGTGTGGGACTCCGTCCACGAGGTGCCGCACGTGCGGATCGGCCAGTCGGCCGACGTCGTGATCGTCGCCCCCGCCACGGCCGACATGATGGCCAAGGCCGCCCACGGCCTCGCCGACGACCTCCTTACGAACACGCTCCTCACCGCCCGCTGTCCGGTGATCTTCGCGCCCGCCATGCACACGGAGATGTGGGAGCACCCGGCCACGCAGGAGAACGTCGCCACGCTGCGCCGTCGCGGTGCCCTCGTCGTCGAGCCCGCCGTCGGCCGTCTCACGGGCGTGGACACGGGCAAGGGACGCTTCCCCGACCCGGTGGAGCTCTTCGAGGTCGTACGCCGTGTCCTGGCGCGCGGCGACCTCGGGCAGGATCTCGCGGGGCGGCACGTCGTCGTCAGCGCGGGCGGGACGCGTGAGCCGCTCGACCCGGTCCGCTTCCTGGGCAACCGTTCCTCCGGCAAGCAGGGGTACGCGCTGGCCCGCAGTGCCGCGGCCCGGGGCGCCCGCGTCACGCTCGTGTCGGCGAACCCGGCGCTGCCGGAGCCTGCGGGCGTCGACCTCGTGCCCGTGGGTACCGCGATCCAGCTCCGCGAGGCGATGCTGAAGGCCTCGGCGGACGCCGACGCCGTGGTGATGGCGGCGGCCGTGGCCGATTTCCGGCCCGAGACGTACGCGACCGGGAAGATCAAGAAGAGGGACGGCCAGGAGCAGCCCCCCATCGCCCTGGTCCGCAACCCCGACATCCTCGCCGAGCTCGCGGGGGAGCGGGCGCGCCCCGGCCAGATCGTCGTCGGGTTCGCCGCCGAAACGGACGACGTGCTCGCCAACGGCCGCGCCAAGCTGGAGCGCAAGGGCTGTGACCTGCTCGTCGTGAACGAGGTGGGCGAGCGCAAGACCTTCGGTTCCGAGGAGAACGAGGCGGTCGTGCTCGGCGCGGACGGCAGCGAGACCCCGGTTCCTCACGGCCCCAAGGAAGCGCTCGCGGACACGGTCTGGGATCTCGTCGCGGAACGCCTGACGGCGCCCGCCGAGGAATTCCCGAAAAAATAGGGGCGACCCCAATGGGGGCGACACCCAATAGGGGTGCCCCCCAGAAGAAACCCCTGCCGAAACCACAGCAGAACAGGGGCGGAATCCACGCTTCAAATGTCACAATCGCCCCACTGGACGCCTCAAACCCGGGAAATTCGGGCGTGAGGCCCTCTGGTGGAGAAGGATCGTCGTACCGCACAATGCAGTGCCGCAGGTCACAGCGCTCCCAAGTGGCGAGACACGTGGTCCGGCGGCCGAGTGCGACCGATAAACTGGTCTCGGACGACGCCGGGCGCAGCTCCCGGCCGTCCACCAATGATCAGCCAGCAGCCGCTGCAACCACAGGGAGCGATGTGTCCCGCCGTCTCTTCACCTCGGAGTCTGTGACCGAGGGTCACCCCGACAAGATCGCTGACCAGATCAGCGACACCATTCTCGACGCCCTCCTGCGCGAGGACCCGAAATCCCGGGTCGCCGTGGAGACGTTGATCACCACCGGCCTGGTGCACGTGGCCGGCGAGGTGACGACCAAGGCGTACGCGCCGATCGCGCAGCTGGTGCGCGACAAGATCCTCGAGATCGGTTACGACTCCTCGAAGAAGGGCTTCGACGGCGCCTCCTGTGGCGTCTCGGTGTCCATCGGCTCGCAGTCCCCCGACATCGCCCAGGGCGTCGACACGGCGTACGAGAAGCGTGTCGAGGGCGACGAGGACGAGCTCGACAAGCAGGGCGCCGGCGACCAGGGCCTGATGTTCGGCTACGCCTGCGACGAGACGCCGGAGCTGATGCCGCTCCCGATCCACCTCGCGCACCGTCTCTCGCGCCGCCTGTCCGAGGTCCGCAAGAACGGGACCATCCCGTACCTGCGCCCCGACGGCAAGACCCAGGTCACCATCGAGTACGACGGCGACAAGGCCGTCCGCCTCGACACCGTCGTGGTCTCCTCGCAGCACGCGTCGGACATCGACCTGGACTCGCTCCTGGCCCCCGACATCCGCGAGTTCGTGGTCGAGGCCGAGCTGAAGGCCCTCCTCGACGACGGCATCAAGCTGGACACCGAGGGCTACCGCCTCCTGGTCAACCCGACCGGACGCTTCGAGATCGGCGGCCCGATGGGCGACGCCGGCCTCACCGGCCGCAAGATCATCATCGACACGTACGGCGGCATGGCCCGCCACGGCGGCGGCGCCTTCTCCGGCAAGGACCCGTCCAAGGTCGACCGCTCGGCCGCCTACGCGATGCGCTGGGTCGCCAAGAACGTCGTCGCGGCCGGCCTCGCCGCCCGCTGCGAGGTCCAGGTCGCGTACGCGATCGGCAAGGCCGAGCCGGTGGGCCTGTTCGTGGAGACCTTCGGCACGGCCACGGTCGACACCGACAAGATCGAGGCCGCCATCTCCGAGGTCTTCGACCTGCGCCCGGCCGCGATCATCCGCGACCTGGACCTGCTGCGCCCGATCTACGCCCAGACCGCCGCGTACGGCCACTTCGGCCGCGCGATCCCCGACTTCACGTGGGAACGCACGGACCGCGTGGACGCGTTGCGGAAGGCTGCGGGGCTCTAAGGCTCCCTGGCCCGACCAGTTCTGACGAAGCCCGGCGCCCCTGGTGGGGTGCCGGGCTTCGTCGTGCCGTGGCCGGCATCGGGCTCGTGGCCGTGTCAGTGGGGTCTGGTAGGAATGCTGCTGTGAGCAGCGCGAATCGGAAGTCTGAGGGGGGCGGCGGGGCCGAGCCTCCGGAGCAGCTTGCGCTCATTCGGGAAGCGGTGCGCAAGGCCGAGGTGCCGCGGGCCAAGCCGCGGACGTGGCGGGGGGCCGCGTTGGCGAAGAGTCTGCCGGTGGCCCGGGTGTTGGTCGACAAGGGCGTGCTGCATCTTGACCGGTACTTCGACTACGCGGTGCCGGAGGAGCTGGACGAGCAGGCTCAGCCCGGGGTGCGGGTCCGGGTGCGGTTCGGGGCCGGGGCGCGGAACGTGCGCGGGGGACGGCGTGAGGGCGGGGGCCTGATCGACGGGTTTCTCGTCGAGCGGGTGGCCGAGACCGACTACTCCGGGCCCCTGGCCGCGCTGGCCCAGGTGGTTTCGCCCGAGCCTGTGCTGGATGGTGAGTTGCTCGGGTTGGCGCGTGCCGTGGCCGATCGGTATGCGGGGAGCCTCGCCGATGTGCTGCAGCTGGCGGTTCCGCCTCGGCACGCGCGGGCCGAGGCGCGGGAGGCGGGGGAGGCTCCGCCGGCTCCCTCCGCGCCGGAGGCGGGGACCTGGCGGCGGTATGGGCATGGGGCGGAGTTCCTCGGGGCGCTGGCCTCCGGAGGTGCGCCTCGGGCCGTGTGGACCGCGCTTCCCGGGCCGGAGTGGGCCGAGGAGATCGCCCGTGCCGTGCAGGCGACACTTGCTTCGGGGCGCGGGGCCCTGGTCGTCGTGCCTGCCGGGCGGCCCGCGGCACGGGTCGACGCGGCGCTGACCCAGCTGATGGGGGCGGGACAGCATGCGCTGCTCACCGCTGACGTGGGGCAGGAGCGGCGCTACCGGGAGTGGCTCTCCGTGCGGCGTGGCGCCGTGCGGGCCGTGGTGGGTACGCGCGCGGCCATGTTCGCCCCGGTGCGCGATCTCGGGCTCGTCGTGATCTGGGACGACGGCGATGCCAGTCACAGCGACGACAACGCCCCCTTCCCGCATGTGCGTGAGGTGCTCGAACTGCGGGCCACGCGCGACAAGTGCGGTTTCCTGCTCGGGAGTTGGAGCTGCACGGTGGAGGCCGCGCAGCTCGTGGAGAGCGGGTGGGCGGCGCCGCTGGTCGCCGATCGGGAGCAGGTGCGGGGGGCCGCCCCGCTCGTACGGACCGTGGGGGACGGCGACCTCGCCCGGGACGAGGCGGCGCGGGCCGCGCGACTTCCGACGCTGGCCTGGAACGTCGTACGGGAAGGTCTCAAGCACGGGCCCGTGCTGGTCCAGGTGCCCCGTCGCGGGTACGTGCCCCGGCTCGCCTGCGAGAGGTGCCGGGTGCCCGCGCGGTGCCGGCACTGCGCGGGGCCGCTGGAGGCGCAGGACGGCGGCGGGCTGTGGTGCGGCTGGTGCGGGGTGGAGGAAGGCGCCTGGCACTGCGGGGAGTGCGGGAGTTTCCGGCTGCGGGCGCAGGTGGTCGGTGCGCGGCGTACGGCGGAGGAGTTGGGGCGGGCGTTTCCGGCCGTGCCGGTGCGGACGTCGGGGCGTGAGCAGGTTCTTGACACCGTGGCGGGTACGCCTGCGTTGGTGGTGAGTACGCCGGGCGCCGAGCCCGTCGCCGAGGGCGGTTACGCCGCTGCCCTGCTGCTTGACGGCTGGGCCATGCTGGGCCGGCCCGATCTGCGGGCCGGGGAGGACGCGCTGCGGCGCTGGATCGCGGCCTCCGCGCTGGTGCGGCCCCAGGGGGTCGGCGGCACCGTGGTGGTCGTCGCCGAGCCGACGTTGCGGCCTGTGCAGGCCCTGGTGCGGTGGGATCCCGTGGGGCATGCGGTGCGGGAGCTTTCCGAGCGGGCCGAGCTGGGGTTTCCGCCCGTGTCGCGGATGGCGTCGGTCGCGGGGACTCCGGAGGCGCTCTCCGGGTTCCTCGCCGCGGCCGAACTCCCTTCGGACGCGGCGGTGTTGGGGCCCGTGCCCGTGCCGTACGCGGGGCTGGGGCCCGCGCGACGGGCCGGGGCGGCGCCGGTCGGGGAGCGGTGGGAGCGGGTGCTTGTTCGGGTACCGCCGGGGAGCGGGGCGGCGCTTGCCGCTTCGCTGAAGACTGCTCAGGCCGCGCGGATGGCGCGGGGGGCTGGGGCCGGGGAGTTGGTGCGGATCCGGGTGGACCCGCTGGACATCGGCTAGGGCTCTCGCCCGGTCTCTCTCCCGGCTTCCCGCCGGGGGGCCGCTCTGCCTGGGCGGAGGGCTTTCCGCTGCGCGGGGCTTTCGCTACGCGGGGCTGCCCGGGTTGGACCTGCCGTCTCGTTTCCCAGTGCGCGGCGGCTTCGGTGTTGTGCCCACCCTTCCCCAAGCTCTCGGCTTCGCTCGACCAGGGGAGACCCCAATCGCCCTGCGGAACGCCTGCCCACAACGGCGGCGGGTCGTGACGCCTGCCCACAACGGCGGCTGGGCGGTGGCGTCTGCCCGCAACGCGGGCGGCGCGGTGATGCCTGGCCTCAGTGGAGAACGACGGCGGCGGCTGTCCTCGCCGGGGGGTGCCGGTGGAGACAGCCGCCGCTTTGCCGTGGTCAGCCGTTGCGGGGGCCCGGGAAGATGTTGGGGCGGGGGTCCTCGCGGAGGGCGGGGCTGCCCGCCGTGGGCTGGGTCGGCATCGCGCGGGCCGCGGGCACCGAGGGGAGCGGGGCGCCGACCGGCACCGGGGGACGCGCGGCCGTGGCCGCGGGCACCGTCTCCGTGGCGCGCTCCGCCTCCGCCGCCGCCTGGGTGGTGGCCCTGCGGGCTCCGTAACGGCGGTGCACCGCCTGCTTGGTGACCCCGAGCGCGGAACCCACCGCGTCCCACGAGAAGCCCAGCGAACGGTCGAAGTCCACCGCGGCGGTCACCAGCGTCTCGACGCTGTCCCGCAGTTCCTGGGCGAGGCGGACGGTCGGGGCGGGGGCACGCCCGTACACGACGAAGCCCGCGGAGGGGCTGGAGCGGCGCGGGCGGTAGACGTTGCCGAGCTGGGCGGTGAGCGTACGCAGTGCGTCCACCTGCCGGCGGACCCGCTCGATGTCCCGAACCAGGAGGTGCAGGCTCGCCCGTGCCTGGGCGTCGTGGGTTGCGTGGTCGGCCATGAACAAGCCTCTCGAACCGGCGTTGAAAAGGATCGGGCCGCTGTCGCGGCCCGTTGTGGTCAACTCTTTCTTGACCAACGCGCTAGTTCGTGTGGGGTCACGGTGCGGGGGCGTGTGCGCATATGCACAGGGCGCACGGCCGCGCGTACGCCCCCGTGTGGACCGTCGAGCGGCGGGGGTGACGGGAGGCAAGCGGTGTGATGAGAGCGGCGCCGGGACGGCAGGGCGGGCGCCCACCGCCCCGCGGAGAGCGGCCCGATGGTGCGGCTCATAGACTGGTGTGCTTCCCGCACCTTCCCGCCCCGAGAGGCCGACAGCCACCGATGAAGCTCGTCTTCGCAGGCACCCCCGAGGTCGCCGTCCCCGCCCTGGACGCCCTGATCGCCTCCGACCGGCACGAGGTGGCTGCTGTCGTCACCCGGCCCGACGCCCCCGCGGGCCGCGGTCGCAGACTCGTCGCGAGCCCCGTCGCCCAGCGTGCGGAGGAGGCCGGCATCGAGGTGCTCAAGCCCGTGAAGCCGCGCGACGAGGACTTCCTGGCGCGGCTGCGCGAGATCGCGCCCGACTGCTGCCCGGTCGTCGCCTATGGCGCGCTGCTGCCCAAGGTCGCCCTGGACGTCCCGGCCCACGGCTGGGTCAACCTGCACTTCTCGCTGCTGCCCGCCTGGCGCGGTGCCGCGCCCGTGCAGCACGCCGTGATGGCGGGCGACGAGATCACCGGGGCCTCCACGTTCCTGATCGAGCAGGGGCTCGACTCCGGGCCGGTGTACGGGACCGTCACCGAGGTCGTCAGGCCCACCGACACCAGCGGTGACCTGCTCACCCGCCTCGCCTTCGCGGGCTCGGGCCTGCTCGCCGCCACCATGGACGGCATCGAGGACGGCTCCCTGAAGGCCGTACCGCAGCCCGCCGACGGCATCACCCTCGCCCCGAAGATCACCGTCGAGGACGCCCAGGTGGACTGGGCCGCTCCGGCCCTCCGCGTCGACCGGGTCGTGCGTGGCTGCACGCCGGCGCCCGGCGCCTGGTCCGTGTTCCGCGGGGAGCGGCTGAAGATCATCCAGTCCGCGCTCGTCGCCGACCGCACCGACCTCGCGCCCGGCGAGCTCGGCGCCGCCAAGAACAACGTGTACGTCGGCACCGGCTCGCACGCCGTGGAGCTGCTCTGGGTCCAGCCGCAGGGCAAGAAGCCGATGCGCGGCGCCGACTGGGCGCGCGGGGTGCGGATCGCCCCGGGCGAGCGGCTCGGCGACACCGACGTACGCTGAATAGGTTCAGCCCCCATCCAATAGCGGAGCACCTTTGAGCGACCAGCCGAGCCGGCGTCCCCAGAAGCAGGGAAAGCCCGCCAAGCCCCACCGCCGTCCCAAGAAGGACCCCGTCCGTTTCCTCGCCTTCGAGGCGCTGCGGGCCGTTGACGAGCGGGACGCCTACGCGAACCTCGTCCTGCCGCCGCTCCTGCGCAAGGCCCGCGAGAAGGAGGGCGCCGACAAGTTCGACGCGCGTGACGCGGCGCTCGCCACCGAGCTGGTCTACGGGACGCTGCGCAGGCAGGGGACGTACGACGCGATCGTGGCCGCCTGCATCGACCGGCCGCTGCGCGAGGTCGACCCGCCGGTGCTCGACGTCCTGAACATGGGCGTGCACCAGTTGCTCGGCACGCGCATCCCCACGCACGCCGCCGTCTCCGCCTCCGTGGAGCTGGCGCGCGTGGTGCTCGGTGACGGGCGGGCCAAGTTCGTGAACGCGGTGCTGCGCAAGGTCGCCGCCGACGATCTCGACGGCTGGGTGGAGAAGGTCGCGCCGCCCTACGACGAGGACGCCGAGGACCATCTCGCCGTCGTCCACTCGCATCCCCGCTGGGTCGTCTCCGCGCTCTGGGACGCGCTCGGCGGCGGCCGTGCGGGCATCGAGGACCTCCTGGAGGCCGACAACGAGCGGCCCGAGGTGACGCTCGTGGCGCGGCCCGGACGGACCACCGCCGATGAGCTCCTCGACGTGGTCGGGGAGGAGTCCGCGCTGCCGGGGCGCTGGTCCCCGTACGCCGTGCGGCTCAGCGAAGGCGGTGAGCCCGGGTCCATCGAGGCCGTGCGCGAGGGCCGGGCCGGGGTGCAGGACGAGGGCAGTCAGCTCGTCGCCATCGCACTCGCGAACGCCCCGGTCGAGGGGCGCGACGAGAAGTGGCTCGACGGATGCGCCGGGCCGGGTGGCAAGGCCGCCATGCTCGCGGGTCTCGCGGCCGGGCGGGGCGCCGCCCTCCTCGCCGCCGAGAAGCAGCCGCACCGGGCCCGTCTCGTGGCGCAGGCCCTGCGGGGCAACCCGGGTCCCTACGAGGTCATCGCCGCAGACGGCACCCGTCCGCCGTGGCAGCCCGGCACCTTCGACCGCGTCCTGATGGACGTGCCCTGCACGGGACTCGGCGCCCTGCGCCGCCGCCCCGAGGCCCGCTGGCGTCGCCGCCCGGAGGACCTGGACAACTTCGCGCCGCTGCAACGCGGGCTGCTGCGTACGGCGTTGGAGTCCGTGCGGGTCGGGGGCGTCGTCGGGTACGCCACCTGTTCACCGCACCTCGCGGAGACGCGTGCCGTCGTCGACGACGTGCTCAAGCAGCACGAGGGGGCCGAGCTCATCGACGCCCGGCCGCTGATGCCGGGTGTTCCCGCGCTCGGTGACGGACCCGACGTCCAGCTGTGGCCGCATCTGCACGGCACCGACGCGATGTACCTAGCGCTCATCCGGCGGACCGCCTGACGAGACCTTCGCCGGAGCCGGTGTGCGGGGGGCCGCCGGGTCCTTGCTCAGGGCGTGCGGCCACCACACCTTCGGCCCCACGTCCAGGAACAACGCCGTGACCAGGACGGACCGTACGACGAAGGTGTCGAGCAGGACGCCGACCGCGACCGCGAAGCCGATCTCGGCGAATCCCACCATGGGGAGCGTGCCGAGCGCGGCGAACGTGCCCGCGAGGACCAGGCCCGCGGACGTGATGACCGCGCCGGTCGCGGCGAGGCCCGTCAGCACGCCCGCACGGGTGCCCTGGCGGCCCGCCTCCTCACGGATGCGGGTCGTCAGGAAGATGTTGTAGTCGATGCCGAGCGCCACCAGGAACACGAAGACGAAGAGCGGGAAGTCCGTGGACTCACCCGCGTAGTCGAAGACGTGACGGAAGACGAGCGCGCTGATGCCCAGCGCGGCGGTGAAGGAGAGCACGACCGTCGCGATCAGGATCAGCGGCGCGATCAGGGCGCGCAGCAGCAGAGCGAGGATCAGCAGGACGACCACGAGGACGAGCGGGATCACCAGCTTGTTGTCGTGGGTCGTGGCGCGGTCCATGTCCAGGATGGCCGCCGTGTTGCCGCCCACCTGCGCGTCCGCGTCGGGCACGGCGTGCACCGCGTCGCGCACCCGCTCCACGGTCTGTTTGGCCGCCTCGCTGTCGGAGGCGTCGGTGGTCGTCACCTCGAACAGGACCTTGCCCTCGTACTCCGGTTTCGTGCCCGGCGGTACGACGATGCTCTCCGGGACCACCCCGCGCGTCCCGGCGACCGCGCGGCGGACCTCGGCGCCCTGGCCCTCGTTCGCCACGATCACCAGCGGGTCGCCGCTGCCCGCGTCGAAGTACTCGGCCTGTACTTCCTGGCCCACGATCGAGTCGGGCTTGTCCGTGAAGGAGTCCGCGTTGCTGAGACCCTCGGCCCGCAGCTGCGTCATGCCCAGTGCCAGGGCGGCGAGCGCCACCGCGGTGATGCCCCAGGTCAGGCGGGGGCGGCGGGCGATGCGGCCGCCCGTGCGCGCCCAGAAGCCGCGCTCGGTGGGCTCCTGGGAGCCGTTGTGCGGGACCAGCGGCCAGAACAGCCACCGGCCGCAGACCACCAAAAGCGCGGGGAACAGCGACAGCATCGCGATCAGGGCGACCGCGACACCGATGGCAGCGACGGGACCGAGGCCCCGCGTCGAGTTCATGTCGGCGGTGAGCAGCACGAGCATGCTGACGACGACCGTGGCGCCCGACGCGATGACCGCGGGGCCCGCCCGGTGCAGGGCCAGCTGCATCGCCTCGTGCCGGTCCTCGTGGCGGCGCAGCTCTTCCCGGTAGCGGGCGACCAGGAGCAGGGCGTAGTCCGTCCCCGCCCCGAAGACGAGGACCGTCAGGATGCCCGCGCTCTGGCCGTTGACCGTCAGGCCCGCGTGCTCCGCGAGGAGGTAGATCAGCGCCTGCGCGGTGAAGAGGGAGACGACCGCCGAGATGAGCGGGACGATCAGGAGCACCGGACTGCGATAGGTGATCAGCAGGATCACGACGACGACGCCGGCCGCCGCGAGCAGCAGCGTCGAGTCGAGGCCCTCGAACGCCTCGGAGAAGTCCGCCGACGTGCCGCCGGGGCCGGTGACGTGCACCGCGAGCCCGCCGGTGCTCTCGCCCGTCAGAGCCCGGATGGAGTCGACGGCCGGCGCGATCCGCTCCCAGCCCTTCTCGTCCATGGTGATGGGGACGAGGACCTGCGCGGCCTCGGCGTCGACGGGCCTCTTCGTGTCGAAGACGGGACCGCGGGTCTCCTGTCCCCGCACGCCGTGGGCGCGCAGCTCCTTCAGCTCCCTGACGTCCTTCGCGATCCGCGCCCGGTCCGCGACGGTCAGTCCGCCCTCGCGGGCGTACACGACGATCGCGGGGATCTGTTCGGGCCTGAAGTCCTCGGAGATGTCCAGGACTTGGGTGGACTCCGCGGATCCCGGCAGCCAGGACGACGCCTGGTTGTCCTGCGCGTCCGTGAGCTTCTGGGCGAGCGGAGCGGCGGCGACGATCACCACCAGCCAGAACAGCACCACGAGCCACTTGGTGCGCCGCCCGCACACCAGCCAGGCCACGCCTCGGCCCGCCGTGCGCTGCCCGTCCGACCGTACGTCCGACCGTTCGTCTGGCATGGCTGCCCCCGCTGCCTCACGTGGTGCCGGTGGACCGCCCAGCATGGCACGCGGTCCATGGTCAAAGGAGCCCGTCGGCCCACGCTTCGGACCGCGCAAGGCAACGAGCGCCGGGCATGGCAGTCTTGGGGCATGGCCGTGCAGATCAACCCCAGCATCCTGTCCGCGGATTTCGCCCGTCTTGCCGAGGAGGCAAGGGCGGTCGAAGGTGCCGACTGGCTCCATGTCGACGTCATGGACAACCACTTCGTTCCCAACCTCACCCTCGGGGTGCCGGTCGTAGAGTCTCTCGCCCGGGCGACGGACACGCCGCTGGACTGCCATCTGATGATCGAGGACGTCGATCGCTGGGCGCCGCAGTACGTCGAAGCGGGCGCCGGATCGGTCACTTTCCACGCGGAGGCTGCCGCCGCCCCCGTCCGCCTGGCCCGCGAGATCCGCGCCAAGGGCGCCCGCGCCTCCATGGCGCTGAAGCCCGCGACGCCCATCGAGCCGTACGAGGACCTGCTCCCCGAGCTCGACATGCTGCTGATCATGACGGTCGAGCCGGGCTTCGGCGGCCAGGCGTTCCTCGACATCATGCTCCCGAAGATCCGCCGCACCCGTGAGTTGATCAGCAAGCACGGCCTCGAACTCTGGCTCCAGGTCGACGGCGGCGTCTCGGCCGCAACCATCGAGCGCTGCGCCGAGGCCGGCGCCGACGTCTTCGTCGCGGGCTCCGCGGTCTACGGGGCCGACGACCCGGCAGCGGCGGTACGTGCACTGCGCACCCAGGCGGCCGGGGCGACGTCCTCGGCGGCATGGGCATGCGGCCACTGAGCCACGGATACGTGAACGCAGTCCTTCAGGGCTGATCAAGTACGTCAGATCTGCAAGGATGAACGGCGAACCCTGGTTGCGCTGCGGCAATGCGCGAGAAGCCGTGGCAATGTGCGCGAAGCCGCACCAATGCGTGTGAATGCGTATGCGGGTGACCGCGTGAACAGCAGTTGCTTGAAATGACAGTCTTGAAATGACAGTGAGGAGACCGTCGTGTCGACGGGCGGCCGGTCAGCCATGCGGATGGGACCCGCGGAGCTGGTGCAGGCGGCGGCCATGGCCCGCCGCTTCTATCTCGAGGGCAAGTCCAAGATCCAGATCGCCGAGGAGTTCGGCGTCAGCCGCTTCAAGGTGGCCCGGGTCCTTGAGACGGCCCTGGAGCGTGACCTCGTACGGATCGAGATCCGTGTGCCCGCCGAGCTGGACGCGGAGCGCTCGGACGCGCTGCGCGCCCGCTACGGCCTGCGGCACGCGGTCGTCGTCGAGTCGCCGGCCCCGGCCGACGAGATCGACGAGTCGCCCGACCCCGAGAACCTCGGCGAGGTGGCGGCCGACCTGCTGGGCGAGCTGGTCACCGAGGGCGATGTCCTCGGCCTCGCGTGGGGGCGCTCGACCATTCACATGGCGGCCGCCCTCGACCAGCTGCCGCCGTGCACGGTGGTGCAGCTGACGGGGGTGTACGACGCCGGGACGGCCGAACGCGGCTCCGTCGAGGCCGTGCGGCGTGCCGCGCAGGTCTCCGGCGGCGAGGCCCACCCCATCTACGCGCCGATGCTCCTGCCGGACCCGGCCACCGCGGCGGCCCTGCGCAACCAGACGGGCATCGCCCGCGCCTTCGAGTACTTCGACAAGGTGACCGTGGCCGCGGTGTCCATCGGCTCCTGGGAGCCCGGCATCTCCACCGTCCACGACATGCTCAGCGACGAGGAGCGGGCGCACTACGCGTCCCTTGGCGTCGCCGCCGAGATGTCCGCGCACCTCTTCGACGCGGAGGGGCGCCGGGTCGGGCGCGACCTGGGGGAGCGGTGCATCACCGTCGAGGCCGACCGGCTTCGACGGATTCCCGAGGTCGTCGCCATCGCCGGTGGGCAGCGGAAGGCCGCCGCGATCGACGCGGTGCTTCGGTCCGGGCTCGTCACCAGCCTGGTGACGGACACGGCTGCCGCGGACCAGCTGATGGTCATGGGGCACACCCCGCATCCCGCCCTTGACCGGGCGGACCCGGACGGCAGCTGACCGCCCGCGGGCGCGCTGCGGCTGGTCGCGCAGGGCCCTGTGGCAGCATCTGCCGCATGCTGACCCGGTTCGTCCCCCGTCTGCTGGGGGCGCTGCTCGTCTGTCTCGCCGTGCTGCTGGCCGGGTGCTCCTCGGACAGCGGCGGGAAGGACGGGAGCAGCGCGTCCGCTCCCGCCTGGGCGCCGCACGGCATGGCCACCGTCCGGGCCGAGCGGCTGCCCGCCGAGGCGCGGCGGACGTTGCGGCTCATCGAGGACGGCGGGCCCTTCCCGTACGCCAAGGACGGGTCCGTCTTCGGCAACTTCGAGGGCGAGCTGCCGAGGCAGCGGCGCGGCCACTATCGCGAGTACACCGTGCGCACGCCCGGCGAGCGCGACCGGGGCGCACGGCGGATCGTCACCGGGAGCGGCGACGAGACCTACTACACGGACGATCACTACGCGTCCTTCAAGGCGGTACTGAGATGACGCCCGAACCGCTGGCAGCCGTCCTGGAGGCCGTACGGGCCGCCGGGCTCGGCACCGTCTCACTCGACCTGACCGGGGTGCGCGACAAGGCCGCCTTCATGGACCGCTGCGCCCGTGCGCTCGGCCTGCCCGACTGGTTCGGCCGGAACTGGGACGCCCTCGCCGACTGTCTCACCGACCAGGGGCGTGCACCCGGACGGCTGCTCGTCGTCACCGGCTGGCAGGAGTACGCCGAAGCGGCGCCCCAGGAGTGGATCGTCGCCCAGGAGGTCTTCACCGACGCGGTGGTGTACGCCAGGGAACGCGGCTCGGGCCTGGAGATCGTTCTCGCGCTCGGCAGCCGTGCCTGAGCGGACGGTGACCGCCGTGGGCCGATCTTGGAGGATCCGACCAGGGCCCTCACGGTCCGGCTGGGTGATCGTCCCAGGCGGCGCATCACCCGGGGCATGGGACACTGAAGTACGTGCTTTTCCCTCGGCCTAACTGTCCGGGGGCCACCTCTGATCGACTGGGATGAGCAGCACGTGCGTTTCCTCAATGACATCCAGCCTGCGTACGACCTGACGTACGACGACGTCTTCATGGTGCCGCGGCGTTCCGCCGTCGGATCGCGTCAGGGCGTGGACCTCTCGTCGCCGGACGGCACCGGCACCACGATCCCGCTGGTCGTCGCGAACATGACCGCGATCGCCGGACGCCGGATGGCCGAGACCGTCGCCCGCCGCGGCGGCCTCGTCGTGATCCCGCAGGACATTCCGATCGAGGTCGTCACCGAGGTCATCTCCTGGGTCAAGACGCGCCACCACGTCCTTGACACCCCGATCGTCCTGGCCCCCACGCAGACCGTCGCCGACGCGCTCGCGCTGCTTTCCAAGCGCGCGCACAACGCGGGCGTCGTCGTGGACGCCGACCAGAGGCCGGTCGGCGTCGTCACCGACACGGACCTGAACGGCGTCGACCGCTTCACCCAGCTCTCCGAGGTCATGTCCAAGGACCTCGTGCTGCTCGACGCGGACATCGACCCGCGCGACGCCTTCAACAAGCTGGACGCCGCCAACCGCCGCTACGCCCCCGCGGTGGGCAAGGACGGCCGCCTCGCCGGCATCCTCACCCGCACGGGCGCCCTGCGCGCGACGCTCTACTCGCCCGCCCTCGACGCCGACGGCAAGCTGCGCATCGCCGCCGCCGTCGGCATCAACGGCGACGTCGCGGCCAAGGCCAAGCAGCTCCTCGACGCCGGCGCCGACACCCTCGTCGTGGACACCGCGCACGGTCACCAGGAGTCGATGATCGCCGCGGTCAAGGCCGTGCGCGCGCTCGACCCGCAGGTGCCGATCGTCGCGGGCAACATCGTCGCCGCCGAGGGCGTACGGGACCTGATCGAGGCCGGTGCCGACATCATCAAGGTGGGCGTGGGCCCCGGCGCCATGTGCACGACGCGCATGATGACCGGCGTCGGCCGGCCGCAGTTCTCCGCGGTGCTCGAATGCGCCGCCGAGGCCGCGAAGTTCGGCAAGCACGTGTGGGCCGACGGTGGCGTCAGGCACCCCCGCGATGTCGCCATGGCGCTGGCCGCCGGTGCGTCGAACGTCATGATCGGCTCGTGGTTCGCCGGGACGTACGAGTCCCCGGGCGACCTGCAGCAGGACGCCAACGGCCGCCTCTACAAGGAGTCGTTCGGCATGGCGTCGGCGCGCGCGGTGAAGAACCGCACGAGCGAGGAGTCGGCCTACGACCGCGCCCGCAAGGCGCTGTTCGAGGAGGGCATCTCGACCTCGCGGATGTTCCTGGACCCGGAGCGTCCCGGCGTCGAGGACCTGATCGACTCGATCATCGCGGGCGTCCGTTCCTCCTGCACGTACGCGGGTGCGGGCTCCCTGGAGGAGTTCGCGGAGCGGGCCACCGTGGGTGTGCAGAGCGCCGCGGGCTACGCGGAGGGCAAGCCGCTGCACGCCAGCTGGAGCTAGCCGCTGCGCGGGGCGCTGCGTGATGCGGCCGCGGGTCCGCCGTGGCTGGTCGCGTAGTTCCCCGCGCCCCTTCAGGGGGCGCCCCGGCCTCAGGCCCGCCCCCGCGGCAGTTCCTTTCGCAGCGCTGACGTCACCGCCTCCGCGAGGAGCGCGTGGCCCGCGTCGCCCGGATGTACTCCGTCCACGAGGTGCCCGGCATCCAGCAGGCCGCCGCCCGGCAGCAGGTCGGCGCCCGCGTCCAGGGCCGCCCGCTCCATGGCGGTGCGCAGGTCCCGCAAGGTGGCGCCGAGCACGTTCGGCACCGTCTCGGCGTCCGGGCGGACCACGGGGGAGACGACCAGGAGGGGAACGGCCGGGTGTCCCCGGCGCACCAGGTCCAGGAACGCCCGGGCCGTCTCGTACAGCAGCCTCGCCGTGTGCGGCACCCGCGACCAGCAGTTCGTGCCGAAGGCGAGGGTGATGAAGTCGGCGTCCAGCGTGGCGAGTTGCTCGGCGGACGCCAGCTCCCCGCGTGCCGCTCCCGCGTACCCGAGGTTCACCGTCTCCACGCCGAGTGCGCGACCCGCCAGCGCGGGCCACGCGAGGTGGGGGCGGCTCGTGGACCACCCCTCGACGATCGAGTCGCCGTACACGAGCCACCGCGGCTGCTTTCGCCGGGGCCGCAGCGTGCCACCACCGACGGGACGCAGGTCGGTGAGGGTGGGGCGCAGTGCCTGGGGAAGGTGGAGGATGAAGTCGCCGTCGGGGCAGGGCAGTTCGATGCGCACTGTGTGGGTGCCCGAGGTCGCGGGGGTGTCGCGGGCGGGTGCCGGTGCCGGGGCCGGAGCGGCGTCTTGTGCGTGTGAGCCGAGGGCCGCCGCATCACCACCCCGCGCCGCAGAAGCGCCGCCGCTGCCCGCGGGACTGTCCGCCGTGGTGCGGCCGTCGGCGCTCTCCGCCGGATTGTTCGTCGGCGCACCGATCTCGGTGCTCTCCGGTGGGTCTCCCGCCCTCCTGCGGGTTTCCGCGCCCTCCTTTGGGCTGCTCGCTCCCGCCTGCGCGCCGCCGCCCCCGGTGGCCGAGTCCGTGAGTAGCGTGAAGACCGGGGGTGCCGTGCTGTACGCGTCTGTTGGTGAGGGGTGTGATGCGGTGTACGTGAGTTCCACGGCGCTCACTCCGCTTGCCGTGAACTGCAGCCGCACCCCGGCCGGGAGACCCGCCCGCTCCCACGTGTCCCCGGGCAGCCGGGCGCGATCGGCCGGATCGGCACGCACCACCCGGCCGTCCTCCGTCCACCAGGGCGCACCCCGCACGAACTCCCTCATCGTGCGCCCCCGATGGTCGGATACGGGAACTTCACGCCGACCCCGCCGTCCACGACGAGCGTCTGCCCGGTGATGTACGAGGAGAGCGGCGATGCGAAGAAGAGCAGGGCGGAGGCGATGTCCGAGGTCTCGGCGACCCGGCCGAGCGGGGCGTTGCGGGCGTTGCGCTCGCGGCCCTCCTCGCCTATCAGGCCCGCCACGCGCGGCGTCCACACCACTCCGGGCGCCACCGCGTTCACCCGCACCCCGCGCGGGCCGTACTCCACCGCCGCCGAGCGGACCAGGGAGATCAGGCCCGCCTTGGCCGCCCCGTACGCGGCGTGCAGGGGCGCCGCCGTCATCCCCGACACCGACGCGACGAAGACGAGCGGGCCGCCACCCGCGTCGGCGAGCGCCGCGCCGCCGTACTGGACCGCCAGCCAGGCGTGCCGCAGGACGAGGGAGAAGTGCCAGTCCCAGGAGGCGTCGTCCAACTCGTCCAGAGGTGTGTAGCGGGCCATGCCGACGATGTCGACCACGCCTCCGAGGGGGCCCAACTCCCGCTGTGCGTAGGCGAAGAGCTCCCTCATCTCCTCGCGTCGCGTCACGTCCGCGACGTACGGGACCCCGCCTGTCTCGGCGGCGACCGCCTCCGCGCGGCCCTTGTCGAGGTCCACGCACAGGACGCGCGCGCCCGCCGCCGTGAGCGCGTACGCGGTCTGGCGGCCGATGCCGTTGCCCGCGCCGAGGAGGACGAAGGCGCGGCCGTCCAGGCGGTGCAGGGTGGCGTAGTCGGGGACGGGGGAGGTGTCGAGCGGCTCGCTCACGGTGCCGCCCGGCGGGGCCGGTAGGACGCCAGCTCGGGGATGACTTCCTTGCCCAGGATCTCGATGGTGCGCAGGATCTCCTGGTGCTCCAGATAGCCCCACTGGACGTAGCAGATGAGCTGGTCGATGCCGAGGTCGGCGTAACGCTTCGCCTTGCGGACGATGGTCTCCGCGTCACCGATGAGGATCATGTCGCCGTCGTTGAACTCCTCTACAGGGACGTTCCCTTCGATGATCGGGGTGAGGAAGGGGAACGTCCGCTCACGCTCGTCGGGGGTCAGGTGCGGCAGCTCCCAGTCGAGCGTGAACTGGGCCAGGTTGCGGTACCACCAGGCCACCGAGTCCCAGACCCGCCGCGAGGGCCGGTCCGCGACATGCACCAGCGTGTACGCGCTGACGCGGTCCGTGGTGACGTCGGTGATCGGGGACGGGGTGCGGGCCGCCGCGCGGTAGGCGGCGACCTGACGGGCCATCGCGTCGAGCGGCTGCATGATCGAGAACGAGAGCAGGCCGAGGCCCGCCGCGCCCGCCACCTCCGCCGAGCCGGGGGATGTCGCCGCCATCCAGCAGGGTGGGTGCGGGTCCTGGACCGGCTTCGGGGTGACCATCCGCCGGGGGAAGGTGAAGCGCTCCGACGCGTAGGCGAAGTACTCCTCGCGCCACATCCCCGTCACGATCTCGATCGCCTCGCGCCAGTCGGACCGCGACTGCTCCCGGTCGACGCCGAAGGCCGTCTGTTCCATGGGGGTTGAGCGGCCCGTGCCCCACTCCACGCGCCCGTCCGACAGCACGTCCACGGCCGCCACCTTCTCCGCGATCCGCTGCGGGGGAGTGAAGCCGAAGGGGGTGAGGGTGACGCCGAAGCCGAGCCGTATGCGCTCGGTGAGCGCCGCGAGGTGCCCGAGGAGCACCTCGGGGGCCGGGCAGTGCGAGCGGCCCTCGCGGAAGTGGTGCTCCACGGCCCACACCGTGCGGAAGCCGACCCGGTCCGCGAGCCGGATCTGCTCCACGGCCTCGCGGTACGCGCGCTGCTCGGCGGTGCGCTGGCCGTGCGGATGGGGTCCGTTCCAGGGCTTCGGCACGTCGATCTCGTACAGCACATCGAGGTCCATCGCCTGCTGCCTCCCTCTCGACCGGGGTGCACGATGGGGGAGATCTGACGAAGTGTCAATGACTTCCCCGACGCCCCGGCACGCAACGGACGAAACGGACCGCGCAACGAAGACCCGCGGGACGGGGAAGTACGCAACGATCATGCGGGCTTGCGCAAGGTTGCTGCATTACGTACGTGAAGCTCGCCTCATAGAGTCATCCGCTGTACGTGGTGTGGCGGGGACCGCCTGCTCGGCGGTCCCCATCCATGCATGGGAGCTGCCGCCGGTTCCGCCCGCCCTGACCGCCTGACCGGCAGCGATGAAGGAGCCATGCGTGCTCGACCAAGGCGCACCCCCGCAGAACCGACCGAGTCCCCAGGGGGTCGCCGGGTTCGGCAGCCGCCTGATGCGGCGCAAGCCGGTGGAACTCCTGGTCGCGGAGGGCGGCCAGGGTGAGGGCGGCTCACTGCGGCGCTCACTCGGCATGTGGCAGCTGACCATGATCAGCATCGGCGCCACCCTCGGCACCGGCATCTTCGTCGTCCTCGGCGAGAGCGTCCCCAAGGCCGGGCCCGCCGTCACCATCTCCTTCGTGATCGCCGGCCTCACCGCCCTCTTCTCCGCGCTCTCGTACGCCGAGCTGGCCGGCTCCATACCGGTGGCGGGCTCCTCCTATTCGTACGCGTACGCAACCATGGGCGAACTCGTGGCCTGGGTCTGCGGCTGGTGCCTGGTCCTGGAGTACGGCGTGTCCGTGGCGGCCGTGGCCGTCGGCTGGGGCGAGTACCTCAACGAACTGCTCGACGGCACCATCGGCGTCACCATCCCGGACGCCCTCTCGGCGGCGCCCGGCGAGGTCGACGGGGCCATCATCAACCTGCCCGGCCTGATCGTCGTGCTGCTCGCCATGGTGTTCCTGCTCGGCGGCGCCAAGGAGTCGGCGCGGGCCAACACGATCATGGTCATCGTGAAGATCGCCGCGCTCGTGCTCTTCTGCACCATCGGCTTCATGGGCTTCAAGTCCGGCAACTACGCGGACTTCATGCCGCTGGGCACGGCCGGTGTCAGCGCGGCCGCCGCGAGCCTCTTCTTCTCGTACATCGGCTTCGACGCCGCCTCCACCGCCGGTGAGGAAGCCAAGAACCCGCAGCGCGACCTGCCGCGCGCGATCATGCTGTCGCTGATCATCGTCACGGCCCTCTACGTCCTGGTCGCCGCCGTCGCCGTCGGCGCCTGGAACTGGAAGGACTTCGAGGGCTCCGAGGCCGCGCTCGCCGCGATCATGAACGATGTCAGCGGCCAGAGCTTCTGGGGCACGCTGCTCGCCGCGGGCGCCGTCATCTCCATCGCGTCCGTCGTCCTGACCGTGCTCTACGGCCAGACCCGCGTCCTGTTCGCCATGTCCCGCGACGGCCTGGTCCCCAAGGCGTTCGGCAAGGTCAGCAAGAAGACCGGCACGCCCCGCGTGAACACCGTCATCGTGTCGCTGTTCTGCGCCGCGCTCGCCTCGGTCATCCCGCTCGGCAAGCTCGTCGACGCCACCAGCATCGGCACGCTCTTCGCCTTCGGCCTGGTCAACATCGCCGTCATCGTGCTGCGCCGGACCCGCCCGGACATGCCGCGCACCTTCCGCGTGCCGCTCGGCTGGCTCTTCCCGGTCCTCGGCTTCGCCTTCTGCGCGTACAACATGTTCAGTCTCGACACCGTCACCTGGGTCGTCTTCGGTGTCTGGATGGCCGTCGGCCTCGTGTTCTACTTCCTGTACGGCATGAGCCGCTCCCGATTGGCCTCCGCAGAGAAGTGATCCACCCCCAGTGCGACTGAACGATCTCGACGAACGCATCGTGCACGCCCTCGCCGAGGACGCCCGCCGCTCCTACGCCGACATCGGCCAGTTGGTCGGGCTCTCCGCGCCGGCCGTGAAACGGCGCGTCGACCGGCTGCGGGAGACCGGGGCCATCACGGGATTCACCGTGCGGGTCGACCCGGCCGCGCTCGGCTGGGAGACCGAGGGGTTCATCGAGATCTACTGCCGTCGCAACACCTCGCCGGAGGCGATCCGGCGAGGTCTGGAGAGGTATCCGGAGATCGCGTCCGCGTCCACCGTCACCGGTGACGCGGACGCGGTCGTCCAGGTCTTCGCCGCCGACATGCGGCACTTCGAGCGGGTCCTCGAACGGATCGCGGGGGAGCCGTTCGTGGAGCGGACGAAGTCCGTGCTCGTGCTCTCGCCCTTGATGCGGCGCTTTTCCTCCGGGGCGCCTGCCTAGCGCCTCGGTCAGTTTGTCGGGTACGTGGGGTGCCAGGGCGTGACATCGAAGTCGCCGGTGCCCTTCTCGACCTTCTCGAAGGGGGCGGCGCTGGTGCACTTGGGCAGCTTCCTGGTCCCGTCGGGGCCGCCTACGGCGGCCCAGCTGTAGCCCACGCGGTCGCGCTTGCCCTGGTCGTGGACCGTGAAGCCGACGCGGCCGCCCTTGATGTCCTTCAGGTTGGTGCCGGTGATGATGCCGGTGGCCGTGGCGACCTTGCCGCCCGTGATCAGGCAGTCGATGCGGCCCTTCGCCCAGCCGCCCTTGCCGCCCGGCTTGTCCAGGTGCACGAACGTGAAGGTGCCGGTCGCCTTGTCCGGGCGCATGTTGTCGCGCGGTGCCAGGTGCGCGTCGAAGGTGAACGTCACGTCCTCGGTGGTCTTGCGGTCCAGCTTCGCGCTGCCGGTGAGGGCGGCGGCCTCGCGGGCCCGGGAGTCCGGGGCGGCCTCGGGCGCCCCGCCGTCCTGATGTGCCCCGCCGTCCGACGCGACGGCGGCTCCCACCGCCCCCATGGACAGCAGCAGGGCGGTCCCGAGGGCGATCACGCGGTTGCGCGTGCTGTCCGGGCGGCTGTCGGTGATCCGGGTGCTTGCGTTGCGGCTCACGGGGAGCCTCCGTCCGAAGTGCCGTTCACCCGGTCCTTCCGGGCGGGATCACGGTCTCGCGACAGGGGGTGCCGGCACGTCCGGCCACAGGCGGCAATCCGCCTCCGCCGCGCGGCGGGGAGCGCCGCGGCCCGCCCTGCACCCGGCGGTGGACACGGCTACGGCTCCGGTCCCACACGGCCACGCAACGAATCGCCGCCAAGGGGCCTGTATGCGCAACAGATCAAGCATCTGCCCGCAACGCTCGCGCCTTGTCCGGGCAGGGCCGCCGACCGTACCGTCTAACGGACCCCACCTGCCCCTTCGTACGCCCCGAGGATCCGCCATGCCTGCGCTGCGCACCGCCCTGCTCCAGAGTTCCGGGCAGCTCGGCTCCGTCGCCGAGAACCTCAAGGCGCTCGACGACGCCGCCGGCCGTGCCGCGGCGGCCGGTGCGGGGCTGCTGGTCGCGCCCGAGCTGTACCTCACCGGGTACGCGATCGGCGACGACGTGCCGCGTCTCGCCGAGGCCGCCGACGGGGCGTCCGCCGCCGCGATCGCCGAGAGCGCCGTCCGCCACGGCGTCGCGATCGCCTACGGCTACCCGGAGCGGGAGGCGGAGCAGGTCTTCAACTCCGTCCAGCTGATCGGCCCCGACGGCACCCGCCTGGCGAACTACCGCAAGACCCACCTCTTCGGCTGCTTCGAGCGGGATCACTTCACCCCCGGCGAACAGGCCGTCGTACAGGCCGAGTTGGGCGGACTGCGGATCGGCCTGATGATCTGCTACGACGTGGAGTTCCCGGAGAACGTCCGCGCGCACGCCCTCGCGGGCACCGACCTGCTGCTCGTGCCCACGGCCCAGATGCACCCCTTCCAGTTCGTCGCCGAGTCGGTCGTGCCGGTGCGGGCCTTCGAGAACCAGATGTACGTCGCGTACGTCAACCGGGTCGGCAAGGAAGGGGAGTTCGAGTTCGTCGGGCTCTCCACGCTGGCAGGACCCGACGGCGTCGCGCGCACCCGCGCAGGACGCGAGGAGCAGCTGGTGTTCGCCGACGCGGACCCGGTCTTCCTCGCCGCGTCGCGCGAGGCCAACCCCTACCTGCGCGACCGCCGCCCGGGTCTGTACGACTCCCTGATCTGACCCCGGGTCCGCCCCGCCCCGAGCTTCCCTTCTTCTGTTCTGCCGTTCCCGCAAGGAGTCCGTACCCCATGACGTCCACGGTGCCCACCGCCGTCCAGCACACCGACGCCCAGCCGCCGATCACCATGTTCGGTCCGGACTTCCCTTACGCGTACGACGATTTCCTCGCCCACCCGGCGGGCCTCGGCCAGATACCCGCGACCGAGCACGGCACGGAGGTCGCGGTCATCGGCGGCGGCCTGTCCGGCATCGTGGCGGCGTACGAACTGATGAAGATGGGCCTCAAGCCCGTCGTCTACGAGGCCGACCAGATCGGCGGCCGCCTGCGCACCGTCGGCTTCGAGGGCTGCGACGGCGACCTGACCGCCGAGATGGGCGCGATGCGCTTCCCGCCGTCCTCGACGGCGCTGCAGCACTACATCGACCTGGTGGGCCTCAAGACCCAGCCGTTCCCCAACCCCCTCGCCGAGTCGACGCCCTCCACGGTCGTCGACCTCAAGGGCGAGTCGCACTACGCCGAGACCGTCGCCGACCTGCCGCAGGTCTACCGCGACGTGGCGAAGGCGTGGAACGACTGCCTGGAGGAGGGCGCCGACTTCTCCGACATGAACCGCGCCCTGCGCGAGCGCGACGTGCCGAAGATCCGCGAGATCTGGTCCAAGCTCGTCGAGAAGCTCGACAACCAGACCTTCTACGGCTTCCTCTGCGAGTCCGAGGCCTTCAAGTCCTTCCGGCACCGTGAGATCTTCGGTCAGGTCGGCTTCGGCACGGGCGGCTGGGACACCGACTTCCCCAACTCCATCCTGGAGATCCTGCGCGTCGTCTACACCGAGGCCGACGACCACCACCGCGGCATCGTCGGCGGCAGCCAGCAGCTGCCGCTTCGCATGTGGGACCGCGAGCCGCAGAAGATCGTGCACTGGGCGCCCGGCACCTCCCTGAGCTCGCTGCACGAGGGCGGCGTCCCGAAGCCCGCCGTGACCCGTCTGGACCGCACCGCGGGCAACCGCGTCACGGTCACCGACGCCTCGGGCGACATCCGCACCTACCAGGCGGCGATCTTCACCGCCCAGTCCTGGCTGCTGCTCTCCAAGATCGCGTGCGACGACACGCTCTTCCCCATCGACCACTGGACGGCGATGGAGCGGACCCACTACATGGAGTCCTCCAAGCTCTTCGTGCCGGTCGACCGGCCTTTCTGGCTGGACAAGGACGAGGAGACGGGGCGTGACGTCATGTCGATGACGCTCACGGACCGCATGACGCGCGGCACCTACCTGCTCGACGACGGCCCGGACAAGCCCGCCGTCATCTGCCTCTCCTACACCTGGTGCGACGACAGCCTGAAGTGGCTGCCCCTGTCGGCGAACGAGCGCATGGAGGTCATGCTCAAGTCGCTCGGCGAGATCTACCCGAAGGTCGACATCAGGAAGCACATCATCGGCAACCCGGTGACCGTGTCCTGGGAGAACGAGCCCTACTTCATGGGCGCCTTCAAGGCGAACCTGCCGGGTCACTACCGCTACCAGCGGCGTCTGTTCACGCACTTCATGCAGGAGAGCCTGCCGGCGGACAAGCGGGGCATCTTCCTTGCCGGGGACGACATTTCCTGGACGGCGGGATGGGCCGAGGGCGCGGTCCAGACGGCGCTGAACGCGGTGTGGGGCGTCATGCATCACTTTGGCGGGGCCACGGATGCGACCAACCCCGGTCCCGGGGACGTGTACGACGAGATTGCTCCCGTCGAGCTGCCGGAAGACTGAGCGACTACACCCCCGCCGCCCTCGCCGCCTCGTACACCTCTGCCGCCAGATCCTTCAGTTCCTCCGCGTCCCTCGTGCTGCCCTGCAGTTCGATGAGGATCTCCTCCACCGCGCCCGTCGACGCGTGCGCCTGGAGGTCCTCGACGATCTGGGCGACGTTGCCCCGGAAGGGGGCGCGCTTCTCGCCCTCGTACGGCTGCGCCGTGTACCGCGCGTTGGCGCGCAGGACGCTCTGGACCGGCTTCGTGCGCCCTCGCTCGGCGGCGAGTTCCTTCAGGGCCTGGGCCTGTTCGGCCAGCTTCTCGGCGCCCACGCCCACCGGCATCCAGCCGTCGGCGCGGTCGACGAGCCTGCGCAGGGCGCGCGGGCTGTTGGCGGGCAGCAGGATGGGGATGGGGCGCGCGGGCTTGGGGCCGACCACCGAGGGGGCGATCGTGGTCAGCTCCCCCTCGTACGACACCGGGTCCGGGCCCCACACCGCGTGGCAGACGTCGATCAGCTCGTCGAGAACCTTGCCGCGCTTCTCGAAGGGGGCCACCCCCGAAGCCGCGTACTCGTCGTGGGACCAGCCCGTGCCGAACCCCGCGACGACGCGGCCGCCGCTCGCCGCGTCCAACGTGGCCAGCGAGCGCGCCAGTTGGAACGGTACGTGCAGCGGGGCGACCAGGACACTGGTGCCCAGGCGGGCCCGCTCGGTGGCGGCGGCGGCCAGGGTCAGCGTGATCAGCGGATCGGGCACCGAGCGGTAGGTGTCGGGCCAGGGCAGCCCCTCGATGCCGTACAGACCCTGGGTCGCCGGTTCGGGGAACAGGACGCGTTCGTAGACCCACAGGCTCTCGTACCCGATCTCCTCGGCGGCGCGGGCGACAGCCGGGACATCCCGTCCGATGCTGTACTGCCGGCCCTGCGGGAGGCTGAGACCGAGTCGTGTGGCCATGGTGGTGCTCCTTCGCATCCGGGGTCACTGCTTTCAACGTACAGCTACCGTCCGGGAGTTCCTCGGCGGTGGGCGCACGGTGGCCGGATCAGGCCGGCAGGGGAGTGAGCAGCATCCGGCCCACCAGGCCGACCGCTCCGTCAAGGCGCTCCACGAACTCCTCGGCCACGCCGGGCAGTTCGTCCAGGGCCCGCATCGTCAGTGCCGTCGCCCAGGCGCTGTCCCTGGCCCGCTCCAGGCTCCAGGAACCGAGCAGGTGGGTGAGCGGGTCGGCGATCTGGAAGAGGTCGGGGCCCGGCATCAGGTCTTCGCGGATGCTCTCCTCCAGCGAGACGAGGATGTCGCCCACGCGGTCGAACTCGTCCTCCAGGTCCGCCGGTTCGCAGCCGAGCGTACGACAGGTGTCCAGGACGGCCAGCGGAAGGTCGTGGCCGATGTGCGCGTTGATGCCCGCGAGCGCGAACTGCAGCGGACGTACGCCGGGATGGCGCCGGAGTTGGAACAGTGGACGCCAGCAGGCGGGCGGCCTGCGGTCGGCGGCCACCGCGTCGACCGCCCGCAGATAGCGCTCGGCGAACAGCACGTCCAGCGTGACCGCGGCTCCGGTGTCCGGAAAGCGCCCGGTGCCGACATGGCGTCCCACCTCTTCGGTCACCGAAAGATAGACGCGGTTGAAGACCCCGACCCCGTCGCCCGAGGGGAATCCGGCGCCCAGCGCGCGCATGCGGGTCACCACGCCGTCAACCCCGTGTGCCGAGCCTGTGAACTCCGCGAACCGCTCCGACTGCGCCATGGTGGCAGGGTCCCAGCCGTAGGCTGGCCCGAGTGCCACCGCACCGGCCGCTTCCCCAGAACGAGGGAACGGCGACCGTGTGTGCCCCTGGGGAGGGGAGCCGGCGCGCCGTGTCAGGGGGACACGGGAGAGGGGAGGGACAGCAACACCGTGACAGGCAAACGCGCACGACATCGCGCCGAGCGGACGACCGGACGGCAGGCCGAGCAGAGGGGCGAGCGGAGGGGCGCCGCCCGCCGTGGCGTCATGGTCGCCGCGGCCTCGGTCGTGGCCGCCGTGGGCACCGTCACCGGCATGGTGTCCGCCCTGGACGAGGGCGGCGGCAAGGACCAGGCGCGCCCGAAGGTGACGAAGTCGCCGACGCTCGAACCGCTGCCCGCGGTGCCGACGCCGTCCGCCACGAAGACCTCGGCGAAGCCTTCGCCGACGAAGTCCTCCGCATCCCCGAAGCCGGGACCGAAGCCCTCGACGCAGCGCCCGAAGAAGACGAACCGCGCCACCGCCCCGGCCGCTTCCCTCTACCGCCACGGCGATTCACAGGTCCTGGAGTGGGTCAGGGCCAACCGGAGCGACCCGCGCAGGCCGCTCATCGAGTCGCGGATCGCCGCCCACCCCGCCGCCGTGTGGTTCGCGGACTACGCGCCCGGGACCATCACCTCCCGCGTGCGCGCGGTGACGTCGAACGCCGGGAGCCGGGTGCCCGTCGTCGTGCCGTACGCGATACCGGACCGCGACTGCGGGGGCGCGTCACAGGGCGGTGCGCCGGACCTCGCGGCGTACGACGCGTGGATCGGGAAGTTCGCCGCGGGCCTCGGCTCCGGCGAGGTCATCGTCATCCTGGAACCGGACGCGATCGCGCTCTCCGAGTGCCTCTCGGCGCGGGAGCGCACCGCCCGCTATGCCTCACTAGCCCGCGCGGGCCGCACCCTGAAGGCCGCCAACCCCAGGGCCAGGGTCTATTACGACGCCGGGCACTCCGGCTGGAACGCCGCGGCCAAGCAGGCCGGGCGGCTGCGCGCGGCGGGCGCGGCGTCCTCCGCGTCGTCCGACGGCGTCTTCACCAACGTCTCGAACTTCCACCGCACCGACGCCGAGGCCGCGTACGCACGCCAGGTCCTGGCCGCGCTCGGCGGTCCGGCGGGCCTCGGCGCCGTCATCGACACGAGCCGCAACGGAAACGGCGCCCCGGCGGACGGCGAGTGGTGCGACCCGGACGGCCGCGGGCTCGGGCCGAGCCCGACCCTGCGTACCGGCCAGGCCCGCATCGACGCCTATCTGTGGGTCAAACTGCCGGGCGAGTCCGACGGCTGCAAGGGCGCGCCCGGGACGTTCACGCCCGGCTACGCCTACGACTTGGCGCGCGGCTGAGAGCCGTCGCCGCTCTCGTCCCCATCGGCATGCCGGTCGGTGGCGTCGTACGTGGACGTGCCCGAATCGAGCAGCGGCTCCTGCGACTTGAGGTGCGGCGGGGCGAAGGCACGCAGGACGTGGTAGCCGGTGATCACGACGATGGTGCCGAGTGCGATGCCGCTCAGCTCGAAGTTGTCCGTGATCTTCAGCGAGACGCCGCCGACGCCGATGATGATGCCCGCGGCGGCCGGGACGAGGTTCAGCGGATTGCGCAGGTCCACCCCGGCGTTGATCCAGATCTGGGCGCCGAGCAGGCCGATCATGCCGTAGAGGATGACGGTGATGCCGCCGAGGACGCCGCCCGGGATGGCCGCCACGACCGCGCCGAACTTGGGGCAGAGGCCGAAGAGCAGGGCGAAGCACGCGGCGGCCCAGTACGCGGCCGTGGAGTAGACGCGGGTCGCGGCCATCACGCCGATGTTCTCGGAGTACGTCGTGTTGGGCGGGCCGCCGACCGCCGTGGAGAGCATGGAGGCGGCGCCGTCGGCGGAGATGGCGGTGCCGAGCTTGTCGTCCAGGGAGTCGCCGGTCATCTCGCCGACCGCCTTGACGTGCCCGGCGTTCTCGGCGACCAGCGCGATGACGACGGGCAGCGCGACGAGGATCGCCGACCACTCGAAGCTCGGCGCGTGGAAGGTCGGCAGGCCGATCCAGTCGGCGTTGCCGACGGCGGAGAGGTCCAGGCGCCAGTGGTCGACGACCTTGCCCGAGCCGTCCGCCGAGTGGATCTTGCCGAAGACCAGGTCGAGGACCCAGGACAGGACGTACCCGAAGATCAGCCCGAGGAAGATCGCGACGCGTGACCAGAATCCGCGCAGGCACACCACGGCCAAACCGGTGAACAGCATCACCAGGAGCGCCGTCCACTGGTCCTGCGGCCAGTACGTGGACGCCGTGACCGGGGCCAGATTGAAGCCGATCAGCATGACGACGGCGCCGGTGACGATCGGCGGCATCGCGGCGTGGATGATCCGTGCCCCGAACCTCTGGACGGCGAGGCCCACCAGGAACAGCGCCGCGCCGACCACGAAGACCGCGCCGGTCACGGTCGCGGAGGAGCCGCCCTGCGCGCGGATGACGGCGGCCACGCCCACGAAGGAGAGCGAACAGCCCAGGTAGCTGGGCACCCGGCCGCGCGTGGCGAGCAGGAAGATGACCGTCGCGACGCCCGACATCATGATCGCGAGGTTCGGGTCGAGGCCCATCAGGACGGGCGCCACGAAGGACGCGCCGAACATGGCGACCACGTGCTGGGCGCCGAGCCCGAAGGTGCGCGGCCACGAGAGCCGCTCGTCGGGACGGACGACTGCTCCGGGCGCGGGGGTGCGCCCGTCGCCGTGCAGTCTCCAGCGCACGCCGAGATCCATGGTTCAGTTCCGCCTTCTGTGCGCCCGACTTTGTCAAGACCCGAATGAGTCAGCGCAATGTTAATCCGGCGTAAGGTTCACGGTTTCCCGGCGGGCGCGTCCGCCGGAGCCACCGGAGTGGCCTCGCGGCCGTCCGTGCGCAGCACCCCCGCGAACACCGCGAGCCCGCAGGCGAGGACGGTCACCAGGCCGAAGGAGACGACCAGGCTCGTCGCGTCGGCGAGCGTGCCGATCGCGGACGGGGCGATCAGGCCCGAGGTGTAGGTGATGGTGGCGACGCCCGCGATGGCCTGGCTCGGGTTCGGTCCGCTGCGTCCGGCCGCGGCGAACGCGAGGGGCACCACGACCGCGATGCCGAGCCCGAGCAGCGCGAACCCGGACATGGCGACCGCCGGGTGCGGCGCCACCACCACGAGGAGACCGCCGAGCGCCGCGACCACGCCGCCCACCCGCACCGTGCGGACCGCGCCGAAGCGGTCCACCACCGCGTCGCCCGCGAGCCGCGCGATGGCCATGGTGAGCGTGAACCCGGTGGTGCACGCCGCCGCGACACCCGCCGAGCTGTCCAGGACGTCCCGCAGATAGACCGCCGACCAGTCCAGGCTCGCCCCCTCCGCGAACACCGCGCAGAAGCCGACCGCGCCGATCAGGAGTGCCGACTTGGGCGGCAGCGAGAAGCGCGGCGGCGCCACGTCCTCGGGCTCCGCCTGGAGGTCGAGCACGCCCTGGCAGGCGATCAGGCCGATCGCGGTGAGCGCCGCAGCGGCGAGCGCGTGGTGCAGCCGGGCGTCCGCGCCCAGATGGGCGGCGACCGTGCCGGCCGCGGAGCCGATGAGGGCGCCGACGCTCCACATGCCGTGCAGCCCCGACATGATCGACTTCTTCATGCGGCCCTCGATCTCGACGCCGAGGGCGTTCATCGCCACGTCCGACATGCCCGCCGTCGCGCCGTACACGAACAGGGCGAGGCACAGCGTGAGCAGGTTCGGCGCGAGCGAGGGCAGGATCAGGGAGAGCGTCCACAGGGCGAGCAGGCCGCGCAGCGCGGTCCGCGCACCGAAGCGATGGCTGACCCAGCCCGCGAGCGGCATCGCCACGGAGGCGCCGATCGCGGGGAAGGCGAGGGCGAGACCGAGCAGTCCGGCGCTGAGGCCGGCGTGCTCCTGGATCCAGGGCACGCGGGTGGCGAAGGAGCCGGTGACGGCGCCGTGCACACAGAAGACGGCGGCCACGGCGTACCGCGCCCGCTTCAACTGACGTACGTCGTAAGTCACTTCACTCATCGATGCTCTGCCCCTCCCGAGGTGCCGCCCGCTACGGCGACGTAAACTATCAGGAACCCTGCCTGATAAATAGCGGCTTTATGGAAGGATCCCCGGCATGCCCGCATCACCGAGCACCGCCCGGGCCATCAACGACCGGCTCGCCCTGGGGCTCCTGCAGCGCGAAGGACCGCTGACGGCCAACCAGTTGAAGCAGCTCACCGGCCTCTCCCGCCCCTCGGTCGCCGACCTCGTCGAGCGCCTCCAGGGCTCCGGCCTGATCGCGGTCGTGGGGGAGGCGGGTGCCCGGCGCAGGGGACCCAATGCCCGCCTGTACGGGATCGTCGCCGACCGGGCGCATCTCGCGGCCCTCGACGTACGCACCGACGGCCTCTCCGTCGTCGTCACCGACCTGCTCGGCGCGGTGCTCGCCGAGGCCTCCGCGCCCATCGGCGGCGACACCGGCACCGAACCCGCCGTCGCACGCGCCGTCGACCTCGTGGAACGCACCGCGCGGGACGGCGGCGTCGAGCGGCTGCACACCGTGGCGATCGGCGCCCCCGGCCTCATCGACCCCGCCACCGGCGAACTGCGCGACACCACCTCGCTGCCCGCCTGGCACCGCCGCCTCGCCGGAGCCCTCCAGGAGCGGCTCCCGGCCCGCGTGCTCGTGGAGAACGAGACCAACCTCGCCGCCCGCGCCGAACAGCGCGACGGCGCCGCCCACGACCGCGACACGTTCGTCCTCCTGTGGCTCGGCGAAGGCGTCGGCGCCGCCGTCGTGCTCGACGGGAGCCTGCGCCGCGGGGCGTCCGGCGGCACCGGGGAGATCGGCTTCCTGCCGGTGCCCGGCACCCACGTACTGCCCTCCGCCACCGCGTGCGAGGGCGGCTTCCACTCACTGGCCTGCGCCGCCGCCCTGCGCGAGCTCGGCGAGAAACACGGCATGGCGGCCGGGGGCGACGCCGCGGACATGGTGCGCCGCGCCGTGGAATCCGGCCCCGAGGCCTTCCTCGACGCCGCCGCCGACCGTGTCGCCGTGGGCGCCGCCGCCATGGCCGCGATCCTCGACCCCGGCTGCGTCGTCCTCGGCGGCGAGGTCGGGCGCGCGGGCGGTGACGCGCTCGCCGCCCGGGTGGCGGAGCGCCTCGCCGCCATGTCACCGCTGCGCACCGAGGTGCGGGCGAGCGCGCTCGGCGGCGCGGCGGTGCTGCGGGGCGCGCTGCTTGCGGCCAGGGACGCCGCCCAGGACGACCTTTTCGGACCGGGACCCGGCGGCTGAGACCCGATGGCGTGGTCGTCACCGCCGGTCAGAGGCCTGTCACAGGCTGCTGTGAGCCAGGCCACAGGGGTTCGCCCGTATGGGCGTCGATCAGGCGTGGCACACTGGCCTCGTACCAAAAGCAGCGCACTCCGGGGTCGGTGTAATTCCGAACCGGCGGTTATAGTCCGCGACCCGGCCGCCTCCAGCGGTCGGTTGACCAGGTGAAATTCCTGGACCGACGGTGAAAGTCCGGATGGGAGGCAGTGCGCGGCGGGCGGGCATTCGTGCACGTCGCCGAGTGGCTTGTTTTTGGGATACCCGTCTCTTCGGGTTTCCCGGGGAGAGGTCTCGTTTCCGGCGTCGTCCCCGGTGCCGCGGTCCGTACATTCTGTCGTCATCGACAGGCCCCGGAGTCCGTGCCCTATGAGGCAGGAGGACCCGGTGGCCACCGCACCCGCAACAGCAGCGGACGAGCACGAGCTCGTCGCCATGCGCCGTGCCATCTCGCTCGCCGCCCTCGGGCTCGGCTCCACCAGCCCCAATCCGGTCGTCGGATGCGTGATCGTCGACGCCTCCGGAGCGATCGTCGGCGAGGGCCACCACCAGCGCGCCGGCGGGCCGCACGCCGAGATCCACGCCCTGCGCGCGGCAGGCGAACAGGCCCGCGGCGCCACCGCCCTGGTCACCCTCGAACCCTGCAACCACACCGGACGCACCGGCCCCTGCGCCCAGGCGCTCATCGACGCCGGCATCGCCCGCGTCGTCTACGCCGTCGGCGACCCGAACCCCACCGCGACCGGCGGCGCGCAGCGACTGCGCACCGCAGGGGTCGACGTGCGGGCGGGCCTCCTGGAGGACGAGGCCGCCGCGGGCAACGCCGCCTGGCTCACCTCCGTACGCCTGGGCCGCCCCCACGTCACCTGGAAGTACGCGGCGACGCTCGACGGCCGCATCGCCGCCGCCGACGGCAGCAGCCGCTGGATCACCTCCACCGACGCCCGCGCCGACGTCCACCGGCTGCGCGCCGAGTGCGACGCGGTGGTCGTCGGCTCCGGCACCCAGCGCGCCGACGACCCCCACCTCGCCGTGCGGGGCATCGAGGGCGCCGTCCAGCCGCTGCGCGTCGTCGTCGACACGAACGGCACCGCGGTGACACCCGGCGCCCGCGTCCTGGACGACGCGGCCCCCACGCTCATCGCGGTCGCCGACAACGTGAGCGCCGAAGGCACGGCTCAGACCGTACGACTGCCGCGCGCGGACGGCGGGTTGGACATCCCCGCCCTCCTCGACGAGCTGCACACGCGCGGGGTGCGTTCCGTCCTCCTCGAAGGCGGGCCGACGCTCGCCGGAGCCTTCGTCGCCGCGGGCGCCGTCGACCGCGTCATCGCCTACCTCGCCCCCGTCCTGCTCGGCGCGGGCCCCGCCGCCCTCACCGGCGGCGGAATCACGACCATCACCGAAGCGTTGCGGCTCGACGTGAGCGAGACCGTCCGCATCGGCCCCGATCTGCGCGTCACCGCGACCCTCGTAGCGAAGGAGCACTGAAGTGTTCACCGGAATCGTCGAAGAGCTGGGCGAGATCACCGCCGTCGAGAACCTGGACGACGCGTCCCGCTTCCGCGTCCGTGGCCCCGTCGTCACCCAGGGCGCCAAGCACGGCGACTCCATCGCGGTCAACGGCGTCTGTCTGACGGTCGTGGAACACGAGGGCGACGAGTTCACCGCCGACGTGATGGCCGAGACCCTGAACCGTTCCAGCCTCGGCGCGCTCGCGGCCGGCTCGCGGGTCAACCTGGAGCGGCCCACCGCCGTGGGCGACCGCCTGGGCGGCCACATCGTGCAGGGACACGTGGACGGCACCGGCGAGATCGTCGAGCGCAAGCCCTCCGAGAACTGGGAGATCGTCAAGATCTCGCTCCCCGCGGACCTCTCCCGCTACGTGGTCGAGAAGGGCTCCATCACCGTCGACGGCGTCAGCCTGACCGTGGTCGACGCGGGGCCCGACTACTTCACCATCAGCCTCATTCCCACCACCCTCGCCCTGACCACGCTCGGCATCAAGCAGCCCGGCGACCCGGTCAACCTCGAGGTGGACGTCATCGCGAAGTACGTCGAGCGCATGCTCGGCGACCGCGTCGGTGCCGCAGCCGCCGCCGCTCCCGCTCCCGCTCAGGAGGCCACGAAGTGAACTGGCTCAACTCCGAAGCCTTCACGGCCTTCGGGCAGCACGTGATCTGGTCCGACATGGTGGGCAACACCATCGGCCTGATCGCCCTCGCCCTCGGCTGGCGGCGCTCCATATGGACCTGGCCCGCCCAGTTCCTCTCCGGCCTCATCCTCGTCGGCGCCTACGCCTCCGCGCAGCTCTCCGGCGGCGTCGGCAAGCAGCTCCTCGTCATCGGCGTCGCCCTGTGGGGCTGGCGGCTGTGGAACAACGGCAAGCAGCAGGCGCAGGACGGCTCCATCGCCGTCCGGTTCGCCACCTGGAAGGAGCGCGGGGTCCTGCTCGGCGGCACCGCCGTCGGCACCCTGGCGGTCGGCGCCCTGTTCTCCGCGGTGCCCGACCTGTCCTGGAACCCCTGGCCCGACGCCTACATCTTCGTCGGCACCCTCGCCGCGATGGTCGCCCAGGCCCGCGGTCTGGTCGAGTTCTGGTTCGCCTGGCTCCTGGTCGACGTGGTCGGGGTCCCCCTCGCCTTCAGCAGTGGTCTGGCCTTCTCCGGCCTCGTGTACGTCATCTATCTCGCGCTCGTCCTGTGGGGCATGCGCGACTGGTGGCTGCGGTCGCGCACTGCGTCCTCGCAGGCCCCGCAGCCCGACATGGAAGGAGCCCCGGCATGAGCGCGGCACCTGTTTGGTACAGCACGGGACACGAAGAAGACGCCTCCGACCTGGCCCTCGACCCCGTCGAGGCGGCCATCCGGGACATCGCCGCCGGGCGGCCCGTCGTGGTCGTCGACGACGAGGACCGGGAGAACGAGGGCGACCTCGTCATCGCGGCCGAGAAGGCCACGCCCGAGATCATCGCCTTCATGATGAGCGAGTGCCGCGGCCTGATCTGCGCGCCCATGGAGGGCGAGGAGCTGGACCGCCTTCAGCTCCCGCAGATGGTCGAGAACAACACCGAGTCGATGCGGACGGCCTTCACCGTCTCCGTCGACGCGAGCGGCGCGCACGGCGTCACCACCGGAATCTCGGCCGCCGACCGCGCCACCACGCTCCAGATGCTCGCCGCGGGCACGTACGAGCCCTCCGACTTCGTGCGCCCGGGACACATCTTCCCGCTGCGCGCCAAGTCCGGCGGTGTCCTGGTCCGCAACGGCCACACCGAGGCCGCGGTCGACCTGGCGCGCCTGGCGGGCCTGCGCCCGGCCGGCGCGATCGTCGAGATCGCGGGCGAGGACGGCACGATGCTCCGCCTGCCCGAGCTGATCCCGTTCGCCCGCAAGCACGGCCTGACGATCATCTCCATCGAGGACCTGATCGCCTACCGCGGCAGCTCCGAGCCGACCGTCCGCCGCGAGGCCGAGGTCCGCCTGCCCACCGCCTTCGGCGAGTTCACGGCGTACGGCTACCGCTCCACCGTCGACGGCGTCGAGCACGTCGCCCTCGTCCACGGCGAGGTCGGCGAGGGCGACGACGTCCTGGTCCGCCTGCACTCCGAGTGCCTGACCGGCGACGTCTTCCACTCCCTTCGCTGCGACTGCGGCCCTCAGCTCGAGGCGTCGATGCGGCGCATCACGGACGAGGGACGCGGCATCGTGGTCTACCTCCGCGGCCACGAGGGGCGCGGCATCGGTCTGCTCTCCAAGCTGCGCGCCTACGAGCTCCAGGAGCGCGGCAGCGACACCCTGGACGCCAACCTGGAACTCGGCCTGCCCGCCGACGCCCGGGACTACGGAGCGGGGGCGCGCATCCTGGACGACCTCGGCGTCCGCAGCGTGCGCCTGATGACGAACAACCCCGACAAGACCGACGCGGTGATCCGGCACGGCCTGAAGGTCACCGGACGCGAGCCCATGGCGGTCACGGCGGGCGAGCACAACCTCCGGTACCTGCGCACCAAGCGGGACCGCATGGGGCACGACCTGCCCTGGCTGGACGCCCCCGAGGTGTCCGCCTGCGGCAATCAGTAAGTACCGGCACACGAGAAGTACGGCATACGAGAACCAGGAGAAGCGCGTGAGTGGCAAGGGTGCACCCGAACTGAGCGTGAAGAACTGCGGAGACCTGCGGGTCGCGGTGATCGCCGCCCAGTGGCACGAGAAGGTCATGGACGGCCTCGTCGACGGCGCCCTGCGCGCCCTGCACGAGCTCGGCATCAGCGAGCCGACCGTCCTGCGCGTACCCGGCAGCTTCGAACTGCCGGTCGTCGCCAAGGTCCTGGCAGGCCGTGGCTACGACGCGATCGTGGCGCTCGGCGTCGTCATCCGCGGCGGGACCCCGCACTTCGAGTACGTGTGCCAGGGCGTCACCCAGGGCCTGACCCAGGTCACGGTGGACACCGGCGTGCCCATCGGCTTCGGCGTCCTCACCTGCGACACCGAGGAGCAGGCCCTGGACCGGGCGGGCATCGAGGGCTCCCGCGAGGACAAGGGCCACGAAGCGGTCACCGCGGCCGTCGCCACCGCGACCACGCTGCGTACGATCTCCGAACCCTGGCGGTGAGCGGGGCCGGGGAGCCGCGTAAAGTAAGCGACATCATGTCCAAGAAGACTTTCGAGGAGCTCTTCACCGAGCTCCAGCACAAGGCCGCCAACGGCGACCCCGCCACGTCGCGCACCGCCGAGCTGGTCGACAAGGGCGTCCATGCCATCGGCAAGAAGGTCGTCGAGGAGGCCGCCGAAGTCTGGATGGCCGCCGAGCACGAGGGCAAGGAAGCCGCGGCCGAGGAGATCTCCCAGCTCCTCTACCACGTGCAGGTGATGATGGTCGCCCGCGGCATCTCCCTCGACGACGTGTACGCCCACCTCTGAGCCGTACACCCACTCCGCCCCACTCTCCCGTCACGCAAAGGAATCCGACCTCATGCTGCGCATCGCCGTCCCCAACAAGGGTTCACTGTCCGGACCTGCGTCGGCGATGCTCCATGAGGCCGGATACCAGCAGCGCAAGGAGTCCAAGGAACTCGTCCTGGTCGACCCGGACAACGAGGTCGAGTTCTTCTACCTCCGGCCCAAGGACATCGCGATCTATGTCTCGGCCGGCAAGCTCGACATCGGCATCACCGGGCAAGACCTCCTCGTCGACTCGGGCGCGAACGCCGAGACGATCCTGCCGCTCGGCTTCGCCCGCTCCACCTTCCGCTTCGCCGCCAAGCCGGGCACCGCGAACACCCTCGCGGACCTCGCGGGCAAGACGGTCGCCACCTCGTACGAGGGCATCGTCGCCAAGCACCTCGCGGACAGCGGCATCGACGCCTCCGTCGTCCACCTGGACGGCGCCGTCGAGACCGCCATCGAGCTGGGCGTCGCCCAGGTCATCGCGGACGTCGTGGAGACCGGCACCTCGCTGCGCAACGCGGGCCTCGAGGTGTTCGGCGAGCCGATCATGAAGTCCGAGGCGGTCGTCATCCGGCGCACCGGCGCCGACACCGAAGAGCCCAAGGTGCAGCAGTTCCTGCGCCGCCTGCAGGGCGTCCTGGTCGCCCGGTCGTACGTGATGATGGACTACGACTGCCGTGCCGAGCACCTGGAGCAGGCCGTCGCCCTCACCCCGGGCCTCGAGTCGCCGACGATCTCGCCCCTGCACAACGAGGGCTGGGTCGCCGTCCGCTCCATGGTCCCGGCCAAGGAGGCGCAGCGGATCATGGACGACCTGTACGCCATCGGGGCGCGGGCCATCCTGACCACGGCCATCCACGCCTGCCGCCTCTGATCGGGCAGGAGAACCCGCCTCATGTCCGAGCACCCCGCCCTGCCCGCCCTGCCCGTGACCTTCCGGCCCGGCCGGACCCGGGCCGTCCTGCTCACCGCGGGCGCCGCCATCCTGGTGGTCCTCACGGTGATCTCCCTGCTCATCCCGAGTCTCAGCCCGGGGGAGCGGCTCAGCTTCATCTTCACCGGTGTGCTGCTCTTCGGTGTCCTGATGCTCCTGAGCAGGCCCAAGGTCGTCGCGGACGACTCCGGCGTGACCGTCGTCAACATCGCCACGAGCAGGCGCCTTGCCTGGGCCGAGATCGTCCGGGTCAACCTGCGCCCCGGCGACCCGTGGGTGTTCCTCGACCTCAGCGACGGCACCAGCCTCCCCGCCCTGGGAATCCAGCCGGGCATCGCCAAGCAGCGGGCCATCGACGACGCCCGCGCGCTGCGCGCCCTCGCCGACGCCCGCAGCCCGCAGGGCTGACGCTTGGGGCCGGGTCTTGATTAATCTGGTGGCGGGGCACGCATGGTGTGCCGCCCCGCCCCTGTCGGGCCCGCCCGGTCCACAGGGGCTCCTGCTACCCGAGGAGTGACTCCCTCCGGCGATGGACGGTTCGTCCTGTAGTACATGCGCCGCCCCCTCCCGACATACCGGGACTGGACACACCAGGGAGGCGGCGGCATGACCACCTCCCTGCTGCTTCTCGGGGCGGCATTCCTGCTGATTCTCGCCAACGGCTTCTTCGTGGCCGCCGAGTTCGGGCTCGTCACCGTGGAGCGCCCGGACGCCGAGAAGGCCGCAGCCGACGGTGACCGACGGGCCCGTACGGTCGTCGACGCACTCAAGGAGCTGTCCTTTCAGCTCTCCGGCACCCAGCTCGGCATCACCATCACCTCGCTCGTGGTCGGCATGCTCGCCGAACCGGCCCTCGCGCATCTGCTCGCGGGGCCCTTCACGGCGACCGGCCTCCCCGAAGGCGCCGTACCGGGCGTCTCCGTGGTCGTCGGCATGCTCCTGGCGTCGGGCGTGCAGATGGTGATCGGCGAGCTCGTCCCGAAGAACTGGGCGGTGTCCAAGCCGCTCCAGGTCGCACGGTTCGTCGCGGGCCCGCAGCACGTGTTCGCGCGTGCCTTCAGGCCCGTGATCTCCCTCCTGAACGCCACGGCCAACCGGCTCGTACGCCTCTTCGGCGTCGAGCCGGCCGACGAGCTCGCCTCGGCCCGCACCCCCGGTGAGCTGGTCTCGCTCGCCCGGCACTCGGCGCAGGCCGGCACCCTCGAACAGGACACGGCGGATCTGTTCGTGCGCACGCTCTCCCTGGGCGAGCTGACCGCGCAGCACGTCATGACCCCACGCGTGAAGGTCAGCGCGCTGCAGACGTCGGCCACCGCCGAGGACGTGGTGAACCTGACCCGGGCCACCGGGCTCTCCCGCTTTCCCGTGTACCGCGAGCGGATCGACGAGATCGTGGGCATGGTGCACCTCAAGGACGCCCTCGCGGTCCCGGCCCACGAGCGCCTGCGGGCACCCGTCGGCCGCATCGCGCAGGCGCCTGTCCTGGTCCCGGAGACGCTGCCCGTGCAGCAGCTCCTGGAGCGGCTGCGCAGCCAGCAGCCGATCGCCGTCGTCGTCGACGAGTACGGCGGCACGGCGGGCGTGGTCACCCTGGAGGACATCGTCGAGGAGCTCGTCGGCGAGGTCCGCGACGAGCACGACCTGCTCGACCTGCCGGAGATCGCGGCGGCCCCGTCCGAGGACGGCCGCCCAGCGTGGGAGGCCGACGGCAGCTGCCGCGTCGACACGCTCCAGCGGATAGGACTCGACGTCCCCGAGGGGCCGTACGAGACCGTGGCGGGGCTCGTCGCCGACCTGCTCGGCCGCATCCCCGCCCCCGGCGACCGCGCGGAACTCCCGGGCTGGCGGCTCGCCGTGCGCCAGGTCGACCACTACCGCGCCGAGCGGGTCCGGCTCGTACGGATCCCGGAGGCAGCGGAGACAGCGAAAACCCTGAGCGTGGCGGAGGCCGCCCGATGAGCGTGCTCCAACTCCTGTTCGCCCTCCTCCTCGTCCTCGCCAACGGCTTCTTCGTCGGGGCCGAGTTCGCGCTCGTCTCCGTGCGCCGCAGCCAGATCGAGCCCCTCGGCACGAAGCGGGCGCGCCAGGTCCTCCACGGCCTGGAGAACCTGCCGCAGATGATGGCGGCCGCCCAGTTCGGCATCACCGTGTGCTCGTTGACGCTCGGCGCGGTCGCCGAGCCCACCGTGGCGCACCTCCTGGAACCCGTCTTCGAGGCGGCGCACATCCCCGAAGGGGCGATCCATCCGCTCGGGTACGCCATCGCGCTCGCCGTGGTGGTCTTCCTGCACCTCGTCGTCGGCGAGATGGTCCCCAAGAACCTCGCGATGGCCGCCCCGGAGAAGACCGCGCTCTGGTTCAGCCCCGGCCTCGTCGCCTTCGCCCGCCTCTGCCGTCCGGTCACGGTGGCGCTCGGGGCGTGCGCGCGCGTCGTGCTCAAGCTCTTCGGGGTCGAGCCCAAGGACGAGGTCGAGGCCGTCTTCACCAGTGAGCAGCTCAACCGCCTCGTCGGTGACTCGGGCCAGGCGGGACTGCTCGAACCCGAGGAGCAGGAGCGCCTGGAGGACGCCCTTGAGCTGGGCTCGCGCCCGGTGACGGACGTGCTGCTCGACCGGGCGTCGCTGGTGACCGTGGGCGCGGGGGTCACCCCGGCGCAGGTCATCGAACTCACCGGGCGCACCGGCTACTCCCGCTTCCCGGTCTGCGCGGAGAACGGCGCCTTCATGGGCTACCTGCACGTGAAGGACGTACTCGACCTCACCGACGGCGCCGAGACGGACCGCGCGGTGCCGCAGCAGGTCTGGCGCCCGATGACGACGCTGCGCGCCGAACTTCCCCTGGACGACGCCCTGACCGTGATGCGCCGGGCCGCGACGCACCTGGCGCAGGTCGCCGACGCGTCGGGCAAGGTGCTCGGCCTGGTCGCCCTGGAGGACGTGCTGGAACTCCTGGTCGGCGAGGTCCGTGACCCGGCGCACCGGGTCACCGTGCCGCGCAGGCCCCGGGAGACCTCGCAGGAGTCGCGGGACGGCGCCCTGGTGTGAGCGTGCGGGGCGGGGGCCTCAGACCCTCGGCGGGTCCTGCGGCCCCCGCCCCGAAAGCACCTCGCCGTACGCCTGCATCAGGTCGGGCAGCCGCAGGGTCGACAGATCGTCGCGGCTCGGCTCGCCGGGATAGCCGGAGAGCCGCAGGTCGCGGTAGGCGCAGCTCTTCTCGTAGAGCGTGCGCAGGAAGCGGCCGTTGCCCAGTTCGTCGATCCACGACTGGTCGACCACGTGCCCGCTGATGGAGCGCAGCTCCTCCAGCGCCTCCTCGTCCCAGACGTCGCCGTTGTCGGCGGCCAGGACCTCACCGATGGAGGTGAGCTCCAGGGGGCGGTACGAGGGAAAGTCCACGCGGGTCGTGAAGCGGGAGGAGAGCCCTGGGTTGGCGGCCAGGAGGCGGTCCATGCCCTCGGGGTAGCCCGCGAGGATGACGACGAGATGGTCGCGGTTGTCCTCGGCGCGCTTGAGCAGGACCTGGAGGGCCTCGTCGCCGTACGCGTCGCCCTTGCCGTAGCCCGAGTTGGACAGGGAGTAGGCCTCGTCCACGAAGAGGACGCCGCCGATCGCCGAGTCGATCAGTTCGTTGGCCTTCACCGCGGTCTGGCCCAGATACTCGCCGACCAGGTCCGCGCGCTGCGCCTCCACGAGGTGGTCGCCGCCGAGCAGGCCGAGGGCGTAGAACGCCCGCCCGAGGATGCGGGCCACGGTGGTCTTGCCGGTGCCCGAGGGTCCTGAGAAGACGAAGTGTCGTTTCGGCGGCTGCACGGGAAGTCCCTGCGCGGCCCGCAGGCGCGCCATGTTCAGCTGCGCGGAGAGCGCCTTGACCTGCCGCTTGACCGGTTCGAGGCCGACCATCCCCTCCAGCTCGGCGAGCGCGGCCTCCAGAAGGGCGGGGTCGGTGGGTCCTGGCGGCAGCTGCGGCAGCCCCGGCTGAATGGGGATCACGGCCTTCTCGCGCACCGAGTCGGTCTCGGCGGGGCCGCCGGTGGGCGGCAGGTCGGCCTCGGTGACCTTCAGGTCGCGGCCTTCCGGGCCGAAGAGCGGATCGATGCCGTCGGGGCCGTCCATCACGTCCTGCCCGAAGCCGGTCAGGGCGATCGCCGCCAGGTCGGTGACCTCGTCGTACCCGTCGCCCTCGGAGATCGCCGCCAGCCGCGCGGAGGTGTCCATGAAGGAGGGGTCGACGCGGTGCACCGCGCGGTAGAGCGGCAGGGCCGCCGCCGAGCGTCCGGTGCCCTCGTGCGCGCGGGCCAGCCAGTAGCGAAGCTCCTTGCGCTGCGGCTGCTCGCTGCGGCACCGCATCAGGGCCGCGGAGAGCAGCGGCTCGGCCTGGCCGTACATCTCGAGGCGTACGCGGGCCATGCCTCCGAAGAGGCCGGCCTCGATGCCCAGCATCGCGTCGTCGATCAGCGAGTCCGTGTGCCGGACCAACTGCTCCCAGTCCTTGACCAGATAGGAGCGGCAGGCGTGCAGGAAGCGCACCTGCGGATCGGCGTCGACCGGCGGCAGGCCGGCCAACGCCCGGTCGAGCTCCGGGACATGCCGTCCGTCGAGCCAGTGCGAGGCGTGCGCGAGCAGCAGGTCACGCGTGGACTCCAGGACGGGCTGCACCCACCAGCCCAGCCAGTACCAGGAGTTGAGCGTGCGCCCGTGCCGGGTGCGCTGTTCCCCGAACCTGTCCCTGTGCTGGAACATTCGCAGCAGTGCCGTCGTCGTGTCGATGCGCAGCGCGTGCAGTCCGAGCCAGCCGTCGGCCATCCCCGGATCCATCCGCACCGCCGCGCGGAACTCCTCCTCCGCCTGCGGATAGGCGCCCATCGTGTAGGCGTCGACGCCCCTCAGCCAGGCGAGGTCGGCCGGGGCGGGTGAGCCCACCGCGTCGAAGTCCATCACGTCCCCCACAAACCGTGCCCCCGTTTGTGTACCGCCGGACCGGTGCCCGTCGGCAAACTTCGCTGAACCGCCGTGCTGCGGACGGACGTTGAACCGGCGCGCAGAGCAGCCGTCCGTAAGTCGCACCGAAAGGCATCGTACCTGCGGGGGAGCACTCGGCCGTAGGGTGCCGCAGTGCGGGATCAGGCAGGAGTGGGGAGGCCTCTTCGTCACCGAGGGTGAGCGAAAGGCGGCTCGCAGCGTCCGGAATGCGAGGATGGGGGGCAGAACGAAGCCCCCGATCACGGGGGAACAACCGGGGGCTTCGCGTCTGCGGGCGACCCCGAAAGGCCGCACATTCAGAACGTAAGTCCTGTAAGGGCCCTCGGTCAAGCCGAGTTGAGGCACTCATGGAAACTGGCGCGAAGTTCTGGGAGCGCTCTTGGCGAGGGTCAGCTGACCGCCTCTGGTCCCTCACCCTGTGTGACGATTTGGTGGTGCGCAGGCGTCTCATTCGGTCCCTGCAGCACCTCATATCCCTCGCGCCACTGTCGCACCAAAGACTGAGCGAAGGGGCGCGAAGGGTCGTCCGCGAAGTGCCGGCGCTCCGCCGGCTCCCACCCGTCCCAGAAGTCGCTCTGGACCGACCCATCCCGGCGGCGCCCCCTGCCCCAGGCCTCAGCACGGGGCAGCTCCATCCACAGCAGCCGCGCCAGGAACGGGCGCAGCGCACGGCGCCCCGCGCCGACCCCCTCGACCAGGACCACGGGTTCAGGCGCGAGGGTGCGGATCTCGGGACCGAAGCGGCGCGCGTGCCAGTCGTACGTCTCATAGCGCGCGGTCTCGCCGCGCGAGAGCGGCACGAGCACCTGCCGACGCAGCCGCTCCGTCCAGTCGAACAGCGCGTCGTGGCTCGCGATGTCGTCGAGGCGCAGCACGGGCGCGCCGCCCAGCGCGTCGGCGAGGCGGTCGGCGAAGGTGGACTTGCCGGAGCCCGCGTGCCCGTCGACGGCGACGAGACGGACGGGGCCGCAGGAGGGCGGCAGGCGCAGCAGCTCCGCGGCGACGTGAGACAGGGGAGTGGCGTGAGCGGTCATCACCTGGCAAGCGTACGGGTGCGGAATCCGGCACTCCGCGCGCCGTCCCAGCTCACGCCAGTGGTCGAGGCCAATATTGGCGGACGCGGTGGTGGTCCGAGCGCTGGCAGAAGTCGGCTCGAAGCAGCCATAGTTGGCCTACCGCCGTGCACCGACCTGCCCCTTCCGGACCCGTCCGGAGCCCACGTCGACTGGGGGTCCCCGCCATGGACCGAGCTGATGACATGTCCCGCAGAACCGTCCTCGCCACGGCCGCGGCCGTGGCGGCGCTGGCCGCCACCGCGAGCCCGGCACTCGCATCGGGCGGCCTGCGCCCCGCGCCGCGAGCGAAGCGGCCCGTGAGCAACCGCTTCTGGGTCTCGCACGCCGACTGGAGCGCCGGCACCGCCGAAGGCACCCGGGCCGTCGCCGGAGCCCGCCCCGCCGTGCAGATCGCCGAGGCCGCGGGCCGCACCGACTACGCCGACCCGCACACCGGCAGGACCGCCACCTGGGAGTACGCCCGGTGGACCTCGCCCGTGCACCGGCCGACCGTCCCCGCGACGGAGGTCGTCGCCTCCTGGAACGCCCGCACACCCACCGGGACGTGGCTCCAGGTGGAGCTCCAGGGAACGTACTCGGACAAGGCGAAGACTCCTTGGTACGTCCTCGGCCGCTGGACCTCCGGCGACGACAAGGAGAAGGACATCCGCCGTACGTCGGTCGACGACCAGAGCGACGGGAAGTCGAGCATCTGGACGGACACGTTCTCCATCGACGACACGACGACGGGCCTGCGCCTCGTCTCGTACCAGCTGCGCCTGACGCTGTACCGCAAGCCGGGCGCCACCGAGACGCCCACCGTGTGGCGGCTCGGCGCGATGGCGTCCGCCGTCCCCGACCGCTTCACCGTCCCGGCGTCGAAGCCGGGGCTCACCAAGGAGCTGAAGGTCCCGCGCTACTCGCAGGAGACCCACGTCGGCCAGTACCCGGAGTACGACAACGGCGGCGAGGCCTGGTGCAGCCCGACCTCCTCGCAGATGATCATAGAGTTCTGGGGCCGCAAGCCGACCGCCGCCGACCTCGCCTGGGTCGACCCCTCCTACGCCGACCCGCAGGTGTGCCACGCGGCCCGGTACACCTTCGACTACCAGTACGCGGGCTGCGGCAACTGGCCCTTCAACGCGGCCTACGCGTCGACGTACAAGGACATGCAGGGCGTCGTCACCCGCCTCGCCTCGCTCACCGAGCTGGAGTCGCTGATCGCCGCCGGCATCCCGGTCATAACGTCACAGTCGTTCCTCAAGGAGGAGCTGACGGGCGCGGGTTACGGCACGGCGGGCCACCTGATGACGGTGATCGGCTTCACGTCGAAGGGCGACGTGATCGCCAACGACCCCGCGTCGCCGAGCAACGAGGCGGTGCGCCGGGTCTACAAGCGGCGCGAGTGGGAGAACATCTGGCTCCGCACGAAGCGCTACAACTCCACGGGGAAGGTCGTCTCCGGCACGGGAGGCGTCTGCTACGTGTACTTCCCGGTGAAGCTCTCGGCGAAGCAGAAGGCGGCGCTGGCGGAGGTGGGCATTCACTGAGGCAGCGGCGGGTTCCCTCTCCGTCAGCCGAAGAGGGAACCCGCGGGTTGGTTACTGAGCCGTCCCGGGGAGCCGCAGCGTCCGCGCGAAGTCGTCCAGGGGCTCCATGACCGCGGCGATCACTTCCGGATCGTCGTGGTGCCCGCGCAGACAGACGTCGGGGAGGCCGGGCGGGGTGTGCCAGTGGTACGTCACCGAGGTCATCATGATGGTGCTGTCCGCGGGGTAGGAACGCGTGACCCGCACCCCGTCCTCGCCCAGATACGGCGAGGCGAAGGCAACGCTGCCGGACCGCTGCTGCCACTCGGGGATCTCCGGATGCGGCACGGTGGGCGCGGTGAGCCCTTCGCAGGACGCCGCGTCGGGGGCCTCGCAGTGGATGCGGGTGGCGTGCATCACCAGGGGCATGTAGGTCAACGGCACGGGGTGGTAGATGAACGCCTCGTCGGCCTGAAGCTTGTCCCGGAGGGTCACCACGGTCTGCTCGTAGAAGGTCTTGTGGAATCGGCGGAGTTTGCGGGTGAGTTCGATGCCGTGCTTGGAGGCCAGGTCGGTCAGCGACTCATCCAGCCAGACCTTGAACGTCTTCTTGTCGATCTGGAGCCAGAGATAACCCCAGAGCCCCTTGTTGGCATCCGTGTCGATGTGGAGCTCGCCGAGGTCGGCGCTCCACAGGGTGCCTTCGGACATGAGCGGTCTCTTTCGTCGGGGGCGCGGGCAGGGCGGCAGCCGTCAGCTGTAGCTCCAGCGGAAGGTGCCCATGACGGCGTCGAACAGCTCCACGAGGGTGTCGTAGAAGGCGGGGTCCGAGCCGGGCGCGATCAGGGCGCTGAAGGAGAAGGTGAGGTACTTGTCGGGGGTGCTGTCCGGAACCGGCACGAAGTACTCGACCCGACGGTGAGCGACGTCGACACCCTGGGCGGGATCGGCGGGGACATCACGCTCCGAGCGCAGCGCCGCGGTCTCGTCCAGCTCCCGCACCTCGGCTCCGGGAGTCTCGGAGGCGAGCGCCAGCAGCACCGCTTCCGGACCGCTCTCGGGCCTGACCCTCGGAATCTCGATCGGCTCCGAGGCGACGATCGAGACGGGCAGCGCGACGCCATGGAGCCGTTCGGTGGGGAGGTAGAGGGTCATGCCGCCCTTGGCGCTTGCCCGGCGTACGACCTTCTTCATCTCCTGGGTGAGCTTCAGCCGGGCCTTCGGGATGTCGTCCTTGGGGAAGCCGACGGGCAATTGCGAGATCGCCTTGCGGACGATGCGGTCCATCGCTTCCTCGGTGCCCGAGTGCAGCGGAATCACGTCCCAGCCGGGCGGCGGCACCAGGTTGAAGCCGGTCGGGACTTGGTGGTGCTCAACGGCGGCCACGGTGCTCCCGCCTCTCTTCCACGGCGTAGGCGACGCCGACGAAGAGCGCCCACAACGGGGCAGCGATCATGCCTGCCCAGAAACCGAAGAACATCGAGGGCAGGAAGAAGCCCCCGCCCATGGCGAGATCCCGGGTCAGGTAGGGCGGACGGCCCGCGTGGCGGGGGTACTTCACGAAGACCCAGACGTAGTGCAGGAGACAGCCGATGATCCCGGCCTCGTACACGTAAAGGACGGTGTTCATCATCGACTTCGGCACCAGGATCATGATCCCCAATACCGGCAGGAACAGGGGCATTCCGATGATCAGGGTCAGCCGGAGCCGCCGGTTGGGGCCGGTGCCGAGTCCGGTACGAGCGGCTTCGGCCTCGGCAATGCGTTGCGCCGAGTACAGGTCCATGGTCGTTCCTCGCTACCAGTGGGTGTCGGGGGCGGGCTTCAGGGTGTTGTCCTTCCAGTCCGAGTAACCCGCGTTGTACGGCTTCTCGCCGGTACCGAACTTCTCGTCCGTCACGCTTGTCAGGTCGCTCTTGCCCAGTGCCTTGTCCGCGACGTCCATTCCCATGCCGGTCCAGGCAAGGCCAAGCCCCACCTGGTAGGACTTGTACGCCTTGTCCGCGGCCGCCCCCGCGGCGGCCGGGAAGGTGGCCTTGTTCGCCTGCAGCATCTTCGCCATGCCTGCCATCTCCTTGTCGCCGAGATGCAGGAGGGTTGAGAGCGGGCTGACCCTCAACGGCCCCTTGGCCACCAGGCCGACGTTCTGGGAGATGGACTTGCGTATGCCGTTACGGGCAGCACCGACGACCTGTCGCCCTGCCCCTTCCGGCAATCTGGTCATCAACCGCCCCATGTCGTCCATGATGCCCTTCACGCCGCTGAGCCCTCGGCTCAGGCCGGCGGTCCGGGCGGCCTGAGCGGCGCCCGCGGTGGCCTTGGCCCCACTGGCGAGCTTCGCGGCCGCCCCGAGGCCACCCACCACGAGCAGCCCGCCCACGACGTCGAAGATGACATCGGTCCAGGTGGCGTCGCCGGATGCCACCAGGAGGAGTCTGAGTCCGATCGTGAGCGCCGCGATGCCCAAAATGACCAGATTGAGGCCGGGGATGAGCAGCGCCAGGAAGCCCAGTGCCGTCGCGATCCAGCCGAGCACATCGATGAAGGCCTTGATCATGTCCGCGTTGTCATGGACCCAGCCCTTGACGTTGTCCCACCACGAGTCCTCGATGACATCGTCGATCTCATCGTTGATCTTGCCGGCGTAGTGGCTTGCGTCGCTGTCGCGGTTCCCGGTGACGGTGCCGAGGCGGGTCCTGTACGTCTGCAGCGGGTCCTGATCAGCGCCGCTCGCCGACGAGTTCGGCTTCTTGTCCTTGTCCTTGTCCTGGTCTTTGTCCGCCTTCTCGGCTTCCTTGGCCTTCTCCCGCTCGGCCTCCGCGTGCGCCTCCTTGGCCTCGCGCAGGATCCGGTCGGCGTCGTCCTGGTGGTCCTCAAGCTTGTCGGCCCACTTGGTGAGGTGCCCGTGCACCCGCTCGTACCGTGAGGCCACCTCCCGCATGTGCTTCTCCAGCGTGCCGGAGTCCTCGCGCAGGCGTTGGACGTACTTTCCCTTGAGCCTCTCCTCGTCCGAGATGGTCTTGAGGTTCTTCGCCTGCGTGCGCAGCTTCTCGGCGACCGAGACCATGTGCCGGACCTCTGCCCGGATCTCCTCCGGGTCGCCGGGGACGGGGTCGCTCGCGCACAGCGGGTCCCAGTCGACGGGGCGGCGCTTCGATGCCGCAGTGGTCACTGGCCCTTCCCCTCGCCCTTGCCTTTGCCCTTGGTCTGCTTGGCGAGTTCTACGTCCAGTGCCTCGAACGACTTCTTCGTCTCCGCCACGAGCTTGCCCGTCGATTCCAGGCCTTCGATGAGCCTGGTGCGGTAGTCGTCCCAGTTGTCGACGAATCCGCCCATGGCATCCGCGATGCTCCCGGCGCCCCAGTGCTTCTCCATGTCGTCACGACGGTTCTCGATGTCCTTGAACGTCGTGCGCAAAGTACTGAGTTGGCGTTCGCAACCGCTCAGGAACTCGTAGTCGACCGTGAGGTTGCTACCGGACAAGGCTCTCCCTCCCGTGGCCCGACTGCTGTACATGGCAGGCCGCAGAGCATGTTCAGTTCATGACCTGGGGATGGTATCCGACACCGCTTATCCGATCATTAACGAAACAGACGGCCCCTCCCGGACTACGGGAGGGGCCGTCTGTGTGCGCGGGTCGCTCGCGGAGCTACTTCGCCTCCGGCGTACCCCGCCGCAAGCGAGCCGCCTTCTCGTCCACCTCGCTCTGGGAGGTTCCGGCCTGTACGACGATCACCGCCTGGGTGCCGTCCGGCAGTGTCGCCTCCCGCATCTCCGTGCCCAGCAGCGCGGGGCGTTTCTGCTCCTGCTCGTGGTCCGGCATGAGACCTCCCAGGTCGACGGGAGACCCACCGTAGACCTGGTCCCCCCGTCGATCAGGCGTCCGACAGGCCGCTTCACACGAACGCCGCCGCCAGACGACGGACCCGGCCGCCTCTCAGCCCTGGACCGGGTCCACCACCCAGTCGGGGTGCCCCGGCATGGGCGGTGTCTTCGAGCCGTACAGCCATGGCCGCAGGAAGCCGTCCAGGTCTTCGCCCGCGACCTTCGACGCCAGGTCGATGAACTGCTGGGTGCTTGCGGTCTTTCCGCGGAAGCCGCTGACCCACGCCCGTTCGATCTTCTCGAAGGTCGCGTTGCCGACCTGCTCCCGCAAGGCGTACAGGACCAGGGCCGAGCCGTCGTACCGCATGCGCTTGAAGAGGTTCGGTTCGGTCGGCTCGGCGGGGGCGCCGAAATCGTGGCGCCACTGGTCGTGAGCGGCGTAGGCCGTCTTCATGGCGGTCTCGAAGCTGTCGCCGCCGTGCTCCTCGGAGTACATCCGCTCGTAGAAACGGGCGTGCCCCTCGCTCACCCACAGGTCGGACCAGCTCTTCAGGGCGACGCTGTCGCCGAACCACTGGTGGGTCAGCTCGTGCACCATGTTCCGTTCGGCGTCGACCTTTGTACCCAGCAGGTCCGCCTTCGGGATGAGGGAGAGCGTCTGGGTCTCCAGGGCGACGGCCAGGTCCGTGTCGCCGACCAGGAGGCCGTAGCGGTTGAAGGGGTAGGGGCCGAGCTTCTCCTGAAGCCAGGCGAGGTGGTCGGGAGTGAGTTTGCGGTACTCCGCCGTCGGCTCGACCAAGGCGTCCGGCACCACGTCTCGGAGGGGCAGGCCGCCGGGACCCTTGCCGTCGATCAGCTGGAACTTGCCGACCGCCATCTGCACCAGCTGGGTGGAGAGCGGCTGTTCGGAGTCGTACGTCCAGCGCACCCGGTCACCGGGGCGTTCCGTGCGGTCGACCAGCTTGCCGTTGGCGACCGCCGTCAGATCCTTGGGTGTGGTGATGCGGAAGGTGATCGGCGCCCGTTGGCTTGGGTGGTCGTTCGCCGGGAAGATCAACCGGGCCCCGTTCGGCTGCGGGTAGACCACCGTGCCGTCGGCGGTGGGTATCCAGCCGTAGTCCTCGATGGCGTCGTCGCGGTGGCGCGTCTGCGTCGGGTCGGCGGTGTACGTGACCTTGGCGGTGAACGAACGGCCCTTGGCGATCGGGGACTTGGGCGTCACCGTCAGCTCGTCCCCGGCGCGGGACGTGCGCGCGGAGGAACCGTCGACCCGCACGCCGTGCAGGGTGTTGCCCCCGAAGTCCAGGTTGAAGCGGGACAGCGACTGCGTGGCGGTCGCCTTGATCGTCGCCGTCGCCTCGAACGGTGTCCTCGGCGCCTGCCAGTCGAAGTCCAGGGTGTAGCGGTCGACCCGGTATCCGCCGTTCCCGTCCAGCGGGAACATCGGGTCGCCCAGGCCGGGCGCACCCGGCGAGGGTGTCCCGGGTGCGGACGGCGCGGCCTGTGACGCCGTGCCGGTGAGGGCCGCCGTCACGGTGACGGCGGCCGCGAGGGCGAGCCGCGCTCTGCGGCGGGGCGTCCGGTACGGCCGGTGCGGCCGGTGCGTGCTCATCGGAAACCTTTCGGTCGGAAGGTTGCGCGGACGAGCGGCGGGGGGTGTGCCTGGGGGTGTGCCCCACCACGTGTAGTGAGACGCACGGCACTCGGTGCGAGTTGCACGGGCCCTGCCCAGTGGGGGACGGGGCCGTGGTGGGCGGCCGGGCCCGCGCGTGACCAAGCTCTCGCCCGCGGCGGCGGAATCCGATGGCAAGGTGGTGGGGTCAGTGGGGGGAGTCCGCTGCCGGACGTCGCGTCGAGAGGCGTGACGCATATGTATCGAGTGATGCCATGACCGCTGCCACAGCCACTGCCACCGCACAGCCCCGGGCGACCACGCGCACCGGCGGCCCCGAGGAAGACGGCCCGAAGGTGCTCGAGCACGTCCTCGGCTGGACGCTCGTCGTCGTCCTCGCGATGCTCGTCACGCAGATCGGTCTGTTGTGACCCCGGTCACGCCGGTCTCCTGACCTCCCGTACGAGCGTCGTGGGCCTGCCCCGGGTCGAGATCCGCCCGCCAGTGCCGGTGCGGCACGCCCACGAGCCCGTAGAGCAGGCGCACGGGTGAGCGCCGCGACAGCAGCGTGAGCCCCGCGATCACCGCGAACAGCGGCAGGCCGAGCCACCCGCCCAGGAGCCGCACGAGGACGCTCGCGGCGAGCGCGCCGATGAACGGCAGGCCGTAGACCCCGGCCGCCGCGACGGCGATCGCCAGGAACCGGTGCACCTTGCGGTCCTCGTCCGCGCCGGGCAGCGACCAGCCCTCCATCAGCCAGCCGATCTCCGTCAACAGCATCGTGCCGATCACGGCCGCGCCGAAGATCAGCAGCGCGAGGAACGTCCCGGACGTCAGGAAGTCCAGTACGTGGTTGACCACGCTGTCCTGCCGCCAGTCGGCGAAGTCCCGGGACTCGGCGGAGAAGAACCGCTCGTACCCCCTGCCGTCCCAGCCGTGGACCAGCGTCCCGAAGAGCAGGAAGTACCCGCCCACGCACTGGAGATACGCCCAGTAGCCGGCCCCCACCAGGACGAGCCCCTGCGCCACCAGGAACCCGATGATCGCTGCGACCGGGATCCCGCCCGCGTAGAAGAGCACGAACCCGGCCCACACGCCGTCGTGCCCGTCAGCGACGTGCATCGTCGCCCACGCGGGGTTCTGCCAGAGCAGGAAAAGCCCCGTCGGCACCATCAGGACCGCCGCGAAGAGCGCGGTGAGCGCCAGATACGGATTCGCGGCGCGGCTGCGCGTCCGCGGCCCCTCGCCCGCGTTGATCCGCTCCCACACCTGGAGCTGCCGGGCCGCGGAGAGCGCGAACGTCGCGCCGACCGCGTACGCCCAGAAGAGGGCCGCTTGGATCTGGATCATGCCGATGCCTTCAGGGTGAGGCCGCCCGCGACGATCAAGTCCGAGGTCACGAGGGCCTGTTCGGCCTGTACGTCGGTCATGAAGACGAACGGCGGCACGACGGGCGGCACCGGCAGCTTGTCGGGCGTGAAGGTCAGGCAGAGCAGCCCCTCCAGGCAGCCCTTGAACTTCGTCAGATAGAGCGTGACGGAGCCGCTGAGGTCCAACGTGTCGGCTCCCAGGGCCAGTTCCCTGCTCCCGTCGCGCGTCTTCAGCCGGTAGTCGGTGAGCGAGGCGGCCTTCATCTTCAGCACCATGACCTTCAACGGCCCGTCGGCCGTGGGGATCTCGCGTACGCCGGCCAGGAGGAAGCCCTGCGGTGCGAAGAGCGTGGTGGTGACGGTCGGCGGAGTCCTCGCCGCCACGATCTCCTGACCGGGAGCCGCCTCAGCCGGGCTTCCGCCCCACAGCGTCGCCCCCACGATGACCACCGGAAGCAGCACACCGAGCGTCCGCGTGCCCTGTCCGTCCCGCACCCTCGGCCGCTCGGCGTCCTCCTCGGCGCCCTCGGGCACCGGCGTCCAGCCGAAGCCCATCGCGCTGCCGACGATGCCGAGCGTCATGCCCACCAGGAACCCGCCGAGGTTCGTGGCCGCGAACGAGAGCACCGACAGGATCAGGGCGTTGACGCTCACATAGTGATGGGCGTGCGGCAGCAGCCACAGGAAGATCCCGGCGGCGATCAGGGCGAGCCCGATGCCGATCGCCGCGAGCCCGCCGAGCCCCAGACTGACCAGGACCGTCAGCGGTGACAGCGGCACGAGGAGCAGCTCGGCGCCGCCGAGCATCAGCAGCAGGCCACCCCAGAAGGGCCGGGTGCGCCGCCACCTGCGCAGCACCCGACGCGCGTCTGGCAGCGGCAGGCGCTCGTCGAGCCAGCCGCCGCCGTCTCTGCGCCACGCCCTGACCCCGCCTCTCCGGCCGCCGGTCAGAAGCACTTCTTGCCGCCGATGCTGACATCGAGCTTCATGCCCTTGAGCCGGAAGTTGCCGCCGGTCGCCGACCAGGCGTGGGACTTCACGCCGGAGACGGTGATGTCCCCGGCCTGAAGCCCGAACTTCCCCCGCTCGCCCTTGACGCCGGACACCTCGTCCAGGGTCGACGCGTCCCGGCCGATCTCCGCCGTGCCGAAGCGTGCGTCGCCCTCCAGGTCCTCGCCGTCGATGATGAGATTGCTCGCGGTGACCTCGCCCGCCGAGCCGCCCGCGGTCAGCTTGAAGACCACGGTGCCCACCGGGGTCTTCACCTCGGCGGCCTGGCAGATGTCGGAGAGGGTCGCGTCACCGATCCCGAGGAGCGCCACCGGGTGCCCCTTGCCGTCGATGTCCCGGTCGGTCTGTACGTAGGAGGACAGGCCCTCGCTGGTGAGCTTGCCGGATGACACCTGGAAGCTGGTGCCGGAGACGGCGAAGGAGGCGGCGAGCGCCCCCTCGGCCATCACGGAGGCCATCGCGCCGACGGCCAGGACGGCCGGCAGGGCCACGACGGCCGTCTTCTTCCAGGAGGTTCTGCCCTCGCGCAAAGGGGTACGCGCTGCGCTCATGAGTCTTCCTCCCGTACGGCGGTCCGTGTGCGTAGGGGGAGTGCGTGAGAGAGCGCCGTCGGACGCAGAACCGGCAGGTGGCGTTGGTTCTGCCATACTGCGGATTCCCGAGGCAGTTGGAGACTAGGGCCGAAATTGAATAATAGTCAACAGCGCGGCACCGACCGTCCCGCGGACGCTCGTCCGCAGGCGCGCGGCACCGACCGCTCCGTGGCGCGCCGCGCCGAACTCATCACCATCGGGCGGAAGTTGTTCGCCGACACGTCGTACGACGCGCTCTCGATGGACGACATCGCCAAGCAGGCGTCCGTCGCCAAGGGGTTGATCTACTACTACTTCAAGTCCAAGCGCGGCTACTACCTCGCGATCATCGAGGACTCGGTCGCGGAGCTGGTCGCGCGCGCCGGGCGCCACGACGACCTGCCGCCCGCGGAACGGGTGCGCAGCACGATCGACGGCTATCTGCGCTACGCCGAACACCACCAGGCCGCGTACCGCACCATCATCACAGGCGGCGTCGGCTTCGACGCCGAGGTGCACGCCATACGCGACGGCGTGCGCGCGGCCCTGATCGGCGCGATCGCCGACGGGGCGTACGGCCGCCGTGACATCCCGGAGCTGGCGCGCACGGCGCTGCTCGGCTGGCTGTGCAGCGTCGAGGGTGTCGCGCTCGACTGGATCGGCAGCCGGGGTCTGACGCGCGAGACGGTGTGTGACCTGCTGGTGCGGACCCTCGGCGACACCCTGCGCGTCATCGAGGAGTTCGAGCCGTCCTTCCCGGCCCCGCCGCGGTCGTGAGGGCCCGCCGACGGCATGACGAAGGGGCGGGAGCCGACCGGCTCCCGCCCCAACGTTTGTGCGCGGAGGGTCAGTTGATGGCCTTGATCAGCTCACCGTCGGCCGTGTCACCGCTGAGTTCCCAGAAGAAGGTGCCGCCGAGACCGGCCTGGTTCTTGTAGTCCATCTTCCCCGCGATGGTGGCCGGGGTGTCATAGCTCCACCAGTCGGTCCCGCAGTGCGCGTACGCGGTCCCGCCGACCGTGCCGTTGGCCGGGCACTTGGTCTTCAGTTCCTTGTAGTCGTCGATGCCCGCCTCGTACTTGCCCGCGGCGGCCCCGGTGGCGGTGCCGCCGGGCTCCTTCTGCGTGACGCCGGTCCAGCCGCGGCCGTAGAAGCCGATGCCGAGGAGCAGCTTGTCGGAGGGGATGCCGAGGCCCTGGAGCTTCTTGATGGTGGCGTCGGTGTTCCAGTTCGCCTTGGGCGCGCCCTCGTACGTCTTCAGCGGCGAGTGCGGGGCGGTCGGGCCCTTCGCCTCCCAGGCGCCGAAGTAGTCGTACGTCATCGGGTTGTACCAGTCGACGTACTGGGCGGCGCCCGCGTAGTCGGCGGCGTCGATCTTGCCGCCCTCCTCGGCGTCGGCCGGGATGGCCGCGGTGACGAGGTTGGCGCCGCCGAACTTCGCCCGCACCGCGGACATCAGGTCCTTGTACGCGGCGCGCCCGCTGGTGTCGCAGGTCAGACCGCAGGCATTGGGGTACTCCCAGTCGATGTCGATGCCGTCGAAGACATCGGCCCACTTCGAGTTCTCGACGAGGTCGTAGCAGGACTGCGCGAACGCGGCCGGGTTCTTGGCCGCCTCGGTGAAGCCGCCGGACCAGGTCCAGCCGCCGAAGGACCACAGGACCTTCAGGTCCGGGTGCTTGGCCTTGAGCTTGCGCAGCTGGTTGAAGTTGCCGCGCAGCTCCTGGTCCCAGGTGTCGGCCTTGCCGTCGACGGACTGGTCGGCCGTGTACGCCTTGTCGGTCGCCGCGTAGGCATCGCCCATCGTGCACTTGCCGCCCTGGACGTTGCCGAAGGCGTAGTTGATGTGCGTGAGCTTGTCGGCCGAACCGGACGTCTCCACGTTCTTGACGTGGTAATTCCGGTCGTAGGTACCCCACTCGGTGAAGTAGCCGACGACCTTGGAGCCGGCCGCGGCCTTCGTCGCGGAGTCCTTGTTCTGCTCGGCCGTGGCGGTGCCCGCGCCGGCGAGCAGACCTCCGCCGAGCACGGCACAACACGCTGTGGCTATGAGCGCCCTGAAGGGGGCGCGGGAGAGGTGCGGTCTGAGCATCGTTTCTCCTCGTGGGGGGAGAGGGCGCATGGGGGGACATGGTGCTGTTGACCTGCGGGTGCCGTACGAACGTCGGTGAACGTTGAATTGGCATGAACGCGGTAAGGCGCTCGGCTGGACTCTAGGAGGACTAGACCAGTGGGGTCAATGGTTCGGACCAATTCCGGGCCCCTCTTGCGGGCGTCGGCTATCTTTTGAGTAAGCGGTCGTTAACTAGTGACGGGCCGCCGCCGATCGGGCATACTCAACGCGCCAGAGCCGCTGGTCACAGCACCTTCCGCGACCCGGAAGGGCGCCATCGGCCGGGCGTGAGACACGGTGGCGCCGCACTACCCCGCGGGTCCGCCGCAGTGCCGAAAGGGAGGATGCGATCGTGCCTGAGCGAAGCTCGCAGCAGCCGGTGGACCGTCAGCTGCCCACGGACGAGGCGCGGGATCTGTTCTCGCTCGTCCGTGACCTCGTCCAGCGGGAGATCACTCCCCGCGCGGCCGAGGAGGAGGACGCCGGGCACTTCCCGCGCGAGGTCTTCGCCCTCCTCTCCGAATCCGGACTGCTCGGACTTCCGTACGCCTCCGAGTTCGGCGGCGGCGACCAGCCGTACGAGGTCTATCTCCAGGTCCTCGAAGAGCTCGCCGCCGCACGGCTCACCGTCGGTCTCGGTGTCAGCGTCCACTCCCTGTCCTGCCACGCGCTCGCGGGGTACGGCACCAAGGAGCAGCAGGCCGAGCACCTGCCCGCGATGCTCGGCGGCGGGCTCCTCGGGGCGTACTGCCTCTCCGAGCCGGCCTCGGGATCGGACGCGGCGTCCCTGCGGACGAAGGCCGTCCGTGACGGCGACGCATGGGTGATCAGCGGAACGAAGGCGTGGATCACGCACGGCGGGGTCGCCGACTTCTACACCGTCCTCGCCCGCACCGGCGGCGAAGGCGCCCGCGGCATCTCCGCGTTCCTGGTGCCGGGCGACGCCGAGGGGCTGAACGCGGCGGTGCCCGAGAAGAAGATGGGGATGAAGGGCTCGCCCACCGCCCAGATCAACTTCGACGGGGTACGGGTCTCCGACGCCCGCCGCATCGGCGAGGAGGGCCAGGGCTTCGCGATCGCGCTCTCCGCGCTCGACTCGGGGCGGCTCGGCATCGCGGCGTGTGCGATCGGTGTGGCCCAGGCGGCACTCGACGAGGCGCTCGGCTATGCCACCGAGCGGCGGCAGTTCGGCAAGCCGATCGCGGACTTCCAGGGCCTTCGGTTCATGCTCGCGGACATGGCGACGCAGATCGAGGCGGGCCGGGCGCTCTATCTCTCCGCGGCGCGGCTGCGCGACGCGGGCAGGCCGTTCTCCAAGCAGGCGGCCATGGCCAAGTTGCTGTGCACGGACGCCGCGATGAAGGTGACGACGGACGCCGTGCAGGTCCTCGGCGGGTACGGCTACACCGCGGACTTCCCGGTGGAGCGCTTCATGCGCGAGGCGAAGGTGCTGCAGATCGTCGAGGGGACCAATCAGATCCAGCGCATGGTCATCGCACGTCACCTCGCGGGTCCCGAGACGCGCTGAACTGACCGAGCCTGACCGGAGGCGCCGCGAGCCGCACCCACTCCGGGTCGTGCCGCCCCGGCAGGGTCTTGCCCCGCTCGGCCCAGCTGCGGATGAGGGCGCGGTAGATGGGCGGATCCTGCAGGTGTGGCGGCGGGGGCTGGGGCGGTTGCTGCTGGTGGTGCGGGTGGGGGCGCTGCGGCTGCTGAGGGCGCTGGGGAACCGATTCTGCGTCGGGCGGGGGAGCCGTCAGGAGGGTGCGCCTGCGGCGGCCGGTCGGCGGGTGCGCCATGGGCATCGGCGTGGGGGTGGTCATACGCGGCCAACGCGCCCCGCGGGGGACGAGTCACCGCCTGCGGGATTCGCCCCTCAGTTCGTGGCATGCCCGTGTCGAGGAGCGGGGGGCCCGCTCTCCCTCGCCCCGGACGAAGGCGCGGCCCCGGCGTTGCGGCTGCCGGACGGGAAGGCCCCTCTCCCCGAACGCGGGCTGACACGTGTCTGGCTCCGGCACGCGGTCTGACGTACCGTCAACTCCGCGCCGCGGGCCCGGCATCGGTCGCGCGCCCGTCAACCACCGTGCGCCCAGGGAGGTTTGCCGTGGCAGACGACCGCCCCGTCCCGCTCGACGAGTACCCGATCCATCAGGTCCCGCTGTCCATGAAGCAGGTCGCGACGGGCGACCGCAACGCCTACGACCGCTGTATCTTCCACCTCTTCGATCACCAGGGGCAGGCGCTCCTCATCCTCGGGCTCGGGGTCTACCCGAACGTGGGGGTGATCGACGCGTACGCCACCTTGCGCATCGGAGACACGCTGCACGCCGTACGCGCGTCCGACGCCCTCGGCGACGACCGGATGAACCTCTCCGTCGGCCCCCTGACCATCACCGTCGAGGAACCGCTGCGACGGCTGCGCCTGACCTGCGCCGCCGATCCCGCCGACCCCGGCTCCCTCGCGTACGACATCACGTGGACCGCCGGTTTTCCCGCCCTCTGGGAACCGCACCACATCCAGCGGCGCGGCGACCGGCTCTCCCTCGAAGGGCGCCGCTTCGTCCAGGCGGGCGGCTGCGAGGGGACGATCCGCGTCGGCGGCGAGGACATCGCGGTGACGGCGGGGGAGTGGACCGCCACCCGCGACCGCAGCTGGGGCGTGCGGCCCATACCCGGCGAGGAACGCGGGCGCCTCGAGGAGGAGTTCGGCACCGAGGGCTTCCACTGGATCTGGAGCCCCGTGCGCTTCGAGGACCGCTTCCTCATGGTCATCACCCAGGAGGACGCGGACGGCCACCGCACCCTGAACGAGGCCACGGTCGTACGGAACGGCGTGCGCGACCGCCAACTCGGCTGGCCCCAGGCCGACATCACCTACCGCTCCGGCACCCGGCACCCCGAGCGCGCCGTCATCCACCTCACCGGCCCGGACGACCGCAAGCCCCTCGAGCTCGGCGTCGAGGTCCTCGCCTCCCTGCCGCTCGCCGTGGGTGCCGGCTATCCGCCCGCGGACGACTGGCAGCACGGCACCTGGCAGGGGCGCGGCTGGACCGACCGCCGCACGTACGACCTGTCGGATCCGGCGGCGCACCCGATGGCCGCGTACGGAGTCATCGACCACGCCGCACGCTTCACCCTCGACGGGCAGACCGGGTACGGCATTTTCGAGCACGGCAGCTTCGGCCGCCACGACCCCAGCGGCTTCACCGGCTTCGAATCGGTCGCACCCTGAGAGGACTCCGCGATGGCGACAGAACCCAGCAGACCCCGCCTCCGCACCACCACGCGCGACCCCGAGGAACTCACCCGCAGGCTCACGGCCTGGCTCGGCGTGCGGCTGCCCGGGGCCAAGGCCACCGGAGTGCGGGTGCCCGAGTCCAACGGCATGTCGAGCGAGACCCTCCTCTTCGACATCGAGCATCCACAACCACCGCTGCGGGCCTGCGCGTTGCGCGTGGCGGCGGACCCGGCCGCGTACACGATCTTCCCGGTCTACGACCTGCCGCGCCAGCACCGCACGATGCGGCTCGTCGCCGAGCACACCGACCTGCCGGTGCCGCGCGTGCTGTGGCTGGAGGAGGACCCCGGGCCGCTGGGCGCGCCCTTCTTCGTCATGGAGCGGGTCGAGGGACGCGTGCCGCCGGACGTCATGCCCTATACGTACGAGGGGAATTGGCTCCATGCGGCGAGTGACGCCGAGCGCGCGCACCTGGAGGACGCGTCGATCCGCCTCCTCGCCCACCTCCACGACCAAGTGCCCGTCGCGCAGGCCGAGTTCCTCGCCCTGCCCGGGGAAGGCAGCCCGCTGCGCCGCCACGTGGACGCCCAACGCGCCTACTACGGCTGGGTGGTCGAGGGCCTGCCCCGCTCACCCCTCATCGAGCGCGCCTTCGAACGGCTGGAGGAGCTCTGGCCGGACGACGAGGGCGAGCCCGTCCTCAACTGGGGTGACGCGCGCATCGGAAACGTCATCTACGACGGCTTCGACCCCGTGGCCGTACTGGACTGGGAGATGGCGGCGCTCGCACCCCGCGAGGTCGACCTCGGCTGGATGGTCTATCTGCACCGCTTCTTCCAGGACCTGACGGTGAGCTTCGGCCAGGAGGGCCTGCCCGGCTTCCTGCGCCGCGACACCATCGAGGAGGGCTATGCCCGGCTCACCGGCCACACGCCCCGGTCCATGGACTTCCACACGCTGTACGCGGCGCTGCGGCACGCCATCGTCATGCTGCGCGTCGCCTACCGGCAGGTGCACTTCGGCGAGGCAACCGTCCCCGAGGACCCGGACACGCTGATCCTGCACCACGCCAGCCTGGCGGCCATGGTGCAGGGCAGCTACTGGTAGCCCTCGGGCCGGTCAGGCCGCGGAGCGCCGGTCCGGCTGGGGCACGACGCGCACCGGGCGCGAGCCCTGCCCGCCGACGTGCGAGAAGGGCTGCGTCCGCCAGTCGAGTCCCTGAGGGAGCGTCAGGAGCAGGGCGGTGTCCTGCTCCTGAGCCTCCATCGACTCGTCGGCGGGCTCGGCGTCGGCCGCGGCACGGCCCGTGCCCGCGCACACCGTGAGCCCGAACGGGTTCCACGGCTGGGCGCACAGCGCGTGCTCGGGCAGCACGTCCTCGTCGGCCAGGAGCGCGATGGGCTGCGCGCAGTCCGGGCACGTCACCCGGTACATCTCGAAGGTGTCGTACGCGTCGAACTCGGATTCACCCGATTCGACGCCCTCCGATACGAGTGCGGACGCGGATTCTTCGGAGCGCTGCTGCTTGCTGCGGGCAGGGCGACCGGGGCGCTTCAGATTCTGCATGGGACTCTCCCCCTTGGGTGGGCCGAGAAGGCGCTGCGGCCTCGACCACAGCAAGCACTTCCCGTCCCGTCGTAGACGTAATCGTGACATCCCTTTGGACACGGTCACAGGTATGTGGCGTTCGTCACATGCCCCGAGAAGATGCCGCCGTCGCGCCTACCGGTACCCGGAGGGATCAAGAGCCCTGTAGGTTCGGCGCATGGAGGAGCTGGACCGACAGATCGTGCAGCTGCTCGTCAAGGACGGGCGGATGAGCTACACCGACCTGGGCAAGGCCACGGGCCTGTCCACATCGGCCGTGCACCAGCGTGTGCGCCGCCTGGAGCAGCGCGGCGTCATCCGCGGCTATGCCGCGGTCGTCGACGCCGAGGCCGTCGGGCTGCCGCTCACGGCGTTCATCTCGGTGAAGCCGTTCGACCCGAGCGCGCCCGACGACATCGCCGAACGCCTCGCGGGCGTCCCGGAGATCGAGGCGTGCCACAGCGTGGCGGGCGACGAGAACTACATCCTCAAGGTGCGCGTCGCGACCCCCCTTGAGCTCGAACACCTGCTGAGCCGTCTGCGCGCTCTCGCCGGCGTCTCCACGCGCACGACGGTCGTCCTCTCCACGCCGTACGAGGCCAGGCCCCCGCAGGTCTGAGCCGCCCGTGGGCGACCCCTGCGCGGGGCCCGCGCGGGCAGGGGCCAAACTGGTCCCATGAGCGAGAGCACCACCCCCCAGAACGGCCCTCAGGGCCACCGCACCGTGCTGCTGCGCGGTGGCGACGTCCACAGCCCCGCCGATCCGTTCGCCACGGCCATGGTCGTCGAACGCGGGCACGTCGCCTGGGTGGGATCCGAGGGCGCGGCCGACGCCTTCGCCGACGGCGTGGACGAGGTCGTCGACCTCGAAGGAGCGCTCGTCACCCCCGCGTTCACCGATGCGCATGTGCACACCACGTCGACCGGCCTCGCCCTGACGGGCCTGGACCTGACGGGTGCCCGCTCCCTCGGCGAAGCGCTCGTTCTGGTACGGGAGCACGCCGCCGCCCGGCCGCACGACCGGGTCCTGCTCGGCCACGGCTGGGACGCGGCCCGCTGGGCGGACGGCCGTCCGCCCTCGCGCGCGGAACTCGACGAGGCGGCCGGTGGCCGTCCCCTCTATCTCACCCGCATCGACGTCCACTCGGCCGTCGTCACCACGGCGCTGCTCGACCTCGTCCCCGGCATCACCGAGCGCACCGGCTTCCGCCCGGACGCGCCGCTGACCGGCGACGCCCACCACGCGGTGCGCGCCGCGGCACTCGGCGCGCTCTCCCCGCAGCAGCGCACCGAGGCCCAGCGGGCGGCGCTGCGGCGCGCCGCAGCGCTCGGCATCGGCTCCGTGCACGAGTGCGCGGGCCCCGAGATCTCCAGCGAGGACGACCTCACCGGGCTGCTGCGCCTCGCCGCCGACGAGGCCGGGCCGCGCGTCGTCGGCTACTGGGCGCAGCAGGGCGAGGAAGGCGTCGCCCGTGCAAAGGAACTGGGGGCCATCGGCGCCGCGGGCGATCTCTTCGTCGACGGGGCGCTCGGTTCGCACACCGCCTGCCTGCACGAGCCGTACGCCGACTCCGGCCACACCGGCACCGCCTATCTGGACGCGGCCGCCGTCGCCTCGCACGTCGTCGCCTGCACCGAGGCAGGGATGCAGGCGGGCTTCCACGCCATCGGCGACGCCGCGGTGACCGCCGTGGTCGAGGGCATCCGCGCCGCGTCCGAGAAGGTCGGCCTGGCCCGCGTCCGCGCCGCGAGGCACCGCGTCGAGCACGCCGAGATGCTCACCCCCGAGACGATCGCCGCCTTCGCGGAGCTCGGCCTCACCGCCTCCGTACAGCCCGCGTTCGACGCCCTGTGGGGCGGTGACGACGGCATGTACGTCCAGCGCCTCGGCGCCGATCGGGCCCGCACCCTCAACCCGTACGCGGCCCTCCTGCGCACCGGCGTCCCGCTCGCCTTCGGCTCCGACAGCCCCGTCACCCCGCTCGACCCCTGGGGCACCGTCCGCGCCGCCGCGTTCCATCAGACCCTCGAGCACCGCGTGTCGGTGCGCGCCGCCTTCACGGCCCACACCCGGGGCGGCTGGCGGGCCATCGGCCGGGACGACGCCGGTGTCCTGGTGCCGGGGGCGCCCGCCGACTACGCCGTCTGGCGCACCGCGGAACTCGTGGTCCAGGCGCCGGACGACCGCGTCGCGCGCTGGTCGACCGATCCGCGCTCCGGCACGCCCGGCCTTCCGGATCTCTCCCCGGGCGTCGAACTCCCCGTCTGCCTGCGCACGGTGGTGTTCGGACAGCCGGTCTTCGTACGGCCGGACGAGTGATGTCCCGGCGGTGCGTACGGCCGATCGCGGCTCGTTGTCGCGTCGCACGACCTGCGTATCCTCGGCACTGACCTGGCTGTCTTTGGAATCGGCCCAGGTCACATGGCTATTGACAGAACGCGGCCGTCGGCCGGTAGGTTCGGCCGGGTCCACCAAAGGACGTCCGACCGGAGAAATTCCACGCAGCCGTCGAACGCCGCTGGGCCATGGGCGGTGTGCCGCACCGGCGCACCACCACTGGGAGCCAGGTCCAGCGCCCGCGCCGCGGAAGCGAGGGAACGTTCCACCGGGCCGGCAGGTGTGACCCGGGTGGGGCCCGGACGCTCAGTAGACAACGGCTCTCGGTCGACCCGCAGCCAGCGGGCCCCAGGTCGGCCCGAAGGGCGCCGGGCCCCGATCCGCAGTACTCCCCTTTACCGCCCGTGCCGCCGTGGCCGTGCGGGAAGCGGCCACTATGGTGGTCCTCTGCGTACGAACGAAGGGGCAGTAGTGAACGACGGCGGTGCGGTCTCCGAAACCGGTGACCAGGGGAGGCAGTTCGGCCCGCTCGGCCTGGCCTTGGTGATCATTCCGACCTACAACGAGGCGGAGAACATCCAGGCCATCGTCGGTCGTGTCCGCGTCGCCGTACCCGAGGCGCACATTCTTGTCGCCGACGACAACAGCCCCGACGGCACCGGCAAGATCGCCGACGAGCTCGCGGCCGACGACGAGAACGTGCACGTGCTGCACCGCAAGGGCAAGGAAGGCCTCGGCGCTGCCTATCTCGCGGGCTTCCAGTGGGGCCTGGACAACGACTACGGCGTGGTCGTCGAGATGGACGCCGACGGCTCCCACCAGCCCGAGGAGCTGCCCCGGCTGCTCACCGCGCTCAAGGGCGCCGACCTCGTGCTCGGCTCGCGCTGGGTGCCGGGCGGACGCATCGTCAACTGGCCCAAGTACCGCGAGATCATCTCCCGCGGCGGCAGCACGTACTCCCGCCTGATGCTCGACGTGCCGATCCGCGACGTCACCGGCGGCTACCGCGCCTTCCGCCGCGAGACCCTCGAGGGCATCGGCCTCGGCGAGGTCGCCTCGCAGGGGTACTGCTTCCAGGTCGACCTGGCGCGCCGCGCGATCAAGGCGGGCTATCACGTCGTCGAGGTGCCGATCACCTTCGTCGAGCGCGAGCACGGCGACAGCAAGATGAGCCAGGACATCGTGGCCGAGGCGCTGTGGCGCGTCACCGCGTGGGGCGTGGGCGAGCGGGTGGGCCGTGTGGGCCGCGCCCTGGGCCGCAAGGACGCCGAGGGAGCGCAGGAGCCCTCCAAGGACGGCAAGAAGCCCTGATCGTCGCTCCGGCGGCCGCTTGCTGATCACTCCCTTATGCCGGTCTGAGCCGGGCCCAGGCACACTGGAGCCATGACGACTGGCGTACCGCCCACCAGACCCGCCCGGCCCCGGCGCTCCCGCGTCCTCAGGTTCCTGCCGCTCGGCATCGCCGCGTGGCTGGTCCTGGAGATCTGGCTGCTCACCGTCGTGGCGGGCGCGGCCGGCGGGCTCACGGTGTTCTTGCTGCTCGTGGCCGGTGTGGTGCTCGGCGGCATGGTCATCAAGCACGCCGGGCGGCGCGCCTTCCGCGAGCTGAGCGAGGCGGTGCAACAGCAGCAGAGCGGCCTGGCGCCGCATCCCTCCGAGCGGGGTGGTGGCAACGCCCTGACGATGCTGGGCGGCCTGCTGATCATCCTGCCTGGGCTGATCTCCGATGCCCTGGGACTGCTTCTGCTGGTGCCGCCCGTCCAGAAGGCCGTCAGCCGAACGGCGGAGAAGACGTTCGAGCGCAAGGTCCGCGAGGCGGCCACCCAGGGCGGTCTCGGCGAAGCCTTCCAGCAGGCGCGCATGCACCGTCCGGACGGCAAGGTCGTCCAGGGCGAGGTCATCAGGGACGACGAGCGTCCGCCCCGCGGCCCGCACCCGGACGACCCGCAGCTGCCGCCGCGCTGAGCGGTCCGGCGCGGCACAAAGGATGCGGCACGAAGGACGCAGCACGAAGGCCGGGGCCACTGCTCAGCAGTGGCCCCGGCCTTCGTGTGCGGTGTTGTTCAGTTCGCCGTCAGGCGGACTTGCGGCTGTCCCGCGGATGCACCGCGATGTTCATGGCTCCTGACCGGAGAACCGCGAGGCGCTCCTCCAGGACCTCCTCGAGTTCCTCTCGAGTACGGCGCTCCATGAGCATGTCCCAGTGCGTACGCGCAGGCTTCCCCTTCTTCTCTTCAGGTCCGTCGCCGTCTACGAGGAGTGCCTGGGCCCCGCAGACCTTGCACTCCCACTCCGGCGGGATCTCCGCCTCGACCGAGAACGGCATCTCGAAACGATGTCCGTTCTGGCATGCGTACTCCACGGCCTGGCGCGGAGCCAGGTCGATGCCGCGGTCGGTCTCGTAGCTTGTCACCACGAGGCGCGTGCCGCGAAGAGCTCGCTCACTCATGAATCGTGCCTCCCGGGCTTGTCGCCCACAGGACAGGTGTCGCTGTCGTCGTCATCCGGTCAACGTCCGGTCGGCGGTAAAGATTCCCGTTAAGGGTCATGCGTCGCCGTCGTATGCCGCCCCTTGTTGTACCCACCAGCGCCCGGTATGTCACATCTGACAGAGGATGTCACCCTGCGTTTCTGAATCTTCAGCGCGCAGTAACGGTCCGCCTGGTAAGCCAAACGCGTACACTACCGCCCTTTGGCTTCAGTTGCTAAATCCTGTCGGGTACGGGATTCCCCGCGTCGCGGATCGCGCGCTCCACGGGTACCCGCACGAGCAGGACGAAACCGATCACGAAGAAGGCCACGAGCGAGACGATCGCGTCCCGGTAGCTCCCGGTGAGCTGATAGGTCAGGCCGAAGATCAGCGGGCCCAGCCAGGCCATCCCGCGATCGCTGATCTCGTACGCGGAGAAGTACTCGGCCTCCTTGCCCGCCGGCACCAGGTGGGAGAACAGCGACCGCGAGAGCGCCTGCGAACCCCCGAGCACCAGACCGATCCCCGCCGCGAGCACGAAGAACCACACCGGCGCGCCCGCGGGCAGGAAGAACCCCGCCCCGATCGTCACCGTCCACGCGACGAGCGAACCGAGGATGGTCCGTTTGGCGCCGCACGTCCGTGCGAGGCGCCCCATGGCGAGCGCCCCGACCACCGCGAGCACCTGGACCAGGAGCACCGCCACGATCAGCGTGGACTGGCCGAGACCGAGCTCTTCGGAGCCGTAGACGGACGCCTGGGAGATCACCGTCTGCACGCCGTCGTTGTAGACGAGGTAGGCGAGCAGGAAGGACAGGGTGTGCGGATGGCGGCGCATGTCGCGCACGGTCGACGCGAGCTGCCGCCAGCCGCGGGCCGACGCCGCGGAAGGCGGCACCTTGCGATCACGCAGCCGCCGCAGCGGTACGAGCGTGAAGGCGCCCCACCACACGCCCGCCGAGGCCAGACAGATGCGCACGGCCGTCGACTCCGGGACGCCGAAGGTGTCGTGGGCCAGGAACAGGGCCAGATTCGCCACCAGGACGAGCGCCCCCGACGCGTAGCCGAAGGCCCAGCCGCGTGAGGAGACCGCGTCACGTTCCCCGGGAGGAGCGATCTGCGGCAGGTAGGAGTTGTAGAGCACCATCGAGACGGCGAGCGAGGCGTTGGCGACGATCAGCAGGAAGCCGCCGAGCAGATAGCGGTCGCCGTCCAGGAAGAACATGCCCGCCGTCGCCGCGGCCCCCAGGTAGGCGGCCACCGCGAGGAGCGGCTTCTTGCGGCCCGTGCGGTCGGCGGCGGCGCCCGCCATCGGCATGACCACGACGGACAGGATCACCGACGCCGACACCGCGTACGCGAAGAAGGAACCGGCGCTGATCGGGACGCCCAGCGGGTGGACGTACCCGTCGCCGTCCGCAGCCGACTTGGCGATCTCCGTCAGATAGGGGCCGAGGAAGACCGTCAGGACGCTGGTCGAGTAGACCGAGCACGCCCAGTCGTACATGTACCAGCCGCGCTGCTCCCGCCGGCGTTCGGCGGCGCTCTCGTCGGCCGGTGGTGTTGCCCGCACGGTGTCGGTACCCACCCGTGCCCCCTCGCTGGTCCCCGTGGTCCGCTGCCGCCCCGGAGGCGGTCAGGCCCAGGCTCCCCGGTCCTTCAGCACGTCGCGCAGCGTCTCGATGTGATCAGAGATGATGCCATCTACACCGAGATCGAGCAGAGCGGCCATGCGTCCGGCGTCGTTCACCGTCCAGACGTGCACCTGCAGCCCGCGCGCGTGGGCCGCGCGGACGAAGCGGTGGTCCACCACCCGGATCCCGCCGTGCGTCTCGGGCACCTGCGCGCAGACCGCGGAGCGGCGCACGCCGGCCGGGACGCCGAACGAGCTCAGCCGCAGGGCCGCCACGCCCCGCGTGCCGTACGAGGTGGCCAGGCGCGGGCCCGCAAGACGCTGGGCGCGGGCCACGCGGGCCTCGGAGAACGAGCCGACGCACACGCGGTCCCAGGCGTCGGTGCGGCGCAGCAGTTCGAGGAGCGGGAGCAGGGCGGGCTCGGCCTTGACGTCCACGTTCCAGCGGACGTCGGGGAAGGACTCCAGGAGCTCTTCGAAGAGGGGCACCGGCTCGCTGCCCGCCACGCGCGCGTGGCGCACGGCGCTCCAGGGGAGATCGGCGATCAGTCCGCCCGTGTCCGTCACCCGGTCGAGGGTGTCGTCGTGGAAGGCCACCAGGCGGCCGTCCGACGTGGCGTGCACATCCGTCTCGATGTAGCGGTAGCCCAGGTCGACCGCGCGCCGGAACGCGGCGGCGGTGTTCTCCAGGCCGTCCGCCGCCCCGCCCCGGTGGGCGAAGGCGAGCGGGCCGGGATGGTCGAGATAGGGATGGCGCATACGCGGGCTCACCGCTGCAGTATCGCCTGCTCCGGTGGCCCGCCGGCAGCCACCACGCCTCCCTCGGATGGTGCAGGGGCGGCGGTGAAGAGGCGCAGGAAGAACTGGGCCAGCGGGCCGATCGCCAGCGCGTAGAGCACCGTGCCGACGCCCACCGTGCCTCCGAACGCGAAACCGGTGGCGACCACGGCCACCTCGACCAGGGTCCGCATCAGCCGGATCGAGCGGCCCGTGCGCTGATGCAGGCCCGTCATCAGGCCGTCCCGGGGGCCGGGACCGAACTTCGCGGCGATGTAGAGCCCGGTCGCCACGCCGTTCAGGACGATGCCCGCCACGAGCAGCGCGATGCGGGCGGCGAGCGCGTGCGCGTCCGGCATCAACGCGAGGGTGCCGTCCATCGCGAGGCCGACGACGAAGACGTTGGAGACCGTGCCGAGCCCGGGGCGCTGGCGCAGCGGGATCCACAGGAGCAGCACCGCCGCGCCGATGAAGATCGAGACGACACCGATGGACATCCCCGTCAGCTCGGCCAGGCCCTGATGCAGCACGTTCCACGGTTCGAGGCCGAGCCCGGCCACCACCAGGAGCCCGGAGCTCGCGCCGTAGAGCGCCAGGCCGACGTACAGCTGGATCAGCCGTCGTACGAGATGTGGCGTGGTCGTGGACAAGAGATGCCCCCCTGCTGGTGGTAGTGGCCTGACGCATGACACTCTGTGGCTCGTAAAGGGATACCAACCATGGCCAATTCCAGGAAGGTGGACTGGGAATCATGGCTCAGTGGACTTCGGCGGTGGGCGCCACACAGCTCGCGCGGCTGCTCACCTCTCAGCAGACGCGCCCCGCGGGCCCCGGCTCGCGCCGCCCGCCCGCCTATCGCGCCCTGGCCGACGGCGTCCGCATGCTCGTCCTCGAGGGACGTGTGCCGGTCGCCGCACGGCTGCCCGCCGAGCGCGAGCTCGCCGTGTCCCTCGCCGTCAGCCGGACCACGGTCGCGGCTGCGTACGAGGCGCTGCGCACCGAAGGCTTCCTGGAATCCCGCAGGGGAGCGGGCAGTTGGACCGCGGTCCCGGCCGGCAACCCGCTGCCCGCGCGCGGCCTCGAACCGCTCCCGCCCGAGGCGCTCGGCTCCATGATCGACCTCGGCTGCGCCGCGCTGCCCGCGCCCGAGCCCTGGCTCACCCGCGCCGTCCAGGGCGCCCTGGAGGAACTGCCTCCGTACGCGCACACGCACGGCGACTTCCCCGCCGGTCTGCCCGCCCTGCGCCAGATGCTCGCCGAGCGCTACACCGCGCGCGGCATCCCGACCATGCCCGAACAGATCATGGTCACGACCGGCGCGATGGGCGCCATCGACGCGATCTGCCATCTGTTCGCCCCGCGCGGCGAACGCATCGCCGTCGAGTCCCCCTCGTACGCCAACATCCTTCAGCTGATGCGCGAGACGGGCGCCCGGCTCGTCCCCGTCGCCATGTCCGAGGGGCTCGAGGGCTGGGACATGGACCGCTGGCGCCAGGTGCTGCGGGACGCGGCGCCCCGGCTCGCCTATGTGGTCGCGGACTTCCACAACCCCACGGGCGCCCTCGCCTCCGAGGACCAGCGGCGCAAGCTCGTCGACGCCGCGCGCTCCGCCGGGACGGTCCTCGTCGTCGACGAGACCATGATCGAACTGCAGCTCGACGACGACCTGACGATGCCGCGCCCCGTCTGCGGCTTCGACCCGGCGGGCTCGACCGTCATCACCGTCGGCTCGGCCAGCAAGGCCTTCTGGGCGGGCATGCGCATCGGCTGGGTGCGGGCCGCTCCCGACGTCATCCGCAGCCTCGTCTCGGCACGCGCGTACGCCGACATGGGGACCCCGGTCCTTGAACAGCTGGCGGTGAACTGGCTCCTGAGCACCGGCGGCTGGGAATCGGCCGTGCAGGTGCGCAGGGCACAGGCCCGCGAGAACCGCGACGCCTTGGTGGCCGCCGTCCGCCGCGAACTGCCCGAGTGGGAGTTCGCGGTGCCGGCGGGCGGCCTCACCCTGTGGGCGCGCTCGGGCGGCCTCTCCGGCTCCCGTCTGGCCGAAGTGGGCGAGCGGGTCGGGGTCAGGGTCCCGTCAGGGCCGCGCTTCGGGGTGGACGGCGCCTTCGAGGGGTATGTGCGGCTGCCGTTCACCGTGGGAGGCGCGGTGGCCGAGGAAGCGGCGGTGCGGCTGGCCGCGGCCGCGCGTCTGGTCGAGACCGGGGCGGGCGGGGGCGTGGAGGCGTCGCGGGCCTTCGTGGCCTGAGCCCCCGGGCCACGGGGAGACGTCAGCCTTCGGCGGGCACGGGCTCCGGTCGCGCGCCCGGCTTCGCCGCCGCCGTGTCGGCATCGGCGTCGGCAGCGGCGACGACCTCGGTACCGGTCTCGGCCGTCGCCGTCCCTTCTGCGCTCGTTCCGGCGTCGGCGGGGGCGCTCCGTGCGGGCAGCAGTTCCACCACCGCCTGCCGGTGGGCCTCGCTCGTCGCGTCGTCGTACGGATCGGGCGTCGCAGGCACCTGGAGCCGGTGCACCTGACCCGTGCCGAGCCGTGCGTACCCGCGGCCGGGCGGGATGTCGCAGGTGGGCGTCGTGCGCGGCGGCACCCCGAGGATGTCCTCGACCTGGTCGAGCGTCGTGGGGCCGAGGACCACGCGCGCGCGGGTGTGCTGGCGCACCGGGTCGCTCAGGGAGTCGATGCTGTCGAACTGGTCGGCCACGACCACCGTGACGTTGGCCGCCCTGCCGTGCCGCAGGGGCACCTGGAGCAGCGACTGCGGGTCCTTGCGTCCGTCGGCCGCCGCGAGGTGGCCGAGCACGCTGGGGCGGTCCATGAGGATCCACAAAGGCCGCTTGGTGTCCTCCGGGGCGGGGTGGCCCGCCTGGCGGGCCCGGTTGGCCGAGATGAGGCGGCGCTCCGTCTCGTGCGCCGCCCACTCCAGGCTCGCCAGGGCGCCGGCGAGCCCGCACTCGATGGCCAGGACACCGTCCCGCCCGGTCAGGCAGGCGTAGTCGCCGATGCCGCTGCCCTCGACGATCAGGACGTCTCCGTGCTGCAGGGCCTGCAGGGCGACGGAGCGGAGCAGGGTGGTTGTGCCGCTGCCGGGTTCGCCGATCACCAGGAGGTGCGGCTCGGTGGAGCGGGGGCCGGTGCGCCAGACGACGGGGGGTACGTCGCGCTGAGTGTCGCCGTCCGTCACGGGGAGGGTGCGCTGGACCCCGGTGGGGTCGGTGAAGCCGAGCACGGTCTCGCCGGGGGCCGTGACGAACCGCTGGGCGGCGATGTCGGTGGGCAGCGGGGGCAGCACGTTCACCGTGAGCTGGTTGCCCTCCTCGTCCCACTCGAAGTGGTACTCGCGGCCACGGCCCGCCTTGGCGTGCAGCAGCTGCTCGATGCGGGTGCGGGACTCGGTCTCGCCGTCCGTGAAGTACGCGGGATAGCGCACCACCAGATGGGAGACACGTCCGTCGTCGTCGAACTCGTAGGACGTGAGGGCCTTGTCCCACTCGCCGCCGTGCGCGAAGAGCGGCGCCGGGTCCTCGGGGACCGAGAAGTACGGCACGAGCGCTTCGTAGAGGGACTGCAGGCGCTGGGTCTGCGCCTCGTCGGGGCCGGTGGGCGCCGGCTCCGTGCGTTCCCGGCCGGTCCACGCGGCGGCCGCCATCAGACAGATGGCGGCGAGCAGCGGACCGTACGGCATGAGGGTCACGACCAGGATCACGGAGGCCACCAGGAACAGCAGCGGTCCGCGCCGGTCCTTGGGGGTGTCGGTCCACTTGCGCCGCCCGGCCCCTGCAAGGCGGCGCAGTCCACGAGTGATCGTGATCAGCGGGTGGAGGACGTCGGTGGCGCTGTCGGCGGCCGACCGTGCGAACTCCCGGCTGCGGGCGATCGAGGCGGTGCCGTTGCTCAGGATGCGGGGGAGGGGGCGCCGGGCCACGTCAGTCTCCAGATGGTGCGAACGAAGTGCTGCAGGGGGCAGGAGGCGTCAGAACTTGATCCCGCCGAGGAGGCTCGCCAGGCTCGCGCTGCCGGCCTTGATGCTCGGGGCGATGGCGGTGCCCGCCATGAAGAAGCCGAAGAGCGCGCAGACCACGGCGTGGGACGCCTTGAGTCCGTCCTTGCGGAAGAACAGGAAGACGATGATGCCGAGCAGCACGACGCCCGAGATGGAAAGGATCATGACGGTTCTCCTGGTTGGTGGGGACAGTCACCATGAGTTGTTCCAGGTTCACAGCATGTATCCATACGATAAAAGGTGCAAATGGGGGAATTTTCGAGGAATTCCCTCGAATGGCGGAGGCTTGTCGGGCCTTCGGAGTGCGCCTCGGGGTGGCGTCCGGGTGCCTTCGTGATCTTTGCCGCGGGCGCGCCCCGTCATGTCCCCGGACGGGCAGTACCCTGTCGATTCACTCGTACGGCTGCACTCGGCGCCGTACGACCCCTTCGAGTCACCCCGCAGTCGAAAGGCGGTCCGGTCCATGAGCGAAGCCCCCGACCCGGAAGTCGTGGAGCTGGCGACCAAGATCTTCGATCTGGCGCGCCAGGGCGACACCGAGGCCCTCGCCGCCTACGTGGACGCAGGCGTTCCGGCGAACCTCACCAACGACAGCGGTGACTCGCTCGTGATGCTCGCCGCCTATCACGGCCACGCGGAGGCGGTCCGGGCGCTCCTGGAGCGGGGCGGTGACGCCAACCGTGCCAACGACCGGGGGCAGACGCCGCTCGCCGGGGCCGTCTTCAAGGGCGAGGACGCGGTGATCCGGGCGCTGCTCGACGGAGGAGCGGATCCGGCCGCGGGCACGCCGTCGGCGGTGGACACCGCCCGGATGTTCGCCAAGACGGAGCTGCTCGAGCTGTTCGGGGCGGCCTGAGCGGGGTACCTGACCAGCAACAACGGGGGCGCTGGAAATGTGGTCGCGGCGGTGTGAACCGCTGGGTCATCATGACGACGTGATTCACGGACGCGACGGCGGGGCAGGAGTTGCCGCACCGCGTGGACCGTGAGCGGCCCGCCCCCGGACCTCCCGTCCGGGATCCCTACGGGCCACCGACGAGAGGCAGAGGAAGATGGTCTACAACAAGCAAAAGACGGCGGGCGGCCCGACGTGTTGGCGCACGGCCAGGTAATTCACGATTCCCGGTTGCGTCGACGCTTGATGTGAGGCTGTTTCCCATGTTCGATCCGGTCATAGCGCCCAGCGGTACGCTGCTCGGCCTGCTGCAGCGGGGCCGCGGCGACGGCACCCTGCACGCACTCACCGCACCCCGGTCCGAGGCGCTCGCCGCCCTGGAGACCTGCGTGCTCCACGACCCACGCCACGACTGGCAGGTCGAGAACCGCTCCCTCTACTACGCCCGCCTCTACCTCGACCTGCGCGGCGGGATCGAGGAGATCGAGCGGCATCTGTTCGACCCCGAGGACGTCCTGAACACGGACGACTCACGCACCGGCCTGGCGCTCGCCGTCCTGGGGCACCTCGCCTCGTACGGCAGGCACGACGCCCTCGAACTGCTGCGCCGGTACGCGGCCTTCGGCACCAACTGGGCCTGGGCCCTGGACGAACTGGCGATGCGTGACGACGACGCGGGCCTGCGCGCCCTGGCCGTGCCCGTGCTCGCCAGGTTCCCCTCGGACGCTCAGGGCGAGGCCGAACTGGCCGCCGTGGTGCGCGACGCCTACGAACCCCGGCCCTGGCGGCTGTGGGAGGAGGACCCCCGCGAGGCCGTCGGTGCCCGCGTGCGCGCCGCACGGGAACAGGGCTCCTTCGACCGCTGGCAGCGACAGATGCGCCCCGCGGGGCCACGCCCCGGCTGGAGCGTCCAGGCCGTCTTCGACTGGGCGCAGGAGGGGCTCGAACGCGGCTCGGTCCTGCATGTGCCCGCCGCCCGCTGCCTGAGCGCGGTCGCCGGGCCCGAGGACCGCGCCGAGATCCTCGAGGCCGCCCGCAACGGCTCCGACGGGGCGCGCGGCACGGCCCTGCGCTACCTCGCCGACGCCCAGGACCCCGCCGTCTTCGACCTCATCGAGTTCGCGGTGGAGAGCCCGTCACGGGCCGTCGTGGACGCCGCGGCCGAGGCCTTCGAACGGATGCGCAGCGTCGCCGCCGTCGAGCGGGCCCGCCGCTGGGCCCAGCGGCCCGACGAGCTCGGCGCCGCCGCGGGACGGGTGCTCGCCTGCAGGGGCGGCGCCCAGGACAGCAAGCTCGTGCTCGCCGCGCTCCGCGAGGCCGTCCGCGGCGAAGGCCCGGACGCGCCGACCCTCTGGACCCTCGTCGACGGCGCGGGACGGCTCGGCATCGCCTGCGCGGCCCCGGTCCTTCGCCACGTGTACCGCGAGACCGCCTCCTCCCACCTGCGCGGCCGCGCGGCCCGCGCGCTCGCCGCCACCGACCCCTCCTTCGCCGCCGGATTCGCCGTCGAGTGCCTGTGGGACTGTGAGGAGTCCACCCGCGAGGTCGCCGCACGGCACGCCGAGACCGGCGACGCCCGCGTGGTCACCCAGCTCAGAAGGCTCGCCGCGGACCCCGCCGAGGAGGACGAGGTACAGACGGCGGTACGCAGCAGGATCGACCCCGACGCGGCCGAGGTGTAACTGGCGCGCCCCCGGGGTGCTGCGGGGCGCGTGCGAATCGAGGGCCCCGGAGCGTGCACCGGGAAGGGCCGTTGAAGGGACGTCTCAGCGTCGTGCCGCAGGGACGAATCGGACCGGTGTTCCCGGCACCGCCTGCGCCGCGCCGGCCAGGTCGGACTCCCTGACCACCGCGATCACGGGATAGCCCCCGGTCGTCGGGTGGTCGGCGAGGAACACCACGGGCCGACCGTCCGGTGGCACCTGGACGGCGCCGAGGACCATGCCCTCGCTGGGGAGCTCGCCGGTGAACTCCCGCTCCAGGGAAGGGCCTTCGGTGCGCAAACCGATGCGGTTGCTCGCCGAGGACACCCGGTACGCGCGCGTGGTCAGCGTGCGCAGGGCCGCGGGAGTGAACCAGTCGGCGCGCGGGCCCGGCGTCACCCTCAGGATCAGCTCGTGGGGCGGCGCGGGGTGCGGAACGGCGTCCACGCGCGCGTGGGGCCCGGCAGCCACCCCCAGCGGGATGACCGTGCCGTCCGCGAGCGGGGGAGGGCCGAGCCCGGAGAGCAGGTCGGTGGAGCGGCTGGCGAGGACCGGCTCGACGGCCACTCCGCCACTGAACGCGATATAGCACCGTACTCCGGAGACGGCCGCCGAGACGTCGAGCAGCGCACCGGCCGGTACCCGCACGGGGGCGCCCCATGCCACCGGGCGGCCGTCGACCGTCACCGGGCAGGGCGCCCCCACGACCGCCACCGTCACCGCGCAACGCGGCCGCACGGAGCAGCCGTTGAGCGTGGTCTCCAGGACGGCGGCGTCGGACGGGTTGCCGACGAGGCGGTTGGCGAGGCGGGCCGCGGCCGGGTCGAGGGCCCCGGAGCGCGGCACCCCGAGGTGCGCGTGCCCGGGGCGGCCCTGATCCTGCACCGTGGTCAGGGCCCCGGCCCGTACGACGGCGAAAGCACGGTCGGTCATCGTGCCTCCGAGCCCTGTACGAGGGGAGCGGGCACGAAGCGCACCCGGACCCCGGGGGTGAGCAGCGCGGCGGGCACGCGCGCGTGGTCCCACAACACGGCGTCGGTCGTGCCGATCAACTGCCAGCCGCCCGGCGAGGAGCGCGGATACATCCCGGTGTACGGACCCGCGAGGGCGACGCTGCCGGCCGGGACGCTCGTACGCGGCGTGGCCCGGCGAGGCACGTCGTAGCGCTCCGGAAGTCCGGTGAGATAGCCGAAGCCGGGCGCGAACCCGCAGAAGGCGACCCGGAATTCGGTGGCCGCGTGGATGCGCGCCACCTCCGTCACCGGCACCCCCCAGTGCGCCGCCACATCGGCCAGATCGGGCCCGTCGTAGCGGACGGGGATCTCCCGCACGTCCTCCGCGCGCGCCGACAGCGGCGGAACGTCCAGGGCGGCGAGCTCCGCGCCGACGCGGACGGGGTCGTCAAGGCCGTCCAGGAGCACCGTGCGGGCCGCGGGCACGATCTCCCGTACGCGGATCAGGCCCGCGGCCCTGCGGCGCAGCAGCTCGGCGTGGAGGGCCTGCGCCTCGTCGCCGTCGGCGAGTTCCACGAGCAGCGCGAGATCGCCGACCGGAAGCACCCTCACGCGAAGGCCTCCACCCGCACGCCCGCGCCCTCGAGGCGCGCCCGGACCTGCCGGGCGAGGGCCACCGCGCCCGGGGTGTCGCCGTGCAGGCACAGTGAGCGCGCGCGGACGCCGATCCGCCGGCCGTCCAGAGCGGTGACGGACCCGGACCGGGCCATGCCCACGGAGCGTTCGACGACCACGTCCGCCTCCGTGATGACGGCGCCCTCGGTGCCGCGTGGCACGAGCGTCCCTTCCGGGGTGTACGCGCGGTCCGCGAACGCCTCGGTGACGACCGGCAGTCCGGCCTTGTCGGCCACTTCGAGGAAGCGCGATCCCGGCAGCCCGAGGACGGGCAGCGTGTCATCCGCGAGGAGGACCCCGGCGACGACGGCGTGGGCCTGGTCCTCGTCTTGGACGACGCGGTTGTAGAGCGCGCCGTGCGGCTTCACATAGGCCACGCGCGCGCCCGCCGCCCGCGCGAAGACCTCCAGCGCGCCGATCTGGTAGGCCACTTCGGCCGCCAGTTCGTCGGCGGGTACGTCCATGGAGCGGCGCCCGAAGCCCGCCAGGTCGCGGTAGGAGACCTGGGCGCCGATCCGTACGCCGCGTTCGGCGGCCTGTGCGCACACGCGGCGCATGGTGGCCGCGTCCCCGGCATGGAAGCCGCAGGCCACGTTGGCGCTGGTGACGACGGAGAGCAGCTCTTCGTCGTCGGTCAGGCGCCAGCGGCCGAAACCCTCACCGAGGTCGGCGTTGAGATCGATCACGGCGTCGATCGAGGCTTCCGTCATCGAGGCTTCCGTCATCTGCGTGGATCTCCGTTTCCGTCCGGCGGCCGCTCAGGCCACCCGGTACTGCTCGTCGCGGGCGTCGGTGACGAACATCTGGCCCGGCGCGTGCGTGATCGCGAACGGCGGGCGCGAGGCCATCACCGCGGCCTGGGGTGTCACCCCGCATGCCCAGAACACCGGGATGTCACCGGGCTCGGCGGCCACCGGATCACCGAAGTCGGGCCGGGTGAGGTCGTCGATGCCGAGCCCCGCGGGGTCCCCGCAGTGCACCGGGCCGCCGTGCACCGCGGGCAGCAGGGAGGTCTCCCTGATCGCCGCCGAGAGGTGCTCGGGCGGGACGTGGCGCATCGACACCACCATGGGGCCGTGCAGACGGCCCGCCGGGCGGCAGGGGCGCGCGGTCACGTACATGGAGACGTTGCGGCCCTGCTCGACATGGCGCATCGGGACGCCGGACTCCGTCAGCGCCCACTCGAAGGTGAAGCTGCAGCCGATGAGGAACGACACCAGGTCGTCCCGCCAGTGCTCGACCACGTCCGTGGGCTCGTCGGTCAACTCGCCGTCCCGCCACACCCGGTAGCGCGGCAGATCGGTCCGCAGATCGGCGCCGGGCGCGAGGGTCGTGGTCCAGGAGCCCGCGTCCGTGACGTCGAGCACCGGGCAGGGCTTCGGGTTGCGCTGGCAGAACAGCAGCATGTCGTACGCCCAGTCGGCGGGCACGGCGATCAGATTGGCCTGGGTGTGGCCGGCGGCCCATCCCGCCGTCGGGCCGCTCGTACCCGCGCGAAAGAGCGCGCGGGCCTCCGCGGGGCTGTGCGACGCGGTGACCGAGGGGCTCATGTCAGCTCCTTCCCGCGCGTCTCGGGCAGTCCGAACAGCGCGAGCACGGCGATGGCGTAGCCCAGCGCGCCGAAGACCAGCGCACCGCCCACACCCCAGCTGTCGGCCATGAAGCCGACCATGGTGGGGAACACGGCGCCCACGGCGCGTCCCGTGTTGTACGTGAAGCCCTGCCCCGTGCCGCGCACGGCTGCCGGGTAGAGCTCGCTGAGGAACGAACCGAAGCCGCTGAAAATGGCCGACATACAGAAGCCGAGCGGGAAACCGAGCACAAGGAGAAGGCCGTTGGCCCCGTCCGGGATGTTCGTGTAGGCCAGGATGCTGGCCGCGGAGAGGAACGCGAAGAGCGTGATGTTGCGTTTGCGGCCGAGGATGTCGGTGAGATAGCCGCCCGCCAGATAGCCGATGAAGGCACCGGAGATGAGGAACGCGAGATACCCGCCCGTGCCGACCACCGTGAGTCCGCGCTCGGTCTTCAGGTAGGTGGGCACCCAGGTGGCGAGCGTGTAGTAGCCGCCCTGCACGCCGGTGGAGAGCAGGACCGCGAAGAGCGTGACGCGCAGCAGGCCCGGTTTGAAGATCGCGGTGAACGACCCCTTGTGCGCGCTCTTCTCGCGCTCCTCGGCCGCCTCCGGGGCGTCATGCACGTTGCGGCGCACGTAGACGACGAGGAGGGCGGGCAGCGCGCCGGTCCAGAACATCACGCGCCAGGCGATGTCCTCGTCCAGGAACTGGAACACCACGGTGTAGACGATCACCGCGAGCGCCCAGCCGATCGCCCAGGAGCTCTGGATCGCGCCGAGCGTGCGGCCGCGGTTCTTGGCGGTGGCGTACTCGGCGACCAGGATCGCGCCGACCGCCCACTCGCCGCCGAACCCGAGGCCCTGGAGGGCGCGGAAGACGAGCAGCGTCTCGTAGTTGGGCGCGAAGCCGCAGGCGACGGTGAAGACGGCGTACGTGATGACCGTGATCATCAGTGCCTTGACCCGGCCGATCCGGTCCGCGACCACCCCGGCGATCGCGCCGCCGATGGCGGAGACGACCAGGGTGACCGTGGTGAGCAGGCCCGTCTGGCCGCTGTCCAGGCCGTAGTACGCGGCGATCGCGACCATGCTCAGCGGGAGCGTGAAGTAGTCGTAGGAGTCGAGGGCGTAGCCGCCGAAGGCGCCCGCGAAGGCGCGGCGGCCGCGCGGGCCGAGGGCGCGCAGCCAGCCGAACGCGCCACTGTCGTCAGTGTCGTTGGCGGGGTCGCCGTCCGTGGGGCGGGTGTCGGTCGACAGGGTCTGGGGCGGCGGGGGTGTGCTCATGGGCACCTCGCAGGAGGGGGGACTGTGCCGTGCCCGCCAAGGTAGAGGATCGTTGAACGATCCCTCAATACCCATGTTGTCTCGTTCTTGTATCTGCGATTGAATCCCGGCATGGCTGAGGGAATGGCTGACCCGAGCGGACTGGCCGACGACCGTGCGCTCCTGGGGCGCACCAGTACCGCGGAGCGGGTGTCGGACATCCTCCGCAGCCGCATCGCCGAGGGGTACTTCCCGCCCGGAGTGCGCCTGTCGGAGGACAGCATCGGCGGCGCGCTCGGCGTCTCGCGCAACACGCTGCGCGAGGCCTTCCGTCTGCTCACGCACGAACGGCTGCTGGTCCACCAGCTCAACCGCGGGGTATTTGTCCGTGTTCTCACCGTCGAGGACGTAGAGGACATTTACCGCACCCGACGCCTCGTGGAATGCGCGGTCGTCCGCGGTCTCGGCGAGCCGCCCTTCGTCCTCGACGGACTCGAGAGCGCCGTCGCGGACGGCACGAAGGCCGCCCGCGAGCGCAAGTGGAAGGGCGTTTCCACCGCCAACATCCACTTCCACCGGGAGCTGGTCGCGCTCGCCGGAAGCGCCCGCACCGACGAGGTGATGCGCAGCGTCTTCGCCGAACTCCGCCTGGCCTTCCACGTGGTGGACGACCCGCGACGCCTGCACGAGCCCTACCTCGCGCGCAACCGGCAGATACTGCAGACCCTGCAGAAGGGCGACGCCGCGGAGGCCGAGCGGCTGCTCGCGGTCTACCTCGACGACTCGCTGCGCGGCCTCGTCGAGGTCTACGGCAGCCGCGTCGCGGAGGGCGAGCGGACCGGCGGCTGAGCTCCGGGCGGACCGGCGGCTGAGCCCCGGGCGGACCGGCCAGGGGCGTTGCCAGATCTGCGCCGTTTCGACCGTTGTCAGACCGAGGATCTAGTCTGTGCAGCGTGACTTCGCCTGCCGTTACGGACACCGCTCCGCCCCAGCTCAGCGCGGGGCCGAGGCCCGCTCTGGGCCCGGCCGCCGACGAGGGCCTGGCGCGGCGGCTGCGCGCGCTCGCCTGCACGGCGCCGCTGCACGACCTGGACGTGCGCAAGGCCAACCTCGCGGGCGAGTACTCGGTGTACGCGATGGCGGAGGTGGCCCTCTCCGCCATCGATCTCGTCACCCTGAACATGGACTTCGACACCGGCGCCGACCACGAGCAGATCGTGGCCAGGCTGCTGCCGCGCGTCGGGGCCCAGGCCCCCCGCCGCCCCGTGGCCGAACACGAGCGCGTGGCCCGCTGGGTCCTGGAGAACCTGATCAACGTCGGCAGCGTCGACCGCGGCTTCCGCGCCGTGTACGGCACCTTCGCGCCCGACGGCACCTATGTGCGCAGGGACTACGACTTCAAGCTGATCGAAGAGGTGCCCGGGTACGGGGGCGGTGTCTATCTCCGCACCACGGACGAGGCGGTCAACGTCCTGGTGGGCGCCCTCGACACCGACGTCACCAGCGCCCAGATCGCCGCCGAGGTGAAGCTCGAGGTGCTCATCAGCCGCGGCCGACTCGCCGACGCCCAGCTCGCCGCCGAGCAGGCGCGCTATCGGACCGTGCAGTACTCGGAAACGCTCCGCAGGGCCCTGGACGCCACCCGGCGCAACGTCCGCGCGGTCGACTGGCTCCGGGCCGTCCCCGACATGATCGCGGAGGCGCTCGACCACGTCGCCGACCGCTATCGCCACGAGAACGCGATCCTGACGAACATCCGCAAGGCACGCGACGAGTCCGAGGACCCCGAGCAGAAGCGCCGCGCCGCCGAGCTCGTCGACATCGTCAAGGACTGCATCCGCCGCCACACACAGCTCCAGTCGCGGCTCCTCGAAGCCGGCCCGCTCTTCCGCGCCGAACAGGACCGCCAGGCCTTCGCGGCCCCCACCGCCCGCACCGGCCTCGATCTGTACGGCCAGCTCGTCGCCCCCCTGCTGCCCCTTCCGGTCGAGCAGGCGAGCCGCGTGACGGGCGCCTTCTTCGCGCGCGGGACGGGGCTGCGCACCCCCGTGTCCGTCCGCGTCGGCGACCTCGTGGACATACTGCTCACGCCGCCGCAGGAGCGGGAGCACCTGGGCATGGAGATGCCCGAGCCCGACCTCATCGCCACCCCCGACGACAGCCGCTTCAGCGAGGAACAGCTCGCCGACGCCATGCAGCTGCTCGACCTGCCCGCCGACGCGCCGAGGCGCCTCTCCGGACTGCTCGCCGATGCGCGCCGCCGCGACACCGAACTGCCCTACCTGGTCGCCCTCCTCGCCGTCCACGCGGCAAGCCCGCCGGTCGGCACCGCCTACCGCCAGGGCGAGGAGAAGCTCCTGTTCGCCGTGGACGACGGCGCTCAGCTCGACGACCCGGAGTTCGGCGGCGCCGACCTCATCGTGGGCACGGCGCTCCTGGACGCCGCCGGCATGGCGGCCGGCCGGACGGAGGGCGCGTGAACACTCCCGAGACGCCCCCGAGCACTCCTGAAGCGCTCGTGAGCACCCCCGACCCCTGCCACCCACTCCCGTACCACCGCCGCAAGGAGCACAAGCCGTGACCGAGCACCCCGCAGAGCACGCCGCGTGGGGCGAGCCGGACGCGACGGCGGCGCCCGCGGTGGCCGCCCCCATCACCCCGGCCGACGCCGCCGACGCCGCCCGCCTCGTCGCCTTCGGACTCCAGCCCAAGCTCCAGCCCGCCCGCGACCAGGAGTACGCCGAACTGCTGCGCAGGTACCGCGAGGACCCGCCCTTCGCGCGGCTCGCCGACGCCGTCGCCGCCGGGCTCGGTCTCGTCGTCCTGGAGGTCTCCCCGCGCGCGGGGATGGCCGTGACGGCCGCCGACGACTCCGTGTTCGCCGTCCGCATGGGCGACTACGCACGCCGTACGGCCGCCGACTCCACCGACCGCTTCCTGCACGGTCTGGCCCATCTCGCCGTCGCCGCCCTGGCGTTCCCGCGCCCCGAGGACCTCGCCGACGACGGCTACATCGGACGCGTCACGGTCAACGGAGTGGACGCCTTCGTACGACAGGCCTGCCACCGCCTGGAGGAGCGCGCCGAGGAGCAGGGCGAGAACTCCGACCCGGCCACCGACACCCCCGGTCTGGAGGCGGCCTGGCGGATCTGGGCACGGCGCAGCTCGACGGGCGCCACCAAGGACGCCCGGCGCCTCGCCGGGTCGACCACCGGGATCATCGGCAAGGCCGTCGCGTTCCTCACCGACTCCGGGTTCCTGCAGCGCACGGGCGACGACTCCGGCGGCACGTACCGCACCACGGCCCGCTATCAGCTGCAGGTGCGCGACATGGCGGGCGGCGCCGCCATGGCCGAACTCCTGGAACTGGGCGTCGTGCCCGTCACGGACGGGTCCGCGACCCTGCTGCCCCCCGAAGAGACCGACGACCTGGAGCTGGCCGCCGACGCGGGGCTGCCCTTCCACTCCTGACGACTCGCGCCCCGCCCCCCACATCCCCGCTGTTCCCCACGACTTACGACGAGAGTCCGCCGCCATGTACGAGCTGTCCCGGGTCCGCCTCTACTCCATCGGCCCCGCCGGTGCGCGCTACGCCGACACCGTGCTTGACCTGCGCGGCGTCGGCGCGGAGGTGCCCGACCCCGCGCCCGCCCAGGCGGAGTTCTTCGAGGACGAGCCGGTCGGCCCCCCGCGCCGCCCCGCGCCCGCGGGCGTCCTCTTCCTGGAGAACGGCGGCGGCAAGTCCGTCCTGCTCAAGCTGATCTTCTCGGTGATGCTGCCGGGGCACCGCAACACGCTGGGCGGCGCGAGCTCCGGAGTGCTGCGCAAGTTCCTGCTCGCCGACGACTGCGGGCACGTCGCCCTGGAGTGGCAGCACACCCTGACCGGCGAGTGCGTGGTCGTCGGCAAGGTCAGCGAGTGGAGAGGGCGGCAGGTCTCCAACGACCCGCGGAAGTTCGCCGAGGCGTGGTACTCCTTCCGGCCGGGACCCGGCATGAGCCTGGACTCGCTGCCGGTCGCCGAGTCCACCGCCGTACGCCCCTTTGTGGAAGGCGCTTCGGGCGCCCAGGGGCGCCGGCGCACCATGAAGGGCTTCCGTGACGCGCTGACCGAGGCGGGCAAGGCGTACCCCCACCTCGAGGTGCACTGGGAGGAGATCCACGACCGCTGGAACGAACACCTCGGCGACCTGGGTCTGGACCCCGAACTCTTCCGCTACCAGCGCGAGATGAATGCCGACGAGGGCGAGGCCGCGGGCCTCTTCGCCGTCAAGAAGGACTCCGACTTCACCGACCTGCTGCTGCGCGCCGTCACCGACACCCGCGACACGGACGGCCTCGCCGACCTCGTGCACGGCTTCGGCAACAAGCTGGGCCGCCGCTCCGAACTCATCGCCGAGCGGGAGTTCACCGCGGGCTCCGTCGACCTGCTCGGCCGCATCGTCGACGCCGCCGACACACGCTCACGCGCGCGTGACGTGCACGCGGGAGCCGAGCGGCGCACCCGTACGCTCGCCCGCCGCCTCTCCGCGCGCGCCGTCGCCGAGCGGAACAAGGCGGGGGAGCTCGCCGAGCGGGTCACCGCCGCCGCGCAGACCGTCACCACGGCGGAGGAAGCACGCGGCAGGTCCGCCCTGATCTCCGCCGAACTCGCCTTCAGGCACGCCTCCTTGGCGCTCACCGTCGCGGAGAAGGCCGCCGCCGCCCAGCGCCGCGAGCTGGCCGACGCGCGTCAGCTGCACGCCGCCTGGCAGGCGGCCGAGGCCGTCCTGCGCCACCGCGCGGCCGCCGACCGCTCCGCGCGCGTGGCCTCCGCGATCCTGGAGGCCGAGCGGGACGCGGCTCCCGCCCTCGCCGCCCGCTCCAAGGCGGCGGCCGATCTCGTCCGTGTGCTGCACACCGCGGCCGAGGGCGCCGAATCGCTCGCGAACGAGGAGGAGGAGCGTTCGGCCGCGCTCCAGGAGACGGGCGAGGCCGCCCACCGCGACGCGACGGTCGCCGCGACCGAGGCGCAGCGCGCCCGCAGCGAGGCCGGACACCTCCGTCAGCGCCTCTCCGAAGTCGAGCAGGAGACCGCGGAGGCGGTCCGCGCGGGCTGGCTCGACGACACCGCTCCGGACGCCGACCCGGCGCGCGCCGCGCTGGCCGCGAGCGACGCCGAGAAGACCGCGGCGGCCGCCTGGGACACCGCCCGCGAGACCTCCCTGCGCGCCGCCGAGCACGCCAAGGAAGCAGCCGCGGCTGAGGCCCGCGCCGAACTCACCGCGGCCCGCGCCTCGGACGCCGCGGACGCGGCCGAGCACGCGTACGACGCGGAACGCCGGGCGGCGGAGTCGATCGCCGGGGACGTGCGCCTCGCCGAACTGCTCGGCCTGCCCGGGGCGAGCTCCCAGGGCGGGGTGCCGCAGCCTCGGCAGGGGGCCGCGGAGACAGGCAACAGCGCCGACCGGGACGACGAGGCGGGCACCCGCACCGCGATCGACGGCGCGCTCTCCCTCACCGAGCTGGACCGCAGCGCCGACGACCTCCGCACCCTCCTGGAGGACGGGGTCGCATCCGCCGAGCGGCAGCTCTTCGAACTGCGGACCGCCGCCGCCGACGACTCCCGCATCCTGGGCGCACTCGGCGACGGCGGCCTTCTCCCGCCGGGGCCCGACGTCCTGGCCACCGTCGAGTTCCTCGGCGAGCACGGCATCCCCGCGCTGCCCGGCTGGCGCTACCTCGCGCAGGCCGTCGACCCCGCCGACCACGCGCGCGTGCTCGCCGCCAGGCCCGAACTGGTCGACGGCGTCGTCATCACCGACCCCGCCACGCACGCACGGGCCCGCGAGGCGCTCGCCGGCGCCGCCCTGCTGCCCCGCTCCGCCGTGGCCGTGGGCACCGCGGCCGCCCTCCTCGCGCCGACCCCCGGCGAGGACGCACAGGGCGGGGACGTCTTCCTCGTACCGCCGAACCCCGCCATGCACGACGAACACGCCGCCGACGAGGAGCGGCAGGCGCTCCGCACGCGGGCGGCGCGGCGCGACGAGGAGATCCGGACGCTCGCCGGGCGCCTCACCAAGGACCGCGAGCTCGCCGCGCGGCTCGCCTCCTGGCGCGCCGGCTGCCCCGCCGGACGCATCGAAGAGCTCGCCACCGCCGCACGCAGCGCCCGCGCCTTCGCCGAAGAGGCCGAGGCCGAACTCGCCGAGGCCCGCACGGTCCGGGCCGAGGCCGACGAGACGGCGGCCGAAGCGGCACGCGCGCGGGACGAGCGGCAGGAGGCCGCCCAGCGCGCGCGACGCGTCGCCGACGCGCTCGCCGGTCTCGCGTTCCGCCTGCGCGAGCGCGCGGGCTGGCAGACCAAGCTGCGCGAACTGGCCGACGACGCCGTGGAGTCGGAGGCCCGCGCCCAGACCTGCCTGGACCGCGCCCGCGCCGCCGACGAGGACCGGCGCGCCGCCCAGCGCGCCGCCGACGACGCCCGCCGCACCGCCCGCGCCCTGCGCGCCGAGCGCGCCGAGATCGCGGGCGCCCCGGAGGACGTGCCCGAGGACTCCAAGGACACGGCGGCGCCCAAGTCGTCGCTGCCCGCACTCCGCGAGGCCTACCGCGCGGCCTCCCAGCTCTACGAGAAGGTCGGCGTCGGCGCCGACCTGCGCGCCGAACAGGCCCGCGCCGAGAGCGACGAGAGCGGCGCCCTCGCCGAGCTCGACCGGCTCAGCAACAAGGTCCGCACCCGCGCCGCCCTGCTTCTGGAAGGCACGGACGGTTCCGACGGCCCCTCCCGCCAGGCGGCGTCCGCGCGCGCCGAGGCCCAGGTCCAGCTCATCGAGACCCGCGCCTCCGCCGCGAGCGAGCAGCTCGGCAGGCTCCGCGGCGAGGCCGAGCGCCTCGCCCCCCAGGACGACGCCGAAGCGCACACCGAGCTGCCCGAAGACCTGGTCCCCGCCGACGCCGAGCACGCGCAGGCCCTCCTGCGCACCGCCACCGGTGAACTGGCCGCCCACACCGAGGCGCTGAGCCAGGCCAAGGACGCGCACGCCACCCTCCTGCACGCCCACCGCGCCACCGAGGACGCCGCCGGCGGCTTCGACGAGACCGCCGCCCTCCTGCGGGACCTGCTGCGCGAGCAGCACCAGGAGGAGGAGACCGAGGAGCCCGAGCCCTACCCCGGCACCCTCGAAGAGGCCCGGCAGTCCGCGTCGGAGGCCCGGCGCTCCCTGCGCGGCTGCGCCGCCGACCTCTCCACTGCCGAGGCCGCCGTCCGCGAGGCGAGCGACATCCTCGTACGGCACGCGAACTCCACCCGCTACGAGCAGGTACGCACCCCCGCACGCCAGCAGATCCGCGAACTGCCCGCGTCCGCGCTGCCGGAGCACGCCAAGAAGTGGGCCGACGCCTTCGCGCCCCGGCTGCGAGTGCTCACCGACGAGCTGGAGCAGCTGGAGCGCAACCGCGACAGCATCGTGGACCGCCTGCGCGGCCTCGTGGAGTCCTCGCTCGCCACGCTCCGCTCCGCCCAGCGCCTCTCCCAGCTCCCCGAGGGCCTGGGGGAGTGGTCGGGCCAGGAGTTCCTGCGCGTCCGCTTCGATGAGCCCGACCAGGCGACGCTGACCGAGCGCCTGGGCGAGGTCATCGACGAGGCCACGCGAGCCGCGGTCAAAAAGAACTCCGACCTGCGGCGGGACGGCATGTCCCTGCTCCTTCGCGGAGTTCAGGCCGCCCTCGAGCCGCGGGGCATCGCCGTGGAGATCCTCAAGCCGGACGCCGTGCTGCGCGCCGAGCGGGTGCCCGTCGGCCAGATGGGCGACGTCTTCTCCGGCGGGCAGCTGCTCACCGCGGCCATCGCCCTGTACTGCACGATGGCCGCCCTGCGCAGCAACGACCGGGGCCGCGACAAGCACCGGCACGCCGGCACGCTCTTCCTCGACAACCCCATCGGCCGCGCCAACGCCACCTACCTCCTGGAGCTGCAGCGGGCCGTCTCGGACGCGCTCGGTGTGCAGCTGCTCTACACCACCGGCCTGTTCGACACGACGGCGCTCGCGGAGTTCCCGCTGGTCATCCGGTTGCGGAACGACGCGGACCTGCGCGCGGGCCTGAAGTACATCAGCGTCGAGGAGCACCTGCGTCCTGGCCTGCCGCAGCAGGACCCGGCCGAGGAGACCGTGCACGGGGAGATCACGGCGACGCGGATGTACAAGCGGCCTGCCGCCTCGGCGCCGTAAGCCTCAGGCCAGCCGGTCGGCCAGCCACTGGTGGAAGAGGCCGATGTGGTGCTCGGTCGGCACGAGCACCCCGCCCGCGCGGTAGGCGCGTGACGCCATCGCGGGCTGGGTGCGCTCGCAGGCCTCGAAGTCCTGTTCGTTGACCCGGTGGAAGAGCTCCACCGACCTGGTGAGGTCGACGCCGGACGCGACGACCTCGGGTGCGTACAGCCAGTCGCACTCGACGACCGTGCGGTCCTCGGCCAGCGGGAACATCCGGTGCAGGATCACATGGTCGGGGACGAGGTTGATGAAGACGGTCGGCCTGATCGTGATCGCGTAGTAGCGGCGGTCCTGGTCCTCGGCGACCTCGGGGAGCCGGTCGAAGCCGGGGCTGCCGTCGACGGTGAACCCGCTGACCTCCTCGCCGAACGAGGCGCCGTGCCCGACGTAGTACTGCGCGGCGAACCCGTCCGCGAACTCCGGCAGGACATCGGTCAGTTCGGGGTGGATGGTCGCGCAGTGATAGCACTCCATGAAGTTCTCGACGATCAGCTTCCAGTTGGCCCGTACGTCGTACGTGACGCGTTTGCCGAGGGCCAGCGATTCCGTCCCGTAGCGCTCTATGGACGCCGCGTCGCCCAGGCGTTCGACGGCCGCGCCGATGACGGTCTCCTCGAAGGAGGGCGGTTCGTCGGCCAGGCACACCCAGGCGTAGCCGAGCCACTCCCGCAGCGCGACCTTGACCAGGCCGTACGCGGTGCGGTCGACGTCCGGCATCTTCGTCAGGTTCGGCGCGGCGATCAGCTTGCCGTCGAGGTCGTACGTCCATGCGTGGTACGGGCATTGGAGCGCGCGGCGTACCTCGCCCGCCTCCTGGGTGCAGAGCCGGGCGCCGCGGTGCCGGCAGATGTTGAGGAAGGCGCGCAGCTCCCCGGAGCGGGAGCGGGTGACTAGCACGCTCTCGCGGCCGACCTGGACGGTGCGGAAGGCGCCGGGTTTGCCGAGGTCGGCGGCGCGCACCGCGCAGAACCAGAGCGACTCGAAGACGCGTTCCTGCTCCTGCCGGAAGATCTCGGGGTCGGTGTAGAAGTGGCCCGGCAGCGTGCTCATCAGGCTGGCGGCGGTCGGGGCCTCGGGGGTGGTCGTCACGGTGGCGTACTCCTCAAGCGGGCGCGGCGGCCAGGCGGCTGGGGTCGAAGAGCTCGATGGGGTGATCGGTGGTGCCCCGCAGCGCCAGATCGGCGACGATCTCGCCGACGACCGGCACGAACTTGAAGCCGTGCCCGGAGAACCCGGCGGCCACGGTGACCGATTCCGGGTGGGCCGGGTGGCGGGCGATGACGAAGTGTTCGTCGGGGGAGTTGGAGTACATGCAGGTCGCGGCCTTGAGGAAGCGTCCGGGCAGGGAGGGGATGTGGCCCGCCATGTGCTCCGCCATCGCGGCGACCTCGTCCTCGTGGACCGTGCGCTCGATGGTCTCGGGCGTGCAGGGCGTGCCCTTGCGGAAGAAGGCGACCTTGGCGCCGAGGTCAGGTCCGTCGATGGCCGGGAAGCCGTAGACCTGCACGTCGTCCGCGTCCTCCCAGATGTAGATCGGGTGGTTCTGCGGCAGGAAGGGCCGCACACCGCCCGTCGGCTGGAACCAGTACATGACCTGCCGTTCGATGGTGAACGGCACCCCGATGTCGGTCAGGAGCTGCGGCGCCCAGGCTCCCGGGCAGATGACCAACTGGCCTGCGGTGTAGGTGTCTTCGGGAGTGTGCACGCGCACGCCGCCCCGATACGGCTCCCAGCGCGTCATCGGCTCCTCGAAGTGCAGGTCGGCGCCTTGCTGCGTGGCGAGCTGCAGATGGGAGGCGACGGTGTTCTCGGGGCGGACGAGGCCGGCCCGCGACTCGTACAGGGCGACCTCGTCGTCGCGTGGGGCGAGCGTCGGGAAGCGGCGGCGTATCTCGGTGGCGTCGAGCATCTCGTGGGGCAGGTCCCACTGCCGCGCGGAGAGCAGCGAACCGGAGACGGTGCGGCTCTCGGGCCTGCCGATCATCACGCCGCCGCACAGGGTGGCGATCTCGCGGCCGGTGTCGCGCTCCAGGCGTGCGTACAGCTCGTATGAGCGAAGGAGCAGCGGGACGTACGCGGGGTCCTCGAAGTAGGACTGCCGGGTGATGCGCGAACCGCCGTGGCTGGAGCCGCGGTTGTGGACGGGTCCGAACTTCTCCAGGCCGAGGACGCGGGCGCCGTGCGCGGACAGGTGGTGGGCGGCGGCACTGCCCATGCCGCCGAGGCCGATCACGATCACGTCATAGGTGGGGGACACAGAGCTTCCTCCAGAACAGCGGCCGCTCGGCCTCTAGCGGCGGATGCGGGTCATCTTCGGGTCGAACAGGGGCTCTTCGGCGACCGTGGCGGGCACCTTCTCGCCGAAGTACTCGACGTGCACGCCCGTGCCCGCCTCCAGCGGCGGCAGCCACGCGTAGGCGATACACCGGCCCAGCGTGTAGCCGTACGAGGCGCTGGTGACGTACCCGGCCGGTGTCCCGTCGACGTGGACCGGCTCCTTGCCGAGGACCACGGCGGCCGGATCATCGAGCAGGAGGGCGGTCAGCTGGCGCGTGGGGGCATCGAGGTGTTCGAGCGCGGTGCGTCCCACGAAGTCGCCGCGGTCCATACGGACGGCGAAGCCGACACCCGCCTCGTACGGATTGTGCTCGGTGGTCATGTCATGGCCCCAGGCGCGATATCCCTTCTCCAGGCGCAGGCTGTTGAACGCCGACCGGCCGGCCGCGATCACACCGTGCTCCTGCCCCGCCTCCCAGAGGGTGTCCCAGAGGCGGAGCCCCGTGTCGGCGCTCGTGTAGAGCTCCCAGCCCAGCTCACCGACGTACGACAGGCGCATCGCCGTCACCGGGACATGCCCGATGTACGTCTCCTTGGCCCGGAAGTAGCCGAACGCCTCGTGCGAGAAGTCGTCGTGGGTGAGCGGCTGGACGAGGTCGCGGGCGAGCGGGCCCCAGACACCGATGCAGCAGGTGCCCGACGTGATGTCCCGCAGGTGGACGTCGTCGGGGGCGTGGCGCAGGAGCCAGTCGAGATCGGCCGGGCTGTTGGCGCCGATCTGGAAGCGGTCCGGGGCGAGCCGGGCCACCGTGAGGTCGGAGCGGATGCCGCCCGCCTCGTCCAGGAGGAGGGTGTACGTCACCGCGCCGGCTTTCTTGGCCAGGTTGTTCGAGGTCATGCGCTGCAGGAAGGGCAGCGCGCCGCGGCCCGATACCTCCAGACGGCGCAGGGGAGTCATGTCGTAGAGGGCGACCTTCTCGCGGGTCGCCCGCGCCTCGGCGGCCGCGATCGGCGACCAGTGGCGGGCCGACCAGGCATCACGCTCGGGGACCTCGACGCCCGCGAGCAGCGGGGCGTTCGCCTCGTACCAGTGCGGACGCTCCCAGCCGCCGCCCTCCAGGAAGACGGCACCCAGTTCCTGCTGCCGGGCGTAGAAGGGGCTCACCCGCAGCGGCCTTGGCCGGTCCATGGGTTGCAGCGGGTGCAGGACGTCATAGACCTCGACGAACTGCTGGGCGCCGCGGTCGGCGACGTACGCGGGGGAGCGCTGGGCGACCTCGAAGCGGGTGAGGTCGCAGTCGTGTACGTCGACGGAGGGCCGCCCCTCGATCATCCACTCGGCGAGCGCCTTGGCCACGCCCGCGGAGTGCGTCACCCACACCGCCTCGGCCAGCCAGAATCCGCGCAGCGCACGGGACTCACCGAGGACCGGCATCCCGTCCGGGGTGAAGGAGAAGACGCCGTTGAAGCCCTCCGCGACGTCGGTGCCGCGCAGGGAGGGCAGCAGCCATCCGCAGTCCTCCCAACTCGGCGCGAAATCCTCCTCGGTGAAGGGGTACGAGGACGGCATGTCCGCCGCGTCGTCGTACGCAGGGACGCTGAAGGCGTCCACGGGCAGGGGGCGATGGGCGTAGGAACCGATGCCGATGCGGTCGGTGTGCTCACGGAAGTACAGATCGCGGTCCTGGAAGCGGAGGATCGGCTTCGATGCCTCCGTGCGCGGGGAGTTGACGCCCGCGAGCTCGGGGAGCGGTGCGGTCTTCGCGTACTGATGGGCGAGGGGCAGGAGGGGTATGTCGACGCCGGCCATGCGCCCGATCACCGGGCCCCAGAAACCCGCGGCCGACACGACGTGATCGGCGGGGAAGGTCCCCTGGTCGGTCACGACGGCGGTGACGCGTCCCTCCTCCTGCTCCACGCCGGTCACGGTGTGCCGGTCGAGGAAACGCGCGCCACGCGCGCGTGCCCGCTCGATCTGCGCGCGGCAGGCGAGCACGGCACGGGCGAGCCCGTCGTCAGGGGTGTGCAGCCCGCCGAGCACCACGCTCTCGTCGATGAGCGGCCACATCTCCTTGCACCGGGCCGGACCGACCAGCTGTGCGCGCACGCCCCAGGAAGCGGCGTATCCGGCCTTGCGGTGCAGGTCGGCCCAGCGCTCGGGCGTGGTGGCGAGTTCCAGGCCGCCGACCGGGTTGAAGCAGGGCAGACCGTCCACCTCAAGGGCCCCGAACTTCTCGACCGTGTACGTCGCGAAGGTGGTCAGGGTCTTGGACGGGCCTGTCTGAAAGACGAGACCGGGGGCATGGGAGGTCGAGCCGCCGGGGGCGGGCAGCGGGCCCTGTTCGAGGACCGTGACGTCGCTCCAGCCGCGGGCGGTCAGCTCGTCGGCGAGCGAGCACCCGACGATGCCGGCGCCGATGACGACGACACGGGGCGGCGCGGAACGGCCGTTCACGGGTGTAGAGCCGTTCACGGGATCAGAGCCGCTCACGGGGTCACGGCCGTTCACAGGACCACCACCGAACGCAGTACCTCGCCGCGGTGCATCCTGCCGAACGCCTCCTCGACCTGGTCGAGCGTGATGGTCTCCGAGACGAAGCCGCCGAGGTCGAGGCGGCGGCTGAGGTACTGGTCGACGAGGATCGGGAAGTCCCGGGTCGGCAGGCAGTCGCCGTACCACGAGGACTTGAGGGCGCCACCGCGTGAGAACAGGTCGATCAGCGGAAGATCGATCCGCATCTCCGGGTCGGGCACCCCGACCTGCACGAGGACTCCCGCGTGATCGCGCATGTAGAAGGCCTGCCGGTACGTCGACGGGGTGCCGACCGCGTCGATCGCGACGTCGACCCCGAAGCCGCCGGTGAGTTCGCGGACGGCGTCGACCGGGTCCGTGCCGCGGGAGTTGACGGTGTGCGTGGCGCCGAACCGGGTCGCCCCGTCGAGCTTGGCCTCGTCGATGTCGACGGCGATGACGCGGCGCGCCCCCGCCAGCGCGGCACCGGCGATGGCGGCGTTGCCGACGCCGCCGCAGCCGATGACGGCCACGGTGTCGCCGCGCCCCACCTGACCGGTGTTCACGGCGGCCCCGTAACCCGCCATCACTCCGCAGCCGATGAGCCCGGCGGCCTCGGGGCGGGCCGCCGGGTCGACCTTCACCGCCTGTCCGGCGGCGACCAGGGTCTTCTCGGCGAAGGCGCCGATGCCCAGGGCGGGGCTCAGGGGAGTGCCGTCCAGGAGGGTCATGGGGTGGGCGGCGTTGCGTGAATCGAAGCAGTACCAGGGGCGGCCGCGCAGGCAGGAGCGGCAGGCTCCGCAGGGCGCCCGCCAGGCGAGCACCACGTAGTCGCCGGGCGCCAGATCGGCGACGTCGGCACCGATCGCCTCGATGGTGCCTGCTGCCTCGTGGCCGAGCAGGAACGGGAAGTCGTCGTTGATCGCGCCTTCCCGGTAGTGCAGATCCGTGTGGCAGACCCCGCAGGCCTGCACGGAGACAAGTACCTCTCCCGGTCCGGGATCTGGCACGACGATCGTCTGCACCTCGACGGGTGCGCCCTTCTTCATGGCGACGACGGCACGGACCTCGTGTGGCACGGCCAGACTCCTCTGCTGTTGCGCACTGCACGACGGGTTGCGCTATGAGAGACATAGTGGGAACGCCATCAAGAGGCCGTCAAGGGGTGGGAGTTAACCCTTGGCAAATCAGCAGCGCACAGCGGAACGCCTCCCGCACAAGGCGAGGGCGGAACCAGATAAACCGGTTCCGCCCTCGGTCTGAGCCCTCGTTCTCGGCCCTGTTTCTCGGCTCTCGTTCTCCGCCCGCGTCCCGGGCTTGTGGTGACCCCGCTCAGAAGCCGTAGCCCATCCGCCGCGACAGCTCCACGGCCGCGGCGACCGTGCGCTTGGCGAGCTCGGTCAGACGGTCCTCGGTCAGGCGGTACACGGGCCCGGACGCGCTGAGCGCCCCGATCACCTTGCCGTCGTGCGCGCGTACCGGCGCGGCGACGGCCGCCAGACCCACCTCGAGCTCCTCCACGGCGATGGCGAACCCCTGGTCGACGACGGCCTCCAGCTCGCCGCGCAGCGCCACCGTCCCGGTCACCGTGTGCTCGGTCAGGCGCGGCAGCGTCCGCGCGATCAGCCCCTCGCGCAACGTCGTCGGCAGATGGGCGAGGAGGATCTTGCCGCTGGAGGTGGCGTGCAGCGGCGTGCGCCTGCCCAGCCAGTTCTGCGCGGTCACGGACGCGGGGCCGCGGGCCTGCATGATGTTGACCGCGGCGTCGTCGTCCAGGATCGCGATGTTGACCGTCTCGCCCAACTCGTCGGCGAGGTCGCGGCAGACCGGTCCGCCCTCCTGGGAGATGTCCAGACGCACTGCCGCCGCCCCCGCGAGGCGGAGTACGCCGGCCCCCAGGAAGTACTTGCCGCGGTCCTTGGCCTGGCCCACGAGGCCACGGTTCTCCAGGACTCCGAGCAGCCGGAAGGCCGTCGACTTGTGCACCCCCAGCTCGTCGGCGATCTCCGTGACCCCGGCCTCGCCGAGCCGGGCGAGTATCTCCAGGACGCTGACCGCGCGGTCCACGGACTGGACGGACGCCGGCGCGGACTTCGGCTGCTTCTCGCGGGATCCGGGCCGGTTCTCGGGGCGCTCCTCGTGCGGCTCCTCGTTCTGATCAGGCTGTTTCCGCGTGCCGGTCATATCTCAACTCTCACCACCTCGCGGCCCGTTGAAGCCGCATCTGCGGGAAGCCCTTGACGCGGTGGGCTTCCCGGCCGGAGTCTGTTGCGCATAGCGCTCCCTCGTGCGCCATGCGAAACATCATGTTACCGAAGGGTCCTGGGCCGAGAAGGTGTCCGGACCGGCCGAGAGAGATCAGGAGGGGGGCCCATGATTCCCGTCTGCCGCCTAGAAGACCTCCCCGCGGGCGAATCCGTCCGTGTCGACACCACACCTCCCGTCGCGGTGTTCAACGCCGACGGCGAGATCTACGCCATCGACGACACCTGCAGCCACCAGGACGCCTCTCTTTCCGAGGGATGGCTCGAGGGCTGTCTGGTCGAATGCCCGCTCCATGCCGCCTCGTTCGATCTGCGCACCGGCCGGCCGACCTGTCTGCCCGCCCGCCGCGCCGTGCGCACCCACCGGGTGAGCGTCGACGACGGCACGATCCATGTCCACCTCGTGGCCGAGGAGGGTTCCGCCGCATGAGAACCATCACCGTGGTGGGCGCCTCGCTCACCGGGCTCTACGCGGCGCGCGAACTGCGCGCCCAGGGATACGACGGACGGCTCGTGATCATCGGGGACGAGCCGCATCAACCGTACGACAGGCCGCCGCTGTCCAAGGACTTCCTCGTCGGCCGGTCCGACGAGGCCCAACTCGCCCTGTCCGACGCCGAGGAGACCGAGGAACTCGCCGCCGAGTGGCTGCTCGGGGTGCGCGCCCGGGGCCTCGACCCACGGGGCCGGACCGTGCTCCTGGAGGACGGCAGGACCATCGCGAGCGACGGGGTGGTCATCGCGACCGGCGCCTCCGCGCGCCGTCTGCCGGGCCCCTCCCTGTCGGGGGTGCACACGCTGCGCACCCTGGACGACGCCCGCGCGTTGCGGACGGCGCTGACGGCGGGCCCGCGGCGGGTCGTCGTGATCGGCGGCGGTTTCATCGGCGCGGAGACCGCGTCCTCGTGCGTGGCGCTCGGCCATGAGGTGACGGTCGTGGAGGCGGCCCCGCTGCCTCTTCTGCCGCAGCTGGGCGCGGACATGGCGACGTTCTGTGCGGGACTGCACGCGCGCGGGGGAGCGGAGCTCGTGACGGGCACCGGTGTCGCCGCCCTGCACGGCGAGAGGGCCGTACGCGCGGTGGAGCTGGCCGACGGCCGTCTGCTGCCCGCCGATGTGGTCGTCGTGGGCATCGGGGCCGTCCCCAACACCGACTGGCTCGCGGGCTCGACCGTCGCCGTGGGCGACGGGGTGCTCTGCGACGACGGCTGCGTCACCGGGCTGCCGCACGTCGTCGCGGTGGGCGATGTCGCCCGCGTGGGCGGCGTGCGGGCCGAGCACTGGACGAGTGCCACGGAGCAACCCCGTGTCGCCGTACGCAATTTGCTGGCCGGGCACACGGCCGAGACCGTGCGTCCGCTGCCGTACTTCTGGTCCGATCAGTACGGCTCCCGCATCCAGTTCGCCGGGCGGCGGCGCGCCGACGACACCGTGCGCCTCCTCGAAGGGGCGCCGGAGGAGGGCAGCTTCCTCGCCGCGTACGAGCGGGAGGGGCATACCACCGCGGTCCTCGCGGTGGACCGGCCACGCCCGTTCATGCGCATGCGACGCGGGCTGCTCGCGGAGCTGCCCGTGGCGGCCTAGCGACTTTCCGGCGGCCGGCTGCCGCGGACCAGCGGACTAGGGGTGCGACAACTGCCCCGCGCCACCGCGCCTGCGTATGCGTTCCTCGCTGCGCGCCGCCGTCCGGGCCTGCCGGCGGGCCCGGCGCCGCTCGCGCCGCAGCTGACGTGCCGTGCTGCTGGGCACCGACACCACGCCGTTGCGCTGGTTCCACACCTGGCGTGTCACCCACACGTCCAGGACACCCCAGGTGGCGACGACGGTGCTGGCCACGCTGCTGAGCACCATCGGGAAGGACAGCCACGATCCGGCCATCGTGCACAGGAACGCCGTCATCGCCTGCATGAGCGTCAGCGCCACTATGATCACAGCGCGCACCGCGGCCGTACGCACCGGATCGGGCAGGCGCCGTCTGCGCGCCGGTTCCTCGACCCACAACTCCCTGCGCTCCTCGCCGGACTGCTGCCCGGGAGCCTCGCGCTGATCCCCGCGCCCGGCTGCCTCGTGCTCGCCCCCGGTCGTCCTCTGGCGCTCTGCCGTGGCCATCAAACTCGTCACTCCCCCGATGCTCTCGGGCCGTTCGCTGAGATGTCGGCGGACCCGACTCTCCACTGGTTGCCCGGTATACGCAGCTTTACGCCGCCTGATGGCGGCATGCGCTCCCCTGGCGCCGCTGTCCCCGTTTCCCTTACTCAAGGACGAACGAGAAGTCCGGAAGATTCCCACCCGGTTCAAAAAAGCGAAGAGTTCCGGCCAACTGGGTTGATCGGCAAGGGTGACTGTGTCGAGTGGCATGTGCCACACGCGGGATGCAATCTCCCGAATTGGAGGGACAACTGGTGACGTCCTTTTTGCGTCACGGCTGAAATCCGTCCGGACATGCCTTCGAGTTACTCCTGCGTCAGTAGTAGGCTCACGCCGTTTGTTGACGCACATGTGTGCCCCTGGCCATAGCGCGGCCGCAGGGGGTCGATCTGGGGGAGGCCATGCGCTTTCGCGGGAAGTCCATCCGCCGGAAGATCGTGGCATTGCTGCTGGTGCCGCTCATTTCTTTGACCGCGATGTGGGGATTCGCCACTTACCTCACCGGCCAGTCGGCCAAGGACCTCATCGACGTCTCCAATGTCGTCGACAAGATCGGCTACCCGATCGAGGACACCGCCCGGGTCGTCCAGCAGGAACGCCGCCAGACCCTCGTCTATCTCGCCGACCCCCGCGCCTCGGACGCGCTCGCCGCGCTGCGCCGCAGCCAGGCGGCCACCGACGAGATGATCAACAAGGTCGTGGACAACGCCGAACACCCGGACGTGCGGGACGAGGTCACCGGACAGTCCGCTGACCGGCTCGCGACACTCCTTGACTCCTTCGAGGGCATCGAGTCGCTGCGCCGCACGGTCGAGGAAGGCACGATCACCCGCGCCGGCGCGCTGAAGATGTACACGAAGCTGATCGACCCCTGCTACGGCTTCCTGATGACCCTCCACGGCCTCGACGACGTGAAGATGGACCAGCAGGGCAGGGCCCTGGTCGGGGTGGCACGCGCGCGTGAACTGCTGTCCCGCGAGGACGCGCTGCTCGGCTCCGCACTGGTCGCGCGCAGGCTCACCAAGACCGAGATCCGCGAGATCTCCGACCTCAGGGCCCAGCGCACGCTGCTGTACGAGGTCAACCTCGCCCAGCTCCCGGAGGACGAGCGCGCCGGCTACGAGCGGTACTGGAACGGCGCCGAGACGACCCAGCTCAGGTCGGCCGAGAAGGCCGTCATCGAATCCTCGCCCGGCACCCCTCGCGCCGTCACGTCGGCGCGCTGGGACGCCGCTTCGGGCAAAGCGCTGAAGGATCTCGCCGAGCGCGACAAGGCGGCCGGCGACCGCTACCAGGAGCGCGTCGAGCCGGTGGCGGTCGGCGTGATCGTGCGCGTCGTCGTAGCCGGCGTGTTCGGTCTCCTCGCCCTCCTGTTCTCCGTCTTCATGTCCGTGCGCATCGGCAGCAGCCTCATCCGCGACCTGCGCCGCCTGCGCCTGGAGGCCCACGAGGCCTCCGGCGTCCGGCTGCCCGGCGTGCTGCGCCGCCTGGCGGCGGGCGAACAGGTCGACGTGGAGACCGAGGCACCACGCCTGACGTACGAGAAGGACGAGGTCGGCCAGGTCGGCCAGGCCCTCAACACCCTGCAGCGCGCGGCGGTCGAGGCCACCGTCAAACAGGCCGACCTGCGCCGCGGCGTGTCCGAGGTGTTCGTCAACCTCGCCCGCCGCAGCCAGGTGCTCCTGCACAAGCAGCTCACCCTGCTCGACACCATGGAGCGCAGGACCGAGGACACCGACGAACTCGCTGACCTCTTCCGCCTCGACCACCTCACCACGCGCATGCGCCGGCACGCCGAGGGCCTCGTGATCCTCTCCGGCGCCGCCCCGTCCCGGCAGTGGCGCAAGCCCGTCCAGCTCATGGACGTCGTACGCGCGGCCGTCGCCGAGGTCGAGGACTACGAACGCATCGAGGTGCGCCGTCTGCCGCGGATCGCCGTCACCGGGCCCGCGGTCGCCGACCTCACCCACCTGATGGCCGAACTCCTGGAGAACGCCACGGTGTTCTCGCCCCCGCACACCGCGGTGCAGGTCCTCGGCGAGCACGTCGCGAACGGCTTCACCCTGGAGATCCACGACCGGGGCCTCGGCATGGCGGCCGACGCGCTCCTGGACGCCAACCTCCGCCTCGCGGAGACACCGGAGTTCGAGCTCTCCGACACCGACCGGCTCGGCCTCTTCGTGGTCAGCCGCCTCGCCCAGCGCCAGCGCGTACGCGTCTCCCTGCAGCCCTCCCCGTACGGCGGCACCACCGCCGTCGTGTTCATCCCGGAGACGCTGCTCACCGACGACGTGCCGGACACGAACGGCGTCGGTTTCCGGCTCGACCGGCCGCAGCCCAAGGACGCCCTGGGCCGCGACGCCGCGGGCGACAAGCAGGCGGCGCTCGGCCAGGTGCCCGTACAGCTGCCGGGGCTGCCCGCGTCCGTGCTCGACGGTCCCGTCGAGCTGGAGGCGCCGGTCGGCATGGCGGGCCTCGACCCCTTCCCGGGCACGCTCGGCGACCTGGGTGACCTCGGCGACGCCGACAGCGAGCGCGGCGGTCTCTTCCGCCCGCGCCGCCGCGCGGCCGGGATCCAGGGCGACGAGCAGCACCAACAGGCCCGCGACGAGCGCGAGACGGGCGAACGCGAGCCCACCCGCCCCGGCGACCTGCCCGCCCGCGGCAACGGCAAGGGCAACGGCTTCGGAGCCCCCGACGACGACGCGGACGCGGCCCCCGCAGACCCCGTACAGCTGCCCCGCCGCAGGACCCCGAAGCTGGTCTCCTCCCACGGCCGCCCCGTGACGCACAACAGGCCCCGTGGCGCGCCGGAGGGCGACGAAGCGTCACCGGAGCGCCCCGAGCGCCCCGAACGCACCCAGGCCCCCGTGGGACGCCCCCAGGGCGGTGCCGTGGACCGGGACCGCGGCATCCGTCCCGCGGCCGAGCCCATCGACCTGCCGCGCCGCCCCGAGCCGCAGTCCGCCTGGCCTGACCTGTCCCCGCCGCACCGCGACGTCACCGCGGCCGACGCCCCGCCGGATCTCCCGAGGCGCAGCCGCCGCACGGAGTCCCCGCGTACGGAAGCCCCGCGCACGGAGGCCGAACCCCGCGCCGGTCAGGCATCGGCACCCACACCCGCCACCGCACCCGGCGGACTGCCCCGGCGCGTGCGCCAGGCCAATCTCGCCCCACAATTGAAGGACGGACCGGACCACCGCACGGAACGCGACCCGGCCCCGGCCACGACCAGGCCGGAGGAGCGCGACGCCGACGAGGTACGCAGCCGGATGGCCTCGCTCCAGCGCGGCTGGCAGCGTGGTCGTGAAGAGAACGCCGCGGGCGAAGACGCCTTGGACGGCACAGCACCAGGAACGACATCTGAGGGGGACGGTCGATGACCGCACCGAAGGCCGACGCACGCATCGCCAATCCCGGGGCGGCGAGGGAGCTGAACTGGCTCCTCGACGACCTGGTGCAGCGGGTCGCCAGCATCCGCAAGGCGCTCGTGCTCTCCGGCGACGGCCTGCCCACCGGCGTATCGCAGGATCTGACCCGGGAGGACAGCGAGCACCTCGCCGCTGTCGCCTCCGGCTTCCACAGCCTCGCCAAGGGCGTCGGACGCCACTTCGAGGCGGGCCGGGTACGCCAGACCGTGGTCGAACTCGACGACGCGTTCCTCTTCGTCACGGCCGCGGGCGACGGCAGCTGCCTCGCCGTCCTCGCGGACGCGGACTCCGACGTAGGTCTGGTGGCGTACGAGATGACGCTGCTGGTCAAGAGGGTGGGTGTGCATCTGGGTACGGCGCCGCGCACCGACCTGCCCACGGGAGGGTAGCGGGAGGGTATGAGCGAAGACGGCACAGGGACACAGGGGACGCCTCGCTGGTTCGACGACGACGCCGGGCCCGTGGTGCGGCCGTACGCCATGACGCGCGGCCGGACCACGAGTCCGGCCCAGCATCGCCTCGATCTGATCGCGGTCGTCATCGCGGAGGCCCGTGCCGGTGACCCGGAGGCGGACAGGAGGCTGTCCCCGGAGCACGTGGACATCGTCGGGCTCTGCCGTGACAGCCCCCAGTCGGTCGCCGAACTGGCGGCCGAACTGGACCTTCCCATCGGCGTGATCCGCGTCCTCATCGGCGATCTCGTCGATGACGAACTGGTGCACGTGACACGTCCCGTACCCCCGGCGGAACTGCCGGACGAGAGTATTCTGCGCGACGTGATCAACGGCCTCCGGGCGCTCTGAACAGCGCGGAAGCGGGAGTGGGACGTGACTGGCTGGCAGTTCTGGGTCGACAGGGGCGGCACCTTCACGGACATCGTCGCGCGGCGCCCCGACGGACGGCTGCTCACGCACAAGCTCCTGTCGGACAACCCGTCCCGCTATGGCGACGCGGCCGTCGCCGGCATCCGTGAATTACTGGATTCCGCTTCCGACGCCTCGGACGACACTGCGGGATCTCGCATCGACGCCGTCCGGATGGGCACCACCGTCGCCACCAACGCCCTCCTGGAGCGCAAGGGTGAGCCCACCGCCCTGGTGATCACCCGCGGCTTCGGCGACGCCCTGCGCATCGCCTACCAGAACCGCCCCCACATCTTCGCCCGCGAGATCGTCCTCCCGGAGCTGCCGTACGACCGGGTCATCGAGGCCGACGAGCGGGTCACCGCCGAGGGCGAGGTCCTGCGGGCGCCCGACCTGGAACAGCTCGCCGGGCCGCTGCGCCGGGCCCACGAGGACGGCATCCGGGCCGTCGCGGTGGTCTGCATGCACAGCCATCTGTACCCCGCCCACGAGCGGGCCATCGCCGAACTGGCCGTCCGCACGGGCTTCGAGCAGGTCTCACTCTCCAGCGAGGTCAGCCCGCTGATGAAGCTGGTCCCGCGCGGCGACACGGCCGTCGTCGACGCCTACCTGTCGCCCGTCCTGAACCGCTACGTCCAGCACGTGGCCGACGAACTCGACGGCGTACGGCTGATGTTCATGCAGTCGAACGGCGGCCTCACCGAAGCGGGCCAGTTCCGCGGCAAGGACGCGATCCTGTCCGGTCCGGCCGGCGGCATCGTCGGCATGGCCCGGATGTCGCAGCGCGCGGGCTTCGACCGCGTCATCGGCTTCGACATGGGCGGCACGTCCACGGACGTGTCGCACTACGCGGGCGAGTACGAGCGGGTCTTCACCACACAGATCGCGGGCGTACGCCTGCGGGCGCCGATGCTGGACATCCACACCGTCGCGGCGGGCGGTGGCTCCGCCCTGCACTTCGACGGCAGCCGCTACCGCGTGGGCCCCGACTCGGCGGGCGCGGCACCGGGCCCGGCCAGCTACCGGAACGGCGGTCCGCTCACCGTCACCGACGCCAACGTCGCCCTCGGACGGGTCCAGCCCGCGCACTTCCCGCGGGTGTTCGGGCCGGACGGCGACCAGCCGCTCGACGAGGCACTCGTGCGCGACCGCTTCACCGCGCTGGCCCGCGAGATCAGGGAACACACCGGCGACGACCGCACCCCGGAGCAGGTCGCCGAGGGATATCTGCGGATCGCCGTCGCCAACATCGCGGCCGCCGTCAAGCGCATCTCGGTCCAGAAGGGCCACGACGTCACCCGCTACGCCCTGACGACGTTCGGTGGCGCGGGCGGCCAGCACGCCTGCATGGTCGCCGACTCGCTGGGCATCCGCACCGTCCTCGTACCCCCCATGGCGGGCGTGCTCTCCGCGCTGGGCATCGGACTCGCCGACACCACCGCGATGCGCGAGCAGTCCGTCGAGGCCCGCCTCGAACCGTCGGCGATGCCGCGCGTCCTGAAGACCGCCGACGACCTGGAGGAAGCGGCCCGCGCCGAACTCCTCGCCGAGGACGTGCCCGAGGACCGCATCCAGGTCACCCGCCGCGCCCAACTGCGCTACGACGGCACCGACACCACCCTCACCGTGGAGCTCACCGAGCCGGACGGCATGATCCGTGTCTTCGAGGAACGCCACCGCACCACCTACTCCTTCACCCTGGACCACCCAGTCGTCGTCGAGGCGCTCTCCGTGGAGGCCACCGGCCTGACCGAGCAGCCCGACCTCTCCGTGCTCGCCGGTGACACGGGCCGAGGCGCTGCGCGGACCATCAGCACCGTCAGCCTGCACACGGGCGGCGCCTGGCGCGACGTGCCCTTGCACCGCCGCGAGGAACTGCCGTACGGCGAGACCGTCGACGGACCCGCGATCATCACCGAGGCCGGCTCCACGACGGTCGTGGACGACGGCTGGCAGGCGGCCGTGTCACGCGAGGGACACCTGGTCATGGAACGTGTGGCGGTGCCCGAGAGTTCCGCCGCGAGCACCGAGGCCGACCCCGTACTCCTCGAAGTGTTCAACAACCTCTTCATGTCGATCGCCGAACAGATGGGCGCCCGGCTGGAGTCCACGGCACAGTCGGTCAACATCAAGGAGCGGCTCGACTTCTCCTGCGCGCTCTTCGACCCGGCCGGCAACCTGGTCGCCAACGCCCCTCACATCCCGGTGCACCTGGGCTCGATGGGCACCAGCGTGAAGGAGGTGATCCGGCGCCGAGGCAGTGGCATGCGCCCCGGGGACACCTACGCGGTCAACGACCCCTATCACGGCGGAACCCACCTCCCGGACGTCACCGTCATCACGCCCGTCTTCGACACGCCGGGGGAGCGGGTCCTCTTCTACGTGGCGTCGCGCGGGCACCACGCGGAGATCGGCGGCATCGCCCCCGGTTCCATGCCGGCCAACAGCCGCACCATCGAGGAGGAGGGTGTCCTCTTCGACAACTGGCTCCTCGTGGAGGGCGGCCGTCTCCGCGAGGCCGAGACCCTGAGCCTGCTCACCGACGCCCCCTACCCCTCCCGCAACCCGGCCACCAACCTCGCCGACCTGCGCGCCCAGATCGCCGCCAACCAGAAGGGCGTCGACGAGGTCGGCCGCATGATCGAGAACTTCGGGCTCGACGTCGTCCAGGCGTACATGCGGCACGTGCAGGACAACGCCGAAGAAGCGGTGCGCCGCGTCATCGACGCACTAGAAGAGGGCGAGTTCGCCTATCCGACGGACTCGGGGGCCGTCATCCGGGTCCGTGTCTCCGTGGACCGCGAAGCCCGCTCGGCGACCATCGACTTCACCGGTACGTCGGATCAGCTCGCGACGAACTTCAACGCGCCCTTCGCGGTGGTCAACGCCGCGGTCCTGTACGTCTTCCGCACCCTGGTGGCCGAGGACATCCCGCTCAACGACGGCTGTCTGCGCCCCCTGCGCATCGTCGTGCCGCCGGGCTCGCTGCTGGCCCCCGAGCCGCCGGCGGCCGTGGTCGCCGGGAACGTCGAGACGTCACAGGCGATCACCGGCGCCCTTTACGGAGCCCTGGGCGTCCAGGCCGAGGGCTCCGGGACGATGAACAACGTCACCTTCGGCAACGACCGCCACCAGTACTACGAGACCGTCGCCTCGGGTTCCGGTGCGGGCGACGGCTTCGACGGGGCGTCCGTCGTCCAGACCCACATGACCAACTCCCGGCTCACCGACCCCGAGGTCCTCGAGTGGCGCCTGCCCGTGCTCCTGGAGGAGTTCGCCGTACGCCGGGGGAGCGGCGGCACCGGGACGTGGCGCGGCGGGGACGGGGCCGTGCGCCGCATCCGCTTCCGCGAGCCCATGACTATCTCCACGCTCTCCCAGCACCGCAAGGTGGCGCCGTACGGCATGGCGGGCGGAGACCCCGGAGCCCTCGGCGCGGGCCGCGTGGAGCGTGCCGACGGCGGCGTCCAGGAACTGGACGGCAGCGACTTCGCGGACGCCGGCCCCGGCGACGTACTCGTGATCGAAACCCCAGGCGGCGGCGGATACGGTCCGCCCCCGCGCGACAGCGGTGCGAAAAGCGCACCCCCCGAAGCAACTGATACTGATCCAGGAGAAGCGAGCGATGATCTTCAAGCGTGCTGAGCGCGGCAAGGCCCCCGTCGAGCCGGTGACGCTGAAGATCCTGGTGGCGGGCGGTTTCGGCGTCGGCAAGACGACCCTCGTCGGCGCCGTCAGCGAGATCAAACCGCTGCGCACCGAGGAGCTGCTCAGCGAGGCGGGCCGCCCGGTCGACGACACCAGCGGCGTCTCGGACAAGCACACCACCACCGTCGCCATGGACTTCGGGCGCATCACGCTCCGCGAGGACCTGGTCCTCTACGTCTTCGGCACCCCGGGCCAGGACCGCTTCTGGTTCCTCTGGGACGAGCTGGCCACCGGGGCGCTGGGTGCCGTGGTCCTCGCCGACACGCGCCGCCTGGAGGACTGCTTCGCGGCCGTCGACTACTTCGAGCGCCGCTCCATACCGTTCGTGGTGGGCGTCAACTGCTTCGAGGGCGCGTCGCGTTACCCCGCCGAGGCCGTGCGGCAGGCGCTCGACCTCGATCCGGGTGTTCCGGTGCTGATGTGCGACGCGCGCGAGCGGCAGTCCGTCAAGGAAGTCCTCATCGGAGTGGTCCAGCACGCGATGGCGGTCGCCGCCGCGGCCAGGGAGCCCGCGACCACCTGAGCGGATGAGAGCGTGCACCGCCGCGGCCCGTACCCCCACCGAACGGGGTACGGGCCGCGGTCATCCTCGGCTCAGCTCGCGCCGTCCTCGTGCCAGCCGAAGCTCCGCTCCACCGCCTTGTGCCAGTTGTGGTACTCCCGCTCGCGGGCCTCCGTGTCCATCACCGGCGTCCATTCGACGTCCTGCTGCCAGTGCGCCTTCAGCTCGTCGAGGTCGTTCCACACACCGGTCGCGAGCCCCGCGGCGTACGCGGCGCCCAGACACGTCGTCTCGGAGACCTTCGGCCGGATCACCGGCACCCCGAGCACGTCCGCCTGATGCTGCATCAGCAGATTGTTCTTGGTCATGCCGCCGTCCACCTTCAGGGTCCGCAGCTGCACCCCGGAGTCCTGGTACATCGCGTCGACGACCTCACGGGTCTGCCAGCTGGTCGCCTCCAGGACGGCGCGCGCCAGATGCGCCTTGGTCACGTAACGGGTGAGGCCGGTGACCACACCGCGCGCGTCCGAGCGCCAGTAGGGCGCGAAGAGGCCGGAGAACGCGGGCACGATGTACGCGCCGCCGTTGTCCTCCACGCTCGCGGCGAGCGTCTCGATCTCGTCCGCGCTGCGGATGATGCCGAGCTGGTCGCGGAACCACTGCACCAGGGCGCCGGTGATCGCGATCGCCCCTTCGAGGCAGTAGACGGGCGCCTCGGAGCCGATCTTGTAGCCCATCGTGGTGAGCAGCCCGTTCTTCGAGGGGACGGGCCGGTTACCGGTGTTGAGCAGCAGGAAGCTCCCGGTTCCGTACGTGTTCTTCGCCGTGCCCGTGTCGTAGCACGCCTGCCCGAAGATGGCCGCCTGCTGGTCGCCGAGCGCGGAGGCGACCGGCACACCGGAGAGCTGCCCGACCGCCGTGCCGTAGACCTCCGCCGACGACCTGATCTCCGGGAGGACCGCCTCGGGGACGTTCATGGCGGCCAGGATCGACTGGTCCCACTCCAGGGTGGCCAGGTTCATCAGCATGGTGCGCCCGGCGTTGGTGACGTCCGTGACGTGCACGCCGCCGTCCGTGCCGCCGGTCAGATTCCAGATCAGCCAGGAATCGATGGTGCCGAACGCTATCTCGCCGCGCTCGGCGCGGGCCCGAAGCCCCGGGACGTTGTCCAGCAGCCAGGCCGCCTTCGGTCCGGAGAAGTAGCTCGCAAGCGGCAGCCCGGTCTGCTCCCGGAACCGGTCCTGGCCGTCCGCGCCGCCCAGCTCGTTGCAGAGAGCCGAGGTCCGGGTGTCCTGCCAGACGATCGCGTTGTGCACGGGCTTGCCGGTCGCGCGGTCCCACAGGACCGTCGTCTCGCGCTGGTTGGTGATGCCGAGGGCGCTGATCTGGTCGGTGCGCAGCCCGGCCTTGGCGATCGCGCCCGCGACCACGGCCTGCACCTTGGACCAGATCTCGGTGGCGTCGTGCTCGACCCACCCCGGCTTGGGGAAGATCTGGCGGTGTTCCCGCTGATCGACGGCGACGATCTCGCCCGCGTGGTTGAAGATGATGCAGCGGCTGGAGGTGGTGCCCTGGTCGATGGCGGCGACGAACTTCTCGGAGTTGTCCGGCATGGCTACCCCTAGCGTCAGAAGGCTACGTTGTAGATGAGACCTGCGAGCGCTCCGCCGATCAGCGGCCCGGCCACGGGGACCCAGGCGTAACTCCAGTCCGATGTGCCCTTGTTCGGGATCGGCAGGAACGCGTGCACGATGCGCGGGCCCAGGTCACGGGCCGGGTTGATGGCGTAGCCGGTGGGCCCGCCGAGCGAGAGGCCGATGCCGACGACCAGGAACGCCACGATCAGCGTCTGCGTGCCGGATTCGCCGAGCCCCTTGGTGAGTCCGAAGGCGAGGATGGGCAGCACCAGGGCGATGGTCGCGATGATCTCCGTGACGAGGTTGGCGACCGTGTTCCGGATCTCCGGGATGGTCGAGAAGATGCCGAGGGTCGGCGTCGGCTCGTGCGCGCTCGTCACCTTGTCCTTGACGCTCCCGGAGACGTTGGCGTTGAACTGCGCGTAGTACACGAGATACGCGAGGACGGCGCCGAGCATCGCGCCGACCATCTGCCCGAGCAGATAGACCCAGACCTTGCCCCACTCCTCGGTGTCGATCGCGATGCCGAGCGTGACGGCGGGGTTGAGGTGACCACCGGAGAGGGGCCCGGCGGTGTACGCGCCCGCGAGCACGCCGAAGCCCCATCCGAAGGCGATGACGACCCATCCGGAGGCTTTTGCCTTCGAATGGCTCAAGGTGACGGCGGCACATACGCCGGCGCCGAAAAGAATCAGGATCGCGGTGCCGATGATCTCACCGACGAAGATGTCCCCATTCGAGTACATGGCGGCTCCTAGGCCCTCGCCCGGGGCGGTGGCCCCGGTACTCCGTGCTGGGTGCGTTCCACGACTACTGCCTGGCTTTGCCCGGTGACTTCAGCCGAAGGCAGGGGTGTCCCGCGCCCCGCCCGGCTTCCATGGCGAGCGTGCCGTCGCAGTCGAATCGCCCAGAGGGGGATGACCCGCTGAACAGGCCCTTCGTGCAGACCCTTCGCGCGTACAGGGGCCCTGAATGGCGCGGAGCCGAAGTGCGGCGATGCCGACTGACACCGGAAGTGTTCACCGGTGGTGATGGAGCGTCAAGGTCGCGGACGGCAACGGTTAACCGGCGTACGCCCTTCCCCTGTGAGGCGCCCGTGGTCCTCCCCGCGGTGAGCGCGGGAGGGCCGGTGACAGCGGTCAGCGCACCGCGACGACCGCGGAGCCGTGCCCGAACAGCCCTTGGTTCGCGGTGATCCCCGCACGCGCCCCCGTGACCTGCCGCGCCCCCGCCGTGCCCCTCAACTGCCATGTGAGTTCGCATACTTGGGCGATGGCCTGTGCGGGAACGGCCTCTCCGAAGGAGGCGAGACCGCCACTGGGGTTGACCGGTATGCGCCCGCCCGGAGCGGTCGCACCCTCCCGCAGGAGCTTGGCCCCCTCACCCTCGCCGCAGAGTCCCAGGTCCTCGTACCACTGCAGTTCGAGCGCGGTGGAGAGGTCGTAGACCTCCGCCAAGGAGAGCTCGTCGGGCCCGATGCCCGCCTCTTCGTACGCGGCGTGCGCGATGGAGGAGCGGAAGGTCCCGTCGGTCGGCTCCACCACGGCCGCGGAGTCCGTCGCGATGTCGGGCAGGTCCAGGACGGTGGTCGGGTACGTCGGCGTCACCGTGGAGACGGCCCGGATGCGTACGGGGCTGCTCGCGCCGTGCCGCCGGGCGAACTCCATGCTGGAGAGCACGAGCGCGGCCGCTCCGTCGGAGGTCGCGCAGATGTCCAGCAGCCGCAAGGGGTCGGCGACGACGGCCGAGGCGGCCACCTCGTCGGCGGTGACGGTCTTGCGGTAGCGCGCGTTCGGGTTGAGTGCCCCCGCCGCCGCGTTCTTCACCTTGACCTGGGCGAAGTCCTCCAGGGTGTCGCCGTGCAGCGCCATCCTCCGGCGTGCGTAGAGGCCGAAGTACGTGGGGTTGGTGGCGCCGAGGAGGCGGAACCGCAGCCAGTCCGGGTCGTCGTGCCGGTCCCCTCCGGCGGGCCGGAAGAGCCCCTTGGGCGCGGCGTCCGCCCCGACCACGAGGACGACGTCGGCGAGGCCCGCCAGGATCTGCGTACGCGCCGTGTTGATCGCCTGGGCCCCGGACGCGCACGCCGCGTACACGCTGGCGACCCGCGCGCCCTGCCAGCCCAGCGCCTTCGCGAACGTCGCCCCCGCCACATACCCGGGGTAGCCGCCGCGGACCGTGTCCGCCCCCACGACGGACCCCACGTCACGCCAGTCCACTCCGGCGTCGGCGAGCGCGGCGCGGGCCGCCGCCGTGCCGTACTCGACGAAGCTCCTGCCCCACTTGCCCCACGGGTGCATGCCCGCGCCGAGAACCGCCACCTCGCTGGTCATGCGCCCACCCCCACCGGCCGCCAGTACCACGTCGTCGCCGAGCCCTCGCCGGCGTCACCCGCCCCGTCCTCCCTGTCCTCCCCGTCCTCCCCGTTGTGGTCGTCCAGGACGCCGGGGACGACCTCCACCTCCATGCCGACCTCCAGGTCGGCGACGGTGACCCCGGGAGTCGCCTGGCCGAGTACCACCATCCGCTCCGCTTCCAGCTCTACAGCGATCAACGCGTAGGGCTGCCAGGGGAGTTCCGGGTCGGAGACATAGGGCGCGGGCGGGCGGTAGCGGCTGTCCGTGTACGACCAGACGCGCCCGCGCCGGGAGAGCGGCACCTCTTCGAGGTCACCGCCCGGGCATCCGGGATTACGGCAGAAGCCGTCCTCGCGGGGGAAGAAGACACAGGCGCAGGCCGAGCAGCGCGTGCCCAGAAGGCGGAAGTTGTCTCCCTCCCCGGCGAACCATCCGCTCACCACGGGAGTACGCGTACGCGACAAGGCTCCTCCACGACACTGGATCTGACGGAACGTCAGAAGTGTGCCACGGGCAACCGGATCCCGTCAGTAGCGCGGCACCCGCTACTTCCCCTGCAGCGAACGACGTGCCACGGGGAAGTCGAAGTAGGTGTCAGGGAAGAGCTCGGGCTTGTACGTGAAGTGCCACCACTCCTCCGGAAGGTTGACGAAGCCGACCTTGGTCAGCGCGCCCCGCAGCAGATCACGGTTGGCGCGCTGCTTGCCGGTGATGCGGGGATCATCGGTGTGCGAGAGGGTGTCGAAGCAGTCGAACCCCGTCCCCATGTCCAGGGAGTTGTCGGGGAACCGCTCGCCCTTGGGTCCGAAGCAGGGCGTGAGGGGCTCTCCGGGGACGTACGGGCGCGTGGGCAGGGCGGGCAGCTTCACGACCGTCAGATCGAGCGTCGAGCCCCTGCTGTGCCCGGACTTCGCCGCGATGTAGCCGTCCTCGAACAACCGCGACTTGTCGACATGGGGATAGAACTCCGCCTTCATGCGTACGTCGCCGAGATCCTCGGCCCAGCGCACGAACTGGTCGACCGCCCGCTGGGGCCGGTAACAGTCGTACACCTTCAGGGAGTAGCCCTTGCGCAGCAGCGTGCGCTGGGCCTTGTGCAGCGCCTTCGCCGCGGGCTCGGTGAGGATGCACATCGGCTTCTTGTAGCCGTCGATGGGCTCACCCACGAAGTTGTGCGGCGTGAGGTAGCGCATCTCCTGGATGATCGTCGGATCGATGTCCCGCAAGGCCACGAACTCGTCGGGCGCCTTGGGTTCGGGCTTGGCGTGTGCGGGCGCGGAGACGGCGGCCACAGCGACGAGAGCGGTGGCGGTGACGGCGATTTTCCGCAGCGCGGGGGCAATTCCTGTCATGAACCCTGCATCTATCAGGATCCGCCCCTGAAGCGGAAGACCGGCACCGGAGTATCGGACAGAGATCGGATACAGTCCGCGGCGTGTCCGCATCCCAGCACCACGCCATACCCGCCCCGGGCTCCCACTGTTCGAGCTGCGGGGCCCCCTACGGGGAGCATGATTCCGCCTGGCCCCGCACCTGCGCCGCCTGCGGCACGGTGGCCTACCGCAACCCGCTGCCCGTAGCGGTGGCTCTGCAGCCCGTGTACGACACCCAAGGCACCGCCCTCGTCGTCGTGACCCGCACCATCGCCCCTGCCCGCGGGGCAGTGGCCCTGCCCGGCGGGTTCATCGACGACCGGGAGGACTGGCGGGACGCCGTCGTCCGCGAACTCCGGGAAGAGACCGGCATCGGCGCACAGAGCCGCGACGTCCGCCTCGCGGAAGCGCTCAGCGCACCCGACGGCTACCTGCTGCTCTTCGGCCTCCTGCCCGAGCGCCCGGCGGCCGAGCTGCCGGACCCCGTGCCCACGGCGGAGACCGAAGGCTGGCACCTGCTGCACCGCCCGGCCGAACTCGCCTTCCCCCTGCACACCCTGGCGGTGCGCGCCTGGTTCGAGGGGCGCTACATCTGACGCGGTGAGCTTCCCCGCACCGTCACCGGCAGCCCCACGTCGCCCGCCTCCGCGCCGTCTCGCTCGACCACCACCCGCCCTTCGACCCACCGCGCGGCGAACCGCTCGATCTCCGGCTCCTCCCACCCGTCACCCGCGTCCCTCACCACAAGGCCGCCTCCCGTACGCCCCGGCGCCGGAGCCCACACCTCCAGCTCGAGCCCACCGTCGGCGCCCCGCACCGGCAGCACCGCACCCGCCCGCGCGAGCACCGGAACACGGGACAGCGGAGCCTGAAGGAGCACCCGGGCCGGCCCCTCGTACGCCTGACCGGTCGCCGTGTCGTACCAACGGCCGGGCGGCAGCCGGACCGTGCGGCGGACGGCCCCCGGCTCGAACACCGGCGCCACCAACAGACAGTCCCCGAGCAGAAACGCGTCCTCGCAGTCACGTAGCCCCCGGTCCTCCGGACTGCCCCACCACAGGGGCCGCACATACGGCGTTCCCGTACGCCGGGCCAGATGCGCGAGCGTCATGAAGTACGGCAGCAGCCGCCGGCGTTCGCCGAGCGCCACGCGCGCGTGCTCGAGCACTTCGGGACCGAACTCCCAGGGCTCCCTGCGCCCGGCCCGCAGCGCGGCATGCGTACGGAATAACGGCAGATACGAACCGAGCTGGAACCACCGCAGATACAGCTCGGGTGACGGACTGCCGTCGAAGCCGCCCACATCAGGGCCCGAGTACGGCACACCGCACAGCCCCAGGCCGAGCACCAGCGACAACGACGCCCGCAGCCCCGGCCACCCCGTGGCCACATCCCCCGACCACGTCCCTCCGTAGCGCTGCATCCCCGCCCAACCGGAGCGCGAGAACAGGAACGGCCGCTCCTGGGGGTGCAGTTCACGCAGCCCCTCGTATCCGGCGCGCGCCATGGCGAGGCCGTACACGTTGTGCGCCTCACGGTGGTCGCCGCCGCGGCCCTCCAGCGCGTGCCGGGCCGAGCGGGGCAGCGTCGGCTCCCCGAAGGCGGCGAAGGACACCGGCTCGTTCATGTCGTGCCAGAAACCCGCGAACCCCTGGGCGAGCCGCTCCTTGTAGAGAGCGCCCCACCACGCCCGCACCCGCGCGTCCGTGAAGTCGGGATACACCGCCTGGCCCGGCCACACGACCCCGTGCACCGTCCGCCCCGCGGCATCCCGCACAAAGGCGTCCGTCGCGCGGCCGCTGTCGTAGACCTCGTTGCCCGGCTCGGCCTTCACCGCCGGATCGACGATCGACACCAGACGCACGCCGTCCTTGAGCAAGTCGTCCGCCAGCTGCGGCACATGGGGATACGTCTCCTTGTCGACGGTGAACACCTGGTGCGCTTCGTAGTGATCGATGTCCAGATGGACGGCATCCAGCGGCAGCCCCCGATCCCGGTAACCGGCGACGATGCGCCGCACCTCCTGCTCGCTGCCGAAGCCCCACCGCGCGTGATGATGGCCGAGCGCCCACGCGGGAGGCAGTGCGGGCGGCCCCGTGAGCGAGGCCCAGGCATGCAGCACGCGCGCGGGGGTGCCCACCATGACCCAGCACCGCAGCGGCCCGCCGTCCATGCGCACCTCGCACGAGCCCGCCCTGTCGTGCCCCGACCCCGCACCCTCCTCGCCCTCGCGCAGCGACACGGTGCCGTCCCACGTGTTGTCGTGGAACACCAGATGACAGCCGGCGTCCGCCACGACGAACTGCACGGGCATGGTGATGTACAAGGGGTCGTCCCCCGGCCCGAACGAACCCCCGGGATCGGTGTTCCACAGCCGGTACGTCCCGTTCCGCAGCCGCGGCCCCCGCGCGCGACCCCCGAGACCGAAGAACCGCGCGTCCGCCGCCACCTGCGAGCGCTGCAACCAGCGCGTGGCACCACCGGCCGACTCCCACCAGCGAGGCGGCAGATCACGGCGCAGCATCAGACCACCGGGCGTCCGCAGCTCCACGGCACCCAGCCGCGAGACGATCACGGTCGCCCGCTCCGACACCACCCGCCAGCCGCCCTCCTTGTCCGGCTCGAGCACGGCCCGCGGGTCCGCCTCGGGGCTCCCGCTGACGAGCGCGTACGAGGGGTCGGGCTCCGCACCGTCCCAGCCCCAGAAGACCGCCCCGCCCGTGGTGACCCGCACCCGCAGCTCCGAACGGGCGAACCGCACCACCCCGCCCCCGGGCCCCGGCTCCACCCCCGTCACCGGACCGGGCACCCGCGCACGCTCGACACCCCGGGGGGCGAGCGCGGCGGCGTCCGCCCGCTGCCTGCGCCAAGAGGACCGCACCGCACGCAACCCCTGCGCCGTACCGATCAAGCTGACCGCCTTCATCGAACGCACCAGGTCACGACCGTTCATGCTGCTCACCCTGCCACCGAAGAAGCCGCCCGTGTGGATCGTTCAACTGCCGTTCACCTGGGGTGACGGCACATAGTCGCCTCGCCGACTGTGTGAGGCACACCCTGGTGCCGAAATCGATCACGTGGCATCGTCCCTGTCAGCCGTGTCGCGCGCACAACCAGCACGCGCGCACCCACACGCATACGACGCGTAGAGCCCGGGAGCCGACCCATGTCCTCAGCGAACCCCTCACCGCTCTGGCAGCCCGACCAGGAACGGATCGCCGCCGCGCAGATCACGCGATTCCAGGCATGGGCCGCCGAACGCCACGGAGCACCCGCCGACGGCGGCTACGCAGCCCTGCACCGCTGGTCCGTGGACGAACTGGACACGTTCTGGGAAGCGGTCACCGACTGGTTCGACGTGCGCTTCTCGACGCCCTACGCGCGCGTACTCGGCGACCGCTCGATGCCGGGCGCGCAGTGGTTCCCCGGAGCTACGCTCAACTACGCCGAACACGCGCTGCGCGCCGCAGAGGACCCTGCGCGCGCGGGCGACCCGGCCCTCCTCCATGTGGACGAGACGCACGAGCCCACCGCCACCACCTGGGGCGAGCTGCGCCGCCAGGTCGGCTCCCTGGCGGCCGAGCTGCGCACACTCGGCGTACGCCCCGGAGACCGCGTCAGCGGATACGTCCCGAACATCCCGCAGGCCGTCGTCGCCCTCCTGGCCACCGCTGCCGTCGGCGCCGTCTGGACCTCCTGCGCCCCCGACTTCGGCGCACGCAGCGTCCTCGACCGCTTCCAGCAGGTCGAACCGGTCGTCCTGTTCACCGTCGACGGCTACCGCTACGGCGGCAAGGAGCACGACCGCCGCGACGCCGTCGCCGAACTGCGCCGCGAACTGCCCACCCTGCGCGCCGTCGTCCACATCCCGCTGCTCGGCACCGAGGCCCCCGAAGGCGCCCTGGAGTGGGCCGCCCTCACCGCCTCGGACACGGCCCCGGTCTTCGAACCGGTCCCGTTCGACCACCCCTTGTGGGTGCTCTATTCCTCCGGCACCACCGGCCTGCCCAAGGCCATCGTCCAGTCCCAGGGCGGCATCCTCGTCGAACACCTCAAACAGCTCGGCCTGCACTGCGACCTGGGCCCCGACGACCGCTTCTTCTGGTACACGTCCACCGGCTGGATGATGTGGAACTTCCTCGTCTCCGGCCTCCTCACCGGCACCACGATCGTCCTCTACGACGGCAGCCCCGGCTATCCCGACACCGGCGCCCAATGGCGCATCGCCGAACGCACGAAGGCCACGCTCTTCGGCACATCGGCGGCGTACGTCATGGCCTGCCGCAAGGCGGGCGTGCACCCGGCCCGCGACTTCGACCTCTCCACCGTCACCTGCGTGGCCACCACCGGCTCCCCGCTCCCGCCCGACGGATTCCGCTGGCTGCACGACGAGTTCGAGGACACCCCCGGCGGCCTGTGGATGGCCTCGGTCAGCGGCGGCACGGACGTCTGCTCCTGTTTCGCCGGAGCCGTCCCCACCCTGCCCGTCCACATCGGCGAGCTCCAGGCCCCCGGCCTCGGCACGGACCTGCAGGCCTGGGACCCCCAGGGCAAGCCCCTCATCGACGAGGTCGGCGAACTCGTCGTCACCAACCCGATGCCCTCCATGCCGATCCACTTCTGGAACGACCCGGACGGCAGCCGCTACCACGACAGCTACTTCGACACCTACCCCGGCGTCTGGCGCCACGGCGACTGGATCACCGTGACCCCGCACGGCTCGGTCGTCATCCACGGCCGCTCCGACTCCACGCTCAACCGCCAGGGCGTACGCATGGGATCGGCCGACATCTACGAAGTCGTCGAACGCCTCCCGGAGATCCGCGAATCCCTCGTCATCGGCGCCGAACAGCCCGACGGCGGCTACTGGATGCCCCTCTTCGTCCACCTGGCCCCCGGCGCCGTCCTCGACGACGGCCTGCGCGACCGCATCAAGCAGGCGATCCGCGCACAGCTCTCCCCGCGCCACGTCCCCGACGAGGTCATCGAGGTCCCCGGCATCCCGCACACCCTCACCGGCAAGCGCATCGAGGTCCCGGTCAAGCGACTGCTCCAGGGCACCGCACTGGACAAGGCCGTCAACCCCGGCTCGGTGGACAACCTCGACCTGCTCCGCTTCTACGAGGACCTGGCCCGCAAGCGCTCCTGAACTCCCCGCCCCGACGCCGTTGTCAGTGCCCGCGATTACTCTGAGTGAGCACTGATCGACGTAACGCCAGGGGGAATCATGACGCGCAGCCGGCACACCACGATGCGGCAGGCGCTACGCCGCGAAGTCGCCGGAACCATCGGCCTGTTGGCCGACGAGGACGACTTCGCGGCGATGCGCCGCTACCGCACCTTCACCTTCGACGACCACACCACCTACCTCCGGCAGGCCGAAGGCCTCCTCAGATCACTCGCGTCCGACGGCGGACACACAGCCATCGCGCTCTTCGACCCCCAGGAGTACGCGGAGTACTGCGCCGAGGCCGGCCTCGACCCCGACGCCCCGGCCAGCCGCACCCGTTTCACCGCCGAACTCGCCGCCACAGGACCCACCGTGGCGTACGACGGCCGACCCCTCGCCGATCTGCTCCCCGACCTCGTCGACGAAGCGATCCGCAAGGCCACCTGGGAGTACGCGACGACGCTCCTGGCCCGCCTCGGTGCTTGCGCGGTCTGCGGCGAGGACATCGGCCGCGAAGCCTTCAACCGGGCATCGGACCTCATCGTCCAGCTGCTCGAAAGCTCGGGCCCCGGCACCCGTCACCTCGTCTGCAGCGTGCCCGCAGCCTCGGAAACACTCCTCGTCGCCCTGCACACGGCAGAGGACTCCCACGGCAACACGCACCTCGACGAGTCCGAAGCCCTGGAGTTCACCACGGTCCTCGCGGTCGGCATCGCCACCCACAGCGCCGCGGGCCTGGTGATGCGCACCATCGCGGACGGCCGACGCGACCGCGTCCAGGGCTGGCGCCTGCACGGCGAACGCCTGCTGCCCCTCACCGCGGCCGAAGTCTTCGACGCCTACTGCACCGACGCGGTCTCAGGTGACCTCGTCGCCCCGGAATCCGGCGTCGACTACTGCGCCGCACCGACCATCGGAAACACGGAGCCCGACGGAGGACACCACCACTGAACGCAAAGGGGCGCCCCACCCATGACGGATGGAGCGCCCCTCACACACCTGGCCCCGGCTACTCGCCGGACAGAACGGCCTGCACGGCCTTCCGGGCCTCCTCGGCGCTGTCCGCGGCACGCGCGGCAGCCGCCGCACGCTCGCACTGCGCCAGCGTGTACTTGCCCAGCGTCGCCCGCACGTAAGGAATGGACGCCGCACCCATCGACAGGGAGGTGACACCCAGACCGGTCAGCACACACGCGAGCAGCGGATCGGAAGCCGCCTCGCCACACACGCCACAGCTCTTGCCCTCGGCCCTGGCCGCCTCGGCGGACAGCGCGACCAGGTCGAGCAGCGCGGGCTGCCACGGGTCCTGGAGCCGGGACACGGCACCCACCTGACGGTCGGCGGCGAAGGCGTACTGCGCGAGGTCGTTGGTGCCCAGGGAGAGGAACTCGACCTCCTGGAGAATCGAGCGCGCCCGCAGAGCGGCCGACGGAATCTCCACCATGGCACCGAACTTGGCCTGCAGCCCCGCCTCACGGCACGCGTCGGCGAACGCCTTGGCGTCGATGCGGTCGGCGACCATCGGCGCCATGACCTCGAGGTAGACCGGCAGCCCTTCCACGGCCTTGGCCAGCGCGGTCAGCTGCGTACGCAGCACGTCGGGGTGCTCGAGCAGCGACCGCAGCCCGCGCACACCCAGCGCCGGGTTCGGCTCGTCGGCAGGCGTCAGGAAGTCGAGCGGCTTGTCGGCCCCGGCGTCGAGCACACGCACGACGACACGGCCCTCGGGGAAGGCCTCGAGCACCTTGCGGTACGCCTCGACCTGCTTCTCCTCCGACGGCGCCTTGGTGCTGTCGTCGAGGAACAGGAACTCGGTACGGAAGAGACCGACGCCCTCGGCCCCCGCCTCCACGGCCGCCGGCACATCCGCGGGACCGCCGACGTTGGCGAGCAACGGAACCTTGTGCCCGTCGGACGTCGCACCGGGACCGGTCGACGCGGCAAGAGCGGCCTTGCGCTCGGCGGCCGAAGCCTCGAGCTGCGCCCGCTTCTCCGCACTCGGCTCGACGAAGATCTCACCGGTGCTGCCGTCCACGGCGACCACCGTGCCCTCGGCCAGCTCACCCGCACCCGGCAGCGCGACGATCGCCGGCACACCGAGCGCACGCGCCAGAATCGCGCTGTGACTGGTGGGCCCGCCCTCCTCGGTGACGAAACCGAGCACCAGCGTGGGGTCGAGCAACGCCGTGTCCGCCGGCGCGAGGTCGCGCGCGATCAGGATGTAGGGCTCGTCGCTGTCCGGAACACCGGGCATCGGAACGCCCAGCAGGCGGGCGACGATACGATTCCGCACGTCATCGAGGTCGGCGACGCGACCGGCCATGTACTCACCGGCGCCCGCGAGCAGCTCGCGGTAGTGCGAGAACGCGTCGTAGATGGCGCGCTCCGCCGAGCTGCCGACGGTCACCCGCCGGTCGACGTCCGCCATGAGCTCGGGGTCCTGCGCGATCATGGCCTGCGCCTCGAGCACATGCTGTGCCTCGCCACCCGCCAGATGGCCACGCGCATTCAGGTCGGCGGCGACAGCTTCCACAGCCTGCCGAGCGCGCCCCTGTTCGCGCTCGGCCTCCTCCGCGGGAATCTGCTTGGCAGGCGGCTCAAGGACCGCCGTCCCCATGTGCCGAACCTCGCCGATCGCCACACCGTGGCTCACGCCGACGCCTCGCAGCGTTGTCTCCATTTCACCGTCTCCGATAGAGCGACGGGCCCAGCCGCCGCGGTGTATGTCGTGCCCGCCGTCGGGAACGGCGATGACGTCACTTCCAGCTGAAGAGAACGTCCCCAGCCTTTACGTCGCCATCCTCCATGAGACCGGAGAGGGACTCGGCAGTGGCCTCGAGCGCGACGATCGGGCAGATCGGAGACTTGCCGGCCGCCTCGACGGCGGCCGGGTCCCAGCGCACGATGGACTGACCGCGCTGCACGGTGTCACCCTTGTTCACGAGCAGCTCGAAGCCCTCGCCGTTGAGCTGGACGGTGTCGATGCCCAGGTGCGTCAGCACACCGTGACCCTGGTCGTCCACGACGACGAAGGCATGGGGGTGGAGCGAGACGACGATGCCGTCGACGGGGGCGACAGCCACGGAGGGCTCGCGCGCGGGATCGATGGCCGTGCCGGGCCCGACCATCGCGCCGGAGAAGACGGGGTCCGGTACTGCAGAGAGCCCGATGGCGCGTCCGGCAAGCGGGGACGTCACGCTGGTCATGGCAAGCCTCCCAGGGGGTGGAGATACGTAGCCGCCGTCACTACCTGTCCGGGACGACGCACTGTTCAGAAGAGTAAGTCATAAAAAGTCCCGGTTCCGCGCCAGAGGTCCCGGATGACTGAGTAGAGGCACTGCACAAACGATTTGCGCCTGCCCCAACCGCCGATGTACAGTCGGACTCCTGCCTGAGGCGAGCGACGCGGTCAAGCGTCCGGACTCGGCGGCATCTATCAAGTCAGATCCTAATCCCTGGGTCAGCTTCTGCGTGCTCGCAGATGAGTGGTCGGGGAGCCGAGAAAGTCCTGATAGTGTTTGGCTCGCCGGAAAGGGAAACGCGAAAGCCGAAAGGCCGGAGCGGGAACCGGAAAGGCACCGAGGAAATCGGACACGAAAGAGTCTGATACAGTCGGAAACGCAAGACAGCGAAACACAGCAAGACAAAATGAAACACCGAAGGGAAGCGCCCGGAGGAAAGCCCGAGAGGGTGAGTACAAAGGAAGCGTCCGTTCCTTGAGAACTCAACAGCGTGCCAAAAGTCA